>CP046174.1:3186914-3824297 GCA_017161075.1 Erysipelotrichaceae bacterium 66202529 | reverse complement strand
GTTGTCAACGATGCCAATGAGGTTGTCGGCATCCTGACGAGTAATGATGTGCTCTCTGCGTTCCTGGATATTCTGGGCTATCGCACAAGCGGAAGCCGTGTCTGTATCGAGGTCAAGGATGAGCTGGGAACGATTGGTAAAATATCGGAAATCTTTGTCCGCAACAACTGCAATATCACCCATCTAGGTGTATACTCCCAGCATAACGGCTTTGCGGATATGATCATTCGCATCGACACCTTCCAGACGGATGCTTTGGCAGCGGATTTGGAGGAGCATGGATACAAGGTTTTGAGCATTACCAAAAATCCGAATTAACACAACAGGATATTTCTGCGCAGGGAATATCCTTCTATCATATAGAGACGAGAAAAGGGGTTGTTTAGATGCCAAAGTATATCATCAAACGTGTGCTGATCGGATTTGTGACACTGTTTGTACTAGCCAGCGTAACCTTCTTCCTGATGAAGGCAACACCGGGATCACCATTTTCCCTGGCGAAGTATAAAACACCGGAAGCACTGGCTGCCGCAGAAGCAAAGTATAATCTGGATAAGCCGCTGATGGAGCAGTATGTGATCTACCTGAAGGGGGTCGCACAGGGAAATCTCGGCGAAAGTATGATCAATACCGGACGCAGTGTTTCCTATTATATTAAAACCGGATTTCCGGTAACGGCCCGTCTGGGGCTGATTGCCTTTGTGCTGGCCTTGGTTGGCGGAATAGCATTGGGAACAGGGGCAGCCCTGTCCCGGCATAAATGGGTGAACAACCTATGTATGTTTGTGGCGACGATCGGTGTCAGTGTGCCGTCATTTCTGATTGCGATGATCATGCTGATCGTATTCGGGGTACAACTGCACATCCTGCCGTTTATCGGCTTGAACAGTCCGCTGAACTACATCATGCCGGCACTATCCCTTGCATTTTATCCGATTGCCATGATTGCTCGGCTGACCCGTTCCAGTATGCTGGAGGTTATGAATCAGGATTATATCATCCTGGCACGTTCCAAGGGTACACCGTATAAGAAGGTTGTCATTAAGCATGCACTGAAAAATGCCATGCTGCCGGTGGTGACCTATGCAGGGCCGATGTTCGCCTTCATGCTGACGGGAAGCTTCGTCATTGAAAGCGTATTTTCGATACCGGGTATCGGCAGTGCCTTTGTATCCTGTATCACAACACGAGACTATCCAATCATCATGGGGCTGACGATATTCCTTGGTTTCCTTGTCATCACCTTTAATCTGATTACGGATATCCTGTCCGCGATTATTGATCCGCGGATCAAGCTGGATTAGGAGGTAAAGGCTATGAGTGAGAAAATACTGCAGGAGGAATTGAAGGACGAGCTGTTTGAGCGTCTGGACGATTCTGAAAAAAATGCGGAAAAAATAGCATATGAAAGCCGAACCTATCTGGCAGATGCCTGGCATCGGTTCCGGCAGAACAAGCTGGCGTTTGTGGGCTTCTGCTTTCTGATGTTCATGCTGCTATGTGCCATCATCATACCGATGGTATCCCCTTATACCTATGACGGACAGAACCTGGCAATACGCAATGCAGGGCCATCCCTTCAGCATCTGATGGGAACGGATAAATTCGGCCGTGACATTCTGGTACGTATCATGTGGGGAGGGCGTGTATCGTTAAGCGTCGGCTTTGCGGCTGCCTTTATTTCCCTTGGTGTCGGCGTCCTTTATGGCGGAATTGCCGGCTACTTTGGCGGTAAAATTGACATGGTGATGATGCGGTTTGTGGATATGATGTATTCCATTCCGGATATGCTGTATGTCATTATGATCGTTGTGGTCATGGGGCCTTCGATGAGCTCCATTCTGATCGGTATCTGTATATCCTCCTGGATGGGAATGGCCAGACAGGTGCGGGCACAGGTCATGACATTGAAGGAACAGGAGTTTTCCCTTGCGGCCAAGGTGCTGGGCGCGGGAACCGGTCGTATTATTTTCAAGCATCTGATTATCAACAGTATGGGGCCGATCATCGTATCCGTTACAATGCTGGTGCCGAGTGCAATTTTCTATGAGGCCTTTCTGGGCTTTTTGGGAATCGGTCTGAGTGCGCCACAGGCAAGCTGGGGAACGCTGGCGAATGAAGCAAGAAGCACCCTGACCTCTTATCCGCTGCAGACGCTGTGGCCGATTCTGGCAATCTGTCTGACGATGCTGGCATTAAACTTTATCGGTGACGGACTGGGGGATGCCCTGGATCCGAAGAAAAAAAAGAAGTAGGGAGGTAAAAACATATGAGTATGCTGGAAATTAAACATCTCTCTACGGATTTTGAAACGGAAAACGGCTTGGTACATGCTGTACGCGATGTATCTCTGTCTGTGGATAAGGGAGAGGTTTTGGGAATTGTAGGGGAATCGGGCTCCGGAAAGAGTCAGACGATGTTTTCCGTGATGGGGTTGCTGTCCGGAAACGGTATTGTGAAGGAAGGCAGTATCACCATCGACGGTAAGGAAATATCGCCAAGGGCGTTTTCCGACCGTAAGGATTATGAGCAGGTAATGGATCAGATCCGCGGCAATGATCTGGCGATGATTTTTCAGGATCCAATGACCTTTTTGAATCCGGTTCTGCGTATTGAAACACAGCTGATTGAACCAATCATGAATCATATGAACATATCGAAGGAGGAAGCGAAACAACGCGCCATCGAATTGATGCGCAAGGTTGGTATTCCTTCTCCGGAGGCGAGAATACGGCAATATCCGCATCAGTTTTCCGGCGGTATGCGGCAGCGTATCATCATCGCCATCGCCCTGGCCTGTGATCCGAAAATCATCATTGCCGATGAGCCGACAACGGCCCTGGATGTAACCATTCAGGCACAGGTTCTGGAGCTGATCTCGCAGCTGAAGGAGGAAATTGATTCCGGCATCATCATGATTACCCATGATTTGGGTGTTGTTGCGAGCATTTGTGACCGTATCGCTATCATGTATGGTGGGAAAATCGTTGAAACCGGCTCGGTATTCGATATCTTTGAACACCCGCAGCATCCGTATACCAAAGGATTGCTGTCCTGTATATCCAATCCGAACGAGCTGGAGAAAAAGGAGCTGCACCCGATACCGGGAAGTCCTCCTGATTTATTGAATATTCAGGATACCTGCCCGTTTGCGGACCGCTGTGCATCCGCTATGAAAATATGCAAGCTGAAAATGCCGGAGGAGACAGCAGTCAGTGAAAGCCATATATGCTCCTGCTGGCTGCAGCATCCCAAGGCACAAAAAGGTGGTGAGGTTCAATGAGTGATGCAGTATTAAAGGTGGAAAGCCTGAAGGTTCACTTTCCTGTCAAGGGTGGTCTGTTTACCAAAAAGCAGGTGGTCAAGGCGGTGGATGGCGTCAGCTTTGAAATCTATCCGAAAGAAACCTTTGGGCTGGTTGGAGAAAGCGGCTGTGGAAAAAGTACGACCGGACGGGCCATCGTCAAGCTGTATGAGCCAACCTCGGGAAGCATCTATTATCATGGTGAGGATGTTACCAAAATCAGAGGCAGCCATCTTGCGGAATTCCGCAGAAATGTGCAGATGATTTTTCAGGATCCCTATGCCAGTCTGAATCCCCGTATGACGGTTGGAGAAATCATTCGCGAGCCGATGGATATTCATCACATCTTCCAAACGAAGGAGGAGCGTGAACAGCGGGTGCGTGAGCTGCTGGATATCGTAGGCTTAAAGCCCGATCATATCCGCCGGTATCCGCATGAATTTTCCGGAGGCCAGCGGCAGCGTATCGGTATCGCCAGAACGCTTGCCTTAAATCCGCAATTTATCGTCTGTGATGAGCCAATCAGTGCATTGGATGTTTCCATTCAGGCGCAGGTCATCAATCTGCTGGAGCATATTCAGAAGGAGATGGGGATTTCCTATCTGTTTATAGCCCATGATCTGAGCATGGTGAAGCATATATCCGATCGTATCGGAGTTATGTATCTGGGAAATCTGGTGGAAATCGGAGACAGTGATGATGTATATCATCGTCCGCTGCATCCGTATACGCAGGCTCTGTTGTCTGCTGTGCCGATTCCCGATCCGCGTGTTGCCAGAGAAAAGAAAAGAATCGTACTGGAGGGTGAGCTGCCAAGTCCGCTGGACACACCAAGCGGCTGCGTATTCCGTACCCGTTGTCCCAATGCTACGGAGCGCTGTGCAAAGGAGAAGCCGGGAATGGTGAATGTTGGAAAACGCAGGGTTGCCTGCTTCCTGTATGAAAAATAATAGATCATAAGAATGGATAAACGAAGCACAGCCAAAGGGTATGTGTTTTCGTTTTTTTGAAAGAAAGGAAAAGGTATGGGATACAGCCGTATATGGGTTGTGTACTATATCAGGAGAAGGATCATGAACAAGGGTTTGCTGTTTGTATTAACAGGCGCCAGCAGTGTTGGAAAAAAGGATATCCGTGACCGACTGCTGCAGGATAACGAGCTGCATTTGAATTATTCCATTTCCATGACAACCCGTCCAAAGCGCGAGGAGGAAGTGGATGGAAAGGATTACTATTTTGTGGATCATGAGGCATTTGCCCATGCACTGAGAAACCGTGAATTACTGGAATATACGGAGTTTGACGGCTATTATTACGGAACACCGAAGCATCAGGTGGACTTTCTGTTAAATAGTGGAAAAAATGTCATGATAGAGGTGGAGGCGCAGGGAGTCGGACAGATCAAGCTGCAATATCCGGATGCCCTCTGCGTGTTTGTGGAGCCGGAAAGTATGGAGGAGCTGGAAAAACAGATCATGCTGCGCTACAGGGATGATACTGCGAGTGCACAGCGCCGGATATCCAAGGCTCTTGTCGAGCTGGAATTATCCACACTGTTTCGCCATACCGTGAAAAATACGGATGTGGATACGGCCTATCAGGAAATATGCAGGCTGTTAAAGGAGCATAAGCACAGGGAGGAATCCATATGAAGCAGCGTGTGGAAAAGGATGATCTATACCAGCTGCATCTGCTGAGCGGTCTGCAGGCGTCAAACAGCGGAGAGCGGCTGGTGTATGTACATGCGCAAATGGATGAGGAATCAGATTGCTATGAAAAAAGCCTCTGGCTGCTGGAAAATGAGGTATCCCGATGTATCTATCAGAAACAGCCGTTTGCTTCCTTTTTATGGGAGGATGAACACACCCTGCTCATACAGAAGCCAACCGAGGGACAAAAGAGTGCCTTTGTGCGTCTGCATCTGGAAACCCTGCAATTAACAAATGCCTTCACGCTGCCCTATATGGTCGTGCAGATCAAGAAAATCAAAGAAGGAAGCTATGCATTTCTCGCAGAGGAATCCATACAGAAAAACAACGAAGATGATACCATTGTATTGACGCAGATTCCGTTTTGGGATAACGGAAGCGGCTATATCAGTGGAAAACGCAATCATCTGTATATATTTGATGAAACGTCGCAAAAAGCTACGGCGTTATTTACGGGAAGCTGGCATGTGGAAAACCTTACGGTATCCGATACGCAAATCGTATGCAGTGCACAAGAGTACACAACGAAAAAGCCGCTGACACAGGGAGTTTTCAGCTTTTCCACCGATACGCTGAAGCAGACGCAGATTCTGCCATGTGATGAATTGCAGATCGATGCTGTTGTGTGTGAACAGGACAGGGTAGTATTCACAGGGACAGATATGAAGGAGTATGGCAGTGAGGAAGCTGCGGATTTCTATTCCTGGACAATCAAACAGGGCGTACAAAGGCTGCTGGCGTGTGAGCATTATGCGTATTGCAATATCGTAACGGACTGCCATGTAGGCGCTGCGACATCAATCATCATGAAGAATCAGACGGTATACCATTTGAAAAATGAGGAGGGCAAATGTCTGCTGTATGCTCTATCAATGGATGGGACCGATACATGTATAACACCGCAGGCAAATATGATTCGTGATTTTGCCATCAGAAAGCAGGGCTTTTTCACCCTGGAAATGGAAGCGAACAGCCTGGAGGAAATTTATGTATGTGCAAATGGATGCAATACGCGTGCTACCCGGTGGAATGCAGAGTATCTGCGTACGCATGCATGCATGGAGCCAAAGGAAATCGTGTATGCCGCAAAGGATGGAAGCAAGCGCAGGGGATGGATTTTATATCCGTACGGATATGAGGCTGATAAGCAATATCCGGGACTGCTGAGTATTCACGGCGGGCCGCGCTGTGCCTTTGGAAATGTATTTCATCATGAAATGCAGATGTTTGCGTCTATGGGCTATATGGTGTTTTATACGAATCCAAGAGGCAGTGATTCCTTTGGTGAGGCATATGCGGATTTGCGGGGGAAATACGGAACGGATGATTATGAGGATTTCATGACATTCACCGATGCAGTGATACAGCAGACCCCGGCACTGGATCACAGGCGTTTGGGGGTGCTTGGGGGAAGCTACGGCGGCTTTATGACAAACTGGATCATTACCCACACAGAGCGTTTTGCGGCAGCGGCATCACAGCGCAGTGTTGCCAACTGGATCTCTGATTTTGGTACCAGCTGTATCGGGTTCACCTTTGATCCCAACGAGATGCAGACAACGCCATGGGAGGATGTAGACAGGTTTTGGAAGGCATCCCCGCTGGCATATGCAGACCATGTAAAAACCCCGACGCTGTTTATCCATTCACTGGAGGATTATAACTGTCCCCTGAGTGAGGGCTTGCAGATGTTTACCGCTTTGCAATATCACGGAGTGGAAAGCCGCATGTGTCTGTTTCCGCAGGAGAATCATGAGCTGAGCAGAAGTGGAAAGCCTAAGCACCGTCTGCGCAGATTGCAGGAAATGGCGGACTGGTTTGATGCACATTTGAAATAATGAGAGAGCGATTATCAAAAGGACGGGTAATCGCTTTTATTTTACTTTAGCATATTTCACTGCTTAATTATCAAAAAGGGGTGAAATAGCCCGCAGGGAAGAAAATCCTTCCTTTTAGGGTTATTTTTTATTGAAAAGGATGTAAAGAAACGTATACACAAGCTTTGCATCATATCGCTTTAGAAATTAATAGGGTATGGATAGCATGAAATGATGTTGCTTCCCTCATTAGGTAGTGTAAGGTTAATTATGTTGGTGAAGAATGATATATATGCAAACTGAAATAAAAAATTAGAATAAGAAAGTAAGCAATCCATGAAGGAGTTGAATATAAAATACTTTATGTAATGCATAAGAATGATTTCTATACACTGGCTTTATACAAATATATCGGCAGTTGAGGAACAGTGTATAAACATTTCCTTCATTTTTATTGCTTTTATATAAGTTTTGTGTTGAAAGTATTTACATTTATTGAAAAATATTTAAAAAGAATGTATGATAATAAATGTAAAAAGGAGAGAAACTGTATGAAAAAGCTAAAAAAACTAATGTTATCGCTCTTTATGGGTATCAGTGTTCTCAGCCTGAGTGCCTGCGGGGGCGGCGGGGAAGAAAGCAGTAAGGAGCTCAAGGTTGCACTGGGCGGTCAGATCACGAGTCTGGATCCAGCGCGTGCGGATGACACATACTCCATGATCGTTATTCAAAACATGTATCGTACATTGTTCAAGCTGGATAAGGATGGTAATCTGGTAAAGGATCTTTGTGAGGACTATAAAGTCAGCGAGGATGGGAAGACCTATACTTTTACTATCAAGGATGCAAAGTGGAGCGACGGTGAAGCGGTAAAGGCCGATGATTTCGTTTACGGTATCAAACGAGGACTCACGTATGGTGCTGACAATGCCTATAATGCTCAGGATGGCAGAAAGTACATCGTTGGAGCGCAGAAGGCTTTCGATAAGGATATGAAAGTAAAGGACATGAAAGATGTCGGCGTTAAAAAGGTGGATGATAAAACCTTTACTGTAGAGCTGATACAGCCGGTTCTGTACTTTGACAAGCTGATGACACAGGGTATCTATACACCACTACGTTCCGATATCGCAAAGGAAAAGGATTCCGAATGGTCTTTATCGGCAGACGTACCAGTGAATGGTCCGTTTAAAGCAGAAAGTGTAAATCCTGCGGATGCAGTAGATCTGGTAAAGAACACCGATTACTATGATGCAGAAAAAACAACATTGGAGAAGCTGCACTTTAAAGTTATGGAAGATAGTGTTTCCCAGTATCAGGGCTATGAGGCTGGAGAAATTGATTTCGCTACCTATGTTGCAAATGAAGGATATACTAACTATAAGGGAAAAGATGATTTGTATCGTGTAGACCCATATGTATCTAATTACTTTATTGACATCAATTCCTTATCCACAGACAATAAGGCATTGCAGGATGTCAATGTCCGCAAGGCGATGGCAATGGCAGTTGACCGTGACGGTATTGTAAAGGTGCTGGATACAGGTGATTATGTAACTCCATTATTTGGTCTTGTTCCGCATGGTATTCAGGGAGAAAAGGAAGACTTCCGTAAAGAAGCAGATGATGCCGGTGACTATATCAAATATGATGTTAAGGGTGCACAGGCACTGATGAAGAAAGCAGGTTATTCTGACAGCAAGAAGCTGACAATCAAATATAAGACAACCGGTCAGCAGGTGAATATGGATATTGCACAGATTCTGCAGGAACAGTTCAAGAAAATCTATATTGATCTGAAAATCGACCAGGTGGAACAGGGTGTCTTCTATACGCAGGTTGATGGCGGCCAGTTTGAAACAAGCCGTTACGGTCTGAGTGCAACAACACTGGATCCTGCCGCAGCGTACCTAGGTATGTGGCAGAAGGAATCCCAGCCGGTTCTGATTTTTGATGATGCAGAATATGAAGACCTGATGGCGAAGGCTGCACTGGAAACAGATGCCGCAAAACGTATGCAGCTGCTGCATGATGCAGAAAAGCGCATGATTGTTGAGCAGGCATACTTCATTCCACTGGTAACAAATACACAGGTTATGTTGAAAAAGCCAAGTGTTAAGGGTCTGGAGCGTACACCGGCAGCAATGTTCTATTTTGAACATGTAACAATCGAATAATATAAGAAAGAAACAGGGAGACACTCTCTGTTTCTTATTCATAACTGCAGTTCATAATACGCAGGCTGAAGGAAATGAAGCAGGCAGTGCAAGCAGCAGTGAAAAACAACTATAAAAATAGTAAAGATAAAGAATAAGAGAGGCTAACCTATGAAAAATGAAAGAAAAAAACAGCTGGAACAGCTCTATGCAGATCGCGTGCAGAAAAAGGCAGAGGAGATTAGCAAATGGATTTATGACCATCCCGAGGATGGTGACCAGGAGTTTTTATCAAGTGCTTACATCTGTGAGCAGTTGAAGGAGGCCGGCTATTCCATACAGCTGCCGTACGGCTCTTTAAAAACGGCATTTCGCTGTGAGCTGAAGGGAGACAGACCGGGCCCGACCTATGCGTTTTTAGCAGAATATGATGCATTGCCGGGGTATGGTGAACAGCATAATGAACTCGGCCATGCTTGCGGACACAACTGGATCGGTGCAGTATGCGCAGGCGTAGGACTTATGTTTGCACACATGCGAAAGGAGCTGGAGGGAACTATTGTGATTATGGGAACTCCGGCAGAGGAAACGACCGGAGGAAAATGTGTCCTTGTTGAGGAAGGGGCATTTGATGATGTGGATTTTGCATTCCAGCTGCATCTTGGTGCGGAAAATAATGCACATGTCGTTACGCTTGCCATGGATTCACTGGAATTCACCTTCCATGGAAAAGCTGCTCATGCTGCTGCGTATCCTCATCTTGGCGTTAATGCACTGGATGCAGTGAATCTGATGTTTACGGGAATCAGCTACCTGCGCCAGCAGCTGCGCTGTGACACCCGTGTGCATGGAATTATCACAAAGGGTGGTGAAGCATGCAATATTATTCCGGATTTGTGTACCTGCAAATTTTATATCCGGGCGCGTGATAAGGCGTATATGGAGGAAATCAGTGCTAAAATTATCAATATAGCGAAGGGGGCTTCGCTGATGACCGGGGCCCAGATGGAATATCATAATTTTGAAAATACGTATTATGATCTGGTCAATCTGGACAGCTTTCAAAAGCTCTATGTGGAAAACGCAAGGCTTTGCGGCTCCGGTGACTTTGTGGACAGCGATGCAGATGCCAGCGGCTCCAGTGATGTGGGAAATGTATCACATGTCTGTCCGATGATGTACAGTGAGCTGGCCCTGGGAGGCCCAACGCCTGCCTATGCGCACGATGTTAAATTTCTGGAATATCTGAAGCTGCCCTGTGCTGATGATAAACTCAAAAAGGGAATCATTAGTCTGTGTATGACAGTATTCGATCTGTATAATGAAAAGCAGCGTAAAATAATCAAGGATGAATTCATTGCAAGAGGCTGTTGAGGGGGTGACTGTAACATGCTGTGTATCAGTAAAAATCAGATATCCGATAGATCAGCTGCCACTGAACGCGTAAAAATATGAAAACAATCTGCTTTATACGATTCCCTGTAATTTGGTGTTATAGAATTACAGGGGTACATGATGGCAAAGGGCATTTATATTTTCAATTCACTGCTAGGATGACATGCTGTATACAGGTACACTAGAACGCTTATTTTTCAAATATTTTAGAAGCAGGTGTTAAGACCGTAGCCATATAGTTTTAATCCTTTCGCTTTACCGGATGGTGAACAGCAGTCTTTTATCCGAAACTTATGAGCAGTTTTACAGGAGTAATCTTGCATTCGTAGCTTATTTATTATATGATAAAGGTACAGAAAAGTTGTGTTTTTATATATTGTAAGAGCTTACCAATATATGACAAACGGAAAGAGGGTACGTATGAAAAAATTATTAGCTGTTGCGGCGTGTGCCGCAATGACATTGGGCGTGCTGGCAGCACCGATTCACGCTGCGAGCGGCATTAACAAGGCAGAACAGGAAATCCTGGACTTTATGGAAAAGGGGATTCTGATTCAGGGAGAAACACTGTCTTATGGAAAGAACACAGATGTGTATGCTGCTGTTGAAGATTATTTTAATACTGATGGTGTTGATATTTCACAGGAAGCAGTTGATACCGTTAAAACTTCAGCGAAAAATACACAGGCTTTCCTGGAGAAATATTGGGATCAGACAATGACTCCGGAACTGGTTCAGGAAATGCTGGATACAATGCAGCCAGGTGTGAACGCATTAGGTGTCAAGGTGGCATATGATGTCACAACAGATGAATTGATTTTCATGACTGTGGATGGACAGGTAATTCATAAGGTTCCAAACTTTATCTATGAAGATGGGGAAGATACAGAGGAACCAACAAAACCGGGACCAACGATCAAGGACAAAACCAAAACAGAACCTAAGCTGGAAAATACCGGTGAGGATTTCTCAAGTACATACGCAATTTTTGGCAGCTTAGCAGTAATCCTGGCAGGTGCTGGTATCGTTGCTTCCAGAAAAAAGACTGTTAAAGAATAACGTGAATAAATCCTTCAAAAAAATAATGGTGTGGTTCACTATACCATTATTTTTTCTTCTTATCGGATACCTGATCATGTTTCTGATTGCGCAGCCGTATATTCGGCCGATTACATCCTTGTATCAGATGATTGCACAGAATCAGGCTCCGGATTTCTCCAGCACTGCCAGAAATTTATATACGGATAAAAAGGGACTTCCGACGGATGGTGAAATCAATGCAATGGATATTAAATCCGTAAGAGTTGGTGATACTATGGGAAAGGTGATCATCGAGGATGCGGATATTGATGTACCCTTGATTTACGGTTCTACCGATGAGTGTTTGTATATCGGTGCCGGTATCCGTACACAGTCAGGAAAACCCGGTTATGGAAAACCTGTTATGATAGCCGGACATACGATTCCTTATTTTAAAAATCTGGGAATTGTGAAAAATGGACAAATCATAACGATTGAAACGTATTACGGAATTTTCAAATATAAGATTACAGGTTCACGGGTAGCGGATGCCAGTGATTCATCCGCCTATGATCTTACACAGAATAAAGAGCAGCTGATTCTTTTTACCTGCTATCCGCTGGACGGGGTAGGAGAAAAGGAGGATCGCCTGTTTGTCTATGCGGATAAGGTGAGCGGGCCAATCGTGGTAGGTGATACAAAATGAGACGTAAAGAAAAGCTGTTAGGCGGATTATTTTCATTTTTCATTGCATTCTTCCTGTTCCTGCTGCTGTTTATTTGTGTATCAAAGGCAACGCTGCTGAATAAGGGATTCCTATTATCAACGCTGGATAAGAGTGAATATTATACAGGGGTCACGAGGGCACTTACTGAGGATTTTAAAAAGAGTGCAGGAGCGGCTGGATTTCAGCCCTCTGTGTATGATGGGTTTCTGAAGGAAGCAGATGTGAAAAAAGCGGCAATTCAATATATTGAAACAAGCTTTACCGGAAAGGAAGCTGCTGTTGATCAGGAAAGCTTTAAGAAGCAGCTCAATGATCATTTGCAGAAGGTCATAAAAACAGAAAATATTAAGCTGGATGAAGACAGCAAATTGCGGCTGGAAAACTATATCAAGGTAAATGCAAAGGGTTATAAACAATTTGTACAGTTTCCCTTCATTCAATATATCGTGATGGGAATTCAAATGATGGATAGAGTTCTGCCCTTTGCCATTGCAGCGTGTGTGTTATTGCTGCTGCTTTCTGTGTTTTTTCTAATACATATGAAATTGAAAAGGAAGGATACCCTTCTGTTTCTTGGAAGTGCGGCAGGAGGGGCAGGATGGATGCTGACATTGCTTCCTGCAGGTATATTGCTGGGAGGCTATACGCATCGGATACGTCTGGAGCCGGAATACTTCTATAAGTTCTTTGTGGCGTTTTTAGATGGATATCTGTGGATGCTTATTCTTTTTGGTCTTGCCCTGATATTGATGGGAATCATACTGATTTTGTTTATTTATAAAAAAAGAAATACCGTACATGCTGCTGGAGAATAAAATCCAGCAGCTTTTTCGTGTATTTCGTAATCATTTATACTGCCCTCAGTTATTGAAATGAAATAGAAAGTAATAAGTAACGTATAAGAGTAAGTGCACACAATTTATTATAATAAAGATATTGCTCAGTCTTGGAGAACTTACGCAATGAGCATGTATCTGAATATGCGGGATGCCTCAGAGGCAATTGTATATCATTTATAAGAATAGTATATGTATTTTATAAAGAAAGAGCTGTTATCTGTATAACATTTATGTATTAGCATTAAAATTTATTTTATGTTTTTCGCTTTAATACGATCTAAGCATTGTTCATCAATAGTGAATTGTAAATAATCGATAAGCTCAAGCAGTTTTTGTTTTGCCTTTGAATTTGAAAAGATTTTTAAATTCAAACGTGCTTCATTTGCATATATGTGTATCTTTTTAAGCGTGTATTCAAAGCCCCCAGCTTTTTCTATCAATTCTGTAATGTGAATATCAACATCACTATTTTGATTATGAAACTGCAATTGTTGTGCGATTTCCTTCAATGAATTACCATAAACTGGATTTTCAAATGTATAAATTGCAGGTAATGTATAATACCCACTCCAAAAATCATTATGGATAGTCTTTTTTGAAATATCCTGAGATGAAATAAAATCCATTAAGTCATCTCTTATCTGAAACAATAGTCCGAAATTACGTGCAAAGGACTGAACGTACTCTCTTTCGTCCATACTGCATTTCCCTTCATACGCACCTGCTCCACATGCGATTTCAAACATTGAGGAAGTTTTGCCTATAATATTATCAAGATAGGTTTGTTCCGTTATCTCGATATTGAACTGACTGTCAAACTGACCAACCTCACCATCACACATAATTTCAAGTTTCTCAAACATTTTTTTATACCATGGCTTATTCATCAGATTAGTCCGTCCGATTGTTGCAAAAATCATAAAATCGCCTGCATAAACAGCCATTTCTTTTCCAAACTTCTTTTGAAGTGAGAGTTCTCCTCTTCTTATATCAGCTTCATCAATGATATCATCATGTATTAAAGATGCAGTATGACATATCTCTATTACTGCAGCAATTTCCGTAGCATCTACTCGTTTTCCCTTTAATTTTGAACAAAGTAATGTCAAAATAGGGCGAAGCTGTTTTCCTCTTGCTAACAGAATCCAATCCATCATGTTCTGCATAGAGGTATGATTAGAATGACATAGGCGCTCCATATGTTGATTTACTTTTTTTAGGTCTAATTCCATCTCTGGAATATCACATAAATTTATCATTTTCTTCCTCTTTTCTGTGTTTTCAATTTTTTATAGCAGCGAAACTTTACTTGTTCATATAAGCGAATCACGCTGTAAATCTACAATGTCAAGATGTTTTTCAGACATTAGTTTATCAAAAGCATCAATACCCTGTTCCTGAATAAATGCTGATTCTTTATCTGTTATAGGAATGGTAAGAAGCCATGTTACAGTATAATCAAGCAGGTTTAGCGACTGAATTTTCCAAAATGCTGGGCGCATTAAAACGATGTGATGACAATTTACTTCACTGAAGTATTCCAAAATTGCATCGTTGATAATCATTCCATATTTGCAATAATGTGAATCCATTATGTTAAATGCAGCTGTGGCCAAAATATTCTCCCAACGGTGTGTATGGTGCGGTGAAAAGCATAATAATTCAACTCGTAATGGCTGGTAATCACTAATAAGCTTTATATCATGTTGTGATAGTCCTATCGTAGCAAGACTGTCAGACATCCCTTGCGTATCTGCTTTACATGTCATGATATCAACTTGCTTAGTTTCATCATCATTATAATAACGATGAACTGTCGGTGTACCTTTCAAAAAATTATATGCATGAATGGCTACTTTCTTATTGTTATTTTCCATATATCTCCTTAATCTCCAAAATAGGCATCTGTTTTATCTTCACCCTTATGGCTTCTATTTGAACTTGGCAATTCAGGTCGTAAATGTTGTGGGTTATTATATTCATCTAAAAATGTTTTCCTGTCTATCCCTCTTTGTATTGCACTCTCTCTATGCTTTTTAAACTCGTATCCTGGTTTGTGTCCCATATCCCAAGGCTTATCCTTTGACATAAATTGTCCTGTTACACTATCACGGACGCGACCGTTTACTTTCGCATTTTCCCAAACCGCATCTCTCATTCCACTCCTCCAGCTTGTGGGATGAGTATACGGGTCAGTTTCTCCATTGTTTTCCATTTCTTTCATTTTATTTGAATTAGCTTTTTCGTAATCAGATAAAGACAATTTTTGCTTATCCTCCATCTTAGGGTGCGTCAGCTCGTTACTTTTTTCTGTTTGTTCAGGACTCCAAAGCTCTTTTAACGTTTTATGATGCCTCATAATGAAATATCTCTATCATCTATCATCCATATCCATATCGCAGGTATGGGCTCTTTCTTTTTCTAAACTGCCTATATTGGGATCACCGTCTGTATTATTATCCCCCTCTGGTTTTTTTAGTTTTTCCATATTGCTATTTGTAGGTGTGGAAACTTTAATGCTATCAAGAAAGTCATTTTTCTTTTTTGCATTTTTATCAGGCTGTTCATCTAAACTCTTATCTAATACTTCAGATTCAGGTTTTTTCAATTTCACAGATTCATTAGAGGGTGATGGAGCTTCTCTGACTTTTTCGAACAGACTGTTTTTAGAATTGGAGGATGTATCAAGCGGTTCTTTTGCTACTTTATCAGGTGTTTCTATAATCGAATTAACAACTTTCCTATCTGGATTATCATTTTCATCAATATCTTTATTTTTAACTTCCTTATTCCGATTGAATAATTTCATGAAAGTCACCTCACCTTCTAAGCTTGTGATAACCAGACAAATAGAGTCATCAGACTTCCAATTGCACATATGATATATGTTCTTTTGGATTCTGCTTCTGCATCATGTGTCATACCCCAAATACTGGTAGCCATAGATATCAGTAGCAGGAAAGGAAGGAAAATACCAAAAATCCAGCAGGTAATTGCGACTTTTCCATATTTACTATGTTTGCTTCTTCGATATACTTCGAAATTACAAATCGCACTTAGATTTGTATCAGCATCATAACATCGAATATTACCTTTCCCTTCATAGTTAAGTGCTGCAGTTATTTTGCATTTTTTACCATCCTTTGAAGGATTAAAGGAGGCAATCGTTTTATTGTCTAGTGACCATGTTAAACCATCGGATAAAGCGTTTGGCGGTGTGAGCATGCATTCCAAAATCAATTGGTCGCCAGTTTTAAGGCGAAGTGACGACTGGGCAAAATAGATACTTTGCAAGACTGGTTTAATTTCTATCTTCAACTCAGCTGATACCTTTTTCCCAGATATACGTATCTTTGCAATCCCCTCACGTAAAGCTGTAACAATACCTTGTGTATTTATCTGTAATATTGTAGAATCAGAGGATTCATAAATTAATGAATTTACATCTTCAGCATTTGATGGAATCGGAATCACATTGATTTTTCCCTGGTCATGTACTTTTAAATAAGTAAAATCAGGGACAAGCTGAATTTGATTTATGTATTGATGTTCTATGATTTTTATTTGTATTATTTGTACATTTACATTATCTTGATTTTTTATTAACAGCTGTGCTTCACCTTTATGGAGTGCAGTAAGAAAGTCATTTTTATATGAAAGTAAGGAAGGGTTATCGCATTCAATAGTAAAAGACGATACAGGATAGCTATGGAAATGAAATGAACAGCTGTCGTGAACTTCCATTACTGAGGGGACTTTGGAGATATAGTAGGTTGGTTTTCCATATTTAAAAAATCTAATCTCAATCTGGTGCTCTTCATTCAGGTTCTTATACTTTAATGCATCAAAATATTGCTCTATATACGGTACCATCAGCTGATAAATATAATAAAACTCCCAAAAGTTCGATAAATTGTTTTTAGTTACCTTTACGATAGCAGTACCAGAATCATAAGAAATGTCAATATATTCGTCCAGTATAATTTTCCAGGGAAGACGCATATTCTGTGCTGTTTCTTCGGAGTCAAAAACACCAATAGTAGCTTCTAAAAAATTAGTAGTTTGAACAAAGTGCTCGTTTAATAACGGAAAGCAGGAGTTATCAAAATAAACAGATGTTGCATCTAGAGAAATAAAATCTATTCCGTAATAATTTCCAATCTCTAAGAGTCGTATATTTATATCTTCTATGTTTTGATATTCCGTTATATCATGAAAGTATATATTCTGGCAAAATTCTGAGCTCTGCATATACTGCTTTAATATCTTATATTGAAATGTTGTGGCATGATAATCAATTTCATAATCATCAAATACCTCATTGTCTATTTCTTTCAAAAGAATATTTGCTATCTGGTGGAAAGGCTTGTGTGCAATTGTAGCTAATTCACTATAAGGACTGACGGTTTCATTATTGATACGAATATCCATGAATGGATTGATGTAAGAGCATGTGATAACGATGTTGTTCATTGGTTTTCCTCCTTTGATGAACTTAATAAATTTGCTGATACAGGAGACTGTAATTTATAGCATGTTGTTCAAATCTCATAGCATACAAAATGTATTGAAGCATAATTTTTTTATGTTGATCGGTAACTTCAATATATTGTGGAAGAGCTGCATCAATTTTTGAGTACCATTGTTTTAATGAATGCTGCGTATATGCTAATGCTGTTTCAGATTCCTTTGTTTCATATGTAAGGTATTGCTCAGCTTTTCGAAACACATCAGAACAACCAATTAAACGCAGCATCGTTCGTCCGAACAAGATACTGTCGTATCCTTTTTTCATACGATTATCGAAGGCTCTTACCAAACGTCGCATTTCTTCTTTTTTTGATTCATGTATAGCAACATGATCTATGGATTCTATTATTTTAAGAATATTTTGCTCATCTTTCATTTCATATTGCTCTATTAATTCCATAAGCACTGTGCTTCGTAATGATTTTAGCTGTCTGTATTCAATAGGATCTTCGCTTTTTTTGTAAATATTTGACGCTGCATCTATTTTTGCTAAAACAGGTTGCTCCCAGTTGTTCTGCATCATAACTGCAACACCTGTTTCAAGTCTAGCTAGTTGCATAGTTTGCTGTTCGGATAGTGATACAGCATGTCCTGCAATTCCGCAATCCTGCTCTTCAGGTAATCTCATAATTATCTTTGTATTTGTATTTTTAATTGCAGCTATATCAACAGAGGTAGGAGATTGATCCACAATAATAAAGCCTTCACCATATGTCCTCATTTCAGCGATACCGTTCACAATCATTTCTACTGATTTCGCTATTACATTAGTCCCAGCAGAGCTCTGCATATTTTCCGAATTTTTTAAGATGTTATGTGCTTCTTCAAGAACTGTTATATGTTGCAGATTTCTATTCCCTTTGTTGCTTTTCGCCATTCGATACTCGTTTAACTTTAATATAATTATCCCCATAAGAAGGGACTTTGTTTCTGTAGAACCAATTCTGCTTAAATCAATGATCGTATTCTGATCAAATAATACAGAATCATCTATATCAAAATCGTCACAAAAAATCTGCCCATAAATACCGTTTGTCATAGAATGTACACGTGTGACAAGTGCACCAGTATAATCGCCTTTTGTGTCTACAGAGTATTGAGACTGCATAATGATTTTTGGAAGTTGAATCAAAACATCTGCAAATGTTGGAAAAACAGGAGGTTGATCTTCCATGTATATAGAATTCAGAAGATCCCAGCCTTTACTGACATAAGCCTCTTCCATAGCTTCTTTTAAAATTGCAGGCATTGCTGCGTACATTTCCCAGCATGTGTTGAATATTTCAATAAGGCGATCTAAATGCTCCAAAACATGAATTCCCTCACAAAAGGAAAAGGGGTTGATTTTTAACATTTGATCTATTAGCGGATTTGTACTAAAGAGATGAATATTCTTTAGTAAGCGGAATTGATCTCTGTATTCACCTTTTGCTGGTTCTATAACGAGAAAGGGAATTTTATGATCAGAATCAATAAAATGCTCTATCAGCCTGTAAACAGTATTCGATTTCCCGCTTCCTGTCGTCCCTGTTACAAAGCAGTGTGAGCTCAGACTATTTATGTTTAGGCTAACATGAGAGGATTCAACAGTGCCCATATGATAGATTGAACCCATTTTAAGTACATCATTTTTTTGATCAAATGCAAGAACATTGCGGCCAAATTCAGCCATTTCATGTACCATAACACCTTGGACTGATTTCCTCGGAAGATTAAAGAGAACAGCAAGTTCTTTACTGTTAACGTAATTTGTCGGTGTTGATATTTGTGTTCTACCAGTGGATATGGATGGTATTAAAAAACGTGGATGCTCGCAGTACCGAAGAAATTCTTTTATTGATGCAGTTTTATTCTGTGCACTGTCAAATAACGTGAGGGATGTACGTTGTGTTCCTGTTTCTTCCCCTAGCATAAGCGAATGATAGGTACTAGCAGTAATGGCTGCAGTTTTCTTATCTTCTGCAATAAAATATGCTGCAGTTTCCCACATGCCATAGGCGATTCCAGAGGTTAATCTGCTCATATGACTTTCAATTTTCTGTAGAAGGTTTTCAATATTTTTATTGCGAAATTCAATCGTTAGATTGTCATTGCTTCCCAAGGATTTCGTTGTAGACTGTTGTGTGCCATACGTATTGCTTTTCGTTGTAGTAGTAGAATTTGTTTGCATATCATTTGTGCCTGTTGTCCAGCCTTCTTGTGTCCCTGACATCATACCAAAATTGAATAATATATTTGCTCCCATGTTTGTACCAGAGCTTTTACCTGTTGAGTGACCATCAGAACGGCCTGAGGCTTTTGATATGCCTTGAGATATTGAATTAGTTATGCTTTCGTTCATACCTTCTGTAAATGAAATTCCATCATTCCTTCCGTGCGATGCTGTTTTCTTTGAGAATGGAAATAAGGCAGTGTATAATTCCTCAAAACCGTTAAGACGTTTTTCTACTTCTAATGCAGATACGGATGCAGCAATTATTTCGCAGATATAATCGTGACCTTTCATAGTATCAATAAATTTTTCAAGCCCCTGTATATATGTTTGTGATTGCTGACGCTGTGATGGTAAGAGGGTAACCTGCGCAATATTAAAATTCATCTTGGATTGTGAAATGTCATCACAACCTTCTTCCAGAAAAATATGGTCTATTGCTTTTGTAGAAACACTATTAATACGACTTCCTGGGAAATTCCCAATGAAGGAATCATGTAAAATCGAACCAGCAATTGCCGCATCGCTGATTTGTGTTGCTCTAGTACCGATGTAAAGATCTGTATGATTAGCAGATCCTTTCAAAATCAGAACCATATTCTTACAAAATGGCATGACAGAATGTAACACGCTTATCAGTTTTTCATTGATATCCTCATCTTTATCAAAAACTAGGCGTGTAATATGGAATAAACGGGTAAGATTGTGTTTTTTCTCTCTATTCTCTAATTCCTGAATATGATATTCCTGAAGTGAATCCATATATGTCGTATTGATGAACTCTTCCGCTAGGTTAAGCTGTTTTTCTAACTGATTGTTATCCATCATGATACCTCTTTCCTCAGCATTTTTCTTTATAAAAAAGCATGGCATAAACATCGATATCCATGACTGGAATCTGAGTTTTGCCAAGCTTTCTGTCTTGCGTGAAAAACGAATTTAATAATGGACTTGCTGGCATATTCATTTCTTAAAGAAATTAGTTTAATTTAAACGTTTACCTTCGCCATCTGCAAAACTTCCCACTAAAATTCTAATAAGGTCAATTACATCCCATATAAATACTGCAAATATGATAATGAAACCAATAAATAACGCTGTTGTAATCCAACCGATAATCGTGAGAATAAGCATAGCAACTCCAGAGCCAACTTTCCCCATATAAAATCTGTGAATGCCAAAAGCCCCTAAAAATAGACAAAGTAATGCTGCTACAGCTTTACTTTTTTCAGATACAGTTGACTGTGTTACAACTTCACCTTCAACACCATTCTGACTAAATTCATCACTCATTTCTTTCTCCCTTCCTTGCATAAAACCGCAATGAGTTCACATACTGATTACGTAGAGTATCTTACTCTACGAAAAGATGATTTAGGGTTAGAAGAAGTGTGCTTTCTAGCATCTTTTGACGCTATCTTTGACGGCGAATAAGGTAGATAGCTTCTGCATATTATCGGTTTTTAATTCTAATGAAGGATGGACATAACGATTCATTGTTAGGTTCACATTGGCATGACCTAGAATTTCACTTAAGCTCTTAATATCAAAGCCAAGTTCAACACAGCGTGTTGCAAAGGTATGACGTAGAGAATGAAAATTTGCGGTAGGAATTTCTAACTTTTCCAGCACTCGTTTAAATTGGTACTGCATTACTCGGGGTTCTATATATACATCTTCATTGCATGTTAAAAAAAAGCCAGTAGTTGATTGTTGATAACGCTTCATAAGAGTTAACAGATTATCTGGTATTGGAATTGTTCTGATGGAGCATTTGCTTTTCGGCGTCGTTATGATTACTTTTGTTTTATGCTTTTTATTATCCTCTATCTGAATACGCTGCATAGTCTGATGGATATACATTGTATGTTCAGAAAAAGATATATCATTCCATTTAAGGGCACAGAGCTCACCGATTCGAAGACCTGTGTATAAACATACCATAATGCCAATATGGAAAGGATTTAGATCCTCTTGGAGCACTTTACATAGAATGATTTGCTCACTGCGACTGAATATTCGCATTTCTTTTTCAGAATGTCTGATTATAATAGACTTTGTATCACAAGAGATAGGAAACCCTCTTCTGTGAGAAAAATTGAATACTAAACGTATTACAGACATTATATCAGCAACAGTTTTTGAAGAAAGTCCTGTTTGTTTTCTACCACCATTGCATAATAAATCACGACAGAATGTGTCTAATGTATGATATGAAATATCACTGATGGAAATATTTCCGAGTTTAGGAACGATATAGGAATACAAAAGATTTTGATAACGTATTTTCGTCGATAATTTAATTTGTGGACTGAGCATAGAGAGCCATTCTCTGCATTCATCTTGGAGCATAGGAATTCGTAATTTATCAGGGACTATTTCTGTATTCGTTTGTATAGCAGTAAGGAGCTTTTTCTTTACATCACGATATGATTTTGCGTATACATAGCCATATTGTCGTCGCCCATTACAGTCTTTACCTTTTAAAAATCGTCCTTCCCATCTTCCATCTTTTCGCTTATAGATATTTTCACCTTTTCTTGACATATTTCTTCCTCCTTATTATTGACTATTATTATGACGGTGATTCGTAAAGATTTGTAAATAAACCTTTGAGCTTTTAAAAGCAAAAGACATTTTTTTGTCTCTAATTCATTAAAATAGAAAAATGCATGTATACTTATCATCTATTTATCGTACTTTTGATTTATGTATTCAAAAATCTATTGTATTTCTTAGAAGAAAACTACGAATTATTCAGGGAAATCTTGACAAATCAAGTGTCTTTTTGTAAACTTAAATTAGTTTGGGTAAGGATACCTGAATATCCTGATTTTCGTAGAGTAAGATACTCTACGATTTTTTTTACAGGTTTTGCAAAATTACATAATATCTTATATTTAAGGTATGCATATGGCCATTGGCATTCTTATGTGTTCCTTATGTAATAGATATTTTTGAAATATTAGTAAAGGATTTGTCATTATTTTGAAGCTTTATAAAGACAGTATACATATGTAGAGCCGTATACTTTTTTATTCTTTGATGTTTCAACAAATACATTAATATCTCTTCGCTATGTTGCTCAGGAAAATTTACAATAAAGCAGAGGAGGCAAATCTTGATGTAAACTATTAATCAATTTTCAAAATCATGCAATCTTATAGTGAAAGTATGATGATATTGATAACACAGAGGAACTGCTGAAGCTGCCCTTTCATAAGGCTGAAAATCACTATAGCTATTTCAGTGATGAGAATTTAAAGATTATACGGCATAAAATAGAGTGGCATTCGATAGATGGAGAGCCGTGGAAGCAGCGGTCTGTCTATGGATTATAAATACGGTTTTCTTTTTCGGGTATTGTCTAGCTTGCCAGATAACTGCCGCATGATGATTTTTGTAAAGTAAAATGGCAGAGAAACAGCAGATTCTAATGGAGATTCTGATACGGTATCCTGAAGGGAAATTCTAACCTCTCTTGAAAGCTTATACATAGTATGAATTTCCCGGGAAATATCTGTAAGCTGATATTTTGAAATTTATCTGTTGCCGATTAGTTAAACATAAAAGAAAGAGCCATGTTCAAGAAGTCGCGAACGTTGTATAATAAAGGCAAGGAGGGTTTTGCTAATGGAAAACTTTATGTATTCAATTCCCACAGAAATTTATTTTGGTAAGGGGCAGATTGCTCATATCGGCGATATCGTATCCAGATACGGCAAGAAGGCATTGCTGGTATATGGCGGAGGCAGTATCAAGCGCAATGGCATTTATGATGACGTGGTTAACATCTTCAAAGAGAATGGCATTGCATGGTGCGAGCTATCCGGCGTGGAGCCAAATCCGAGAATTACCACAGTGCGTGAGGGTGTTAAGCTGTGCCGTGAGCAGGGCGTTGAGGTCGTAGTGCCGATTGGCGGCGGTAGTACCATAGACTGTGCCAAGGTGATTGCAGGTGCTGTCAGCTATGCTGGAGATGCATGGGATATCGTTTTGGATCCGGGAAAGGTTGTCAGCGTGCTGCCAATCGTAACAGTTTTAACGCTGTCTGCAACAGGAAGTGAAATGGATACCTTTGCCGTTATCAGCAATATGGAAACCAATGATAAAATCGGCACCGGGCACAATGATATGCGTCCCAAGGCATCCATTCTGGATCCAAGCTATACCTGCAGTGTTTCCGCATATCAAACGGCGGCAGGAACAGCAGATATTATGAGTCATATCTTTGAATGCTATTTCTCCAATGTGCAGGGATATATGCAGGATCGTATGGCCGAAGGACTGCTGAAGACATGTATCGAATTTGGTGTTCGTGCTGTAAACAATCCGGATGATTATGAAGCGCGTGCCAATCTGATGTGGACAAGCAGCTGGGCAATCAATAATTTCATTAAGCTGGGGAAAACTGTAGAATGGACGGTGCATCCGATGGAGCATCAGCTTTCTGCATATTATGATATTACACATGGTGTGGGACTGGCGATTCTGACTCCGCACTGGATGAAATACGTGCTGAATGATGAAACTGTGGATAAATTTAAAACCTATGGTGTTAATGTATGGGGCATCGATAAGGACAAGGATCCATTTGAAATTGCACATGAAGCAATCGAAAAGACAAGAGATTATTTTGTAGCCATGGGCATTCCGACAACCCTGCGTGAAGTGGGAATCATGGACGAAGCCAAGTTCGATGTGATGGCGGAAAAAGCGGCTGCGGATCTCAAGGGTGCTTACGTTGAACTCACAAAAGAGGATGTAAAAAACATTTACCGTGCTGCATTATAAAAACAGAAGCCTTTAAATTCGTATCAGGATAAGGAGAGTCACAATGTATTATGACTTTCCTTTTCTATAATTATAATACGCAAGGAGTACAGTTACCCTTCTTTGTTCATCATATAAATACATAACCTGGCAAGCCATGCTCCTTATCCACGCTCCGCTATTTTTATTCTTTTCTATCTGCATTTTTATAGCACACGATTATATGCCAGTAAGGAGCCGTTATGTGTATAAAGTGCAGTATCTGCTTTTGTTAAGCTAGTAAAAAATAGTCTATAATCAGAAAGTGTCCATTTAAGAAAAGCATATGTAGAAACTACTAAGGAAACCTATATAAGCAAAGGGATGTAAGCAAAACAGCTCTTTCTGATTTTAAGGCACAGGGAAGGTAAAAAGATACAAAAGGATGGATAGACATGATTTATTTGTATTTCATGACTTTCATATACCCGTTAATTGGGAAAGAACCAGCAAACTTATCCACCTGTAATTTTGAAAAACAGTAGGATAGCATAAAATGAGCGTTATGTACGTGTATTCCTGTTTTTTCTTATGTTAAAATGACAGTGAACGGGATAAATGAAGGAGGTAGAATTATGCGTAATGGTGAAGTACTGGATTTTGAAGATTTTATGTGGAGATATCTGCAGGACGGATTTACTCTGGAATGTTTGAGCAGGGCATGTGATACGCCTGTTGAGTTTCTTCAGGAATATACGCCCGGAGGCTGCAGTGAAACGAAAAACCGAAAAGATTTGCCCTGGGTCTTTAATTTCATCGTAACCTTATACTGCAATGGTTTTTATGAAGAGGATGAACATATGCTGAAGGAGTATATGAAATCCATATGCGGACTTTATGCCATTCCTGAACGTGCACTGGCAAAGTATTTGAAAATGGAGGATGGGGAATTTAAAGCATTTTTAGATGACCCGGAATCCTATCCGGGCGGTTTCCGTTATGCACTGAAATTGATGTTTGCACTTTCCTTATTCAGTCGTGTGAAAAAAGAATAAGACTGTGGTTTGGAAAAGAAGCCTTACCTTAGAATCTGCGTAATCAAAAGGCCGGGATGCATAAACAGACTGTATAAATTACATAATTATTTATATCATATGAAAAAAAGGACGTCTAAATATTGGTTAGAAAAGTAATTTATGAGGAGTGATATACAGCATTCCTCTGCTATTTTCTTATAATAAAATTTTAAATACGACGTCTTTTTTTATTCGCAGGAATGCATGAAAGCCTGCAAACATTATAAAATACAAATGTGCATATCGCCTTACACAGACTTATAGTAACTCTGTCAATTATATAGGGATTCTGTTATATTTTACTTTATGAATCAATCCGTGAACATAAGGTGAAAGAAACGTATCCTTTTTTTCGTCTTTTTATAAACGTAAACGTTATACAGAGTGAGGAGGGGCGTCATGCAGATAAAAATAAAAAAGAATGCTGTTCCTACGGATGCACAACTGGAAGCAGCTATACAGGATGCCTATCCGAAGGTGTATTCCTATCTGTATCACCGAACACTGGATGCGGCCCTGTCGAAGGATTTGACACAGGAAACCTTCTACCGCTTTTATAAGCATCTCGATCAATATGAGGAACAGGGCAAGCTGTTGAATTTTCTTTATCGCATCGCCCTGCATCTGGTGTATGATTACACGAAAACAAAACGGTTCCATATGGATGAACTGCAGGAGGAGCTGGTACGTGATGAAACCTATAACGGGGAGCGACTGTTTCAGAAGAAGGAGGAATTTATAATTCTTCGTTCCTGGATAGCAGAGCTACCCCCGCATTTGCAGGATGTGATATTGCTGCGGTATGATGAAGGCCTGAAATTCAAGGATATATCTCATATTACTGGGATTCATGTATCCACTGTGAAATCACAGGTAGCACTGGCGCTTCGTATATTAAAAAAGCGCGCCCAAAAGGAGGGATGGCAGTGAAAAAAGAAAAGATACAGCTGGAGCAATTGGATATTCCGGATATTTTGCAGGAGGATATTCTGGAGGTTATTACGAATGTAAAAGAGCTGCTGCGTATTCAGCCGGTGAAAAAGTATGAAAGCAGTACGTTTCGCATTCTGCGTGAGCTGCTGCATATACATGGGTGGAAAAGTATTCTGATACAGGCAGCGCTGACACTGCTGGTTGCCCTTGGTGTATGGCTGTGTCTGCCCAGTGGCTATAAAGTTAACTCTGTTGCCTTTCTTTCACTGGGAAGCTCTTTGCTGTCTGTCGCTATTACAGTAGAGGTTTTCCGCTGTGATATCTATGGTATGAAGGAGCTGGAAATGGCCTCACCTTATTCTCCACAGCGTCTGTTAATGTGGAAAATGCTGTTGCTGGGAGGTATTTCCTTTCTGGGAATCCTGATTATCGCTGTCTGTATTTCCATGCATTCGGATATCCGTCTGCTTACACTGCTGTATAGCGGCTGTATCCCTTTTCTGCTGCTGAATGCCTTTACCCTGCATTTGTATATCCATGATCAGGTGCTGCAGGTGTTTCTGTCGGTATACGCCTTTGCGGCAGGTTGTTTTATTGTGCTGGAGCTATACCAGGCGAGCTATTGGATGTCACTGCTGGAACGATATGGCGGACAGCTGCTTCTTATTGCGCTGGCATACAGCGTCTATGTACTGTGGGATCGCCGCAGGAGGAATGCTTATGCTTAGACTATGCCAGAGTGAGCTGCATAAATTTTTCCATTCCCGTTTGCACTGTGTACTATTGTTGATATTGCTGCTGTTTCCGATTCTACAGCTTGCCTTTACCCTGCATATAGAGGCACAGCAGCCCTCTGCCCAGCTCTATCATACCGTGGTAAGCGTAAAGGAAGCAAAGCTCATAGCGGATGACTTGCGCAGAAATATGCAGGAAACAGTACAGAAAAGCTGGGTTACCGCACGAGAACAGGAGTGGGAAGGATTATTAAAGCAGGGAATCAGTAAAGAGGATATCCGCTATCAGATACTCGATCAGGCGTATTGGGACGGCTTTCGCACCCTGGAAATGCGGGATGCCATCCTATCTGATTCGCAGACACCTGCCATCGTACGTCAGGATTTAGAGCAGCATACATGGCGCTATGGGCCGTATGAGGGCTGGCTCAGCCGTATGAAAATATTTGAGAATACAGCCAGGGTCTATGCTGTTGTCTGTCTGTTTCTGTTTGGAAACATGTTTAACCAGGAGGATTCCTGCGACATGCTGGAGCTGTTGAAAAGCTGCCAAAAGGGAAGAAAAAACCTGGCCTGTGCCAAACTGAGCGTATCCCTTTTCCTGGCAGTGATACTGGCTGCCCTGCTGTATCTCATGCTTTGCGTATCCACATCCCTCACACTTGACTTATCCGGTGGAGATACGACGCTCATGATGCTGAGAACATTGCATATTTATACCTTTTCACAGGTTGATCTGCAGGCCCTGGGGCTGCTGCTGCTCAGTGGTATAGTATGTACGCTGTTTGCTGTGTTCACCTCTGTTGCAGTAAAAAAACAGGCTGTGTCCCTAGCACTTGGCATGCTGTTCTATTTGCTTCCAATGCTGGTAACCATAAGTGGACTGCAAACCTCGTGGACATCCTTTTTCCCATCCAACTTCCTATCCTTTCAGGCGATGGGACAGCTTTTGATGACACCATGGGTTGCTGTGCTGGGAAAGCTCTATCATCGACTCCCTCTATTATGGACTGTCTGGAGTCTTTTGAGCATAGTGCTGATTGCTATAATTATCGCAAAGCACTGCAGTATTTGTTCATGGACATTTAAAAGAAGAATGTGCGGTATATCGGAAAAAGCAAAACTGCATATATAATATAAATCACCAGATATAACAAACCGGCTTATATCAGCTTGCGGAAGTCTTCTTGAAAAGCAATCCTACAGGCTGCCGGTAAGATGCGGTAAAATAAATGAAAGCCCCCCGCAAGCCGTAGGTATTTCATACGGGTTTTGAATGGATGAGGCTTAATGATATGATAGAAACAACTGCTATAAGCAACTGAATTACAGTTAGAATTATTTCACTCGTATAAATGAGAGAATGGAGGAGCATATGAATGTAAAACTGGAACAACTGTCCAAGCGGTTTGGAAGCGTAACGGCAGTTCAGAATATGAATGCTATATTAAAGCCTGGAATTATCGGTCTGTTGGGAGCGAATGGCAGTGGAAAAACAACGCTGCTGCGTATGATGGTTCATGTATTGCCTCCCGACGAGGGTCGTATTTTATACGGAGATATCGACATTCGGGAAAAGCATGAGGAATATCTTGCCAACATCGGCTACATGCCGCAGCATCTGGGGATGTATCCAACCTTTCGGGTAGAGGAATTTCTACAATATATGGGGGCTGTTAAGGGTCTGACAAAAGCCTATACCACACAGCGTATCCAGGAGCTGCTTCCTGCCGTTCACCTGGAGGCTCAGCGGAAAAAGAAAATTCGTACGCTGTCCGGTGGCATGCGGCAGCGGCTTGGCATTGCACAGGCGCTGTTGAATGATCCTGCCGTACTGATTCTCGATGAGCCCACAGCAGGACTGGATCCAAAGGAGCGAAACCAGTTTACCCAGCTTTTAAGCGAGCTGTCAAAGGATAAAATCATTCTGCTGTCTACCCATATCGTCAGTGATGTGGAATCTATAGCTGATCAGATTATGATTATGAAAAAGGGTCGCCTGATTGCTCATGATACGCCGCAAAGGCTTCTTGCAGTACTGGATGGCAGGGTGAAGGAGCGCCATGTTTCACAAAAGGAGCTGGTACAGCTGCGCAAAACCAGTACGATCTGCTATCAGCGTGCATCAACACAGGGAACACTTGTCCGTTACCTGGATGCTGCAGGCAGTCAGGATGCCTATAGTGTGGAGCCTTCCCTGAACGATTTGTATTTGTATCATTTTCAGGAGGAAGAGGTATGAGACTGTATTTACTGGAATGTAAAAAAATAATGACCTCCCGCTTTCATCTGCTGCTTTTGCTGCTGTTTATGATTTTGCCTGTGGTAATCTTTCAAAACAGGATTACAGATACGGGGAAGTATATGAATCCCTATTTGCATGAAGATGGAAGCCGTATGAGTACAAAAGAAATTCAGGCAGAGGTACACCGTGAAAAATTGAAGTGGACTGGTACGATGGATGCGGACTGGTGGCAGCGGTTAACGGCGGCAAGCAGAGCTGCTGAGAAACGCCTGGATACTCATTTTTATGATATGGAGAAAATGAATGCCTTGTATGGTGATGACTGGTATGAGCAGTATCAGGAGGATAAAAAGGCCTATGCTGGTGAGAATGAAGCAAAGGAGCAAAAGAAGGGAAAGAAAATTCTGTATCAGCGTAAGGAGCCTCTGCCGAATTACAAAAAGGATATCGCTGATGAGGTTGTCTTAATGCTGTATATGGGTTATGGAAAAACCATGCTTGCCAATAAACCTTGGAACAGCGAGGATGGTACATTTGGGACTATGTACAGTGCCTTTAATAATGAAAAGGTGGCATCTCCGGTATATTCTCTTGACGTAAGCAAGCCTGAGCTTCAACTGCTGAAAGCTTATATGAATGAGCAGGGGTCCTTTCATTATGGAGATAGTAAGGAATGGTTTTCTTTACTGGAAACCTATTCCACTGTAGGCATCGTACTTATGGTATGGGTGCTTGTGATTTCCAGCAATCTGATCTGCAGGGAGCGCAAGCAGAATATGCTGGAGGTATTAAGCTCCTGCAGCAGAGGCGGCAGCTCTTTGTTTTTATCCAAGCTGGCTGCTGTAATCACCTGTGCATGGGCTGGTCTGCTGCTGATGGTTCTGCCTGTGACACTGTATGCATGGCTGTCGGGTAATCTTGGCGACATGGCGGTCAATATCACAGAGGGACTGCATCTTGTTTCCATATTCACCTATCAGGAGGGCTTCCTCATATCTCTGGAGGTGCTTGCTCTGGGAGCTGTCGTCTGTGCGGTTTTTGGAGCGCTGGCTTCCACCTGTGTGAAATCCTCCTATGTATCGCTGGGGGTCTGCCTGCTGTTTCTGTTTGCAGGTACAGCACTGTCCTCTTATACCTCGTGGATGAAGCTGTTCCCTGTTAAATTTATGGAAACCACAAGTGTCGCTGTCAGAGGCTTTACCTGCAATCTGTTTCATCATGCCTTCTTCCTGTGGAAGCTGCTCCCTCTTATATGGATACCTGGTGCTTTGATTATTGGATATATTGCCCTTCGCATCTATCGCTCCCCATCCTATCAAAGGGTTTAATACCTATGCTATAAACTGTATGGATTCCCATATATCGCCTGTTTCAACGACAGGCGCATGCTGAGAAGAAGGGCGCAGATTTTTACATAGCAGTTGTTTGATTGACGAACTTATTAGGAAAACAGTGTACGAACAGGTCGGAATATGATATATTTATAGCAAATTCAAAAGCGAGGGACAAGCAATGAAAAAATATATATATTTTCTGATTCCTGTATATGCATTGTATATATTCGGGATGTTTTATGTGATGCTGCCGCCGTTAAACTGGCATGCCCCAGCCTTCTGGAAGTTTCTGGCACTGAGCGTTGGGCCGCTTCTGGTGCTGCTGATCGTGTTCTCCTTTACCAAACGGCAGATTGATTCCTTTCAGAACTGGCGTTCAACCTTTCATAACAAGAATGTCGTTAATCTGTCACGCGAACAGAAACGCTGGGGTACCATTTGCAAGGCTTCCATTCTGGCACTGATCTTTGTGGTTGTCTTTCCATCTGCCGCTACACTGGTTACCTCCCGTATTTTCCATGCAAAGGCATTTTCACAGCGAATCGAGCCAAAGGATGTGGATTTCAGCGAGGTTCCGCAGGTGGATTTTAAAAAGACACCGATCATTGACCGGGACAGCTCCATCCGTCTGGGGGATAAGGTTATGGGAAACATGACGGAATGGGTTTCCCAGTTTGATGTAAGTAATGAGTATACGCAGATTTCCTATAAGGATAGTGTGTACCGGGTAACGCCGCTGACCTATAACGGCTTTATCAAATACTTTAAAAATAAAAGTGGCGGGGTACCGGCCTATATCACCGTTGACAGCACCAGTGGAAAAACACAGCTGGTAAAGCTAAAGGATCTTGGTCTGGATGGCATGAAATATGTGCCATCCGCATATTTCAATAATAATCTAAGCCGGCATTTACGTTTTCAATATCCGACAGAAATCTTTGGTGAGCCATCCTTTGAAATCGACGAGGAAGGAAAGCCGTGGTATATTTGCACCACCTATACGTATTCTGGTGTCGGTAATAAAAAGCGGGTAAGTGGTGCGGTATTCCTGGATCCGATCACCGGGGACAGCACGAAGTATGATACCAAACATATACCATCCTGGGCAGACCGTATTTATCCGGAATCTCTGGTTGTGGAAGAGCTGGATGACAATGGAAGTCTGAAAAAGGGCTTCTGGAATTCCCAGTTTGGACAAAGCGGCGTTATTGTAACCTCCGAGGGCTATAACTATCTGGAGAAAAACGGCGATATCTGGCTGTACAGCGGATTGACCTCCGCAAATGCGGATGAATCCAATCTGGGCTTTGTACTGGTGAATCTGCGCACACATGAGGCTATGAAAATCGCAACAGCAGGCGCCAATGAAAAGAGCGCTATGAAAAGTGCACAGTCAGAGGTCAAAAATTACGGCTATCAGTCCACCTTCCCGTTATTGATCAATATCAAGGGAAATCCGGTTTATCTGATGTCGCTGAAGGATAACGGTCTGATCAAGATGTATGCGACAGTTTCTGCTGTGGATTATCAGAAGGTTGCTACCGTGTATACGGATGAGGGTCTGGATGCATTATTCAAAAAGACCTTAAATCTATTGGGAAGCGGCAGTGAGGATACCATCAGTAAGGATTCTTTGAAAACAGCGGATATCACGGTTGCCGGTGTGGAAAAAGTTAATGTGGACGGCAATACGATGTATTACATTCAATCGGAAAAGGGCGATATCTATAAAATCGGCTTTACGACGAAGTATGAAAATCAGCTTGTATTCCTGAAAAATGGTGCTAAGCTGAAAATCTCCTACATTGATGCTGAGGGCATTAAGACGATAAAGGAATTAAAATAATTAAAATAAGAGAAGCATCCCTGCTTTTATATGGGGATGCTTTTCTTATGAGCGCCTTTCAGAAATTATGAGATTTCATACCGCTTGATTGAACAGCTTTTATATAAGAAGTTCACAACGCTTTAGTAAAGAACCATTAAAATAGGAATTTTAAAGCACTTAGTAAAGAAAAAAGCTTTACAACGCTTTCGTGATAATCCTTTAGAAAAATTTCTTTTGAGGGCTCAAGCTGGGGATAGGTAGTTATACGAGTAGAATAGTTGAGGTTATGAAAAAAAAGATATTACGGTTCATAGATAAAAAACAGAATAATCATAAACAGTATACTTATAAAAGATGCAAACGCCTTCTATTGAATATAACATTGGAATCCGTATGCTCTCCCTGTTAACCATACAACTCATCGAACGTAGTATTGGCGCTTTGAATCGTGGCTAAGAACAGAACCAAACGATATCTATATGTTAAGCCACACGGCTAAAATCAAACATATGCGGTTACACGTTGGATGTCCATGCGTATCGGCACATGTTAATAACAAAAAAATTCCACAATAAAAGCGATTACGAATCATACAGCAATCTTCATTCTGAAAATCGCACAGCGCCTGTCTGGAAACTATTGCCCTTTCTCTGCGAAACTGAAGGAATTTCATGTATAATAAAGAGTAACAGGAAGTATTTTGTATAATCAAAAATAATATATAAAAATTATACAGAATACGTATGGGTGGTTCACTTCATGAAATATGAATACTTCATGAAAGAAAAGGAGAGAGTGCATGAGCGATAATGCGATCAAGCAGGGCATTCTGGAACTGCTGGAAAGGGAATGTAATATTCTGGATTTTGACAAATTATGGTCACCTGATGAGCTGGAGGTATTGACGGCGGCCTGGCTAAGTGAACATTTTCAGTGCAGCCGAAATCTTATTTCCCATTACATGAGTGAGCTGCAGCAGAAAGGGCAGGTTATCAAAATCAATACACGCCCGGTATATTTCTTTCTGCGGAAAACATTAGAGGAACGCTTTTCCGTACAGCTGCAGGCGGATATTTATGAAACCCTGGATGAAATGCGTGATGAATTGAAAACAGCGGATAAAAAACATGCGTTTTTGAATCTGATTGGTGCGCAGGACAGTCTGAGCTATGTGGTAGAACAATGCAAAGCGGCTGTTTCATACCCTGACCATGGACTTCCCATTCTTTTGCAGGGGCCTACCGGTACAGGAAAAAGTCTGATTGCACAGCTGATGTTTCAATATGGACAGGATACGGGTATCCTGTCTTCAGACAGTCGGTTTGTAACGGTGAACTGCTCGGAGTATGCAAACAATCCGGAAATGCTGATGACTAATTTATTCGGCTATAAAAAGGGTGCCTATACCGGGGCTGATAAGGATACCCTCGGGCTACTGGCACTGGCTGATGGCGGTATTCTGTTCATGGATGAGGTGCATGGTCTGAAGCCGGAATGTCAGGAAAAGATATTTCTGTTCATGGATAAGGGCATTTATCACATGGTAGGAGATAATGACGTCTGGTATGAATCCAAGGCGAGACTGATATTCGCAACAACGATGCAGCCAAGTGAGGTACTGCTGAAAACACTGCTGCGAAGGATTCCCCTGATTGTCAAGGTACCCTCCCTTGCAGAGCGGCCCCTGCAGGAGAAACGAAGACTTTTGCAATTTCTGATACAGGAGGAGGAATTGCATATTCAGCGGGAAATCTGTCTGTCGGATCTGGTCTATCGCACTCTGGAGCGTCACGTATTTATCGGAAATGTCGGCGGCCTGAAAAACTGTATCCGCGCAAGTGTTGCCAAGGCGTTTTTACGCAGTCAGGAGAAACAGAAGCAGGTGGAGCTGCATCTGTATGATCTTCCTAGTGACTTACTGGAAAGCACCGGCAAGGATCTGACGCTGTACAGCTATGATGATAAGACGATGATACGCAGCAGCGATATGCTGGTAAATATGCAGAAGGACGGACATCTGTATAAGCTGAATTCCTATTTGATTCACAAATATCGTACGATGAATCATACAGAGCTAAAGCCTTCCTCATATATTGAAAGCTGCTGCCGCAAGCTGGAGCAGTATGTGGATTATCTCTTTGCCGGAAACACCTATGAATCACCGAAGCTCGATATGATGAATCATCTGGTAAAGAACATTATGAATATCGTCATTCATAAATATCACCTTGAGAAATTTTCAAATAATGAAATATCTATGCTTGTTCATTTTATGAATGATTATATGCAGAATTATGCTTCCATCAACCAGCTGAGAATCAGCAACCGCAAGGATGTAGAGCAGCTGCAGAATCTTCTGCATCGTGAATACGGGCTTGAATATGAGATCGTCTGTGATATCTGGCAGCTTGTCAGTGACGCTTTAAATTTTGTACCGGGGCCGTTTGGTTTTCTTGATTTATTCCTCTTTATCCGCTATTTTGACCGGGAGCTGCAGGCTGCGGATATCCCTGCGGTGATTATCGCCCATGGCTATGCGATCGCCAGCGGAATTGCGGAGGTTGCCAATCAGCTGTTGAAGCAGCGGGTATTCGATGCAATCGATATGCCGATTGAGAGTGATTTTGATGTTGTGGTAAAAAAGCTGAGTGAGTATTTAAAAGGAAAGGAAAGCAGTAAGGAAGTTATCGTCCTTGTCGATATGGGCTCTCTGGAGGATATCTATCAGCGGCTGGGAAGTGTAAAGCTCATGGATATCGGTATCATCAACAATGTCACAACAAAGCTGGCGCTGGATATCGGAAGTATGATACTGGAGGGGATGGCGATACACGATATTTTACGTGAGGCCAGCAGTCATCTTCCTTACCATTATGAAATTATCAAAAACCGGGTGAAGCAGGATGCCGTCTTATCGGTATGTGAAACCGGCATCGGCACTGCGGAAAAAATCAGCAATCTGATGGAAGCATCCTTACCGGATCATGTCTCCATCAGTGTAATTCCCTATGATTTTGATTCTCTGATTAAAACGGGCAGAAGCTCCTCTGTTTTTGAAAAATATAATATTCTGTTTATCGTTGGTACCAAGAATCCAAAAATAGCCGATATTCCTTTTATTTCCCTGGAGGAAATGATCGAACAAAAGAGTGTGGAGAAAACGAATTCAGCATTCGCACAGCGTATGCGGCCGGATCAGATTGAAGCCTTTAATGAGAATATGATTAAAAACTTTTCTATGGATAATTTACTGGATTATCTGACGATTTTAGACAGCGATAAGATTATCAACAGTGTGGAAAAAATCATTAAAACGATCCAGAAGGAGCTGCAGCTGGTACTCAGCAGCAATATCACATTGGGCCTGTATATCCATATCAGCTGTCTGATTGAACGGCTGATTATCAATAAGAATGTGACAAAGTTTCATGATCTGGATTCGTTTATACAAAAGCACGGGGATTTTATCGCGATTGTAAAACGGGCATTTCATGATGTAGAGGTACATTACAATGTAGAAATTCCAGTCAGTGAGGTCGGTTATATTTACGACTATATCTTTAAGCGGGACAGTGTCAAGGCGGTGGATGACAGTGTCAATGAATTATGGGAAACGATTGAATGATGCTTTTTTAGCGGTAGGTATAAGGCCTTCTATAAAATTAAATAAGCCCCTGTTTAAAGGGGAAAACAACAACTGCGTGCCGGCTTGATGAAAACTGGCACGCAGTTTGCTTATAGATAAGTGAAGCGTGAAATATCAGGAAAGGAGGGGAGGAGCTTGAGAAATATCATACTGGCTTCTCATGGTTCACTGGCCGAGGGCATGCTGAGTGCAGCACAGATGATCATGGGTTGTACGCAGGGAATTACCGCATACGGGCTGGATACATATAAGACTCCGCAGGATATCTATCTGCTGCTGAAGGATCAAATCGAAAATAATCAGGAACAGGAATATATCCTGCTCTGTGATATCAATGGCGGAAGTGTTCATAATCAGCTTATGCATTTATGTATCTATCCCAGGGTCTATCTGATGACCGGAATGACGCTGTCTATTGTATTGGAGCTGCTGCTGACACGGGATCGTGGAGATACAGAAGAGCTTTTAAGAAAAACGATGGACAATGCCAGAAAAAACATTCTGTTGTTTAACTATCAAAGTGTAAAAAGTGAAATAGACAAAGGAATCGAGGATGATAAATTATGGTAGAACTTTGTAGAATTGATGATCGTCTGCTGCATGGACAGGTGGCGGTAACCTGGGTCGGGGCAGTGGCACCGGAAGCTATACTGATTGCGAATGATGAGGCAGCGACTAATGAGATGGGCAAACTGGCATTAAAAATGGCAAAGCCTGCCGGTGTAAAGCTGGCAATCAAAACGATTGATGATGCAATAGCTCTCCTCAACAATCCAAATGCAGCGAAAATTAAAATCTTTTTAATAACAAGAACGATACAGGATACCCTGAAGCTGGTAAAATCGACAGATTGTATCCATCGCGTAAACATTGGCGGTGTAAAAAATAAGGAAGGAGGAAAGATGATTGCAGCCGCTGTATGTCTTGACGATGAAGACCTTGCTGCTTTAAAGGAGCTGAGAACACTGGTAGACAGCTTAGAGCTGCGGATGGTTCCTACAGAAAGCCGCACAAATATTGATAAATACTTATAAGAAAAGGAGGAATGATTATGATTCAAGCACTATTAGTCGGGTTAACGGTAGTTATCCTAGGCTTTATCGAATGCTGGTGCTGCTTCCCTATGGTGGAGAGACCTCTAATCGTTGGAACAGCGATCGGCATCGTCTTGGGAGATGTGAAAACAGGTGTTGAAGTCGGGGCTTCCCTGGAGCTTGTATTCATGGGGGTTATGGCAATCGGTGGAACAGTACCTCCGGATGCAGTATCCGGTACGGCTGTGGGTACAGCATATGCAATCATCCTTGGGGCAGGTATTGAAACAGCATTTGCATTGGCAGTACCTACATCTATTATTTGCCAGATGCTCTTTGTACCGAAGGTTGCATTGCGTTCCCTGTATACACCTTTTATCGACAGAATGGTAGAGAAGGGAAATTACAAAGGGATTCAAAGGCTTTTCCCGCTAGTTGCAGTCACAACCTCGTTGTTTAGCGGGCTGGTGTGTGCATTGGGGGTTGGGCTCGGTGCAGATGTTATGAAGGAATTTATTAACAATGTTCCACAGACCTTACTGGATGGTATGGGCGTTGCCGCAGGTATGCTGGGGGCTGTCGGATTCGGCTTGCTGTTAAAGATGATGTGGCAGAAGAAGCTGGCTGTTTATTTCTTCCTTGGCTTCATTATGGCATCCTATTGCGGTATGCCGCTGATGGCGATTGCAATTTGCGGTATGATTTTGGTTATCATCCTTTATTTCGAAGGTGAATTTAGTAAACGCAGACAGGCAAATAAGCTTGTCACTGATACAGATACCGATGAGGAGGAGCTATTCAATGATTAAAGAAAAATTTGGTTTAACCAATGAAGAAGGAAAATTGATGGCTAAGGTGGCTCGGCGTTCTCACCAGGTTGATGCAGTGTATACTTGGGAGAAATTCCAGGCTATGGGGTATATGTGGGTTATGATTCCGGTCATCAATGCGATGTATGATAATGAGGAGGATCGTATTGCAGGCTATAAGCGGCACTATGAATTATTTAATACGAATCCGGTTGTTGGAGGGTTCATCACAGGACTGAGCACGGCAATGGAGGTACAGGCAGCGCATGATCAGAATTTTGATAAGTCTTCGATTGCCGCAGTTAAAACTTCCCTGATGGGGCCATTTGCCGGTATCGGTGATTCCATTTTTCAGAGTACATGGCGTGTTATCACTATGGGAATCGGCTTGAGCATGGCAAAGGACGGGAATATATTAGGTCCTATCGTTTTCCTGGTGCTGTTTAATCTTCTGGCAGAGCCGGTTCGTATTCTGTTCCCGTATATAGGCTATAAAATGGGAACAAAATTTATGACGCAGGCAGAGGAAAGCGGCATTATGAGCTTTGTTACAAAAGCGGCAAGTATTGTAGGTCTGATGACGGTCGGAGCCATGACGGCTACCATGGTATCCTTGAATATCGGCTATGTCTTTACAATGAATGGTGCAGAGCAATCCATTCAGGAAATGCTGGATTCCATCTTCCCTTGCATGCTTCCGTTACTGCTGACACTGGGCTGCTTTAAGCTTCTGAATAAAAATGTTAAGCCAACCCTGCTGATCGTTGTGATTATGGTACTTGGAATTGCAGGGAAATATATTGGTATTTTCTAATAGAAAAGAGGAGAAATAAAATGAGCTTACTTGATACGATTAGACGTGTCCCCAACATTGTGGATACGGTGATACAGGAAAGAAAGGAACTCACTGCTGGATTATTCACATATCTGGGTGATAGGCTTTCTTCCATCAATGAAATTGTTTTGATAGGATCAGGTACAAGCAATACCTGTTCCATGACATCCCATGAATTTGTGGAAAAAGCAAGCGGTATCTCAACAGCTGTGCTGCTGCCGAATATCTTCTTAAAGAAGCATGTGTATAATCCGAATGCTCTTTACATATTCACATCGCAAAGCGGTACATCTACATTAACACAAAAAGCCCTGCTGAAAATGAAGGAGCTGGGTAATTTGACAGTTGCTGTTACAGAGGATGCATCATCACCGCTTGCAAAGGCTGGCGGCTGCCATATTCTGATGGAAACAGATCATGAAGAATACGGCTGTCGTACGATTGGATATTGTATGTCTGCCTTTACACATATGATTACCGCTATGGAAATAGGGCTTGCCAGAGGGACGTTATCAGAGAGTGCATATGCGTCCTATATAGAGGACGCAAAAGCTGCAGCGGCGCATCATGGTGAACTGTGCGATGCTGCTATGTGTTGGTTTGATAAGAATAAATGGCGTTTAATGAACAAGAGCGGCTATGCTCTGTATGGCAGCGGCGCCCTGTATGGTGTTGCAGTGGAAGGCGCTTTAAAATGTCTGGAAATTGCAAAGCGTTATCTGTGTGTAGGGTATGAGATGGATGATGGCATGCATGGCCCGACGATGGGCTTTACCAATCAAACTGCTGTAATCATTTTGAATAATGGAAGAAATGAAAATATTGCAAACGGTCTAGCAAGCTATATCAAAACCGAGGTGGGAGATGCGTTTGTCATCGGTATGAATGCTGTAGATGAAAGAGATCTTGCCTTTGAGCCTCGCGGAAATGATTTTGCATATCTTGAATATGCACCTGTTGTAGAGATTCTGGCAGCACGTCTGGCTTCTGATTATGGAATTATAATTAAGCCTTTTGGAGCGGATGAGGAACCGATGCCGGAGGCAAAATACTTTAATACGCATGATGAATAAGGAATAAACACAGTTTACATAGAGATGCTGATAATTGCCAAATCCATAGCACTGTACAATTCCATAACGGCTGATGTATGTATGGCTGATACCGTTATGCCAAAAGCACTGTGAAAGAGGCCTTGTCAGCATCTTCTTAGTTCATGCGAATCTCTGCGGGAAGATGGAAAACGTTTTGTGCCGGATAATGATGTTGTATTATCCTGACCAATGCTTGCATCACGGAAATAAGAGAGTCTCCTGTTCCTGAAATTACCAGTATATCTGTATTTACGGTAGTGTGCTTTGATGCTATGCTAAAGGTCTTCAAGGATACAAATGAAAATTCATACGATGATTTAATGATTTATATGATATGAGAGGTGACAGAATGATTACATTCCAATATACAGTAAAGAGCCACATGGGGCTTCATGCACGGCCGGCAAGTGATCTATCCGCAATGGCACGAACATTCAGCAGTACGATAACAGTGTATAGCAGACAGCGAAGTGCCAATGTACGCAGAATCGTAGAGCTGATGGAAATCAATGTAGGAAGGAATGAAATTCTGTTCTTTGAAATTGAAGGCAGCGATGAACAGCAGGCAGCGGATGAATTGCGCCGATATTGTGAAAGAAGGTTGTAAATGTGCAAAGCTATAAAATGATTGTATTTGACTGTGATGGAACGCTGGTTGACTCTGCCGTTATGATTTCTATGCTTTATGAAGGATATCGGGTCATGTATCCCAATCGCAGCCCTTTATCATATGAACATTTTATTCCCTGCTATTTTCAGACGGATGAGGAAAATTGTACATATCTGAAAATACCGCCAGAGGATAAGGAACGCTTCGAGGATATCTGCTTTCATCAGCGTGAGAACGAAATGAATACGGTAAAGCCATTTCCCGGAATTGATGAGCTGTTAATAGAATTGCACAGGCGCGGCTATGCACTTGGTATTGCGACCTCACGCAGCTATGCAGCATTTTACGAACTGAAAAACCAACTGACAGAGGAAGCCTTCGCCTGCTTTTCCTGTATCGGCGTCCAGGATGTCGTTGCTCATACCAAGCCTGCCCCTGATGTGCTCCTTTATATCATGCAGAAAACCGGATACTCTTCAGGACAGCTGCTGTTTGTTGGAGATTCTATGAACGATGCGCTCTGTGCAAAAGCGGCATCTGTTGATTTTGTCTGGGCAAAATGGGGCAGTGTTACTCAGGTTACCCTTCCCTGCAGCTATGCCATAGAAACACCGCAGGAGCTTTTGATGATTTTATAAGCTGATGAATGCTGATCAGGAGGGAACATCATGCAAAAGAAAATAGATTTACTGCATGGCAATTTATATTCGGCCCTGCTGTGGTTTGCCCTGCCCTTTCTGGCAGCTAACCTCATACAGGTGCTGTACGGCACCGTCGATTTGCTGGTAGTGGGATGGTACAATAGCGAAGCGCAGATTTCTGCCGTATCCCTGGGTTCTCAGATTACCCAGCTTCTGCTCTCTTTTATTACCGGTCTGACAATGGGAAGTACCGTACTGATTGCACAATATGCCGGCAACGGAAAAGAAAGGGATATAGAAGCCTCTATTGCGACAACCTTTACCCTTTTTTTGTTGCTGGGAATCCTGTTAACAGTTGTAATGCTGGTGATGACACCACAGCTGCTAAGGCTCATTCAGACACCGCAGGAAGCCTACCAGGATGCCTGCAGTTATGTTTATATATGCAGCATGGGCATTATTTTCAGCTTTGGTTATAATGCTGTCAGTGCTGTTCTCAGAGGGCTGGGAGATGCCAAAAGTCCGTTGTATTTTATCACGATAGCCTGCATATGTAATATCGTACTCGATTTTCTGCTGGTTGCCGGTTTGCAGATGGGGGCTGCAGGAGCTGCCATTGCGACAACACTTTCCCAGGGGGTATCGCTTGTTTTGTCCATCATTTTTCTGCGCAAACAAAAATTCAGCTTTGATTTTCATTTATCCAGCTTTCACATACGAAGGGATAAGGCGTTCCTGCTGTTAAAAATCGGTCTTCCTATTTCCCTGCAGGAGGTTATATCGGCAATTTCATTCCTATGTATAGCTGCTATCATCAATGGCTTTGGCGTCGCTGCCAGTGCCGCTGCCGGTATCTGCAATAAATTTGAAGGCTTTGCCATGCTGCCATCTACGGCCATCGCATCCGCCATCAGTACCGTAGCTGCACAAAATATCGGAGCCGGAAACTGGAAACGTGCTGGAAAAGCCTTATGGATCAGTGTTTTATTTGCATTCAGCGCTTCTATGATTTTCTTTATCTGGGCTGGTATATCGTCTGAGAGTATTTTGCGGATTTTCAAGGCAGAGGGTGCTGTCATCATCGCGGGACAACAATATCTGCATTATTTCCGATATGATTTTCTGCTGGTTGCCTTCGGATTTACAATGAACGGCTTCTTCAATGGCTGCGGACGGACTCTATTCGCCATGATCAACGGAATCGCAGCCTCTCTTTGCATTCGCATCCCTTTGGTATTCATCCTGTCCCAGTATGGAACTCATGATCTTACCGGGATCGGTCTTGCGATTCCTGCGGCAACACTTGTATCTGTGATAGCCGGAATTATCTATTATAGACGTGGAAAATGGAAGCAGGCATTGCTTGTATAACAGCTTGCTTTTATCAAAGGGAAGAAGGGCAGGTATGTATATATGCCTGTCGTTGAAACAGAAAGGCAAGACTCCGCATTGCTTTTTTGCTGTATAGTTAATTGCGATATATATGCTTCAGACTCAAAAATACCTGGCAGCCTGTAGAAAAGCTCATCGTCTAGCATGAGGAACTACCACAGTCCTGCCGGGGTTTTTGTATTGGAAATAACCGGAATCAATTTCTGTAAGTGCTATTTATCAGGTTTTCCTGTATAATGAACGCATATGGATAAAGGAGATTATACATGAAACAAATCAAGGAAACGAGTCTGAAATTTTCAGACTCACCGCTGTGTCCGATTGCGGCCGATGTAATCAGTGACGGGGAAAGCATTTATTTTTATATGTATGACCTGGATTTTGAAAATGAACGACTGATTGCCCGCTCTGCCTGCTGGGTGAAAAATCTGATTGCGGCACCGCAGGCCTTCCAGAAGGAAAAAATCGAACAGGATCATCAACCGGTATTGCCAGGCATGTTTGTGGATGAGGATATGAATACGGAGCCCTGGGATGAGGAAGCGCTGGAAATCGTCTGGAGTAAGGAGGGGCATATTGCCGGCTTGCTATATAACGGTGAGGTTGTCTGTGTGATACCATCCTGGGCAGATGGACATAATTTTCCTGGCTATGCTCTGTATGCAAAGGAAAACAGCATGGTGGCCTGGAAGCTGAAGGATGCAAGTCCTATGGTGGAGCGCATCCTGGAGGGAAAGGCGTTTTGGAAGCAGGAATTCAATGAAGTATGGAAACACTACAATACAACGTACTTTTCCCAGCTTAGTAAAATTTTCGGAGCAGCTACCAACTGCTATGATTTAAACAAGGATCGCTTTCCCAGCAGACTGCTGCTGACCTTTGAACAGGATGGGGAAACCTATGCCTTCACAATCGGCACCGGTATGTTTTCTATGCCGAATGCAGACCGTTATTATGCAGAATATGAAGCATATGCACGCTGTGAATTTGCTGTAAAATATCCAAGCAAGGCCCTGAGCAAAGAAGAAGAGCTCGAGCTGTTTTCGTCCATTGGCGGTCTATGCTCACTGCCATGGCATGCCATAGACTGTGTCGGACACGGACATACGCTGGATATCCGTGTAAAAGGAAATTCCGGCTGTGTTTTAATTGATGATGATAAAAGTGCGGATCCACTTCCACTGCATCTAAAACAGGAGGGTGTACATCTGTACTGGATTCGCAGTGTGGAGGATGAGATTTTTGCCAAGCTGCGGGATGAAGAAAAAAAGGATTCCCTGCTGGAACAACTGAGTTTGCGAACAGAGTTGTTATAGCTGCCTATCTAATGTGAAACAAATGCAGACAAAGCCGGCTTAAACGCTTTGCTTGCATATATGCAAAATAAATAAGCCTAGCTATATACATAATACATACGGTTATGAAAAAAGACAAAGAAGCATACCCTGTAGGATCACTGCTCTTTGTCTTTTATTTCCTTTTGCGTCAGTCTCTCTGCTTTACGGGCATTTTGCCATCCTTTAAATACTCATGAATAACGTCTGTCAAGGATCCTATTCACAATGCTTTTGCTTTGAAACACCGATACCTTTTACAGTACAGCCTTTTTCTATCTTATTGCCTGGAAAGCATGCGTATTTCCTTTTTCAATAGCTCCTGCACACTCTCAAACGAAAGGGCTTCACACTGCAACATCTCCTCCAGCAGCTCCTTTACATGCGGCTGCATGATTCCCTTCGGCAGTTTTGTGCCGCTCAGCTGTACATGATCAAACCATGGATTGTTATGCAGCTGCGCCATATACTGCTCTTTAAGCTGATCCATCGTTTTCAGCTGTGCAATATATTCCTTTACATAGCGCAGTGTACGTTCCTCATCCTGCAGCTCTGCTGTATACCTGTATAGCTGTGTAGTGATGGAAAGCGGAAAACCAAATAAACGGTTTAATGCTTCTATCAGCTCCAGATAGATGTTGACTGCATCCAGGTGATGATGACGCATTGCCAGACTGCATAAATTCATCAGTATCATACCGATTTGATTATAATGTGAGAACAGCTGGGCCTGCAGCATCTGCTTTGCCTCATCCTCATCCTTGATTTTTAAAGCAAGCGTTCCCTGTAAAGCAGAGGTATCCGCAAGCCTTGGCAGCCTCTGCAGCAGCTCCAGACCTTCCTCATAGCGCTGCTCCATCGACATAAAATTTACGCAGAGTATACCCGCAAGCTGCTTGTTTTCCAAATCTGCGGACTGTAAAACCTCCTGTGCCAGCTGCTTCGCCAGCTCCAGAAATTCGTTTGCCTGCGCTTCCTCCTGTACCAGTAGAAGTACCTGCATATATAAGCGTGCTGTTGATAATTTCAGGGCCTCACTATTGGGATACTGGCGTAAAATTCCGTTCACATACGCCATGGCCTCTTTGAATGGCGCAGCTTGAAACTGCTGCAGCATTTCCTCGCACAGCTCCTTGACCTGTTCATCACTCAGGTTTTTTTCAAAATTCAACAGTTCATCAATACTGACATCAAAAATTCGTGCTAAAATGGGAAGTGTAGATATATCCGGAAAGCTGCTGCCGGTTTCCCTTAGTTAAAGATATGAACCTCTTTATCAGTCTATTTTTCCAATAAATCGGTAGTATATCTCTATTTCCTGTATTCGTTCGTTATCCTCGTTCGTTGTTGCTTCGTGAACAAGGATTTTTTCTATCATTGCATTTAATAACGGTGCTGTCAGTTCCTTTGGTACAGAATATTCCTTGATTAGCTCAATCCACTTTTCAGCACCTATCATATCCTGTTCCATTTTATTTAATTCTTCTCTTAGGCTCGCTATCTGCTGTTCCAGTTCTATCTGCTCCTGCTGGTATTTACTAGACAGCATGACGAAATTTCGTTCCGTTATCTTCTCACAGGCTCTATCTTCATACATCTTCGCAAACAACTGGTCAATCTCATTCTGTCGGTTTTCCGCTTTCTTCAATGCACTTGCTTTTTTCTTCTTTTCCCGTATTCTTTCTGCATTGCCTGCTTTCTGTATCTTGTTCAGCACTTTTTCCTCGTCCTGCTGAACAACCTTAGCCCAATACTGCAATCGTTCCAGTACGGCTTGATACAGAACGTCATAGCGGATATAGTGCATAGAACAGTTACCTTTGCCAAACTGTCCGTAGTAACTGCACGAATAATAGCTGTATGGTGTCCTGTTTGCCTTGTTTGTCGCAAATCGCATAGACCAGCCACAATCCGCACATTTGACAAGCCCTGCAAATATCGGTGTTTCTTTTTGCTTTGTCTGTCTGCGTCTGGACTTTATCTGCTCCTGCACACGATAGAACACTTCCTTGTCAATTATCGGCTCATGGGTGTTCTCAACTCTGAGCCATTCATTTTCGGGCTTTCTTACTTTCTTCTTGCTCTTAAATGAAACCGTAGACTGCATATTGTGAACGCTGTTTCCTATATAAACCTCACTTTTTAAAATTGCCTTGACATGAGCGATTGTCCACTCATAACGCTTGCTTTCTGGCTTTCCCTCAAAGATATGTGCAAACGTACCATATCTTGTAAAATTCAGCCAAGACGCTGTCGGAACTTTTTCCTCTCGCAGTATCTTTGTGATTTTAGCACTACCGTAACCTTGATAGGCAAGAGAAAAGATTTTTTCAACAATCCATTTTGTTTCTTCATCAACAAGCAGTTTTCCTTTGATGTCTGGGTGCTTCTTATATCCTAACGGAGCATAAGCCCCATAATGAGCACCCTCTGCAAACTTTGTACGAAATGCCGATTTCACTTTACGGCTCGTATCTCTTGCCACCCACTCATTGATAATGTTCTTAAATGGTGCAATCTCGCTTTCTCCTTTTTCGCTGTCTACACCGTCGTCAATCGCTATGTAACGGACGTTATGGCTGGGAAAATACAATTCCGTATATTGTCCTGTCATGATGTAATTTCTTCCCAGACGGGAAAGGTCTTTCGTTACCACGCAGTTGATTTTTCCTGCTTCTATATCCTCAATCATTCTCTGAAAGCTCGGTCTTTCAAATAATGAGGTGTGATAGCGATAGCGGCAAAAAGCTAATAAAATCAATGGTTTTGCGGACAGCGGATAGACAGGGAATGTGTTAAAAACTGAATACGCACACAAGCGGCGTTACCTTAACCCCTTTTGGGGAGAAAGTAACGCCGTTTTTTTATGCCCGCAGGAAAGGAGGCGCAGCCGGAATGTATTTCACAAAGGGCAAGCAGCGGGCGTTTGAACTGATCATGCAGCAGAAGCCGGGATTTGACCGCTATCAATCCGGTTGTGCCGGAGATGATGAAGATTGCGGTACTTGCCGTTTCTACCGCCCACAATGGAAATATGAGTTTTGCGTTTTCAAAGAGTGTCCCTATTGCCCCGGCAAAAGGACGCGGAAAACGCACGCCAGCATGGACAAATAGACGGGCAAAAGCCCTTGTGCCATGCGGCTTTGCAGACGCGAAAACGGCAAAGGGCATATTGCAATACCAAAACAGCCGAAAACGGCTTTCTAATTGTCCACGCATACCAAGAGAGGAAGTGAGGAAATATGGCAGTTTTCAGAGTGGAGCGAAATACGGGATATACCGTTATGAGCAACCACCACTTGCGAAACAAGGAATTGTCCTTAAAGGCAAAGGGCTTGTTGTCGCAAATGCTTTCGCTGCCCGAAGATTGGGATTATACCCTTGCGGGCTTATCCCATATCAACCGGGAGAAGATCGACGCAATCCGCGAAGCGGTAAAGGAACTCGAAAAAGCCGGATATATCGTGCGCAGCCGGGAGCGCGACGAAAAGGGACGCTTGCGGGGCGCAGATTACGTCATATACGAGCAGCCGCAGCCGCGAGAGCCGGAAGCAGCTACCAGCGGCGGACAGCCGCCTATATTGGATTTACCTACATTGGAAAATCCAACATTGGATAATCCAACGTTGGAAAAACCTACGCAGGAAAAACCTACGTTGGAAAATCCAACGCAATTAAATAAAGATATATCAAGTAAAGAACAATCAATTACTGATCTATCAAGTACCCATTCCATTCCTTTCCATTCCCTAAATCCCTTGCCTTATGAGCAGGACGAAGCGGCTGCGCCGCCGGAAAGGAAAAGAACGGAAGCGAAAACAAACAGTGCAATAGAGATTTATCGGGAAATCATCAAAGAAAACATCGACTATGACATTCTCATTCAAGACCCCAAAATGGATAAAGACCGTTTGGACGAGATTGTAGAAATCATGCTGGAAACCGTCTGCACAGCCCGAAAGACAATCCGTATCGCCGGGGACGACTACCCCGCCGAACTTGTCAAATCAAAGTTTATGAAGCTGAACAGCAGCCACGTTGAGTTTGTTTTGGACTGCATGAGGGAGAACACAACCAAAATCCGCAACATCAAGCAGTATCTAAAAGCGGTGCTGTTCAACGCGCCGAGTACCATTGACAGCTACTATACCGCCCTTGTCAATCACGACTTTTACGGCAGCAAATGAGCATAGCCGCAGTTTACCGGGAAAGGAGTTGATACCTTGCAGGAGGAAGTAACCCAAAAAACGATTGCCCTATCCGTCAACGTGGGAAAAGGCGCGGCAAGGCTTACCGAACAGGCGTTACAGAAAGCAATCAAGAAGTTTTTGGAGCAGAAAAGCAAAGCACCGCATGGGAAACAGACCATGCGGCAGCTTATGAAGCAAAATGCGGGGGTTTCCAACATCGAGATCACCGACAGCAATATCAAAGCCTTTGAGAGTACCGCGAAGAAATACAACATAGATTTTTCGCTGAAAAAGGTTAAGGGCGAACAGACCCGTTACCTTGTGTTTTTCAAAGGCAGGGACGCGGACGTTATGACCGCAGCGTTTCAAGAGTTTTCCGCAAAGAAGCTGAACAGGGATAAAAAGCCCTCTATCCGCAAAGCCCTTGCCGCAGCAAAGGACAAGGCGAAGCAGCTTAACGCCGCCCGCGACAAGGTAAAGAAAATAGACAGGGGGCGCGAGATATGAAGCAGATAAACTACAAAAAGCTGATAATCCCGAATATCCCGTATGTGTTCTTTGTCTATCTCTTTGATAAGGTGGGACAGGCGGTGCGGCTTGCCCCCGGCGCGGATATTTCCGAAAAGATACTCAATATCACACAGGGATTTTCCGAAGCGTTTTCAAATGCCTTGCCGAGCGTTCACCCGTTGGATTTGCTTATTGGCATTGTGGGCGCGGTGGTTATCCGTCTGATTGTCTATTTCAAAGGGAAAAATGCCCGCAAATACCGCAAGGGCGCAGAATACGGCAGCGCACGTTGGGGCAACGCCGAAGATATAAAGCCCTATATCGACCCGGATTTTCAGAACAACATCATTTTGACGCAGACCGAACGCCTTACCATGAACAGCCGCCCGAAGCAGCCGAAATACGCGAGAAATAAAAACGTCGTGGTGATCGGCGGCAGCGGCAGCGGCAAGACAAGGTTTTTCGTAAAGCCTAATTTAATGCAGCTTCATTCTTCCTACGTCTTGACCGACCCGAAAGGCACCGTCCTAATCGAGTGCGGAAAGCTGCTGCAACGGGCAGGCTACCGCATTAAGGTACTGAACACGATAAACTTTCGGAAAAGTATGCACTATAACCCCTTTGTCTATATCCGCAGCGAAAAGGACGTGTTAAAGGTTGTCAATACCCTTATCGTCAATACCAAAGGCGAGGGAGAAAAGAGCGCGGAAGATTTTTGGGTGAAAGCCGAGAGGTTACTATATTGCGCGTTGATCGGCTACATTTGGTATGAAGCCCCCGCCGAGGAAATGAACTTTACAACGCTGCTTGAACTTATCAATGCAAGCGAAGCACGCGAGGACGACGAGGAATACCAAAGCCCCGTTGATCTGCTCTTTGCCGATTTGGAAGAACGCAGCCCCGACCATTTCGCGGTAAAGCAATATAAAAAATACAAATTGGCGGCGGGCAAAACGGCAAAGTCAATCCTTATTTCTTGCGGTGCGCGGCTTGCCCCTTTTGATATAGAGGAACTCCGGGAACTCATGTCCTATGATGAATTGGAACTTGACACATTGGGCGACCGGAAAACCGCGCTTTTCCTCATAATGAGCGATACCGACGACACTTTTAATTTTGTTATCGCTATTTTGCAATCACAGCTTTTCAACTTGCTTTGTGATAAAGCAGACGACGAATACAACGGCAAATTGCCTGTTCACGTCCGCTTTTTGCTTGACGAGTTTGCGAACATCGGACAGATACCCCGCTTCGATAAATTGATTGCTACAATCCGCAGTAGGGAAATGTCCGCTTCTATCATTCTGCAATCGCAGAGCCAGCTAAAAGCCATTTACAGGGACGCGGCAGAAATCATACTTGATAATGCCGACAGCACCTTGTTTTTGGGAGGACGTGGGAAAAATGCAAAAGAGATTTCGGATAACTTGGGACGGGAAACAATCGACAGTTTCAACACTTCCGAAAATCGCGGCACGCAGGTTTCTCATGGACTGAATTATCAAAAATTAGGAAAGGAGCTGATGACACAGGACGAAATAGCAGTTATGGACGGTGGGAAATGTATTTTGCAGCTACGCGGTGTGCGTCCCTTTTTAAGCGACAAATACGACATCACGAAACACCCGAACTACAAATACCTTTCCGACTTCGACAAAAGAAACGCTTTTGACGTGGAACGGTATATGTCTACCCGTCCGGCAATCGTAAAGCCCGATGAAGCCTTTGACATATACGAAATAGATTTGTCCGACGAGGACGCAGCCGCCGAAGAATAACGGCGGCATTTTTCATTTTCCATAACATTTTTTGAGCCGCACAACGGCAGAAAGCGAGGTTTATATGGATTTCTTTAACAGCGCAGTTGGTGTATTGCAGACTTTGGTTATCGCGCTTGGCGCAGGTCTTGGCATTTGGGGTGCCATTAACTTAATGGAGGGTTACGGCAACGACAATCCCGGAGCCAAAAGCCAGGGCATGAAGCAGCTCATGGCGGGCGGCGGCGTCGCTTTGATCGGCGGCACCCTTGTTCCGCTTCTTTCCAAACTTTTTGGATAATGCCTAAAACAAATACCACCCGCCGCGCCCTCTCGGAAACGGGAGGGCGCGGGAAAGGAGGGATTAACTTTTGATATGGCAGATGATTGAAGATTGGTTTCGTGGCATTTTGACAGACGGGATTTTATCGAACCTCTCCGGCTTGTTTGACAGCGTAAATACAGAGGTTGGAGAAATCGCAACGCAAGTCGGCACGACCCCCGCCGGGTGGAACGCGGGCATATTCAACATGATACGCAGCCTTTCGGAAAATGTCATTGTACCGATTGCGGGCGTTATCATTACCTTTGTCATGTGCTACGAACTAATCCAGATTGTAATTGAAAAAAACAATCTGCACGATCTCGACACTTGGATTTTCTTCAAATGGATTTTTAAGACCTTTGTTGCGGTGCTGCTGGTAACAAACACTTGGAACATCGTCATGGGAGTTTTCGACGTTACGCAGAGCGTCGTCAATCAGAGCGCGGGGGTTATCATATCCGATACAAGCATAGACGTTACCACCGTCATTACCGACATTGAAGCAAAACTCGACGCTATGAGCGTGGGCGGTCTTTTGGGGTTATGGTTTCAATCCCTCTTTGTAGGGCTTACCATGAAAGCCCTGTCAATCTGCATTATGCTTGTGGTGTATGGGCGCATGATTGAAATATATCTTGTAACGAGCGTTGCCCCTATCCCTATGGCAACAATGGTAAATCACGAATGGGGCAGCATGGGACAGAATTACTTAAAATCTTTGCTTGCGCTTGGTTTTCAGGCGTTTTTGATTTTGGTGTGCGTGGGCATTTATGCGGTCTTGATACAGACAATCGCAGCAACCGACGACATTTCCGGCGCGATCTGGGCTTGCATGGGCTATACCGTCCTCTTGTGCTTTACCCTTTTCAAAACGGGGAGCCTTGCAAAGAGCGTCTTTTCGGCACATTAAGGGGGTGAGTTATGATTTGAAAATCGGCTTAATCGACGTTGACAGCCATAATTTCCCCAACCTCTGCTTGATGAAGCTATCCGCGTATCATAAAGCAAAGGGGCATACGGTGGAATGGTGGAACGCAAAGGGGCGGTACGACCTTGTATATAAAAGCCGCGTCTTTACGGACACCTATTCCAAAGACACGATAACCGTTACCAACGCGGAACAGGTTATTTTCGGCGGTACGGGCTACGACACGAAAAACCGCTTGCCGCCGGAAGTGGAACACAGTTACCCGGATTATTCTATCTACCCGCAGTTTTTCGGGATTGCCTACGGCTTTTTAAGCCGGGGTTGTCCGAGAAATTGCGGGTTTTGCATTGTCAGCGGTAAAGAGGGGCGCAAAAGCGTTAAGGTTGCGGATTTGTCCGAGTTTTGGAAATGGCAGCCGGAAATAAAAATCATGGACGCTAATCTGCTTGCCTGTCCCGACCATGAAAATCTCATTGAGCAGCTTATACGAAGCCGCGCATGGGTGGATTTTTCGCAAGGGCTGGATATTCGCCTTGTGAACAGGGATAATGTCAGCCTGTTAAATCGGGTACGGATAAAAGCGGTACATTTTGCATGGGATAATCCCGACGAGGACTTGACCGGGTATTTCCAACGTTTTTTGGATTTGACAGCCATTAAAAGCAGCCGCCAGCGGCGCGTGTATGTTCTTACCAACTACGGCAGCACTCACGAACAGGATTTATACCGCGTGAACACCTTGCGGGCTATGGGCTTTGACCCGTATGTGATGATTTACGAGCGTCCAACCGCCCCGCCTGTTACCCGCCATTTGCAACGATGGGTAAACAACAAGCGGCTTTTCTATGCTGTTCCCCGCTTTGAAGATTACATTCCGGGCAGAAAGGAGGTATGAAATGGCGTATGTAACCGTCCCAAAGGACTTAACAAAAATCAAAAGCAAGGTAATGTTCAACCTTACGAAACGACAGCTAATTTGTTTCAGCGCGGCGGTGGCAATCGGACTGCCGCTGTTCTTTTTGGTAAAAGGCAGCGTTGGAACGAGCGCAGCGGCATTGTGCATGGTGCTTGCCATGCTGCCTATGTTTTTGCTTGCCATGTACGAGAAAAACGGGCAACCGCTGGAAGTGATTATTCGGCAATTTGTGGAAGTGAAGTTTCTTCGCCCCAAAGAGCGACCTTATCAGACCAACAATTTTTATGCCGCCCTTGCGCGGCAAGAGCAATTAGATAAGGAGGTACGGGCGATTGTCAAAGGAAAAGAAAAACACCCAAAACGAAAAGCGTAAACTTTCCCGACAGGAAAGAAAACAGATAGATACCCTTATCCGACAGGCAAAGGGCGACGGGAAGCCCCATACGGCGCAGGACAGCATACCGTTTGAGCGAATGTATAAGGACGGGATTTGCCGCCTTGCAAACGGGCGGTATTCCAAGTGCATTGAGTTTGAGGATATAAATTATCAGCTTGCGCAGCCGGACGACAAAACCGCCATTTTTGAAGCCCTTTGCGATATGTATAACTCGTTCGACGCTTCTATCAGCGTGCAGCTTTCCCTAATCAGCCGCCATGCGAACAAGGACGATTTTAAGAACAGTATCACGATTGCACCGCAGAATGACGACTTCGACAGTATCAGAGCAGAATACACCGAAATGCTTAGGACGCAGCTTGAACGCGGAAACAACGGGCTTATCAAAACCAAGTTTCTCACCTTTACCGTTGAAGCAAAGGACATTAGATCGGCGCGGGCGCGTCTTGCCCGCATTGAAACGGACACCCTCAACCATTTTAAGGTGATCGGCGCGGCGGCGCGGGTATTGGACGGGAAACAGCGTCTTGAAGTGCTGCATGGGATTTTTCACCCGGACGGGGAACGCTTTAACTTTGCGTGGGAATGGCTACCCGCAAGCGGGCTTTCCGTCAAGGACTTTATCGCCCCGTCCTCTTTCCGATTTGGCGACGGGCGAATGTTTCAAATGGGCGGCAAGTTTGGTGCGGTTTCCTTTTTGCAGATCGTCGCGCCGGAACTCTCCGACCGTATGCTTGCCGACTTCATGGACGCGGAAAACGGGATTATCGTCAATCTGCACATTCAGAGTATCGACCACAACGAAGCAATCAAGACGATTAAGCGCAAGATCACCGACCTTGACCGCATGAAGATTGAAGAACAAAAGAAAGCAATCCGCAGCGGTTATGACATGGATATTATTCCGTCCGACCTTGCCACCTACGGCGGGGAAGCAAAAAACCTACTCCGCGATTTGCAGAGCCGCAACGAAAGAATGTTTCTGCTCACGCTGCTTGTCTTAAACCTTGCAGATACCAAGCAGAAATTGGATAACGAAGTATTTGGGGCGGCGGCAATCGCACAGAAATACAACTGCATTTTGACCCGCCTTGACTACCGGCAGGAACAGGGGCTTATGTCCTCTATCCCGTTGGGGGAAAACCTTATCCATATCCAGCGCGGCTTGACGACCAGCAGCACCGCCGTTTTCGTTCCCTTTACGGTGCAAGAGCTGTTCCAAAGCGGCGAAGCATTGTATTACGGCTTAAACGCCCTTTCCAACAACATGATTTTGTGCGACCGAAAGAAGCTGAAAAACCCCAACGGCTTGATACTCGGCACACCGGGCAGCGGCAAAAGTTTTTCTGCAAAACGCGAAATCACAAACGCTTTTCTTATTACGGCAGATGATATTATCATTTGCGACCCCGAAGCCGAATATTACCCCCTTGTCGGACGTTTGAAAGGACAGGTTATCAAGGTTTCGCAGAACAGCACGCAGTACATTAACCCTATGGATATTAACCTCAATTACAGCGAGGGCGACACGCCCATAGCCTTAAAGAGCGATTTTATCCTTTCCTTTTGTGAGTTGATTATGGGCGGTAAAAACGGGCTGGAAGCTGTTGAAAAGACCTTGATTGACCGCGCTGTTATCAGCGTGTACCGCAACTACCTTGCCGACCCGAAGCCTGAAAATATGCCGATTTTGGGCGACCTCTACGACGAAATCAAGAAGCAGCCGGAAAAGGAAGCGCAGCGTATCGCGGCGGCATTGGAACTCTATGTAAACGGCAGCTTGAACATTTTTAACCACAGGACAAACGTTGACATTCATAATCGCCTTGTCTGCTTTGATATTAAGGAACTCGGTACGCAGCTTAAAAAAGTCGGTATGCTTATCGTCCAAGACCAAGTATGGAACAGAGTAACGGTAAACCGCAGCGAGGGCAAGGCGACGCGGTATTACATCGACGAGTTTCATTTGCTCTTGAAAGAGGAACAGACCGCCGCCTATTCCGTCGAGATTTGGAAGCGTTTTCGCAAGTGGGGCGGTATTCCGACAGGTATCACGCAGAACGTCAAAGACCTTTTGACGAGCAGAGAAGTTTCAAACGTTTTTGAAAACAGCGATTTTGTCTATATGCTCAACCAAGCCCAGGGCGACCGGGAAATCCTTGCCAAGCAGCTTAACATTTCGCAGCAGCAAATGACCTATGTAACCCATTCCGAAGCGGGCGAGGGACTTATCTTCTATGGCAACGTGATTTTGCCCTTTATTGACCGTTTCCCGAAAGATACGGAACTCTACCGCGTAATGACGACCAAGCCCGGCGAGGTGTCGGCATGAGGATAGAAACGGATAAAATCTATTGCGGCGACAGCTTGCAGGTGCTTCAAACCTTGCCGGATAACTGTTTGGATTGTTGCGTAACGTCCCCGCCCTACTATGCTTTGCGCGATTACGGCACAGACGGGCAGATCGGGCGGGAAGCAACGCCGGAGGAATATGTTTCCCGCATTACGGCGGTTTTCCATGAGGTAAAGCGGGTGCTTACGCCGGAGGGTACTTGTTGGCTGAATATCGCGGACACTTATTGCGGCACAGGCAGCAAAGCCGACCACCAAGACCCGAAATACCCCAAAGGCAGGAACGGGCAGCAAGTGGCGGTAAACCACCGCGCCCCCGGCTGCAAGCCGAAAGACCTAATCGGTATTCCGTGGCTTGTAGCCCTTGCCTTGCGGGGCGACGGTTGGTATTTGCGCAGTTCTATCATTTGGCACAAGGGAAACGCCATGCCGGAAAGCACGCGGGACAGACCGACGCGCTGCTATGAATATGTGTTTCTGCTTACCAAGTCAAAGAAATATTACTATGATTGGCAAGCAGTAGCCGAGCCGATAGCCCCCACAACGGCGGTACGGCTGAAAAGCGGAGTTGGGAAAGGCAACAAATATGCCGCTACCGTTCCGGGGCAAAACCAGCCGCAGAAAATCAACCGTCCCCGCAGGAAAGGCGCATACACCGACGAAATGATTTCCCCCGTCCGCAGCCGCCGCAACGTTTGGCAGATCAACACAGCTTCCTATCGCGGCGGGCATTTTGCAGCGTTCCCGCCCAAACTTGCGGAAACGTGCATTTTGTCGGGCTGTCCTGTCGGCGGGATTGTGCTTGACCCGTTTTTAGGCAGCGGCACGACCGCAGCGGCGGCAAAAAGCCTTTCCCGCCGCTATGTGGGTATAGAGATCAACCCCGAATACTGCACCCTTGCAAAACAGCGTATTGGAGGTGATGAACATTGAGCAAGGAATTAAAAGCCCCCGACAAGGTAACGCAGAAAATGACCCGCGACGGGGCGATTGCGGAAAACCTTACGACGGGCGAAACAACGAGTATCAGCGAAAGACCGCCGGAGGAAAACTATTCAGCCCCCGTAGCGGGAGCAGCAGAAAAGACAACCCAACGTATCAGCACAGAGGTTAGCCGCCACTTTGAAAAGGGCGCGGAGAAAAAGACCCTTGACGCAGCACAGCTTAAAACCCATACGTCCCGCTTGCAGTTTTCCGAAGCGGAACGGGCAACGCCGGACCTGCAAAAGGCAATCAAAAAATCCGATACGGCGGCTGACCGTTTAGACAAAGCGCGGGCAGCTATCCCCAAACAGACCAAAATCACAAAAGAGCGCGTTTTTGACGAAGCCAAAGGCAAAGCAAAGACGCGCCTTGCTTTTGAAAAAACGGATAAGCCCCCAAACGGCAAGTTGCGTCATAACCCGTTATCCCGTCCGGCGCAGGAATTGGACGCCGCCGTACATGGAAAAATCTATGAGGTGGAGAAAGAAAACGTCGGTGTGGAAAGCGGACACAGGATAGAACTTGTGGGCGAGAAAGCGGGCGGCATGACGACGCGGGCAGTAAAACGCGGCATACGCAGCCATAAGCTGAAACCTTACCGGGCGGCGGCAGCAGCCGAGAAAAAGGCAGCAAAGGCAAACGCCGATTTCCTCTACCAAAAGGCGCTGCATGATAACCCCGCCCTTGCGCACTCCAACCCGATTTCCCGTTTTTGGCAAAAACAGCGCATTAAAAAGCAGTATGCAAAGGCGTTGAAAACGGGCGGCAAGGTGAAAAAGACCGCCGAAGCCACCGCAAAGGCGGCGAAGAAAACGGCGCAGGAAACCAAACGGGCGACGTTCTTTGTCGTCCGGCATTGGAAAGGCTGTTTGATTGTGGGCGGGATTGCCTTTATCGTGCTTCTGTTTTTCGGCGGCTTGTCCTCTTGTTCCCTGTTCGGCGGCAACAGCGGCAGCGGCTTGATTGCGTCGTCCTATCTCTCCGAGGACGCGGATATTACAGGCGCAGAAAGCGCGTATGTCGCTATGGAAGCCGAGTTACAGGATATGCTGGATAACATCGAAAGCGAATACCCCGGCTATGACGAATACCGGGTAACGGCTGACGAGATCGAGCATGACCCGTATGTGCTAATCTCTATCCTCTCCGCTTGGCATGAGGGCGTGTTTACTCTCGATGAAGCGCAAAGCACCCTTGAAATGCTCTTTGATAAACAGTATATCTTGACGGTTACGGAGGAAGTCGAGGTACGCTACCGCACCGAAACGCGGACGGACAGCGAAGGCAACGAATACGACGTTGAAGTAGCCTATAACTATTACATTCTCAATGTGGATTTGGAAAACTTCAACCTCTCCCATGTTCCCGTTTACATTATGGGCGAGGAACAGCTATCCATGTACGCTATGTATATGTCGTCGCTGGGAAACAGACCCGATCTTTTCCCGCAATCCGGCTATATTTCAAAATACTATGAAAACCCGCCAGCGGATTATGAAATCCCGCCCGCCTATCTGGAAGATGAACAGTTTGCGCGGCTCATTGAGGAAGCGGAAAAGTATGTCGGTTTTCCTTATGTGTGGGGCGGCAGCAGCCCGGAAACCTCTTTTGATTGCAGCGGTTTTGTTAGCTATGTGCTGACGAACAGCGGCTTATACAATACGGGCAGACTTGGGGCGCAGGGGCTTTACAACATTTCAACCCGCGTTTCCAACCCGCAGCCGGGGGATTTGGTTTTCTTTACGGGTACATATGACACACCGGGGGTATCTCATGTGGGTATCTACGTTGGCGAGGACGGGGACGGAAGCCCCGTCATGCTGCATTGTGGCGACCCGATACAATACGCAAAACTTGATACAAGCTATTGGCAATCCCATTTTTACGCCTATGGGCGGCTACATTACAACTGACTTTGAAAGGAGTTTATTTCTATGGCAAACACGAAACTTGACCGTATCGAAAGGGATATTGAGAAAACGAGGGCGAAAGTCCTTGAATACCAAAAAAGGCTGAAAGACCTTGAAGCGCAGAAAATCGAGGAAGAAAACGCGCAGATCGTTCAAATGGTGAAAGCGGTACACCTTGACGGGGCGCAGCTTGCCGCGTTCCTCTCCGCCTATGCCAACGGCGAAATCATTTTGCCGCAGCCGGACACAGACTATACCGACGAACAGGAGGAAACCGAAGATGAAGCATAAAAAACTGTTCCGCAGCGTTACCGCTTTGCTTGCCGCCCTTGTACTCATGGGCGGCTTTTCTGTTACCGCTTTTGCGGGCGGCGGTGATGTGAGCGACGAGCCGCCTACCCCCGTAACCGAAACCGAGCCGGAAGAAACGACGGGCGGCTATGAGCCGCAGCCCTTAACGCCGGAGGGCAACATGAGCCTTGTGGACGACATAACGGGCGAAGCGTCCGGCGATAAGCAGTTTATTACCGTCGTTACGAAAAACGGAAACTATTTTTACATCATCATTGACCGCGCCGAGGACGGAGAAAACACCGTCCATTTCCTCAATCAAGTTGATGAAAAAGACCTTTTGCAGCTTATGGAGGACGAACAGACCGAAGCCCCCGCTTGTAGCTGTACTGAAAAATGCGTTGCCGGAAGCGTCAACACCGATTGCCCCGTTTGCAGCGTCAATATGAGCGAGTGCGCGGGCAAGGAAGCCGAGCCGGAGCCGGAAGAAACCGAGCAGCCGGAGCCGGAGGAAGATAAAGGCGGCGGCATGGGCGGTGCTATTCTGCTTGTCGTGCTGCTTCTTGCCGCAGTGGGCGGCGGCGCGTTCTATTACTTTAAGATTATGAAGCCCAAAAAGGACGCGGCAAAAGGCAGCAGCAACCTTGACGATCTCGATTTTGACGAGGACGACGAGGACGAGGAAGAATTAGAAACCGAGCAGGAGGACGAGAAAGTATGAAACTTGTAATTGCAGAGAAACCGAGCGTCGGGGCGGCGATTGCCGCCGTACTTGGCGCGAATGAAAAGCGCAGAGGATATTTTGAGGGCGGCGGCTACCTTGTGTCCTGGTGTATCGGGCATTTGATTAGCCTTGCGGACGCGGCGACCTACAACGAGCAGTACCGAAAATGGAAGTATGACGATCTCCCCATTGTCCCGCAGGATTGGCAGTTTACCGTTGCCAACGGCAAGGAGCAGCAGTTTTCCGTACTCAAAGACCTTATGCACCGCAGCGACGTTTCCGAGATTGTCAATGCGTGCGACAGCGGGCGCGAGGGAGAACTCATTTTTCGCTTTGTCTATGAACAGGCAAATTGCAAAAAGCCCTTTTCCCGCCTTTGGATTAGCAGTATGGAAGAAAGCGCAATCCGCGAGGGCTTTTCAAACCTCAAAGACGGGCGCAGCTATGACAACCTCTATCAATCCGCGCTTTGCAGAGCAAAGGCAGATTGGCTTGTCGGGATTAACGCGACCCGCCTTTTCTCTATCCTCTATCACAAAACGCTGAATGTCGGCAGAGTGCAGACGCCCACCCTTACCATGCTGGTAAACCGCGACTATGCGATCAGCAGCTTTAAGAAAGAAAAATATCATGTTGTCCGTCTGGACGCGGGCGGTGTTTCGGCTTTGTCCGAAAGGTTGAACGACGAAGCGGCAGCGCAGCAGATGAAAGCGGCTTGCGAGAAATCGCAAGCCGTTTGTACTTCCCTCAAAAAAGAGAAAAAGACCGTTGCACCGCCGAAGCTGTTTGACCTTACCGCGTTGCAGCGCGAAGCCAACCGCCTGTACGGGTTTACGGCGAAACAGACCCTTGATTATGCGCAAGCCCTCTATGAAAAGCGGCTTTTGACCTATCCCCGCACCGACAGCAAATATATCACTTCCGATATGCAGGACAGCACAAAGGAACTCATTACCGGGCTTTGTTCGCTGCTTCCCTTTATGCGGGACGTGAAGCTGCAAGCAGACCTTACAAGGGTTTGCGACAACAGCAAAGTAACCGACCACCACGCTATTTTGCCGACAGCCGAGTTTTTGAAAACGGGCTTTTCTTCCCTTACCGACAGCGAAACAAAACTTATGACCCTTGTATGCGCGAAGCTGCTTTGCGCCGCAGCCGCGCCCTATGAATATGAAGCGGTTACGGCGGTTATCTCTTGCGGCGGTTATACCTTTACCGCAAAGGGAAAGACGACGCTTTGCGAGGGGTGGCGTGAGATTGAAAAGCTGTCCCGCGCCGCGTCCGAGGAACAGGACGAGGACGCAGAGCCGGAAACCGTTTTGCCGCCGCTTGCCGAGGGGCAGACCTTTGACAATCCGGCAGCGGAGATCTCCGAGTGTTACACGCAGCCCCCGAAAGCATATACCGAAGATACGCTTCTGTCCGCTATGGAGAACGCGGGCAAGGAAGAAACGCCGGAGGACGCAGAGCGCAAAGGGTTAGGCACTACCGCAACGCGGGCGGGTATCATTGAAAAACTCATTAGTGCGGGCTTTGCCGAGCGCAAGGGCAAAAAGCTAATCCCCACAAAGGACGGGTATAACCTTGCCGCTATCCTGCCCGACAGCCTTACGTCCCCGCAGCTTACGGCAGAATGGGAAACGCGCCTTACCGGGATTGCAAAGGGCAGCGACAGCCCCGCCGACTTCATGCGCGGGATTGAGGAAATGACAGCGGGGCTTGTCAAGACCTATTCCGCGATTTCCGAGGATAAAGCGAAGCTGTTTACCCCGCAGCGGGAAGCAATCGGCACTTGCCCCCGTTGCGGCGCGGCGGTTTACGAGGGCAAGAAAAACTTTTACTGCTCCGACAGGGCTTGCAGCTTTGTGATGTGGAAGAATGACCGCTTTTTTGAGCAGCGCAAAAAGGCTTTCACAAAGGCGATTGCCGCCGCCCTTTTGAAAGACGGAAAGGTAAAAATCAAAGGTATGTACTCGACCAAGACGGGAAAGACCTTTGACGGAGTTGTGCTGCTTGCCGACACAGGCGGCAAGTATGTAAACTTCCGCGTCGAGCAGAACCGAAAATGATAAGGCTTGATGAAAAGCAATACCGCGCCGTAAAGAAAATGACCCGCGCCGCTTGTGCAAACAACGATTGCGGGAATTGTCTGCTGCTGGACGACGGGGAAACTTGCGTGTGTGTGCAGAGTATCAGCTATTCGCTGTTATGCCGCTATTTCCGCGAAGCGGTATTACCCGCCGACAGGCAGCTTTGCGAACAGATCACCCGCAGCGGGGAAACCGATTTGAAGCGTTGCGCGGTATGCGGCAGCACGTTTGCGGCGGGCAGCAACCGGGCGAAATACTGCCCCGATTGCGCGGCAAAGATACGCCGCAGACAGAAAGCCCAAAGCGAGAGAAACAGGCGTTTACGGATAAAAACAACTACATAGCAAGCACAGCAAACGAGTACCCGTTTGCGAGAAATGCCCGCGCTTCCCATAGAGAGCGCGGGCATTTTGCTTGTTGGGATAGTCCCAAACCCTTAAAAATCGAGAAAGGACGTGATGAAACAATATGCCGTATTCTTCATACGACCATGACAAATTGGAAACCGCCGAAACCATGCGGATAGAACGCCGGATATATTTTGAAGCAAAGGACGGGGATATTGCCCCCTATGTTTCCTTGCCGCCGGAGCAGCTACACGCCATGCGCGAGGAAAGCGCGGCAGCGGAACAGGCGATTTTTAACGATCTCTCAAGCCGCGCCGCCGCATGGGAGGAACAGGCGGGCAAAACGCTTTTGCTTGACAAAGCGATTGAATACACAAGGACAACCGTTGTGCAGCACACCGCTAACGAGTGGCAGACCACCGAGCATAACCGCCATATTCGCAGCAACCGGGTATATCAGATGAATTACTACATTTACGAGAATACCCGCTACGACAAAGAAGCGCAGAAATCTATCCCGTATTCATGGACGCTTACATGGAGCGTGCGCACCAACAGCCCAAGCAGAACCCAAGCGAAGATTGCCGGACAAGATAGAAAGGTTTTCACCGACAAGGCAGCTATGGAAAAGTATCTGAATGGGCGTATCAAAGCGTATGACCGCTTGTTTACGGAAATCTCCCCGCCTATCCCGCAGGAGTACGCCGACTATTTCAAAGTAAACGGTATGCTCATGCCGGACTACACCATAGAGGGCGAAGAACCCCCGCAGCAGCAGCAACAGGCGGCAGCTATCCCCGAAACTACCGGGCAGGAAAAGGAGCGTGAACACATGAGCGAACAGTTTTCTATTATGATTGGCAACCGCAGCCGTTTTGAAGCGGGCGACCCAAGCGGCTATTGGCTGGATATGCCCGCCACAAAGGAGCAGCTTCACGAAGCCATGCAGAGCGTCGGCATTACCGCCGATAACCCGCAGGATTTTTCCATTCGCGGCTTTTCCGACGACCCGGAGAAACATATTGCCTTGCCTTATGAAATGGTATGCGCCGCCGACGTGGACGAACTCAATTTTCTTGCGGCGCGGCTCGAACAGCTTGACCCCGCCGAGGTTGGCAAGCTGAACGCAGCTTTGCAGCAGAAAAACGGGCTTGCAAATATTGGACAGGTAATTGACTTCACCTACAACGTGGATTTTTACGTCCATATCCCCGAAGTACATAACTACCACGATTTGGGCGACTATTACTTAAATCAATCCGGCATGGTACAAATGCCCGAAGAATGGAAAGGCGGCATTGACCTTTCTACTTTTGGCAGGAACGCTGCCGCGCAGGAAAAAGGCGCGTTTACCGAGTACGGCTATATCGTGGAAAGCGGCGACGAGTGGGAGCGTCAGTTTGAGGGGCGCGAAGTGCCGGAAGAATACCGCATTATGAGTTACCCGCAGCCGGAGCGCGGCGAACAGGACAAAGCCTATATGGACGCAGCCGAAACGCAGCAAGCAGACGCACAGGCCGCAGAGCCGCAGCAGCCCCGCCCCGTCGTCCCCATTATCCTTACTTCCGAAAAGCCCGCCGAAAAGGTAAAGGAGATCACCGCGCGTTTGGAACAGGGCGTACAGGCGATTTTTGACAGCGACCGCTACAAAGAGTTTCTAACCGCTATGTCAAAGTTCCATGATTATAGTTTGAATAACACTATCCTAATTGCTATGCAGGGCGGCAATTTGGTAATGGGCTTCCGTCAATGGGAAAAGGAGTTTGACCGCCATGTAAAGAAAGGCGAGAAAGGCATTAAAATCTTTGCCCCCGCGCCCTACAAGGTGAAAAAGCTGGTTGATAAAATCGACCCCGAAACGAGAAAGCCCATGCTTGACCGCGAGGGAAAAGTGGTAAAGGAAGAAAAGGAAATCACCGTCCCCGCCTTTAAGGTTATAACCGTCTTTGATATTTCGCAGACCGAGGGCAAGGAGTTTCCCGACCTTTCCGTTAAACCGCTGCTTGCCGATGTGGAGCAGTACGAGGATTTTTTCGCCGCCCTTGAAAAAGCGTCCCCCGTCCCGATTGCATTTGAGCAGATCACAAACGGCGCAAATGGGTATTTCAGTTTGACCGACAAGCGTATTGCAATCAAAGAGGGCGTGAGTGAATTACAGGCGGTAAAGACCGCCATTCACGAAATCGCCCATGCGAAGCTGCACGACGTAGACTTAAACGCCCCGCCGGAGCAGCAAAACCGCGTTGACCGCCATACCTGCGAGGTAGAAGCGGAAAGCGTCGCTTATACGGTTTGCCAGCATTTCGGCCTTGATACTTCCGATTACTCTTTCGGCTATGTGGCTGGTTGGAGCAGCGGCAAGGAAATGACCGAGTTAAAAGCGTCCCTTGAAACAATACAGACCACCGCAAAGGAACTCATTACCGAGATTGAGGGGCATTTTACCGAGTTGCAGCAGCAGCGGCAAGCCGAGCAGGAGCAGGGCGATACCTTTTCCATTTATCAGTTAAAGCGCGGGGACGAAACAAGGGACTTGCGCTTTGAGCCTTATGACCGTCTGCAAGCGGCTGGACTTACCATTGACCGGGTAAATTATGAACTCGTCTATACTGCACCGCTTACAAAGGATATGACGCTGGGCGACATTTGGGAAAGGTTTAATATCGACCACCCCGCCGACTTTAAGGGGCATAGCCTTTCCGTTTCCGACATTGTTGTGCTTCATCAGAACGACGAGGACACCGCCCACTATGTAGACAGTATCGGTTTTCAGCAAGTGCCGGAGTTTTTGCAGGAGCAGCAGACCCCCGTATTTGACAAGCTGCCGCCCGAACAGCAGCAAGCCTTGTCCGACACCGTACAAGACACTTTGCAAATGCTGGTTGACGCAGACAAGCGGATTTATGGCGACGTTACGGGCAAGACCCTTGAAGCAATCGCGGCGCAAGGATATTCCTACAAGGACGGGCAGCTTGAAAAGCAGCAGCCGGAAGCGACCCCCGACAGCCTTTTGACGGGTGAAACCGTTAGAACGCCGAGGGGCAATTTTCATATTACCGATATGAGCCGTGAACAGATCGAAGCGGCGGGATTTGGTTTTCACCATGCGTCGGAGGACGGGAAGTATCTCATTATGGGGAATGGCACACAGGCTTATGCCATAGCCGCCGAGCAGCCGCAGCGGGATAATCCCTTAAAGCACGTCGAGGACACCATAGAGCAGAACGACAACAATTTTGACGGGCTTATCAACAATACGCCGCAAACGCCCACCGTTGCAGATTTTGAGCAGCGGGCAAAGGCGGGGGAAGCGATTTCCGTTACCGACCTTGCAAAAGCGGTAAAAGCCGAGAAACGGGAACAGCCGCAGAAAAAACCGTCCATTTTGAAGAAGCTGGACGAATACAAGAAACAGGCGGCGCAGCAGCCGAAAGATAAACAGAAAGAGCATAAAAAGGATTTGGAGGTTTGATAGCATGAATACCCGCTTTACCATTGAGGAAGAAAACATTGTTGCGATCTACGCCGAGGACAGCCGGGAAACAACGCTTGAAAATATCCTTGCCGCCATGCCCTACATGGACGAGGATATGCGCCAGCTTGCCGCCGCAGCGGTGAACAAGCTGCAAGCCATGACGGACAGCGAGTTTTCCGAAAGGGAGTTTATCTTGACCGACGAGGAATAGCCCATAGAGAACAGGGGCGCGGTTGCCGATTTCCGGCACCGCGCCCCTGTTCTTTTTTTGTCCTTGCGTGGACAATTAGAAAGCCGTTTTTGCGGGTTTGAATATACTTTATCGTCTATGTCGTTTTCATGCGCTGGAAGCCGCAGAAACACAGGCGTTTTCAGCCCTTAACATTCCACTTGCCACCCCATGTTTTGCGCCTTATCGCTCCTGCTCCCGCGCCCTGCTTTGGGACGGGTAAAGAATACTATCGACGTTCTTTTTGACAACGCCGTATTCCTGCATTTGCTTCTTGGCTTGCCGATAATCTTCATACAATTTGGTTTTCCTGTCGTTTAAGCTTCTATACTCCTTGCGCAGCGCGGCGAGATCGGGCAGCTTCTTTATCTGCATTTCCTTTAATGCCCTTGCCGCAGCTTCAAACAGGATAATTTCGCTTTCATGCCCCCGCAGATACTTTTCCTTGTCCGGCGATTTTCGGTATTCATCGTAAATCGGTTTTAACTGTCGGTATGTGGTGGTGTGCTTGATAAGCAGCGACAAATCAGACATACGCTGTTCCACTTCCTTAACCGCCTTTGCCGCCGCGTCATGGGCGGTCATAATATCCGCAATTTTGCTTTCAAGGTCGCTATAATATTCAATCTTGTTTTCGGTCAAGAAGTTCATGCTTTTCGCAGCCTGTTTCAGATTATGGATTTTCGCCCACCGTTCATAGCCCGCCGATTGTTGGGCTTTGATACTGTTTTCAAGATCGACGACAAGCCGGATTTTCTTATCTTCCCGCAGCGTTTTTGTTTTGGCAACATACACGCCCTTGATACGCTCCTTTATCGCTTCTTCCGTATAGGCCGCGCCGAGCGTCTTTGTGCGGGTAAACCGTTCCTGTCCGGCAGCGCGAAAGGAAATGTATTTGCCCTGTTTGATTTCATACCCCATTTCCTGCAAGCGGCGCAGCAGTTCGTCAAAATCTTTCACTTGGGGAATGAGAGTATCTATCGCCGTTTTCAGCTTTGCTTTGTAGCTTGTCCCTTGCTTTTCGGCGGTGTATTCTGCATAGCTTTTTCCCTTGTCCTGTCCCGGTACGACGACGGATAGCCCATGCTCTTTACATATCCTGTCGCTGGTGCGCCGGATAAAGTGATAGCTTTGCTTGTTGGAATGGTACTTTTTGTAGTCAACGAAGCTAACCGCGTTGAAAATCAAGTGATTATGCAGATGGTCTTTATCGACGTGAGTTGTCAAAACAAACTCATACTTGCCGCCTAATACCGCCCCGGCAAGTTCCATGCCGATTTTGTGCGCTTCTTCCGGTGTGGTTTCTCCCACCGCAAAGGATTGTATCAAGTGCCGCCCTAAATGTGTGCCGCGATCTCCGGCAGCTTCCCGCGTCCATGCAAACTCAATATCGGCGGTTTCCAGCCCGCAGCCGAAAGAGGACGCAAGCAGCTTCCCGTCTGTCTTTTCGGGATTTAAGATATAGTCTATCGCAGCCTTTAAGGTTGATTTAATAGGGTGCGTCTTTGTAACCGCCATATCTCGTCCACCGCCTTTTTAATGTCCTCTATATCCTGCCTGTAAACCGTCCCCGTCGCATTGGCGCGTTTTGCAATTTGGTTGATGTTCCGGCTCACCGCTTGCAGTTCCCGGATATATGCTTTTGTGTCGCTTCGGTCAACGACAAGAATATACCCGTCTATCGCCATTTTACGGAAGTATGCCCCATACTGCTTTATGGGAAGCTGCTTCATCTTCTCGTCGATCAGCCGCTTTTCTTCTTCCGTAACGTAAAACTTCATCTGTATATTTCTCTTTCGGTTTTCCATTTCCGCACCGCCTTTCGGTATAAGGGTTTGGGATTATCCCAACAAGCATTTTCCGCAAACGGGTACTCGTTTGCTGTGCTTGCTATCTACTCCATACCCCCACCGAAAGGCGGTATTTGTTGCGCGTTCCTTTGATTTTGGACGCAAAAAAAGATTGCAGCCGCCATGCGCTGCAATCTCCCGATTTCTCATATTGTGAGGTTAATCCTCTGCTTTTTCGACTTCCGTTATCTCCCTTGCTGTTGCGGTTACAATCCGTATGCCTTTATCGCTCATACCGTCCAGCAGCGCGTCAAGCTGCCGCCGCCCGGTGGATTTCTCCGCATTGCTGTTCGGGAAGAAAAATTGATCTACCGAAATATGATACCGGGTTACAAGGTCATAGAATACCTGTAAACTCGGCTGTTGTCCCTTGTTCTCGATATTCGCAAGGTAGCGCGGGGAAATATATAACTCGTCGCTTACCTTTTTGCGGCTCTCGCCGTATTCATTTCTCGCGGCTTTTATAGCTGCCCCGAAAGCCTTAAAGTCGTACAATGGTACGGGTCTTTTTGCCATTTTCATTCACCCTGTTACATTTTACAGTTCACCTTTCTTTTTGGATATGTCCACACAATTCATATCATTAGGTTAAATACTTCCTGTTGTGTATTGACAGTAGACTGATTTTCTGATAAAATAAAATTTATGTAAAAGGAGGCGGCGTTTATGTTGCATAGCATGCGTATTAGATAAGCATTGAAAAAAAGGATTTTCCCATTTTCAACATGGGCTTTTTTGTCATGCTTATTTTGCGGATGCTATACAAAAAACTAACGACGTATAGATATAGTATAGACATAGTGCAAGCTATGCCTTAGTTTTGTTGTACTGCTCTGTGCATTATAAATGCAGGTCAATGCTCATGTTGAGGATTGACCTGCATTTTTTTGTGTAAAAAGGACGAGTGAAATATAATGCTTAAAAAATATTGGATAAAATGTCCGATTTGTAACGGAAAGACGAGAGTTCAAGTATTTCATAATACTGTATTAAAAGATTTTCCTCTTTTCTGCCCTAAATGCAAATTGACGCATATCATTGATGTAGAAAAATTAGAGATTGTAATCAAAAATACAGAAAAACAAACTTTTATTATTTAGAAGAAAGGATATAAAAATGAAACGTTTACCTAAATATACGCCTGCGGAAGTACGGAATGATCCATACGGATTTACTTACAAAGAAATGTCGGAAGTTATTGGCGAGAATGAAGCAAAAGCCTTATATGAAGAATTATATAAGCAATTACCACGCAAAAAAAATCTATCAATGTTGGTAAAAAATATTTGCAAAAGCAGTGATACTGAAAAGTATGTTTACGAACTGAAAGACAACAAATACATTGAAACGGTTTTTATCAAGCGGCGAGATGGTGGAACTGTTTGCGTGAGCACACAAGTCGGTTGTCCTGTTGGTTGTATTTTTTGTGAGTCCGGGCGAAATGGCTTTGTTCGTAATCTAACATCGTCAGAAATCGTACAACAGATTATATTGTTGCGTCGAAAAGTAAACCGTATCGTTTTTATGGGTATGGGAGAGCCTTTATTCAATTATGACAACTTGATAAAAGCAATCCATATTCTCCGAGATAGATATGGGCTCAACTTTCCAACCGACGGCATTACCATATCAACAGTTGGTCCGGTCGATCAATTAAAAAAATTGCGCGAGGAACATCTTAAAATTCAGTTGACAATATCTTTACACGCAGCAACACAATCTGCAAGAAATCGTATTATTCCTCACATGCGCATATATGCTATTGAAGATGTTGTTAAGCAAGCCTTATCCTATTCTGAAAGGCATAATCGCAAAATTGTCTTTGCGTATTTGCTTTTACCGGGTATAAATGACCGGCCCTCAGATGTAAGACAACTTGCAAAATGGTTTCGGGGCAAAAAAGTTATGATTAACGTGTTACAATACAACCCAACAAGCAATTCAAGAATTAAAGCACCACAGAAACGGGAAATAGTTGCATTCAAACATCAATTAGAGCAAGCAGGACTTGAAGTTACTATGAGAGTTTCTCATGGCAGAGAGATTAACGCGGCTTGTGGACAGTTAGCTAACACATATAATAAATTCAAAAAAAAATGATTAAAAGTGCCAGACGCATAGACGCAGAGCCGATAACGCATTAGGTCAAAAAACCTATGTGTTATCGGCTTTTTTATTTAATATTGCGCAAAAGCCGCTGTTCCCTATTATAGAATGGATTGCGGGTAGTGTATTAAAGTCGCCCTTTTTTAAGGATACGGCGGTATCGGGGAGGTATCGCCGTGTCCATTTTTATTTACTGTAACCCGCCTAATGCTTTGCGGTCAAAAAAAGCTATGCTCCGCAAGCGGGATATTCCGGCTATGAATGTGAACTGTCAATACATTTAGCTACTGCTTACATTTCCTTTGCGCCCGTCCGCGTCTTGCGGACGGGCGCATTTTGCTTTTTTCAACTTTTTTCTGAAAAGCGCACTCAAGAGCCATCTCCCGAACGGGTACGGAGCGAAAGGGGCAGAGAGGACAAGCCCTTAACTCCCGTCCTCTACTCCACGCGGGAAGGAGGTGAACTCTATGGAGCTATCTTCTTCCGACAAGGAAAGAATACAACATCAGTACGACGCATTAGCAAAGAAAACTTTGGTCGGCGAAGCGAAAAGCCACCGCCGCACTCTTGCGAAACGCGCAGCACGCGAAGTTACTTTTTCGGATTTGAGCGAAAGCGAACTCGCGCAGCTTTTCACAACGGACGAATACGAAAGCGATTATTTCCGTTTTCAAGTGTCCGGCTTTGATGTACTCGTCAAAAATGAACTGCTTGCCGAAGCCCTTAACGCTTTGCCCGAAAGGAAACGCGACATTATCCTTTTGTCCTACTTCTTGGATATGAGCGACGCGGAAATTGGCGAACTGCTGAATGTTGTACGCACGACGGTTTTCCGGCACAGGAAATCCGCGCTTGCGAAAATCAAACAGTATTTGGAGGGAAAAGCAGATGATGAATACCGTTAGGAAGTCTGAAAATCTGTTGCCGTTCCCTGTCATTTCCGCAGCGGCAAACGGCGACACAACCGCCATGTGCGCGATCTTGAAGCACTACGAGGGTTACATAGCGAAACTTTGTACCCGCACGCTGAAAGACGACGCGGGCAATACCTATTCCTATGTGGACGAGGAAATGCGTAACAGGCTGCAAGTGCGCCTTATTACCCGCACCCTTGCTTTTCATGTAGGATAATCTTTTAGCCCATGCGGGGAGCGTGTCCCCTTTCCACGCTTCCCGTTATGGGCTATTTGTCGTTCCGCAAAAGCATATCCGCTGTTGATGTGCTTTTGCAGGCCGACAAAGCCTATTGTTCTTTGACAAAGAAAGCGGCCTTTGGTGCGCAGCATAACAGGCAAACGGGTACATTCCGTCTGTACCGAGCCAGTCGGCGGGTACGCCATGACAGCTTTTCCCCGTAGGGGAAAAGCCGAGCGAGAACTACCGCGCCGTAAAACAGGTTTAGCAGCTTGTGGGCGACGACATACAAGGCGGCACAATGATACTCCCGCGTTGAACACCCTCAAAGTATTGCGCGGCGCACCCATAAGCATGGGCCGGGGTGAAACTCCCGTGAGGTTGCAGCTAACAACCGCCCGTTTTTGCCTTTTGACGAATATAGTTTATCCATACAGGAAAAGGAGGTTTTTCTAATGGATAAAAAACAGACAATTACAACCGAACGCAAAATAGGGAAAATCACCTATCTTGTTCAAGCGTTGCCGAGTGAAAAGGCAACCGATACAATCCATAAAAAGATTGAGAAACTCATTGTAAAGGATTTGCAGAAAAAGCCCGGAAATCCGGGATTTTTAGCGTCCGAGTAGTGCATTAGGCGGCGGGATATGGTATAATGATAGCAACACATTATACCTGTTTATTCGGCTGTCGGAAAGGAGGACTAATGTTACAGTCGAATAAAATCACCGCCCTTTACTGCCGTTTAAGTCAAGAGGATATGCAAGCCGGAGAAAGCGGAAGCATACAGCACCAAAAAATGATACTTCAACGCTATGCGGACGAACACCATTTTTTGAACACAAAGTTTTTTGTGGACGACGGATTTTCCGGCGTGAGTTTTGAGCGCGAGGGGCTGCAAGCGATGTTGCAGGAAGTGGAAGCCGGACGAGTGGCGACGGTCATTACCAAAGACCTTTCCCGTCTTGGCAGAAACTATCTGAAAACGGGCGAACTCATAGAGATTGTATTTCCCGAAAACGGAGTACGCTATATCGCGATCAACGACGGAGTTGACACAGCGCGGGAGGATAACGAGTTTACCCCCTTGCGGAACTGGTTTAACGAGTTTTACGCCCGCGACACAAGCAAGAAAATCCGCGCAGTTAAACAGGCACAGGCGCAAAAAGGCGAGCGCGTCAACGGGGAATATCCATACGGCTATATCCCAGACCCGAACAACCGCCACCACCTTATACCCGACCCGGAAACCGCGCCGATTGTCAAACAGGTTTTCGCTATGTTTGTTAGCGGTGTGCGTATGTGCGAAATCCAAAAATGGCTTGCGGAAAACAAAGTCTTGACGATTGGAGCGTTGCGCTATCAGCGTACAGGACAGGCGCGGTATCAGCGGGCAATGATCGCCCCCTATACTTGGCCGGACAAAACGCTCTATGACATATTAGCAAGGCAGGAATATTTAGGGCATACCATAACCGCGAAAACTCACAAGGTATCCTACAAGTCGAAAAAGACCCGGAAGAACGAAGAAGAACAACGCTATTTCTTCCCAAACACCCATGAGCCGCTTGTTGACGAGGAAACCTTTGAACTTGCGCAAAAGCGGATTGCTACCCGCCACCGCCCGACAAAAGCAGCGGAGATTGATATTTTTTCCGGCTTGCTGTTTTGCGCTGGTTGCAGACATAAGATGTATTACCAACAGGGCGTAAATATCGAGCCGCGCAAGTTTTCCTATTCTTGCGGCGCATGGCGCAACAGGGCAAGGACAGGCAGCGAGTGTACCTCTCATTATATCCGCAAAAACGTACTTCTTGATTTAGTGCTGGAAGATATGCGGCGGGTTTTGCGGTATGTTAAGGAACACGAACAGGACTTTATCTGTAAAGCTACCGAGTACGGCGACATGGAAGCGAGAAAGGCATTAGCGCAGCAGCAAAAGGAACTTTTCAAAGCACAGGCGCGTATGACCGAACTTGACACGCTTTTCCGCAAGCTGTATGAGGACAACGCATTAGGCAGACTGACAGATGAACGGTTTGTGTTTCTAACTTCCGGCTATGAGGACGAAAAGAAATCCCTTGCCGCAAGGATAGACGAGTTACAACAGCAGATCGCAACCGTTACCGAGCGAAAAAGGGATATATCAAGGTTTATTCAGATTGTCGGGAAATACAGCGACATACAGGAATTGACCTATGAAAACGTCCATGAGTTTATCGACCGTATTTTGATACATGAATTAGACCGGGAAACCAACACCCGGAAAATCGAAATCCATTACAGCTTTGTCGGACAGGTTGATACCGAGCAGGAGCCGACGCAAGTTGTCAACCATGACCGCCGCAACATGGTAGATGTAAAAAGTATCGCTATCTAACCTCAGCAAAATTCGTTCCCGACCAGCCGTCGTCGATATATTCATCAATGACGTTCAAATGATGTTCTTTGGCATACAGACGCAACATACTTCTTTGTGTGGTAATGCTGGAGCTTTCGCCCTGTAATTCATCATCTCGGCTCAGCCTAAGATAAAGTGCAGTATTGTAAATCTGTTGTTTCATTGTCAGTTATCCTCCTTTATAACTAACCCGTGTTTACAATACCTGCTTGCAAGTAAAGTATAACACGGGTCTTTTTTCTCATTCAATCTATTTCTCACAACTGCACCGATTTTATGCGATTGTCTGTTTTGCCTTTTCCAGCATGACATCAGTCAAAAGTTCTTCCATTGTCTTTCCTTTTTCAGAAAAATGTTCTTTTACTACAATCTTCGTTTTTCCTCTGTTGCCAATGCTACGTTTGTTTTTCTTCTGCATTGTCTTTACTGAATTATCAATAGCACATGCCCCCTTTCTATGATTTTTTATAAGCAATCCAACGGCTTTTGTCACAGCCCACAGGAGTTCCACCTCTGCATAGTTCTTATGTAGCCGTACCCATTGCGTGCGACGCTCTTAACGCTCAAGCTGTGGCTGTACGGGAGTATCATTATCTGACAGTACAGGTCATGGCGGTAGGAAAGGACAAATTTCTTACAGGAACACAGATAAGGTTCGCTCGCTTTTGCAGGGGAAAGGTCATGGCGTATCTGTTTCCACGGCTCGCTGTCTGCCAAACGTATCGGATTGCTTTATTCCGTTGTCAAAGAACACGAAAGAAGAAATTTTCCTTTCACATCATATAGGGAACGGAAAGTGCCTTTTGCTAAGCTGAAAATGAAATATTTCTCTTTTCACACCAAAACTCGACTGCAAAGCCCTGTTTGAATACAAAAGCAGGATATTTTTCTTCTTTACATACAACACTCTCCTGCAAAGGGCATTTTGCTAACCAAAACAGAAAAATTTTTTACTTTTTTCTTCTTTCGCACCATATAAGGACAGAAAAGGTATATATAATGACCTTTTTGAAAATTTTTTCTTTCTTCGCTCCATATAGGGAACAGACAAGCAGTTTTGCTTCCAATTTTCAAAAATATTTCTTCTTTCATCTCATATCTGTACAGCAGATGAGGTTTTTATGACTAAATCCATAAATTTCTGTCCCTATATACACATATCAGTACAGCAAAGACTGATTTGCTAAGCTAAACTGAAAAAAAGTTGAAATTTCTTTCACGCCATATCTGTACACGCTTTGATGTTCTGTTGCGGATTTTTCATGGAAATTAAAAAATACCGTCAGTTTCCTTTGAAACGGCGGTATCTATTCTTTCTTCTATGGTTGTCTTTTCAAGTTCCAGCAAGTGTCTGTACTTGTCTTTCAGCTCGGTATGCTCCAGCATATCGTCCAGTATGGTTGTATGATTCATCTTGTCCAGTTCCTGCACCATTTTAAGCGTAGGTGCTACCTGTCTTTGTAGCCAATGCAAGGCTCTTTCCATTGTGAACGGTTCTGGCTGTGTGGTTAATCGAATGGGTTCTCGGTTATCTCCTACAAAATACGCCCACTCTGGATTGATTTTCCAGCGGTTCTTCGGCTTATCTTCTTCTGGGTCTACGAAACGGATATAATGATTGATGATAGAAAATGCTGTCCTCTCTGCGTCATAATAAGTCAGCAAATCCACAACAGCCTTATAGGCTCTTTCGTTCTTCATGCGGATTTCAAAGCGGTTCTTGATTTCGCTGTCCTCAATGGCAATGCCTTTCTTGACGTATTGTTCCTTTGCCTTTTCATAAATGCAGAAATACAGCTCGCTTTGTGTTGAGCCGATGTACATCGTATTTCCTGTGCTTTCGGGTATATCAGTGCTGTTCTTGTCCGTTCCGTCATACCGCTTTTGTCTGCGAAAGTAGGAGATACATTCTCCACGCTGATACTTTTCTATGAGCTTTGGAATATCCAGCACCCCAACTCTGTCATTTATCGCAAGGTCAAGACGCTTTATCACGCCGTCAGAAGTCAGACAGTCCATCATCAAATCAAACCAGCTTCTTTGCTGTGCCAGAAGATAGCCCTCAATCTGCCTGCACCCTTTGCCTTTCAGTTCCAGCAGGACACCCAATGACGGGTTGGAAGATACCAGCACGGTAATATCGCCTAAAATATACTGTTCTTCATAGCCGTAGCGTCCGTATTCTTCATGGAGCATGTGTCTGGGCTTGATATGCAGAATGTCCTTAATAACGGTCAACGGGTCTGTGGTAGGGAAACGGACACGGAAATAGTCAACCAGTATGAACATAGGCTCTAATGGATTGAATCGTTCCAACTGCTTTTGAATTTCCGCTTTCAGTTCTTCTGTCAATGGAAGTTTTCCCGTTTCAATGCGGTTATAATGTTCTCGACTGATACCGCAGGCAACGGCAAGTCTTTTTTGCGATACTCCGTATTCCTCACGCTTAAGCTTTAATTCTTCAATAAATTTTTTATCATTCATTCTTCAATTCCTCCAATCAAAAAGGCAACTACCATGTACTGATAATTGCCTGCATTTCATTTTTGCAAAAGAAAAAGACAATCAATTTCTTATTTGAAATCAACTGTCTTTCCTATGTTGTTTAATTTTTCAAAGTGATAATAACATGATTTATATCACGCTATGTAAAATGCGGTTTTGCCCTGTACTTACAGCGTTTTCCGCTTGCTAACGTCTATTGTTTCTTGTTTTTTATGCCCCCCTTGTTAGATAACGGGGGCTTGATAATCGCTCGCCATAGGCTCGCTCACAGACGAAGTGAACCATTCCCTCGCCAGCAAGCTGGCGTGGCTCTATGTCTTCGACAGCCACCGCGAATGGATCACTTCGCCTATTATGCTTTTTCGCTCTAACTTTTAATCTACCAATCAAATTATACCTCTAATGTACGAATTAAATTTACCATTTCAATAGCTCCTTGTGCACATTCAGAGCCTTTATTTCCTGCTTTACTACCAGCTCGTTCTATCGCCTGTTCAATCGTATCTGTCGTAAGAACACCGAACATAACAGGTATTTCGGTATTTAAACTGATTTGGGCAATTCCCTTTGATACCTCACTACACACATAATCATAATGGCTTGTACTGCCTCGAATAACTGCCCCTAAACAAATAATCGCATCATATTTTTTACTTTTTGCCATTTTAGACGCTATCAACGGTATTTCAAATGCTCCCGGAACCCAAGCCACCTCTATATCCTTTTCGCTAACATTTTCTCTTTTCAAATTGTCTAATGCTCCTGCTAATAGCTTTGAAGTTATAAACTCATTAAACCTTGCTACAACAATACCTATTTTAATATTTTCTGCCACTAAATTGCCTTCAAAAGTATTCATTTATTTTTCCTCCATATTCAAAATGTGCCCCATTCGGTCTTTCTTTGTTTTCAAATAAAAACTATCATAAGGATTTGCTTCTATTTCAATCGGTACTCTGCTTGAAATTCTCATTCCATAATCTTCTAACTGATAAACTTTATCAGGATTATTTGTAAGTAAATGCAATGATTTTATTCCCAAATCTCTTAAAATCTGTGCTCCAATATAATATTCTCTTAAATCGCCTTGAAATCCTAATGCAAGGTTAGCGTCAAGGGTATCCATACCGTTATCCTGCAAATGATAGGCTTTTAGTTTATTGACAAGTCCGATACCTCGTCCTTCTTGTCGCATATAAAGCAATACACCTGAACCATTTTCTGCAATCATTTTCATAGCTTTATCTAACTGCTGTCCGCAATCACAGCGTAAAGAACCAAAAACATCTCCTGTTAAGCACTCTGAGTGAACACGACATAACACATCGTTTCCATTATCCAAATTTCCCATAACCAATGCAATATGATGTTCTCCATTCAGTTTGTTGATATAACAATGTGCTTTGAATTTTCCGTATTTTGTGGGCATTTCTACAATCGAAACACATTCTACAAGTATATCATATACTTTTCTATATTCCTGTAATTCTTTAATTGTGAGGGTAGGTATATGGTGTGTTTGAGAAAATTGAATTAAATCAGGTGTTCTCATCATTTTCCCGTTTTCATTCATGATTTCACAGCATAAGCCACATTCTTTTAATCCTGCCAACCTCAATAAGTCAACAGTTGCTTCCGTATGTCCGTTCCTTTCCAGAACACCTCCATTTTTTGCAATCAGAGGAAACATGTGCCCCGGTCTACGAAAATCAAAGGGATTTATATTCTCAACCACACACATACGAGCCGTCAATCCTCTTTCTTCGGCAGAAATACCTGTTGTAGTATCCTTATAATCAATAGAAACCGTAAAGGCAGTTTCATGGTTATCTGTATTATTTTCAACCATAGGGGAAAGCATAAGTTGGTTAGCTAGACTTTCACTCATAGGCATACAGATTAAGCCTTTTGCATAAGTCGCCATGAAATTAACATTTTCTGTTGTAGCCGATTGTGCCGAACAAATCAAATCTCCCTCATTTTCTCTCTCTTTATCATCCATAACCAAAACAAGTTTTCCCTCTTGTAACGCCTGCAATGCCGCTTTTATTTTTTGATATTTCATTATTCCTTTATCCTTTCTGTTAAAATCCATATTGGCATAATAACTCTTTCGATAACTCCGTTTTATTGCTGTTGTCTATGAGTTTCTGCACATATTTACCTAATATATCATTTTCAAGATTAACCATATTCCCAATTTGTTTATCCTTGAGAACTGTTTGCTCTAAAGTATGTGGGATAACGGATACTAAAAAGTCTGTTTTCGATACTTTTGCGACAGTAAGACTAATACCGTCAATAGCAATCGAGCCTTTTTCGACAATTAAATTTAAGATTTCTCTTTTCGTATTGATTTGATACCACATAGCATTTTTCTCTCTACGCACAGAAGATATTCTGCCTGTTCCATCAATATGCCCTGTAACAATATGACCGCCCAACCTGCCATTCATAGGTATAGCTCTTTCTAAATTCACACAACTTCCATGTTTTAATAGACTAAGAGCTGTTCTATTCCATGTTTCATTCATCACATCAACTGTGAAAGACTGGCGATTAAAACAAGTAACTGTAAGGCAAATGCCATTTACTGCTATGCTATCCCCTAAATGTATATCTTCTAATATTTTTGAAGCCTTAATGGATAGTTTACAGTTACAAATATCTTTCTGTATTTTTTCTATTTTACCGATTTCCTCTATTATTCCTGTAAACATGAATAAATCACTTCACTTTCTATGAGATAATCATTTCCTACTTGAGAAAAAGCATACGGTTTAAGCATAACGGCATCATCAGGAAAAGCAACCCCTTGCCCGCTTACAGGACTTTTTGCACTCCCACCAAATATTTTGGGTGCTATATAGACTTGCACCTCATCGACAATTTGTTGTTCAAGAGCACTCCAATTCATTGCACTTCCGCCCTCTAAAAGCAGGCTATCTATCTGCATATTTCCTAAACATTGCATTAAATTCATTAAGTCAATATGATTACCTTTTTTCTTTGTATGAATAATTTCACAACCGTATTTTCTATAAAGACCTATCTTACTTTCATCACTAGAAGAAGTAGCAATATAAGTCTTAATATCATTCGCTGTTTTTATAATTTTTGATGTAATGGGTGTTCTTAAATTTGTATCACATACGATACGGATAGGATTTTTTCCATTCTCTAATCGGCATGTCAGTAAAGGATTATCTTGAATAACAGTATTGACTCCTACCATGATTGCAGTAACCTTATGCCGAAGTTGATGTACCTGTTTTCTCGCTTCTTCTCCACTTACCCATTTTGATTGATTTGTATAAGTTGCTATCTTTCCGTCTAGTGTCATTGCATATTTCATAAAAACATAGGGAATGTGCTTTGTAACATATTTTCTAAAAACTTTGATTAACTGCTGGCACTCTTTTTCTAAAATGCCCACATCAACTTGAATATTGTTTTTCTCAAGTATTTTTACACCTTTTCCAGACACAATAGGATTACAGTCTAAAGTTCCAACGACTACTCTTGTAATGCCACTGGCAATAATTATTTCTGTACAAGGTGGTGTCTTTCCATAATGACAGCATGGTTCAAGTGTTACATAAAGTGTTGATCCTATAGGTGATTCCCTGCAATTTTTAAGTGCATTTCTTTCAGCATGCATTCCACCAAAAGTTTCATGGTATCCCTGTCCTATAATCCGATTATCTTTTACAATTACTGCTCCAACCATAGGATTAGGATTGACATAGCCAGCACCTTTTTTTGCCAATTCTATTGCTAATTTCATGTATTCTGCATCGCTCATTTTTACACCTCCAAAAAAATACATGCCTTGAATAAAAGCTATCCAAGACATGCAAAAGAGGATTTATGCGATTAAATAAAATGCTCCGAAACGATACGAAATCATTTCAGAGCACGCAAAAAAGCATAAATATACTTTCATCTTCTTTCATCCAGACTATACTGTCGGCTTTGGAATTTCACCAAATCATGCCTTTCGGCTCGTTGGCTGTACCACCGGTAGGGAATTGCACCCTGCCCTGAAGATAGTTATTCAATTACAGACAATTATAATATTTGACATTATTTCTGTCAATAGAAAGTTTTTTCTCATTCGTCAAATACAATAATTTGCAAGCAGGTAAACACAGGTTATTTCTTAATATCCTTTTGTTTGGGAAACTCCATGTTCCCATTTACTGACAGCCGCAGAGCTGACATGAAGCCGCGCTGCCAGTGCTTCCTGGGTATAGCCCAATTCATGACGAAGACGGGCGATGTTTTTTCCTATATCCATACATATTACCTTTGCTTTCTACAAGTACCTGTATCTATAGTATACGGCAGGACAGAGCTTCCTGCAATGGAGCACAGGTTAACATTTCGTTGAAAAATTCAACTGGCAGTTAATGAGAGGAGGGACTTTTATGAGTACCTATGTCATGAGTGATGTACATGGTCTGAAGGATCGCTATGATGCCATGCTGGAGGCTCTTGCACTGAAGGAGGAGGACACCCTGTATATACTGGGGGATGTGATTGACCGCGGGCCAGATGGGATTGCCATACTCCGCGATGTGATGACGCGTGAGCATGTTGTGATGCTGCTGGGAAATCACGAATATATGATGAAGCAGTACTATGAGGCGGTACACCATGTGATAACCGATATGCAAACGGCTTGGGAGGTAATCGACCGCTGGAAACGCAATCACTGTATTACGACCATAAATGCCTTTGAGCGCCTGAAGGAAACAGAGCAGCGTGAACTTCTAGACTATCTGGATCAGCTCCCGCTTGCCGTCTGTGATCTCAGAGTGAAGGATGAGCTGTTTTATCTTGCACATGGCAGTGCTCTTCCGCAATTTACACAGGGTATCGTTACACAACAGAGTATCAGGGACAGTGATGCGACAATTGAGCAGTTTGTATGGGACCGCATGGATGTGCATGAAATACCGTTTTCTGACCGCACGGTAGTTGTTGGACATACACCGACATTGTTTTTTCAGGATACCCGCCCGTATGCCGTCTGGACAGATACTGATGATCTGAAAACAGCTCATATTATGGACATTGACTGCGGCTGTGCTGCTGATGATATGCATACCCGCTTGGGTGTTGTCTGCCTGGATACACGAACTGTACAATATTTTTAAAAGAGGGATTGACTCTGACATTGTGTCATAGCGTATACTTCACATGAGCTCAGGAAAGGCAGGTACCTGTATGTTAAAGATCGGTGATTTTTCGAAGCTGTCTAGGATCAGTATCCGGATGCTGCGCTATTATGAAAAGCATAATCTGTTGAAGCCGTGTCATGTGGATGAGGAGAGCGGATATCGCTTTTATGCACATGAACAGATTTTTGAGGCTGCTAAAATACGGTTTCTAAAGGAAGCCGGCTTCAGTGTTGCCATGATGGAGGAAATCATGAGGCAGTACGACAGCCCAAAGCAGATTCAGCGATATTTTCAGATACGCAGGAAGGAGCTGGAGGAGGAACAGCAAAAAATTTCGAATACACTGATCCGACTGGAACGGGCACAGCTGCTGCTCGATAAGGAGGATACGTTTATGGATTATACTGTAGAAGTCAAACAGATTAGGGGTGTGTATGCCGCAACCCTGCGCACCGTGATTCCCGCATATGAACGGGAGGATCTGGTATGGAAGAGGATGTACAGCATTTTTGCGGAAAAGCATCTGAATGTCACCTTTGCACAGCCCCAGCACGCACGCGCATATTTCTATGATGAGGGCTTTAAAGAAAAGGATGTCGATGTGGAAATTGCCGTTGAGGTAGTCGGCAGCTGTGAGGATGTTGAGGATATCCGGTTTCGTCAGTTGAAGGATGAAGCCGTGGCAAGTGTGACCTTTACCGGAGATTACAGCCAGATCAGTGAGGTCTGTATGGCGATTACCATGTGGATCAAGGAAAACGGCTATGAGCTGGATGGCGCAAATTTCTGCATCTATCACAAGGGCTGGGGGCAGTGTGACAATCCGGAGGAATTTGTGACAGAAATTTGTTTCCCAATTCGTAAATAATTAAAGAAGACAAAAGAAAACAATCCTGTTTTAGAAGCGCACAGGATTGTTTTTGCTGTATACGTTCAGTGTTAGCAATTCCGGTATAAGCTATTTCATATGCTCATCGAGAAAGCGGAAAATCTTTTGATAATATGCCTTTGGCTGCTCATACATATTGGCTCTGTGTCCGCTGTTTTCCACAATGTAGAGATCCTTTGCGGACTGACAGGCATCATATAAGGAAAATGCCATATCACAGGGTACATGCACATCCTTTTCCCCATGCAGAAACAGCGTAGGAAGAAGGGCTTTTTCCATCTTCGGCAAAGCGCTTGCCTTGCGGATGGAGAATTTCATTTTCTGTTTTACAAGGACGCCCATGGAGTCCAGAATCGGGAAGGGAGGCATTTTATAATAATGTGTCATCTGCCAGGACAGGATGTCATATACAGAGGTGTAGCCGCCGTCTTCAATGATACAGCGTACTGCAGCAGGCAGTTTTTCCTGCGGACAGAACAGAATTGTATCTGCTCCCATAGAGATGCCATACAGAACGATTTCCGCCTGGGAATCCATTTCCAGCACCGCATCAATCCAGCGTAGTAAATCCCTGCGCTCATTCCAGCCAAGGGAAATCAATGAGCCTTCACTTTCTCCGTGTGCGCGTGCATCCGGGGTAAGCACATGGTAGCCCTGTTCATGAAATGCTCTTGCCACAGGACGCATATCCTCCTTGCAGCAGGCGTAATCATGCAGAGCAATCACCCAGCGATGGGATGTATGGTCAGGGGAAGGATAAATCATACCCACCAGTTGAACCTGATCCTCACTCTCCACGGATACCTTATCAACCGCAACATTCTGTATCCATTTCTTACACAGCAGCAGCTCCTTGTGACGCCGTGTCTTCTGTTCATCGTTTAAATCCGCATCTGCCAGACTCAGCTGCTTCCCCTTTTTCAGCTTTTTGCGGTTCAGCGTCTGGTCAAACAATGTCCGGCATAAAAAGAAATCCGTAGCGGCAGCCAGTGTGGACGCTGCCCCCAGCCCGGTAATGATTTTTAATTTTTTGCTCATGTTGTCAGCTCCCATCTATTTCGTTTGTTATCTATATTATATAATGAATTTGCTAAAAATACGAGTGGAAACGTTTACATATCGCGCATGGCATGTATCGGATCAAGCTGCTGTATCAGATTTCGATGAAAGGAGCGTATGCCGATAAAGGTTTTCTAGGAAAACATCATGTCAGGTGGGGTGTAAACAATAGCCGTATGCGTGGAGTATTTTTGAATGATCCATATGCTTCCAGCACCCATCCTGCTATATTGTATAGGAAGGCGTTACTATACACAGCCAAATCATCACTATATAAATGAACTAGGAGCTGCCAGAATAGAAGCCAATGAAACCGCTCCTATTGTATCGTTTTCTATCGCATACTGATATTTTTCTATTATCCAAAGGACTGTGTACAGGAACAGGAGGACTGCTGCATGTAATTTATGAAAAAAACAGTTGCAATTCCGATTGAATCATATTACAATACTAAGTACCGCGGTTTCGTGGTATTTTCATGCGTGGGAGAAGGAGGCAACCCTTCATTCTGACCACTGCATAAGACTTTTTAAATATAGGAGGAATGTCTTGTGAGTAAGAAAGTTGCAAAAGTTTGTAAACTTCAGTTCCCTGCAGGGGGAGCTAGACCGGGACCTGCACTGGCTTCTGCCGGTATCAACATGCCGCAGTTCTGTACAGCATTCAACGATGCTACGAAAGAACGTGCCGGTGATGTCGTTCCAGTTATCATTACTGCATACGAAGACAAGAGCTTTGACTTCGTAATCAAAACAACTCCGGCTGCTATGATGATCAAAAAAGCTGCTGGAATCAAAAAAGCTTCAGGAAACCAGAAAGAGATCTCTGGAAAAATCACAGTAGATCAGCTGCGTGAAATCGCAGAATACAAAATGCCAGACTTAAATGCTAACGATGTGGAAGCTGCTATGCGTATTGTCGCAGGTACTGCTAAAAACATGGGTGTTGAAGTTGAAGGTTTTGAATAAGAAAGGCGGAAAACAAAATGGCAAAATTCGGTAAAAAATATGCAGAAGCTGCTAAAAAAGTTGATCGCACGAAAACTTATTCAGTAGCCGAAGCAGTAAAATTAGCAAAAGAGACAAACATCGCTAAATTCGACGCATCTGTTGAAGTTAGCTTCAAATTAAACGTGGATCCTCGTCACGCTGATCAGCAGATCCGTGGTGCGATGGTTCTTCCACACGGAACTGGTAAAACACAGAAGGTTTGTGTTATTACTCAGGGACCAAAGGAGCAGGAAGCTAAGGATGCCGGCGCAGATTTCGTCGGTGGAAAAGAACTGCTGGAAGACATCCAGAAGGGATGGTTCGACTTCGATGTTATCGTTGCGACTCCTAACATGATGGGTGAGCTTGGTAAACTGGGACGTCTGTTAGGGCCAAAGGGCTTAATGCCAAACCCTAAGACAGGTACGGTTACCATGGATGTAGCAAAAGCTGTTGAAGATATCAAAAAGGGTAAAGTTGAATACCGTGTAGACAAAGAAGGTAACATCAACCTGATGATCGGAAAAGTAAGCTTTGACGATGAGAAGCTGGTTGACAACTTCAATGCACTGCTGAAGGTTATCTCAAAAGCACGTCCTGCAGCTGTAAAGGGTACTTACATCAAAAACCTGGTAATTTCCACTACCATGGGACCTGGTGTCAAAGTAGCTGTTGAAAAATAACGATTGACAAAGTATCGTTAGCAGGTTAAAATATCAGATGTTATCAATATACCATAGACAGTAACGGCCGTCAGGCTTAATCATGTTACCGAGGTAAAAGTTAGATACTAAACTTTCACCCGTAGTCTGTCTATGTCTGCGGGTGTTTTTATATCACTCTTAAAGGGTATATTGTTACATATAAATTTAGGAGGTGTGAAGTTATGAACCAGGCGATTATCGATAGCAAGAAAGCGGTCGTTTCTGAAATTGCTCAGAAAATGAAAGAATCTCAGTCAACTGTCGTTGTTGAGTACCGTGGACTTAGCGTTGCCGAAGTAACCGAGTTACGTAGAAATCTGCGCGAAGAAGGTGTTGAGTTCAAGGTTTACAAAAACTCACTGGCTCAGCGTGCTGCTGTTGAAGCAGGTGCGGATGATCTTACAAAGGATCTGATCGGACCTAACGCCATCGCATTTGGTGGTGACGCAGTTGCTCCTGCGCGTGTTCTGGCAAAATTTGCTAAGAAGCATGAACACTTGGTATTGAAAAGCGGAATCGTAGAAGGAAAAGTTGTTGGTGTAGATACCATTAAGGAACTATCCAGTCTGCCGAACCGTGAAGGTATGTTATCAATGCTGTTAAGCTGTCTGCAGTCTCCAGTACGTGGATTCGCATGTGCTGTTAAGGCAGTGGCTGACGCAAAAGACGGAGGTTCTGCTGAAGAAGCAGCTCCACAGGAATAAACTTACAGGAGGAAAATGAAAATGGCAAAATTAGCACAGGAAGATATCTTAGCTTACTTAGAAGAAGCTACCATCTTAGAACTTAACGAATTAGTAAAAGCAATCGAAGAAAAATTCGGTGTAACAGCTGCTGCACCAGTTGCTGTAGCTGCTGTAGCAGACGACGCTGCTGCTGCAGGACCTAGCGAAGTAACTGTAACACTGACTGACATCGGTGGAACAAAGGTTGCTGTCATCAAGGCAGTACGTGAAATCACTGGTTTAGGTCTGGTTGACGCTAAGGGTCTGGTTGACAAGGCACCAAGCGTAATCAAGGAAAACATCAAACCGGAAGAAGCAGAAGAAATCAAGAAGAAACTGATGGACGCTGGTGCTTCTGTAGAAATCAAGTAATTCACACTTACACATTTTACAAACAACAAAAAGCCGAAAGGCTTTTTGTCACCTAAAAAGGCGGGATAACGATGGATCATTACTTTACAGATAATCGTCATTTAGCAGAAAACCGGAAGGAAATATCTTTCCGGTTTTGGTGTTTTAACGTTTCTTTTATAACCGATAACGGTGTATTCTCCAAGGACAGTGTTGACTTTGGAACACGCGTGCTGCTCAATACGCTGCATGAGCATGAGGAAGAGCTGGGAAACCAACTTCTGGACATGGGCTGCGGCTATGGTGTTGTGGGAATCGTTGCCAAAAAGGCCTGGCCAGATAAGCAGGTTGAAATGGTGGATGTCAATCCCAGAGCGGTGGCGCTTGCCAAAGACAATGCTGAAAAAAATAATATTGAGGCAAACATTCATGTATCCGATGTATATGAACAGGTAAGTGGGAATACTTTTACTGATATCATAACAAATCCACCGATTCGTGCCGGTAAAAACGTCATCTATAAAATCTTCGAAGAGGCATGGAATCACCTGGCAGATCAGGGTACCCTGTGGGTCGTGATACGAAAACAGCAGGGAGCACTCAGCGCCGTAACGAAAATAAAAGAAGTGTTTGGAAATTGCGATATCATTCACAGGGAAAAAGGATATTTCATACTAAAAGCAAAAAAAGCATTGACAATTTGACAAACAGTTGATATTATAATAAATTGCATAATACTAAAATATTAAAATGGGTTTTTATGCCTTATTTTGATAGGTGAAACTTGTAGAAAGGATGGCGTACATGGACAAAAAACAGCCTTATCGTATTGTCGCTTCCGGTAAAAAGGCAGAGCGTCGAGACTACTCAAAAGTAAGCGGGCATCTGGAACTGCCAAACCTGGTAGAAATTCAGACGGACTCCTTCGAGTGGTTCAAGAACGAAGGAATTGGGGAAGTTTTTAATGAGATTTACCCGATTCAGAACTATGGAGGAAATATCAAGCTGAAATTCGCCGGCTATGAATTTGGAGAGCCGAAATTCAATGCGGAGGAATCAATGTATCGTGAATGTAACTTCGCGGCACCTTTGAAAGCCCGTATGGAGCTTGAAATAACAGATAACACAACTGGTGAGGTTATCAACAAATGGGAGGATGTCTTCCTTGGGGACTTCCCGCTGATGACGGAAACCGGTACCTTTATTATCAATGGAGCGGAGCGTGTCATCGTTTCGCAGATCGTGCGTTCCCCGGGTGCGTACTTTTCCACTGGATATGAGGAAAAAACAGGAAAGGAATCCTTTGCCTGTGAACTGATTCCAAGCCGTGGAACATGGCTGGAATTTCTGACAGAAGTGAAAAAAGCGTCTACAGGACGTGTTTTAAACATGAGCATTGACCGGAAACGTAAAATGCTGTCATCAATTCTGTTCAAAGCCATCGGTATGTCTGTGGATCTGGACAGAAGTGAGGATGCACATGATACCATGCAGATCAAAACCTTCCTGAAGGCTATGGGAAGAGATATCGTGGAAGATGTAGCGATTGATGATGAAGACCGCGAGTTCATGAATCTGTACCTTACATTATATGCATCTTTCTTCGGTAAGTACGAGGAAATCGAAAATACATTGATGGCAGATAAGGTCAAGACAACACAGGAGGCGTTACTGTCCATCTACGAAAACCAGCGTTCCGATGAAATCCCTACACTGGATGGTTCCATCACACTGATGAACGCGAAGTTCTTTGATCCGCGCCGTTATGACCTGACCAAAGCAGGACGTTACAAGCTGCGTAAAAAGCTGAATGCGATCAACCGTATTGATAAGCACCATCTGGCACAGGATATTCTGGATGCGGATGGGAATGTGTTTATGCCAAGCGGCACCATGGTAAACCGTGATGAGAGAAATGCACTGCGCAACGAGCTGGAAAAAGGTATGCATGTCAATGCATTCCCGTTCAATCCGCTGTTCAATCATCCGGACAAGGTTTATGTACCTAGCAGCAATCATCTCGGTCTTGTCGGACGTGTTCTGGCAGGCGATGTTGAGCTGGAGGATGGTACGCTGTACGAAGGAAGCATCCTGAGTGAGCAGGATGTGGAAGCGATTGTCAAGGGTGTGGAAAAGGTAGCGGTTCATGGCGGTATCATTGCCAAGAAGGTTGCCCTGACCAGAGAAAACGTTAATGCTGTCCTCAATTATGGACAGAGAATGTATGCATTTGCCCGTTTGACGGATACAAATGGGGAAGATGTTGTCAACGAGGAAGGCGATTTCTTCGTGGATGGTTACACGCCTCGTCACAAGCCGGAAGCACTGAGCGTAACAGCGGTTGATGAAATCAAAGCGAAGGTAAACAACGGTGCTGTCTTATATGCATGGCTCGTCGGTGCTGCGATTCAGGAGGTCCTGGTTCGTGACCACGATGGAGCAGTTGTCAAGGTGTTGGGAAATGACCCATACGCTGACAAGCACACCATTACTATTTCCGATATGTATGCATTCTATGCCTACAATCTGAACAATATGGAGGGTGTTGGAGATACCGATGATATCGATATGCTGGGAAACCGTCGTATCCGTTCCGTCGGAGAGCTGATTCAGAATCAGTTCCGTATCGGTTTAAGCCGTATGGAGCGTGTGGTTAAGGAGCGTATGTCCATTGCGGATATCGCAACCCTGACACCGAAGAAGCTGACCAATATCCGTCCGCTGACAGCGGCAATCAAGGAGTTCTTCTCCTCCTCTCAGCTGTCTCAGTTCATGGATCAGCAGAATCCGCTTGCTGAGCTGACAAACAAGCGCCGTATTTCCGCATTGGGGCCTGGTGGTATCACCCGTGACCGTGCGAGCTATGAGGTTCGTGACGTTCACAGCTCTCACTATGGACGTATCTGTCCGATCGAGACACCAGAAGGTCCAAACATCGGTCTGATTTCCAATCTGACCACCTATGGAAAAATTAACGAATACGGCTTCATTCAGACACCGTACCGTATTGTAAATGCGGATGGAACCGTACAGGAAGAAGCAATTTATCTGTCTGCGGATGAAGAAGCCGATTATGTCATCGCACAGGCCAACGAGGTAGTGGAAGGCCGTTTGATTAACGAGCATGTCGTAGCACGTAAAGCTGGAGATACCATCATCGCAAGACGTGAAGAGGTAGAGCTGGCCGACGTTTCACCGAAACAGATCGTATCAGTTGCGACTGCCTGCGTACCGTTCCTGGAAAACGATGATGCTTCCCGTGCCCTCATGGGTGCGAACATGCAGCGTCAGGCCGTTCCTCTGTTACAGCCGCATTCCCCGTATGTAGGAACCGGAGTAGAGTATAAAATCGCAAAGGATTCCGGTGTCGGTATTGTTGCGAAAGAAAACGGTGTCGTTGAATATGTCGACTCTCAAAGAATCATCGTCAGCGAGAACGACGGAAACCGCAGAGAATACCGTCTGCGTAAATTCCAGCGCTCCAACAACGGAACCAACATTAACCAGAGCCCGATCATTTCCAAGGGAGAGCGCATCGAAAAGGGTGATATCCTTGCCGATGGTCCATCCATGGAAAAGGGAGAGCTGGCACTTGGACAAAACGTTACCATCGCTTATATGACATGGTACGGATATAACTATGAGGATGCCATCATCATGAGTGAACGTCTGGTTCGCGATGATGTGTATACCTCCATTCATATTGAAGAATACGACATTGACTGCCGTGAAACGAAGCTGGGGCCGGAAGAAATTACCCGCGATATTCCAAACGTGAGTGAGAACGCATGCCGTAATCTGGACAGCCGCGGTATTATCATGGTCGGTGCAGAGGTTATGGAAGGCGATATCCTGGTCGGTAAGGTAACACCGAAGGGGCAGAGTGAAATCTCTCCAGAGGAAAAGCTGCTGCTGGCAATATTCGGTGAGAAATCACGTGAGGTACGTGATAACTCCCTGAAGGTACCGCATGGTGGTGCCGGTATCGTTCACTCCATCCGCGTCTTCAAAAGAAGCGAAGGACACGACCTTCCGCCTGGAGTCAATGAAACAGTAAAAGTATACATCGTTCAGAAGCGTAAGATTTCTGAGGGTGATAAAATGGCCGGACGTCACGGTAACAAGGGTGTCATCTCCAAGATTCTTCCTGTAGAGGATATGCCTTATATGCCGGATGGAACACCGGTTGATATCATGCTGAACCCGTTTGGTGTGCCTTCCCGTATGAACATCGGTCAGGTACTGGAGATTCATTTGGGATATGCTGCGAAGAAGCTGGGCGTGAAATTCTCCACGCCGGTATTCGATGGTATCAACAACACCGAGCTGAGTGATATCATGAAGGAAGCGGAAATGACCGTGGATGGCAAACAGGTACTGTATGATGGTCGTACCGGTGAACCGTTTGATGAACGAATTTCTGTCGGTGTCATGTATATGATCAAGCTGGCCCACATGGTTGACGATAAGCTGCATGCGCGTGCAACCGGACCATATTCCCTGGTAACACAGCAGCCGTTAGGTGGTAAGGCACAAAACGGTGGTCAGAGATTTGGTGAGATGGAGGTTTGGGCACTGGAGGCTTATGGTGCCGCTCATACTCTGCAGGAAATCCTGACTGTGAAATCCGATGATATCGTCGGCCGTACAAAGACCTACGAAGCAATTATCAAGGGAAAAGATATTCCAGAACCGGGTATTCCAGAATCCTTCCGCGTATTGAAGCACGAGCTGCAGGCTCTTGCCATCGACGTGAAGATGCTGGATGAAGACGGTAACGAAGTAGACATCAGCAAGGAGGACAACAGCGAAGCAGCCGCAACTCTGCCTCCGATTCCTGCCGCAGAGCCTGTCGGTGAGGAAGATATCAGTGATTTGGAAGTAGAAGAGGAAGATGCTGTCGCAGAAGACGAATCCGAAGATGAAATTCTTCTGGATGACGATGCAGTGGCTGATGACTTCATGGAAGATGAAGACATTGAGCTGAGCGATGATGAAAATGAAGAGGAGGCGTAAGTAAATGAGTGTTAATAATTTTGCCTCAATTCAGGTAAGCCTGGCTTCACCTGATCGAATCCACGAATGGAGTCATGGTGAAGTAAAGAAACCAGAGACGATCAACTACCGTTCTCAGAAGCCTGAAAGAGATGGATTGTTCTGTGAAAGAATTTTCGGGCCGAGCAAGGACTGGGAATGCTACTGTGGAAAATATAAGAAGGTACGCTACAAGGGTGTTGTATGTGACCGTTGTGGTGTAGAAATTACAAAATCCAGCGTTCGTCGTGAGCGTATGGGACATATTGAGCTTGCGGCTCCGGTTGCGCACATCTGGTATTTGCGCGGTATTCCAAGCCGTATGGCACTGCTGCTGGATGTTACACCAAAGCAGCTGGAAGAGGTTGTGTACTTCGTATCCTGGATCGTAACGGATCCTAAGGATACGAAGCTGGAATACAAGCAGGTACTCTCTGAACGTGAGTACCGCGAAAACATGGCAATTTACGGCCCGGGCAGCTTTACTGCCCAGACCGGTGCCGAAGCAGCGCTGACGCTGTTGACAGAGGTTGACCTGGAGGCTGAATTCAAGCATATTCAGGATGCTCTGGAATCAGCACAGGGTGAAAAGCGTAAAAAGCTGATCAAGCGTCTGGATACTGTTGAAGCCTTCCGTAACTCCGACAATAAGCCGGAATGGATGGTCATGACGGTAATTCCGGTAATCCCGCCTGATCTGCGTCCGATGCTGCAGCTGGATGGCGGTCGTTTTGCGACAAGTGATCTGAATGATCTGTATCGCCGTGTCATCACACGTAACAACCGTCTGAAAAAGCTGCTGGAGCTGGGTACACCGGCTATCATCGTACAGAACGAAAAGCGAATGCTGCAGGAAGCGGTGGATGCACTGATCGATAACGGACGCCGTTCTAAACCGATTACGGGAGCCGGCGGACGTGCATTGAAGTCATTGTCTCATTCCTTAAAGGGTAAACAGGGACGCTTCCGTCAGAACCTGCTTGGTAAGCGTGTTGACTTCTCCGGACGTTCTGTTATCGCGGTCGGACCGGATTTGAAAATGTATCAGTGCGGTCTGCCTCGTGAAATGGCAATTCAGCTGTTCAAGCCGTTTGTCATCAATGAAATCGTAAACAAGGAAATTGCAAGCAATCCGAAGACAGCGGAAAAGCTGATCGACCGTCAGGATCCGCGTATCTGGGATATTGTGGAAAGTGTCATTGACGGCTATCCGGTTCTGATGAACCGTGCACCTACGCTGCACCGTCTGGGAATCCAGGCCTTCAAACCGAAGCTGGTGGAAGGACGTGCTATGCGTCTGCACCCACTGGTATGTACTGCCTTCAACGCCGACTTTGACGGTGACCAGATGGCTGTCCACGTACCATTGAGTGAAGAGGCAAGAGCCGAGGCACTCGTCATGATGCTTGGTAGCAACAACATCCTTGGTCCAAAGGATGGAAAACCAATCGTTACACCTGGTCAGGATATGGTCATGGGTAACTTCTATCTGACGATGGAGGAAACCGCAGAGGAATTTTATCAGGAGGCTGACCGCTACAATGCGGTTGACTGCCCGAAATCCGCTGCAATCTGGAGCCGTTACGGTGATAATGAGGGACATGTGTTTGGAAGCATCAATGAGATTTTGATGGCATATCAGACACAGCAGATTCATCTGCACTCCCGTATTGCCATTCCTGCCCGTGCCTTAAACAAGGCAAGCTTTACCGAAGAGCAAAATAGAAAATACCTGCTGACAACGGTCGGTAAGGTCATCTTCAACAATATGTTCCCAACCGACTTCCCGTTCCTGAACGAAGTCAGTGCGGAAAACTTTGTAGCGACACCGGAGCGTTTCTTCCTGGAAATGGGAAAAGATGTAAAGGAAGCTATCAAGGCAATGCCGGTTACTGCGGCTTTCAAAAAGAAAGACCTCGGAAAAATTATCGGTGAAATCTTTAAACGCTATTCCACTGAGAAAACAAGTGAGATTCTTGACCAGATCAAGGATATGGGATTCCAGTATTCCACCGTTGCCGGTGTTACCGTATCTCTGTCCGATATCGAGGTCGCACCTCACAAGGAAGAGCATGTGGAATATGGTAAACAAAAGGCCGAAGAGCTGAAAACACTGCGTAAGAAGGGTAAGCTTACCATGATGGAATGGGAGCGTCACCTGAATAAGCTGTGGGCAGATGTCAAGGATGATATCGCCGAAGAGCTGCTTGGTAACCTTCCTCGTAAAAATCCAATCAGTATGATGGCGCGTTCCGGTGCCCGAGGTAATACCTCCAACTTTACACAGCTGGCTGGTATGCGTGGTCTGATGGCAAAGCCAAACCAGTCCAAGTCTGCCAAGGGTGAATATGTTCCTACCATCATAGAGGTTCCGATTTACTCCTGCTTCCGTGAGGGTTTGAATGTGTCCGAGTTCTTTATCTCCACTCACGGTGTGCGTAAAGGTCTGACCGATACCGCGCTGAAAACAGCCGAGTCTGGATATCTGACACGTCGTCTGGTTGACGTAGCACAGGATGTTATCGTTAAACAGGAGGACTGTGGTACGGATAAGGGCTATTGGGTGGAAGCAATCGTTGACCGTAAGACAAATACGATCATCGAAAGTCTGTTTGACCGTCTGGTAGGACGTTACAGCAAGCAGGAAATCACGGATCCGAAAACCGGTGAGGTTATTTTGGAAAGTGATGAGTTTATTACCGATGCACTTGCACAGAAGGTTGTGGATGCAGGTGTTGAGGGTATGTATATCCGTAGTGCATTTACATGTAAATCCATCTATGGTGTATGTAAGAAATGCTACGGCCGCAATATGGCGACCGGCAAAGATGTTGAAGTCGGAGAAGCTGTCGGAATCATGGCTGCCCAGTCAATCGGTGAGCCTGGTACCCAGCTGACCATGCGTACCTTCCATACCGGTGGTGTGGCAAGTGCCGATGGTGGAGATATCACCCAGGGTCTTCCTCGTGTCGAGGAGCTGTTTGAGGCTCGTTGTCCGAAGGGTGTTGCCGTATTGGCACAAATCACAGGTGAAATCACCGATATTCATCAGATAGATACTGGATACGAGGTTACCGTATCCAATGATAAAGAAAGCATTGTCCACAAGGTTACCCTGATCCAGGCAATTCGTCCTTGGATGAAGGTGGGAGCTCATGTGGAAGCTGGTGACAAGATTACCGAGGGTCAGGTCGATCCGAAGGAGTTATTGAAGGTTGCCGGTGTACGTCAGGTACAGAACTACATTCTGAAGGAAGTCAAGAAGGTTTACCAGAGTCAGGGTATCGAAATCAGCGACAAGCACGTTGAGGTTATGATTCGTCAGATGCTTCGTAAGGTTGTCGTACTGGAAGGTAACGATACACATCTGAATCCTGGTGTCCAGATTTCCCTGACGGAAATTACGAAGATCAACCGTAAGGCTCTGCTGAGCGGTCAGGTACCGGCTACCTTTAAACCGGTATTGCTGGGTATTTCCAAGGCATCTGTCGAAACAGATTCCTTCCTGTCTGCCGCATCCTTCCAGGAAACCACAAAGGTTCTGACGGATGCCGCAATCAAGGGTAAAAAGGATTACCTGATCGGTCTGAAGGAGAATGTCATCATCGGTAAGCTGATTCCTGCGGGAACCGGTGTAGGTGATGAGCGTCCAATGAATCTGATCATTGGTGAAAAGGCAAGAGAGCTGAAGGAGATCCGTGAGGAGCGCAACCATAAGGAAGACGATGACAACTTTATGGCTTACGTACCTGCCGGTCCTGAACGTCTGACTAGTGAAATGGTTCAGCAGATCATGGACGGTGAGGATATACCGGCAGAACAGCCTGCTGTTGAAGTACAGGAATAATGATTAAGAACATGTAGTAATGGCGTAATGCCATACTGCATGTTTTTTTCTTTTATAATGTAGATAGAATATAGACAAAATAATCAGGAAGATCAGATAAAGCAGCATGATTTTTCAAATAGTCTTGAAAAAGGTTTCTATTCTGTTATATAATCATCAATAGATATGCAGCAGTGGCAGAGTTTGGTTTAATGCACCGGTTTCGAAAACCGGCGTGTCATTGACACCGGAGGTTCAAATCCTTTCTGCTGCGCCAGAATAAGTATTAGGTATATTTACATTTCAAAGAAAGTCAATGAAGTCCTTATGTAAAGACTTTCCATGTATCTATACCTTTTTTATATATTTGGTGTCGAAAATGTGAAGTCAATATTTTAAGAATAGAGGAATCATCATATGAATTTTAAAATAAAATCATCGATTACGCATATCGATTGCCATGTAGATATATCAGAAGTACCTGTTATCAAGGAAGCACAGCTCGTATATGTAAAAGGTAAAGGTGCGCTTACAACCCGTTATCATTCTGAGCGCAATTATAATTCTATTAGCAGGAAATATGATGAGTATCAATATTACAGCCAGATCATGCTGAATAATATTCCCTTATTACAAATCAACTCTTCCGGATGTCCAACATGCAGCAGCCTTCTGGCAACAGGCTATGGGTTAGAACATACTGAATGTGAAGAGCTTACAGCCATACAAAATAGAATGAATACGCCATTTACATCGCTAAAACAATCGATTGACGATATAACTCCTATTCTTGGATTGGTTGATGCAGGACTTTATGTGATTGCCGATGCAGTATGTTATCCAACAGATGGGAACGGTAAATTTTTCTGGGATACGAGCAATGTGTTATCAGAGAATCCTGCTACTGCAGGGGTATATCTTCCGGATGATGATTATCGCTATATTTTTGGACACCCGATTTACCTGTATCCTACGCTAAGCGCTTCATGTCTTCATGAGAAGCGTGTTGAATATTACATAGATAAATTTACAAAGGAGGCCGAGCATCCTCGTGCTATTGTATATAATTTCAGTGAATTTATGAATTTCATCATAGATGGTCATCATAAGGCATGTGCTGCTTTTCTATTGAAAAAGCCGTTACATTGTATTGTAATCCTTCCGTTTACAGGAATGAGCTATAAAGAAGCAGATAAAAAAAGTATTCTGGACAAGCTTTGGTTTTCGTCTGTTACCGTGAACGCAAAGGATGTACCAAAAAAGCATATCACTTTAAAAGAAAAACGCAAGGAAGTGCCATTTTCTATCCAAACAGGGATTGTTAATAACATCACATGGGAAGAAAAATATAAGACTTCTTCAAAAAGTTATCCGACACGGATGGAATATGCTAAGTTTACTGCCTTAAAGCTTACTTATGGAAAGCCTATAGAGACTGTATTGATTATGGAGTGTTTAAACGATATAACAGACGAACATCAACAGAAATTAGAGGCAATTCTGTACTATTTGAAGTTACAAAAGGATCAAAGATTGAAACAAACAGCCCTGTTATGTGCCAAAAAGCTACCATCAGGAATAGTGAAAAAAAGTGCCTATCAGATTTTGGCTGATATTAAAAATGATGAAGATATAGAAAAGCTGTTTATTGAGTATATTGTTGAATGTGAGGATCCGCATGACAGCGTGTTACCTATTGTTGAATCCTATTGGGATGAAGAAGCATAAAATCTTATGAAGCTCTGGTATAAAATACACGTTGCTTCTTGCTTTTTGAAAAGGAAATGAGAGAAGGTCACTTTTGCAAATGACTTCAATATCAATTTTTAACGGATTCCTGCCTTTTGTATCAGACTTCAGAACAGCTATATCTGCTCTTTGCTTCTTAGTGAAAATCAAGCCTGCTTATATTACTTGCCTGTGAAGCAAGCATACGCGAAGGTATGGATAGCTCCTCTACAGAATTCTATAAAGGATTATCCTAATAACAGCAATTCTCATCCCTGTAGCTCAGGGCTGTAAGCACGTATAGCACAACTTTTTGAAATATGATAAAATCGTTATAAGTATACAAAATATGCAAAGGATATAAAGGTACATGCAGGAGGATATGGTATGGATAAAGAAAGCAATGATTATCTGAAAATGTTTACACAGCCCACAAAGGACTGGATCAACCATACCTTTTCTGCACCGACAGCCGTCCAAAAGGAAGCGTGGCCTGCGATAGCCGAAGGCGGCTCTGTATTGATCAGTGCGCCGACTGGTACGGGAAAAACACTATCAGCCTTTCTGGTCTATGTGGATAAGCTGCAGGAATTGGCAAGTCAGGGCATGCTGAAGGAAAAGCTGTATCTGATCTATGTATCTCCTTTGAAATCACTTGCTCAGGATATCCGCGAAAATCTGAATAAGCCCTTATCTGGCATTGCACAGGAGCAAAATGGACAAGGTGCTGCGGATATCAGCGTGGGGATACGTACAGGAGATACGTCACAAAGAGATCGTCAGCGTATGATCAAGCATCCTCCACATATTCTGATTACTACACCGGAATCCTTATATCTCATGCTGACCAGTGCCAGTGGACAGCGTATCCTGCGTACGGCTCAGGCTGTAATCATCGATGAGCTGCATGCATTGATTGATACAAAACGCGGAGCCCATCTGATGCTTTCAATAACGAGGCTGGAAGCATTATGTGGTACGCCGTTACAGCGCATCGGATTATCTGCGACCATTGAACCCCTGCAGACTGCGGCTGATTATCTGTCACTGCAAGCTGTGGAAATTATAGCACCAGCAATGCATAAACAGATTCACATTGAAGTAAACGGTTTAACACCTGCTCTTGGCAGACGTAAGGATCCCGTCTGGGAGGAGCTTGCAGAAAGCGTCTATGCAAAATGCCTGGAATGCAGAAGTGTGATCGCCTTTTCAGAAGGACGGCGGTATGCTGAAAAGCTTGCATATTATGTAAATCAGCTTGGCGGTGAGGAATTTTCCCGTGTTCATCACGGCAGTATGTCAAAGGAGCAGCGCCAGGAGGTGGAGACATCTTTAAGAAATGGAACACTCCGTCTGCTTTGTGCAACATCCTCTATGGAGCTTGGCATTGACGTGGGAAGCATAGATCTGGTCTTGCAAATTGGATGTCCGCGCTCTATTTCAAGCACGATGCAGCGGCTGGGCCGGGCCGGTCATAATCCGGGACGCATCAGTTATATGTATATGTATCCAAGAACATCCCTGGAAACATTATTTTGCGGGATGAGTGCTGCAGTTGCCTGCCAGGGAGGAATCGAACAGGCGGCACCACCGAAAAAATGTCTGGATGTACTGGCACAGCATTTGGTATCCATGGCCGCAACAGCGAATTCTACATATAAAAGTATGAAAAAGGAATACAGAAATATGGAAATCGCTTATACAGTTGATGAGGTCATGGTGCTATTACAGAAAACAAGCAGCTTTCAAACTGTAAGCAGACAGGAGGTTATCGGTATTTTATGTATGCTGGCAGGTGATTATGAGCACAAAAGAGAGCTGCCTGTCCGACCGCGGATTATTTATGATCGTGTACATGAATGTGTACTTGCGGATGCCTATAGCAGAATGCTCGCAGTGGCAGCAGGAGGAACGATACCGGATAAAGGACTGTATACCGCCAAAACGGAAGACGGTGTAAAGGTAGGAGAGCTGGATGAGGAATTTGTTTATGAAACACGCTTAGGTGACCGATTCATGCTGGGGGCAAATGCATGGAAGGTAGTACGGATGGATAGAGACAGTGTTATCGTTACACCAACCTATACACAGGGGGCACGCCTCCCCTTCTGGAAGGGTGAAATCAAAGGACGCAGCCTAAAAACAAGTCTGGCCTTTGGTGCCATTATGAGAAAGCTGTCAGAAGCCTATCATCGCAAAGAGCTTCCTCAGGCATTGCAGCAGCTTGGACTGAATGAGGCAGCTGTTGAGAATACCGCAGGCTTTTTGGAGCGTCAGATCAAGGCAACGACGATATTACCCGATGATCAGACTATTCTGATCGAACATTTTAAGGATCCATCCGGTAGTCCACAGGTTATGCTGCATACCATATTTGGCAGAAGAATCAATACCCCGCTCTCCCTGCTGCTGCAGGATGCTGTGCAAAGACTGAGCGGTACACATATCGGAAGTGTGGATGAAGAGGATGGAATTCTGTTATATTCCTATGGAGAAGGCAGGATTGAAGAAGGACTGCTTTATAATATTGACCCACAGCAGGTACAAAAAATCTTGGAGATCATGCTTCCTCTTACACCTGTGTTCAGTATGAACTTTCGCTATAATGCAGCACGTGCTCTCATGATGGGAATGCGCAGGAATGGCAGACAGCCGTTATGGATGCAAAGACTGCGTAGTACAGAAATGCTGGAAGCTCTGCTTCAGGAGGAACAGCATCCACTGATTGCAGAGACGAAAAGGGAATGTATGGAGGATCAGTGGGATATCCAGGGTCTTATGGAAATCCTGTATGCTATACGAAGTGGTGAAATTCGGGTGCATGAGGTACATCTGGACACACCATCACCAATGTCCTTGCCTCTGCAATGGCGTGTAGAGGCTGCAGAAATGTATGAATACACACCGACAACCCCGGGTATTCGTCAGTCTGTTTATGAGGAATTACAAAACCTGGAACAAATCAAGCCATCCATTGAGGCACTGAAAAAGGCAGGGAAGCAAAGCAAACGACCACAATCTGCCACAGAGCTGCATACGCTGCTTATGATGGAAGGCGATATGACAGCACAGGAAATAAAGGCTGTATGTCTGGATATCGAAGCTGATGAGCATTTGCTTGAAGAGCAAAAAGCAGCTGACTGGCTTAATGAGCTGGTGGCCAGGCAAAAGATAACCTACATAGAACCGGGACTTTGGATTGCCGCTGAGCATCGCAAGGAATATGAGCAGGCACTGCTTCAGAAGGAGCAGGCTGCAGGTATGCACATAATTCGCCGTATGCTGTATTACCGCCATGCACAGACATTGGAACAAATTCAAGAACGGTATTTACCAGGGAATGAAAGCATTGCCTCTTGGCTGCAGGCTCTTTGTGAGGCAAAAGAGGTAGTAGAGGATGCAGGCTGCTATTATCATGGCAGACTTTATGATCGTGCGCGGAAGCAGACGATAAAGAATCTTCGTGAACAGGCGGTAACACAGCCTCCTCATCACTATGCTGCATTGCTTTTGCACCGGGTGCTGCATAATGCACCGCCAAAGGATCAGCTCAGAGATGTCCTTGGTATGCTATGCAATCAGAAATTTCCGGCATCGTTATGGGAAAGTGTCTTACTTCCATCCAGAGTCAACGGCTATTGCGGTGAACTGCTGGATCATGAGCTGGCACAGGGAGAATATTTTTGGAAGCTGCATGATGATGGAATGCTGAGCTTTCACCGCTATGAGGATATCGACTGGGAGCAGCCAATCAATCATCAGCTGCATGTACAGCCTTCAAATGCTGAACAGGAAAATCAGGAACAAAAGGTTTACGACAGACTTTGCAGACAGGGGGCAAGCTTTCTGCATGCTCTTAACAAAATACCGGATGTCAGGGATGTACATGCCAGTCTTTTAAAGCTTGCGGAACAAGGACTGGTCTGCGCTGATAGCTTTATGCCCGTACGACAGTGGATGAAACGAAACAAAATGAAAAATGCATCGGTAAAGCAACAGCTTCATGCCCGCGTCAACGCATTATCAGCTGGCAGATGGGATGTCATTCATCCGTTGAAACCAATCTCCATGGAGGAGCTGCTGCTGTCATGCTTTCGTGAATACTGCATTGTGTGCAGGGAAACCTTTCGCCTGTTTCTGCAGCAGATGGATGAAAAGCAAAGCTTTGGCTGGAGTGAAGCCCTGGAATTGCTGAGGATTTGGGAATTTACCGGACGTGTACGCAGAGGATATTTTGTCAAAGGAATGTCCGGTGCCCAATTTATCATAAGACAGGAGTATGAAGGGATATTGCATACGTTATCACATCCGAAGAAACAGATACACTGGCTGAATGCACAGGATCCCATGCAGCCTTGGGGAAAATTACTGGAGCATTATGAAGCTACAGCGTTTATGAATATTGCAGGAACAGCAGTTGCATTCCATGCAGGTGTACCGATTATGGCGTTTGAACGTCAGGGCAGTGTGTTGAAGCTTTTTCATAAGGAATACATGGAAAAGGCCCTGCAGATATTTGTACAGGAATATCGCGGTCAGCGAATCTATCCGGATAAAAAGCGTCTGCTCGTAAAGGAATTCCCAAAGGAGGCAGTACCTTTTCTGGAGAAAGCCGGTTTTTATAAGGATATGCTGGATTATATGTTATATCGCTAGTGATGGATGTAGGGATGGTACTAATAGGTGTGGGATTTTGTAAGAAGCAGAAGCCTTTATCAGAATTTTTAAATACTGTAATATCATATTGATCCTTGATATTGTATAAGGGGATAAACAAAAACATATGTAAAATTACAGCGGTGAAACAGTCAGAGATGTACTATGAATGTGATTCTGGCAGAAAGAGTAGAGCTAAAAAATATAGTGAGTGACTGTTGAATAGGGGTCAATATGAAGCTGGAGATATCTTCTTGCTGATTCTGCTAATCCTTGTGCTTAAAGCATAGGTTCCACTGTATAACTATGCTTTCCCTTCTGTCATTTTCTGACAGCTTTGTACTATAGTTTATTTTTAAGCTGAAATTTTTCATGTTTGGATAGCGGGATGGATATATCCGCATTTAAAATCATCATGTCTGGGTTATTGAGATATCTAGGGATGATATGAAATCCATATGAAGCGATGGCGAAATGGATAGCAGGATTCCGATATCGCTATGACTGTGAGGAATTTATAAAACTAAAGCTATCAATGAAATCAGAAATAAAAGGTAAAAATGAAGAAGAGAAGCGCAGGTGATATGAGCGTGTATGAGTTGTAGAAATGTATATCTTTGATATTTGGAATAGGCGGGAGGAACAAAATTCTATCGTATGTCTTTTACATAATGGAATAAGGGATCATTTCTGAGCTGTTCAGTTAATTGCTTCCTATAGACATTGTGATTTATAAGCAGGTAAAAATAGAATACAGAAAAAGGAAATGGCTAGAAAACTACCTGTGTTTGATAAGAATATGAGACCAAACAGCCTTAAAAGTTGAAAAAATGTTACATTTATAGCAGTATGAAATAAAAAAGGCAAAAAAATAGAAAAAAAGGTTATAAAATCGTTGACAATAATCTTTAAAAGATGTATTATATACAGGCACCGAACGAAAGAACGGCGCGCACGAAATAGAAATTTCGGTCTTTGAAAACTGAACAGGAAACGTCAATTATTTGAGAAAACAATATTCTCGGAATAACGATAACTAAAATGAAATTCAAACGCAAGTCATGCGTTAGAGCTAAATCAAATGGAGAGTTTGATCCTGGCTCAGGATGAACGCTGGCGGCATGCCTAATACATGCAAGTCGAACGAAGTCTCTAGGAAGCTTGCTTCCAAAGAGACTTAGTGGCGAACGGGTGAGTAACACGTAGGTAACCTGCCCATGTGTCTGGGATAACTGCTGGAAACGGTAGCTAAAACCGGATAGGTATACGGAGCGCATGCTCTGTATATTAAAGCACCCCTCAAGGTGTGAACATGGATGGACCTGCGGCGCATTAGCTAGTTGGTGAGGTAACGGCCCACCAAGGCGATGATGCGTAGCCGGCCTGAGAGGGTAAACGGCCACATTGGGACTGAGACACGGCCCAAACTCCTACGGGAGGCAGCAGTAGGGAATTTTCGTCAATGGGGGGAACCCTGAACGAGCAATGCCGCGTGAGTGAAGAAGGTCTTCGGATCGTAAAGCTCTGTTGTAAGTGAAGAACGGCTCATAGAGGAAATGCTATGGGAGTGACGGTAGCTTACCAGAAAGCCACGGCTAACTACGTGCCAGCAGCCGCGGTAATACGTAGGTGGCAAGCGTTATCCGGAATCATTGGGCGTAAAGGGTGCGTAGGTGGCGTACTAAGTCTGTAGTAAAAGGCAATGGCTCAACCATTGTAAGCTATGGAAACTGGTAGGCTAGAGTGCAGAAGAGGGCGATGGAATTCCATGTGTAGCGGTAAAATGCGTAGATATATGGAGGAACACCAGTGGCGAAGGCGGTCGCCTGGTCTGTAACTGACACTGAGGCACGAAAGCGTGGGGAGCAAATAGGATTAGATACCCTAGTAGTCCACGCCGTAAACGATGAGAACTAAGTGTTGGAGGAATTCAGTGCTGCAGTTAACGCAATAAGTTCTCCGCCTGGGGAGTATGCACGCAAGTGTGAAACTCAAAGGAATTGACGGGGGCCCGCACAAGCGGTGGAGTATGTGGTTTAATTCGAAGCAACGCGAAGAACCTTACCAGGCCTTGACATGGATGCAAAGGCTCTAGAGATAGAGAGATAAATATGGATCACACAGGTGGTGCATGGTTGTCGTCAGCTCGTGTCGTGAGATGTTGGGTTAAGTCCCGCAACGAGCGCAACCCTTGTCGCATGTTACCAGCATCAAGTTGGGGACTCATGCGAGACTGCCGGTGACAAACCGGAGGAAGGTGGGGATGACGTCAAATCATCATGCCCCTTATGGCCTGGGCTACACACGTACTACAATGGCGACCACAAAGAGCAGCGACTTGGTGACAAGAAGCGAATCTCATAAAGGTCGTCTCAGTTCGGATTGAAGTCTGCAACTCGACTTCATGAAGTCGGAATCGCTAGTAATCGCAGATCAGCATGCTGCGGTGAATACGTTCTCGGGCCTTGTACACACCGCCCGTCAAACCATGGGAGTCAGTAATACCCGAAGCCGGTGGCATAACCGTAAGGAGTGAGCCGTCGAAGGTAGGACCGATGACTGGGGTTAAGTCGTAACAAGGTATCCCTACGGGAACGTGGGGATGGATCACCTCCTTTCTAAGGAGAAAGTACAAAAGAAGTAAGATGGTTAAGGAACATTTCCTGTTCAGTTTTGGAAGGCTGAGACTTTCCAAACGAAAAAGAAGTCGATCTTTGAAAACTGAATAACAGAAGACATATGAAGGTCTATAACGAAAGTTGTAAACGAACATAGATATTCACGAGTAGAAAGTTAAACAAAACAGAAAACTCAAGCAAAAACCTAAGCAAGAAAAGAACGCTTAAACTTAATCGTGATTAAGTGAATAAGGGCGTACGGTGGATGCCTAGGCACTTGGAACTGAAGAAGGACGCAACAAACGGCGAAACGCGACGGGGAGTGGTACGTACACAAAGATCCGTCGATATCCGAATGGGGAAACCCGGCAGCAGTAGTGAGCTGTCACCGATGAGTGAATACATAGCTCATGCGGGAGGTACCCGGAGAACTGAAACATCTAAGTATCCGGAGGAAAAGAAAATAAGAATGATTCCGTAAGTAGCGGCGAGCGAACGCGGAGGAGCCCAAACCAGATCTTGATCTGGGGTTGTAGGACCACGATATGGCAAGAGCATGGCTAAGAGAACGGCATTGAAAGGCCGACCGGAGAGGGTGCAAGTCCCGTATCTGAAAGTCTAGCGAAGCCTAGTGGTATCCTGAGTACGGCGAGACACGAGAAATCTTGTCGGAAGCAGGCGGGACCATCCGTCAAGGCTAAATATACCCAAGTGACCGATAGTGGACCAGTACCGTGAGGGAAAGGTGAAAAGAACCGCGGGAGCGGAGTGAAATAGAACCTGAAACCGTATGCTTACAAGAAGTCAGAGCCCGTTAAAGGGTGATGGCGTGCCTTTTGTAGAATGAACCGGCGAGTTACGTTATCGTGCGAGGTTAAGTAGAAGATACGGAGCCGAAGCGAAAGCGAGTCTTAATAGGGCGGCAGTACGATGATGTAGACCCGAAACCGTGTGATCTAGCCATGACCAGGTTGAAGTTCAGGTGAAACTGAATGGAGGACCGAACCGACCCCCGTTGAAAAGTTGGCGGATGAGTTGTGGCTAGGGGAGAAATTCCAATCGAACACGGATATAGCTGGTTCTCCCCGAAATAGCTTTAGGGCTAGCGTCGAGGAAGAGTCGTATGGAGGTAGAGCACTGAATGTACGATGGCCCCATCCCGGGGTACTGAGTATAATCAAACTCCGAATGCCATACAGATATACTCGGCAGTCAGACTGTGGGTGATAAGGTCCATGGTCAAAAGGGAAACAGCCCAGACCGCCAGTTAAGGTCCCAAAATGTATGCTAAGTGGAAAAGGATGTGGGGATGCACAGACAACTAGGAGGTTGGCTCAGAAGCAGCCATCCTTGAAAGAGTGCGTAACAGCTCACTAGTCGAGTGACCCTGCGCCGAAAATGTACCGGGGCTAAGCATACTACCGAAGCTGCGGATTCAACTTCAGAGTTGAGTGGTAGGGGAGCGTTGCATGCACGTAGAAGCCATACCGTAAGGAGTGGTGGAGAGCATGGAAGAGAGAATGCCGGTGTGAGTAGCGAGATGTAGGTGAGAATCCTACACACCGATAGCCCAAGGATTCCAGGGGAAGGTTCGTCCGCCCTGGGTAAGTCGGGACCTAACGCGAGGCCGAAAGGCGTAGTGGATGGAAAACAGGCAGATATTCCTGTACCCGCGATGGAAATGAAGGAATGACGGAGAAGGCTAGTGTGAGCCACTAAATGGATTGTGGTCGAAGCATATAGCAGGCTGACAGTGAAATGCGTCAGCGGGATGTAAGATGTGACAGGTAAGGGAACGCCTTCGGGCAAGTACTGAAGCACATGATGCCAGCTTCCAAGAAAAGTTTCTAGTGATAATTCCATAGCGGCCCGTACCAAAACCGACACAGGTGGGCAAGGAGAGAATCCTGAGGTGAGCGAGAGAACTGTTGCCAAGGAACTCGGCAAAATGACTCCGTAAGTTAGCGATAAGGAGTGCTCTTGTAAAAGAGAGCCGCAGTGAAGAGGCCCAAGCGACTGTTTAACTAAAACACAGCTCTCTGCAAAGTCGCAAGACGAAGTATAGGGGGTGACGCCTGCCCGGTGCTGGAAGGTTAAGAGGATTTGTCATCCGAAAGGAGAAGCAATGAATTGAAGCCCCAGTGAACGGCGGCCGTAACTATAACGGTCCTAAGGTAGCGAAATTCCTTGTCAGGTAAGTTCTGACCCGCACGAAAGGCGTAACGATTTGGGCGCTGTCTCGGCAGCAGACTCGGTGAAATCTTAGTACCTGTGAAAATGCAGGTTACCCGCAACTAGACGGAAAGACCCCATGGAGCTTTACTGTAGCCTGATATTGAATTTTGATCAAAGATGTACAGGATAGGTGGGAGGCGAAGAGACGTGTACGCCAGTATACGAGGAGCCGATGTTGGGATACCACTCTTGTTTGATTGAAGTTCTAACCTGCACCCATAAGCTGGGTGAGGGACCGTGTCAGGTGGGCAGTTTGACTGGGGCGGTCGCCTCCTAAAGAGTAACGGAGGCGCCCAAAGGTACGCTCAGATTGGATGGAAATCAATCGACGAGTGCAAATGCAGAAGCGTGCTTGACTGTGAGACAGACAAGTCGAACAGGGACGAAAGTCGGGATTAGTGATCCGGCGGTGCCGAATGGAAGGGCCGTCGCTCAACGGATAAAAGCTACCCTGGGGATAACAGGCTGATCTCGCCCAAGAGTTCACATCGACGGCGAGGTTTGGCACCTCGATGTCGGCTCATCGCATCCTGGAGCTGAATTCGGTTCCAAGGGTTGGGCTGTCCGCCCATTAAAGCGGTACGCGAGCTGGGTTCAGAACGTCGTGAGACAGTTCGGTCCCTATCTGTTGTGGGCGTTGGAGATCTGAGGAGAGCTGTCCTTAGTACGAGAGGACCGGGATGGACCTACCGCTGGTGCACCAGTTGTTCCGCCAGGAGCATAGCTGGGTAGCTAAGTAGGGAAGGGATAAGCGCTGAAAGCATCTAAGCGCGAAGCCTACTCCAAGATGAGATCTCCCATTCGTCAAACGAAGTAAGACCCCTTGAAGACGACGAGGTAGATAGGTCAGAGATGGAAGTGTAGCGATACATGGAGTTGACTGATACTAATAGGTCGAGGACTTAATCACAAAGAAACAAGTCAACTGTTATTCAGTTTTGAGGGAACGACCTCAAAGAGATCTGGTGGCGATAGCGATGTGGACACACCTGTACTCATCCCGAACACAGAAGTTAAGCATATCAGCGGCGACAATATCTGGACGAGCTCCAGTGAAGATAGCACGCTGCCAGGTAAAGTGACTCATCTTTGGATGGGTCTTTTTTAGTTTCTGGAGCACATGAAATTGATGATAGCGTATGATGTTGATTGTAGGATATGACACCGTTTATAAAGTGTGAGGCCTGTTTTGAGATACTATGGACTCAGCAGCATTATTCCTGCGATTATGTTAGGATAATAGTAGGTCACATTAGCATTGTTACCCATCTGTTTTTAAAGCAGGCTTCATTCTTTTTATGCTCCTTAGATATCGGTATAAACATGAAGAATGCTGTATACAAATGGAATGGAAAAAATCATATAAAAATAATTGCTTAAAGAGATATTATCCGCTATGATGTATAGGCATTGAATAAGGAGTTCTTTATGAAAAAACTATCTGTATTACAAATTGTATCTGTTTCCATGATGCTGTTTGCTATATTTTTTGGTGCTGGAAATATGATCTTTCCACCAGCCATGGGACAGCTTGCCGGAACCAGCTATATCAGCTCACTTGCAGGTTTTATTCTGACGGATGCTGGAATTGCCATACTGGGCGTCACTTCTGTCGTTCTTGCAGGGTCCTCAATGAGTGATCTTGGAAAGCTGGTGGGCCCCAGATTCGCCCTTTTTCTTTCGATTGGTGTATATCTGCTCATTGGCCCGCTATTTGCTTTGCCAAGAACTGGCAGTGTTTCCTTTGAAATAGCACTGCTTCCCTATATAAGCGAAAGCAGCTCTACGCTGTGGTCACTGCTGTTTACAGCAATATTTTTTGGAGTGACCTATTATCTCAGCAGCAATCCGAGCAAAATTGTCGATGTTGTCGGGAAATATCTGACACCTGTTCTTCTGCTGAGTATCCTTGCTATCTTTATCGCCTCCCTGTGTGCTTCACCATCCACTGGTTCATTCAGCTTTGGCACCATGCTGGAGCCCTCTGCGGCATATGCGGACATTCCGTTCTTTAAGGGGATGATTGAAGGGTATAATGCATTGGACGGGCCTGCCGGACTTGCCTTTGCAATCCTTGTGATTACAGCAATTCGCGGCTATGGCATAACGGATAAAAAATCCATCGCCCGCTATACCATTCTTTGCGGCCTGGGAGCTGCCGGCTTTCTTGCCATTGTATACTTCATGCTTACCTATGTCGGTGCTATAACAAATACTGCCTTTTCAAACGGCGGTGCATTACTGCATGCAGTTACCAATCATCTATTTGGCGGTATCGGCGGCATTATCCTCGGGATTGCGGTCTTATTTGCCTGTCTGACAACCTCGATCGGGCTTACTACTTCATTTGCGGATTACTTTCAGACAATTTTACCAAAGAGCTGGACATATAAACGGATTGCAGCGAGTGTCTGTCTGTTTAGCTTCGTCATATCCAACATCGGCTTGAGCCAGTTGATTACAGTTTCTTTACCTATTCTGATTATGATTTATCCTGTTACTGTTGTACTGATGCTGCTGTCTTTTATGAAAAAGCGTATAGGCTCACGCCGTATGGTATATATCCTTGCCATGCTGTTTACCTTTGCAGTGTCCTTCGTAAATGGGATGGAGAGTGCGGGCATGCAGCTAGGTATCCTTAGCAAATGGTGTGGTATGCTGCCGTTTTATGATCGAAGCATCGGCTGGATTCTACCTGCTATCCTTGGTGCGTTGCTTGGCCTGCTTCCCATATGGCCTGTTAATCGCAAAGCAGAAGAACTGGTGCTGTAATAGCAAACCATAGCTGCCCTGTGCATTGCAATACAGGAAGCAAATGAAAAAGAGATTTCCAAAATGACTGTAGGTTAACTATCATTTAAGAAATCTCTTTTATGTTTAGATATTGAACAGGACTTATCCCTATGTGAAATTGAATAGAAATGCTCCTGCTTTTATTTTTGTCCTTCGTATGCAATATCCAGATGCAGTATCGTATTCAGTGCACTGGCAACACCGTTTTCATATACTGAGGTGGTAACCATATCGGCGAAGGATTTAACATAATCGGAAGCACTTCCCATGGCGACTCCCATACCTGCCATTTCCAGCATTTTTATATCATTGGTGCTGTCACCGAAGCAGATGCACTCCTCCCAGGATATGCCTTCCTTTCGGAGAACCTGATTGATACCGACAAACTTATCATTATTTGCATTGAAAACATCAAAGCAGAAATGATCCTGTGCAACCTCGATCAGATCGCTGCGCAGCAAAGGATGCTTTGCCAGAAAGTCCTCTAAAGAACGCTGATCCTTTGTCATCAGGACTGCATTGTAGGCATTATGGCGCTTATGGTAGGAGCGCTGCTCGTCATAGAACAGATAATTTAATACATGGTGATCACGGCAGAAATAATAGAACGGATAAAATTTATCATAAATATAAGAGGTATCACCAAAATGAAACATCAGTCCGTTTTCCTGCTCTTCGCACCAGTCGACAATATCCTGTGTGGTCTGTCTGCTGAGCGGGTTTTCAAACAGCAGGCTCTGATCACGATCCAGGACATAGCCACCATTGATCATCACCATATAATCAAACTGGACACGCTCCAGAATCAGATTCATTTGATTCAGCGGCCGTCCGGTAGCCGCACATACGATATACCCCTCCTCCTTCAGTCTTTTGATTGCCTGAAGACTGGATTCCTGTATAATGTCGTTTTCCGTTTGGTACAAGGTACCATCCATATCAAAAAACACAATTTTATAAGTCATATTTGAACCTCTACTTTCCCAATATTCGTATCCGAACCCTATTATACTAGAATCATGTACGTTTTACAAAGAAAAATAAAAAAAGGTGTTGACAAGCAAATCCAGTTGCTTTATGATTATTAGGCAAGTGGATTTTTGAGGTTCCCGTTCTGCGGGAACTACATTTACACTTCAAAATGACACACCCGGAAATGTGTGTTAGTGAAAGGAGGATATTATGCCAACAATTAACCAATTAATTCGTAAAGGTCGTGAACAGAGCGTGAAGCTTTCCAAGTCACCAGCTCTGAATAGAGGATATAACTCAATCAAGAAACGTCCTACAAACTTAAGTGCACCTCAGAAACGTGGAGTTTGTACTCGTGTCGGAACAATGACACCGAAGAAACCAAACTCAGCGCTGCGTAAATATGCCCGTGTTCGTCTGAGCAACGGTATGGAGGTTACTGCCTACATTCCAGGTATCGGACACAACCTGCAGGAGCATAGTGTTGTAATGATCCGTGGAGGACGTGTTAAGGATCTTCCAGGTGTTCGTTACCACATCATCCGTGGTACACTGGACTGTGCCGGAGTTGCGAACCGTAACCAGAGCCGTTCCCTGTACGGAGCTAAAAAACCAAAAGAAGCTAAGAAATAATCAATTGTGAAAGGAGGAAATTCGAATGCCTAGAAAAGGACATGTAGCAAAACGTGATGTATTAGTAGATCCAATTTACAACTCCAAGCTGGTTACTCGTTTAATCAACAAGATCATGATTGATGGTAAAAGAGGGGTTGCACAGAAGATTCTGTACAATGCGTTCGATATTATTGAAGTAAAAACTAACGAAAAACCAATGGAAGTTTTCGAGAAAGCTCTGGAAAACGTAATGCCATTACTGGAACTGAAGGTTCGCCGTGTTGGTGGTGCCAACTACCAGGTCCCAGTGGAAGTATCCGCTGAAAGACGTCTGACTCTTGGTCTGCGTTGGATCGTAAACTACGCTCGTTTAAGAAACGAGAAAACAATGGAGCAAAGACTTGCTGCTGAAATCATGGATGCAGCAAACGGAAGTGGTGCATCTGTTAAGAAGCGTGAGGACACTCACAAGATGGCAGAGGCAAACAAAGCATTTGCTCATTACCGCTGGTAAGAAAGGAGATCCATTATGCCACGTCAGTATTCATTAGAAAACACACGTAACATTGGTATCATGGCTCATATCGATGCTGGTAAGACAACAACTACAGAGCGTATTCTGTACTATACAGGTGTTAACCACAAAATCGGAGAAACTCATGATGGAGCTTCTACGATGGACTGGATGGCACAGGAGCAGGAACGTGGTATTACCATCACATCTGCGGCAACAACTGCAGCATGGAAGGGTACCCGTATCAACATTATCGATACTCCAGGTCACGTTGACTTCACAGTTGAGGTAGAACGCTCCCTGCGTGTACTTGATGGTGCCGTAACGGTGCTGGATGCAAAAGCCGGTGTAGAGCCTCAGACAGAAACTGTTTGGCGGCAGGCTACTACATATGGAGTACCTCGTATCGTATTCTGTAACAAAATGGATGCAACAGGAGCTGACTTCCTGATGTCATGCAAAACAATCGTTGATCGTCTGGGAGCAAAATCCTGTCCGATTCAGCTGCCAATTGGTGCAGAGTCCACATTCACTGGTATCGTAGATATCATTGAAAGAAAATCTGAAATTTATACAAATGACTTAGGTACTGATATTCAAGAAGGTGATGTTCCTGAAGATCTGAAGGATCTTTGTGAGGAATACCGTTCCAAGCTGATCGATTACCTTGCAGATTATGATGAAGACTTCATGATGCAGGTATTGGAAGGTGAAGAACCAAGCGTTGAGGATATCAAACGTGTTCTGCGTATCGCAGTATGTGCTGGTGATTTCTTCCCAGTATTATGCGGTTCCGCATACAAGAATAAGGGTGTTCAGATGGTTCTGGATGCAGTTGTTGATTATCTGCCTTCTCCGCTGGATGTTCCTGCAATTAAGGGAACGCTGGAAGATGGTACGGAAGCAGAACGTCATTCCAGTGATGAAGAACCATTCGCTGCCCTGGCATTCAAAATCGCAACTGACCCGTTTGTTGGAAAGCTGTCCTTCTTCCGTGTGTACTCCGGTACAGCAACTGCAGGAAGCTATGTATTAAACTCAACAAAAGGTAAAAGAGAGCGTTTCGGTCGTATTGTACAGATGCATGCAAATGCACGTAAGGAAATCGACCAGGTATATGCCGGAGATATCGCTGCTGCCGTAGGTCTGAAGGTTACTACAACCGGAGACAGCTTATGTGCAGAGGATTCTCCAATCATTCTGGAATCCATGGAATTCCCGGAACCAGTAATCGAGCTGTCTCTGGAACCGAAAACCAAGGCTGACCAGGATAAGATGGGTCTTGCTCTTGCAAAGCTTGCAGAAGAGGATCCTACCTTCAAAACCTACACAGATCAGGAAACAGGTCAGACAATCATCGCCGGTGTCGGTGAGCTTCACCTGGACATCATCGTTGACCGTCTGCGCCGTGAATTTAAGGTAGAAGCAAACGTTGGACAGCCAATGGTTGCATACCGTGAAACAATCCGTGGAACTGCTGATTGTGAAGGTAAATACATCAAACAGTCCGGTGGACGCGGACAGTATGGTCATGTATGGATCAAATTTGAGCCTCAGGAAGAGGGAAAAGGATTTGAATTCGTGGATGCTACTGTCGGTGGAAGCGTACCTCGTGAGTATATCAAGCCTACAGAAGAAGGTCTGAGAGACGCACTTGGAAACGGTATCGTTGCAGGCTACCCTGTTATTGATATCAAAGCGACTCTGTTTGACGGTTCCTACCATGATGTCGATTCCAGTGAAATGGCGTACAAGATCGCGGCTAGTATGGCGTTAAAGGCTGCTGCTAAGAAATGTAACCCGGTAATCCTGGAGCCTATTATGATGGTGGAAGTAACTGCACCAAATGAATATCTTGGATCCGTTATGGGTGACGTTAGCTCCCGTCGTGGTGCAATCGTTGACCAGGAGGAAAGAGGTAATGCGATTATCGTTAAGGCGCACATTCCTCTGTCAGAGATGTTCGGTTACGTTACTGACCTGCGTTCCTTCACTCAGGGACGTGGAAATTACTCTATGAAATTCGACCATTATGCCGAAGTACCAAAGAGTATTGCAGAAAAAATCATTAAAAACAATAGTTCTGAAAATTAACTGTTGCTTTTATAAAAACTTTGAATTAGAATATACTTGGAAACTATTAAATTAGGAGGAAAATTAAAATGGCAAAAGAAAAATTTGACCGTTCCAAAACACATGTTAACATTGGAACTATCGGACACGTTGACCACGGTAAAACTACGTTAACTGCTGCTATTACAAACGTACTTGCAAAAGACGGTATGGCACAGGCACAGGCTTACGACCAGATCGATGGTGCACCTGAAGAAAAAGAACGTGGAATTACAATCAACACTGCACACGTTGAATACCAGACTGAAAAGCGTCACTACGCACACGTTGACTGCCCAGGTCACGCTGACTACGTTAAGAACATGATCACTGGTGCTGCACAGATGGATGGTGCTATCCTGGTTGTTGCTGCATCTGATGGACCTATGCCTCAGACTCGTGAGCACATCCTGCTTGCTCGTCAGGTAGGTGTTCCTTACATCGTTGTATTCCTGAACAAATGCGACATGGTTGATGATGAAGAACTGGTTGACCTTGTTGAAATGGAAGTACGTGAGCTGTTAAGCGAGTACGGATTCGACGGAGACAATGCTCCAGTTATCCGTGGTTCTGCTCTGAAGGCTCTGGAAGGTGACGAAAAATACGTTGGCGCTATCAAAGAACTGATGGACGCTGTTGATGAATTCATCCCAGATCCAACTCGTGAAACTGACAAGCCATTCCTGATGTCTGTCGAAGACGTTATGACTATCACAGGTCGTGGTACAGTTGCTACAGGACGTGTTGAGCGTGGTGTAGTTAAACTGGGAGAAGAAGTTGAAATCGTTGGTATCAAGGAAACTCAGAAAACTGTTGTTACCGGACTGGAAATGTTCCGTAAACAGCTGGACTTCGCAGAATCCGGAGATAACATCGGTGCATTGCTGCGTGGTATCAACCGTGACCAGATCCAGCGTGGACAGGTTCTTGCTAAACCAGGATCCGTACACCCACACACAAAGTTCAAGGCTCAGGTTTATGTATTAACAAAAGAAGAAGGTGGACGTCACACTCCATTCGTTTCTAACTACCGTCCTCAGTTCTACTTCCGTACAACTGACGTAACTGGTGTTATTACATTACCAGAAGGAACTGAAATGGTTATGCCTGGTGACAACGTTGAAATGAACGTTGAACTGATCGCTCCAATCGCTATCGAGAACAATACAAAATTCTCTATCCGTGAAGGTGGACGTACAGTAGGTTCCGGAAACGTTACTGAAATCATCGAGTAATTAACAAAACAAATGAAAAGGGCACACTTGTGCTCTTTTTTTCGGTTCATTCTTGACTCTGGGTATAGGAAAAGAGTTAAATACAAAATGAGAGATGCTTATCAATCCTTTTGTATATCATATACTTTTGTACCTTACCGTGAGAAAGAACCTTTTTTTCTACCTATACTACCTTTTCTGTAGTATAATACAGATAACAGCAGAAAGGGGAGTACGGTATGAATAGGAAAATGATGGCACCGATAACCATTGGAATTGTTATTGCATTATATATGATGCTTTGGATCAGCTCTTTGTTTTTTCTAGATGCACCAAAGCCTGTGATATTCTTATTTGGGGTTCCTATGCTTGCACTGCTTTTTCTGTGGATTCATGTAGTCAAGGAACGAATTGACGAGATAAGGAGCGGAGAAGAAGATGATCTTAGTAAATACTGATTATATTACAGGAAAAACACTGAATATGCTGGGACTGGTAAAGGGCAGTACGATTCAGACAAAGAATATCGGAAAGGATATTTCTCAGGGCTTTAAGACACTGGTAGGCGGTGAGCTGAAGGCTTACAATGAAATGATGAACGAGGCGAGAGCACTGGCGACAAAGCGCATGGTGGAGGAGGCTGAGGCACTTGGTGCGGATGCTATCGTCAATATCCGATATGCTTCCAGTGCCATCATGGGTGGAGCAGCCGAGGTTATCGCCTATGGCACTGCCGTTTGCTTTATGTAACAAAGAGGATGTCCTGTTAGGGATAGAAGGATTGCTTCGGCGTGCTTCTATCCTTTTTCTATGGACAGTAAAAAGTATCTGCATCCTGTTTTTTCTTTTCTTTTTTACAGGATACGTGTATAATATGGTTGTCATGACAGGGGTGCCGTTAGGCTGAGACAGTCCCTTATGACCTGATCTAGTTAATGCTAGCGTAGGGAGTCATATCTATCTTATTTCTTAGATTGGTTCACTTACGCCTCATGGAGGTGTTTTTTTATTGGAAAGGAGAAGAAAGATGCAGCGGTTAAAAAAAATTGGGATGCCATTGTTTACGCTGTTGCTGGTGCTTGCGGTGTGGGAAGGCTGTGTCCGTATATTTGCTATTGATTTGTATATCCTGCCGGCGCCCTCAAAAATTGTGCAGGCACTGTTTACAAATCGTGAGGTCTTATGGATGCATTCTCTGGTAACGCTGCAGGAAGCAGTTGCCGGGCTGCTGATTGCTACCCTGCTTGCTGTTGTCATTGCAATCGGTATGGATGTATCACAAATCTTTAAACACAGCATATTTCCGCATCTGGTCGTTACACAGACTGTTCCGGTCATGGTACTTGGACCGCTGTTTTCTATCTGGCTGGGATTTGGCATGGCACCGAAAATTCTGATGGTTATTTTCATGTGCTTCTTTCCGGTAGTAATTGCCTTCTGTGATGCGCTGGGTAAAGTGGATGAGCATCAGATCAGTCTGCTGAAAAGCTTTGGTGCCAAAAAATGGCAGATTTATGCATATGTGAAAATACCGGCAGCCTCTACTGCATTATTTTCCGGCTTGAAGGTGGCTGCGACCTATTGCATCGGCGGGGCGATCGTCGGAGAGTGGCTGAGTGCCTCGGCAGGTCTTGGATATTATATGATACGTGTGAAAAACGGTTATATGCTGGATAAGGTTTTTGCCTGTGTGGTTGTGATTATCGCACTGAGCCTTTTACTGCACGGGGCAGTGGTTTTACTGGAAGCGGTATTGTTTCCATATGCAGGAAAGAAGAAAGGAAGAAAAGCATGAAGAAAATTAGCTGTATGCTGCTGGCTGCATTGATGGCTGTTGCAGTAAGCGGATGCTCCGATAATAAGGAAGCATCCAAGGAGAAGGAAACGGCAAAGAAGGTAACGCTGATTCTTGATTATTTACCGAATACCAATCATACCGGATTTTATGTTGCTAAGGATAAAGGGTATTTCAAGGAGGAAGGTCTGGATGTGGATATCATCGAGCCTGGGGATGATGCCACAAGTGCAACACTGGTCGCCGCAAACAAGGGAGAGTTCGGTGTCAGCTATCAGGAGGATGTGACCTATGCGAGAACGGCGGAGGAACCGTTGCCGATCCGGGCGATTGCGACAATCATTCAGCATAACACGAGCGGCTTTGTGTCATTGAAAAAAGAACATATCAATACACCGAAGGATTTTGAAGGCAAGGTGTATGCAGGCTGGCAGGCACCGAGTGAGGAGGCTGTTATCAAGGCGGTTATGAAGGCGGCGAAGGCGGATTTCTCTAAGCTGACAATGGTTGGTGCAGATGGAAGCGGCTTTGCGTCTCTTGGAAAAACAGTGGATATTCAGTGGGAGTTTGAAGGCTGGGCTGTGACAAAGGGAAGAATGGAAGGCTATGACTTAAATTACATACCGCTGCGTGAGCTGGATGAGCGTTTGGATTATTACACACCTGTTATCATTACAAGTGAGAAAATGATCAAGGAGGATCCGGAAACAGTTCAGAGATTTATGAATGCAGTGAAGAAGGGATATGAATTTGCAATTTCAAATCCGGATGCGTCCGCAGAGATTCTGAGTAAATATGCACCGGATTATGATCTGAAGTTTTTGAAAAAGAGCCAGCAGTTTTTAAGCAGTGAATATGCAAAGGACGCAGAAGGCTGGGGTGTTATGAAGGATTCTGTATGGGATAACTATACTGCCTTTATGTATGAGAATAAGCTGATTAACGAAAAAATCAAAGCGGATGAGCAGTATACGAATACGTTTGTGAAATAAGCTGCTTCTACAGGAGGTCATCATGAAATTACAAGTGGAGGATATGGCAATCTCTTTCAACAGCAGAAGGATTCTGGAGCATGTCAGCTTTCATGTGGAGAAAGGTGAATTTGTGGCACTGATCGGGCCCAGCGGCTGTGGGAAATCAACGCTGCTGAATATACTGGCTGGACTTCTGGACAGTGAGCAGGGTACCTTTTCTGTGGATGATGTGCGTGTGCAGGGAGTTTCCTCACACTTTGCCTATATGCCGCAGGATGACCTGCTGCTGCCATGGAAGAATATTCTGGATAATGTCTGTCTGTATGGCAGGATACACGGACATGTTAAAGAGGCGAAGGAAAGCGCATTGCAGGAGTTTGAGACCTTTGGCTTAAAAGGTTATGAATATGCGTATCCAAATGAGCTGTCCGGGGGGATGCGGCAGCGTGCTGCGTTTCTTCGCACAGCCTTATGCAGTGCCGATATACTGCTGCTGGATGAGCCCTTTGGTGCGCTGGATGTCATTACACGCAATGATATGCAGGATTGGCTGCTGAAACTGAGGAAAGAGTTAAACAGAACGATGCTGCTGGTGACCCACGATATTGATGAGGCGCTGTATCTGGCAGACCGTATTCTGATTTTGGGGGGCTCACCCGCTTCCATCTGCAAGGAGATCACTTTGCAGCGATGTGAAAAAAGCCGGGAATGGCTGTATGATCAGGGGGAGCTGAAGAAGGAGATTTATCAGCTTCTGAAGGAGGGCGTTTATGATCATTGATGCACATATGCATATGGACTCTGCAACCACACCGGAAATTTTAAAGCAGCAGGGTATCACCTGTATTGTGAATGCGGCAACGCCAAAGGAATACAGCAAGCTGAAAAAGCTGCAGGCGGAAAACCCGGCGATATGGATCAGTGCCGGTATCCATCCATGGCAGGCGGATACAGTCACATGGGATGAGATGCTGCCAATGCTAAAGGAAACGAAAATTATTGGAGAGATCGGATTGGATTCCGTCTGGTGTAAAACGGATGAGGCTCTGCAGTATAGCGTGTTTGAACAGCAGCTTACGTTTGCACAGCAGCAGAAAAAGCCGGTCATTTTGCATCTGAAGGGAAAAGAGAAAGCGGCGCTAAAGCTGTTGCGGCGTTATGAAAACCGCTATCTTGTACACTGGTATTCCTGTGCGGACTGGCTTTGGGAATATATCAATATGGGCTGCTGGTTCACAGTCGGGCCTTCCTTATTGTCAGATGAAGCCGTGCAGCAGGTGGCAGCCTCCGTCCCCCTGGAGCGTCTGCTTGTGGAAACTGATGGTATCTCAGCCTGTGCATGGTGTGAGAACCGTGCAGTGACACCGCATGAGCATGGTGCAATCTTAAAGCGCAGTATGCTGCGCATCAGTGAAATGCGCAATATTCCATATGAGCAGCTAGAGCGGCAGCTGCAGCAAAACTGTGAGGCATTCCTGCAAACAACCCTGCGCTAAGGTGAAGAGCTTCTATTGATTTAGAAGCTTTTTTTCGTTTTTTTCACCGAAAATGCTATGAAAACGCTCTCATGAACAGCGGATTTCGTGGAGTGCAGAGGTTCTGAAAAAATTATGAAAAAAAGTAAAAAAAGCCGTAATTAACGCTTGTAATCAACATTTGGATGTGTTAGAATATTATCACGACCGCGAGGACATGCGAGGTTGCCGACCCACTGAGAAACGTTGTCATGGACGGCGAGGCCGGGGAATTCGCATCGAGCGAGTCTATAGTCCATATAGGCGAAAGGAGATATATTCATGGCAAAAAATAGCGTAAGAATTCGCTTAAAAGCTTATGAGCACAGAATCTTGGATGCATCCGCAGAAAAGATCGTGCAGGCAGCACAAGCTCACGGTGCTAAAAAAATTGTTGGACCAGTACCTCTTCCAACTGAAAAGCAGGTAGTAACAATCCTGCGTGCGGTACACAAATACAAAGACTCTCGCGAGCAGTTCGAGATCAGAACTCACAAACGTTTAATTGAGATTGTCGGACCTACAGCAGAAACAATCGACTCACTGAGTCGTCTGGAGCTGCCAAGTGGTGTTGACATCGAAATTAAGCTGTAATGGAGGTGACATCATGAAAGGTATTCTAGGACGTAAACTTGGGATGACACAGGTCTTCACAGAGGATGGAACGCTGATTCCTGTAACTGTAGTAGAGGCTTGTCCAAATGTTGTATTACAGAAGAAAACAGTGGAAAACGATGGATACGAAGCTGTACAGTTAGGTTTTGAAGATGTTAAGGAAACACGCAGCACAAAGGGTGAAGCCGGACATGCTGCAAAAGCGAATACGGCTCCGAAAAGATTCGTTAAGGAAGTTCGCGACAGCGAATTTGCTGATCTGGAGCTGGGTGCTGAAATCAACGTAGGAATCTTCAGCGCTGGAGAAACAGTAGATGTTATCGGTACATCAAAGGGTAAGGGATTCAATGGTACGATCGTTCGTAATAATGCGAAAATCGGTCCTAAGAGCCATGGTTCCGGACACCACAGACACATCGGTTCATTGGCTACCAACGGTATAACCTCCCGTCAGGGTAAGATTATCAAGGGTACCATCATGGCCGGTCAGGAGGGTGGTTACAGAACTACAAACCAGAACCTGACAGTGATCAAGGTTGATGTTGAAAACAACTACTTACTGATCAAAGGAAACGTGCCTGGACCAAAACGTGGAATGGTAATGGTACGCACTGCTAAATGTTCCAAGGGCAATACAGAGCCTGTGACATTAGTAGATTACACGAAAGAGGAGGAATAAGAGATGCCTAAGATGGTCGTATTAAGCCAAACTGGTAAAGAGCTGAAAGAAATCACTCTTGCAGATACAGTATTTGGCATCGAGCCAAATCAGCAATGTATCTTCGATGCTGTCATTATGCAGAGAGCATCCATGCGTCAGGGTACTCACGATACCAAAAACCGTACAGAAGTACGCGGTGGCGGACGTAAGCCTTGGCGTCAGAAGGGAACCGGACGTGCTCGTCAGGGATCCATTCGTGCTACACAGTGGAGAGGCGGAGGAATCGTATTCGGCCCGACTCCTAGAAACTATGGCTACAAGCTGAACAAAAAAGTTCGTCGTCTGGCTCTGAAATCAGCTCTGTCTGAGAAGGTGCTGGAAAACGCAATGGGCGTTGTTGACAAGTTTGAGCTGGAAGCTCCAAAAACAAAGGCGTTCAACCAGATTGTCGCTGATATCAACGCACCAAAGAAAACCTTATTCGTAGTATCTGAAGGTGAAGATTTTGAAAATGCATTCCTGAGCATGAGAAACATCCCTACTATGATGATGCTTACTGCTGATGGATTAAATGTTTACGATATCGTAAATGCTAACAAAATCGTCTTTACAGAAGCTGCTGTGAAAGATGTTGAGGAGGCACTTGCATAATGGAAAACTACAAGGATATCATCATCCGTCCAATCATCACTGAAAAAACGATGAGATACATGGACGCAGATAACAAAGTAACGTTTGAAGTTAAAAAGGGAACCAACAAAACACAGGTAAAGCAGGCCGTGGAAGCTATCTTCGGTGTCGATGTTGAGAAAGTGAACATCGTAAATGTGAAACCAAAAACCAAGAGAATGGGTAAATATGTTGGTACAACAAAGAATGTCCGCAAAGCCTATGTGAAAATCAAGGAAGGTCAGGACATCAACTTATTCGGCGAAGAAGCTGAATAATATCAGGAAGAAGCACGCTATTTCCTGACTAAATATTGCGTAAGGAGGAAATTGACACTATGCCAATTAAGAAGTATAAGCCGACCACTCCAGGTCGTCGTGGTATGACTAGTCTGTCCTATGAAGAAATTACGACAGACAAGCCTGAAAAAAGTCTGCTGGAGCCGTTAAAAAGCAAAGGTGGACGTAACAACAACGGACGTATCACAACCCGTCATCAGGGTGGTGGACATAAGAGGGCTTACCGTGTTATCGATTTCAAGAGAAACAAAGACGGTGTGCCTGCTCGTGTAGCTACCATTGAATACGATCCAAACCGTTCCGCTAACATTGCGCTGCTGAACTATGCAGACGGTGAAAAGCGTTACATCATCGCTCCTAAGGGATTAACTGTTGGTATGACAGTCGTTTCCGGTGAAGGTGCCGATATCAAAGTCGGTAACGCAATGGAGCTGAAAGATATCCCAGAAGGTACTTTCATTCACAACATTGAATTAAAGCCAGGTAAGGGTGGCCAGATGGCTCGTTCCGCTGGAACATCTGCTCAGATCCTTGGTATTGAAGAAAAATACACAACGGTTCGTTTAGCTTCTGGTGAAGTTCGTAGAATTCTGTCTAATTGCCGTGCTACAATCGGTCAGGTTGGTAATGAAGACCACAGTCTGGTAAACTACGGTAAAGCCGGACGTATGAGATGGAAGGGTGTCCGCCCAACTGTTCGTGGTTCCGTTATGAACCCTAATGATCACCCTCATGGTGGTGGTGAAGGACGTACTCCAGTAGGACGTAAATCTCCAATGACACCTTGGGGCAAGAAAGCTATGGGTGTGAAAACACGTAAAGCGAAAAAAGCGTCAACGAAACTGATCGTTCGTCGTCGTAATGGCAAATAGGCAAAGGAGGAAATGAAAAATGAGTCGTAGTCTTAAAAAAGGCCCGTTCTGTGATGACCACTTAATGAAAAAAGTGGAAGAGCTGAACAAAGCCGGTAAAAAACAAGTTATTAAAACCTGGTCACGTCGTTCAACTATATTCCCTCAGTTTGTGGAACATACATTTGCCGTTTACAACGGTAAGGAACACCTGCCTGTTTACGTTACAGAGGACATGGTAGGACACAAGCTTGGTGAATTCGTGCCAACCCGTAAATACGGTGGGCATGGCGATAATGACAAGAAAGCTAAACGATAAGGAGGAAACGTTATAATGGAAGTTAAGTCAACAGCGAAAACATTACGTATCCCACCTAGAAAAGCTCGTATTGTTATCGATTTGATTCGTGGGAAAGATGCTGCGGAAGCGGCTGCAATCTTGAAGTTTACACCAAATGTTGCAGCAGAAGCAGTTGGTAAGGTATTGAAATCTGCAGTAGCAAATGCAGTGAATAACCATGATATGGATGAAGAAAAGCTGTACGTAAAGGCATGCTATGCAAACGAGGGAGTCACTCTGAAACGTTTTATGCCACGTGCAAAAGGATCCGCTAGTGCGATCCACAAACGCACCAGCCACATTACTGTTGTGGTTGACGAGCGTGATTAAGGAGGTAGCTCATGGGACAGAAAGTTAGTCCGATCGGATTGCGTGTCGGTGTCATCCGTGACTGGGAGTCCAGATGGTATGCAGACAAGGATTATGCCGATTTATTATTAGAAGATGTAAAAATTCGTGAATTCCTGTTCGCTGAATGCAAAAATGCATCAGTGTCCAGAGTTGAAATCGAACGTTCTAAAAACCGTGTGGAAATCATGATCCGTACAGCTCGCCCTGGTGTGATCATCGGAACAAACGGTGAAAACGTAGAAATGCTGAAGAAAAAGGTTGAGAAGCTGACTGGTGGAAAGAACATCTACCTGAAGGTTCTGGAAATTGCAAACCCTGATCTGGATGCAAAACTGGTTGCCCGCAGCATTGCGGATCAGCTGGAGCAGCGTGCTTCCTTCCGTACTGCACAGAAGAAGGCTATTCAGAGAACGATGCGTGCCGGAGCAAAGGGTATCAAAACTGCCGTATCCGGTCGTTTGGGCGGAGCTGATATGGCTCGTACCGAAGGCTATAGCGAAGGTGTTGTACCTCTGCACACACTGCGTGCGGATATCGATTACGCTTGGGAAGAAGCATCTACGACTTACGGTCGTTTAGGTGTAAAGGTTTGGATTTGCCGTGGTGAGGTTCTGCCAGGACAGATGGTTCAGGAACCGGAAGCTCCGAAGAACAACATGAACGACAGACGTCGTAACCGTCGCGGTAACCGTGGTGGAAACAGAAACAACAGCCAGAGAAACAATAACAACAGAAACTCTGCTGGTGGAAATGCTCCTAGAAAAGCGGAAGGAGGAAAATAATTTATGTTAATGCCTAAGAGAACTAAATATAGAAGACCTCACCGTTTAAGCTACGAGGGACGTGCAAAAGCCGGCCGTGAAGTATCCTTTGGTGAATATGGTCTAATGGCTGACACTGGTGCTTACGTCAGCAACCGTCAGATCGAGGCCGCTCGTATTGCCATGACTCGTTACATGAAGCGTGGTGGTAAGGTTTGGATCCGTATCTTCCCTCACATGGCAAGAACGAAAAAACCTCTTGAAGTACGTATGGGTTCTGGTAAGGGTGCTCCTGAAGGATGGGTAGCAGTTGTAAAACCGGGCCGTGTTATGTTTGAAATCGCTGGTGTACCTGAAGAAGTGGCACGTGAGGCATTCCGTCTTGCGGCTCACAAGCTGCCAGTGAAGACAAAATTTGTTGTTAGAAAAGGAGAGAAGTAATTATGACAGCGAAAGAGATCAGAGAAAAAAGCAACACTGAATTATTACAAGAGATCGAAACGCTTAAAGATGAACTTTTTAATCTTCGTTTCCAACAAGCTACAGGTCAGTTGACAAACACTGCACGTTTAAAGACAGTGAAAAAGACAATTGCCCGTATCAAAACTGTGATGACTGAGCGCGAGCTTGGTAGTCAGGATTAAGGAGGATCACTAAGTTATGGAAAGATCTAACCGTAAAGTATATCGCGGGACTGTAGTTTCCGACAAGATGGATAAGACGATTACTGTTATTGTCGAAACAAAGAAAACACACCCGTTATACGGAAAACGTGTAAAATATTCTAAGAAATTCAAAGCGCATGACGAAAACAATGAAGCTAGAATGGGAGATAAGGTAGAAATCATGGAGACTCGTCCATTATCCGCTACTAAGAGATTCCGTCTGGTGAAAATCGTCGAAAAAGCTGTACAGCTGTAATCAGGAGGTAGACATTCATGATCCAGAATGAAAGTAGATTACGCGTCGCTGACAACACGGGAGCCAAGGAAGTTCTGGTTATCCGCTGCTTAGGCGGAAGCGTTCGTAAGTTTTCAAACATCGGGGATATCGTTGTCTGTGCTGTAAAGCAGGCTGCTCCTGGTGGAACTGTAAAAAAGGGTGACGTAGTCAAGGGTGTAATCGTACGTACAAAGCGTGGCGTTCGCCGTGACAACGGAACATACATCAAATTTGATGACAATGCGGTTGTCCTGATTAAGGACGACAATACACCGCGTGGAACTCGTATCTTCGGACCTGTTGCACGTGAGCTGCGTGACAAGGACTTCATGAAAATTGTATCCTTGGCACCAGAAGTACTGTAAGGAGGTGTCTTTGTGAAAATCAAAAAAGGTGATAAGGTTCAGGTTATTACAGGTGCTTACAAGGGCACGATCGGTGAAGTAACCAAAGTTTTCCCTAAGGAAGACAAAGTAATCGTGGAGGGTGTCAACCTGGTGAAGAAGCATCTGAAGCCTACACAGGCAAATCCGGATGGCGGAATCATCGAAAAGGAAGCTCCGATCCATGTATCCAACGTAATGGCTTACGATTCCAAAGCGAAGAAGGCAAGCCGTGTCGGTTATGAAACAAAGACTGACAAAAAAGGTAACACAGAAAAGGTACGCGTCTACAAAAAAACCGGCGCTGAAGTTAAGTAGGGAGGCTAAAGGATGAATCGCCTAGAACAGAAATATAAAGAGGTCGTAACACCGAGCCTGATGAAGAAATTCAACTACAAATCAGTCATGGAAGTACCTCACGTAGATAAAATCGTTATCAATATGGGTATCGGTGAAGCTATTTCGAACCCAAAAGTGCTGGATGAAGCTGTTGCAGAGCTGGCACAGATCACTGGACAGGCTCCGGTAATCACAAAAGCTAAGAAGTCCATCGCAAACTTCAAACTTCGTGAAGGAATGCCGATCGGATGTAAGGTAACTCTGAGAAAAGAAAAAATGTATGATTTCTTGGATAAGCTGATGAACATCTCACTGCCTCGTGTACGTGACTTCCGCGGTGTCAGTGCCACTTCCTTTGACGGACGTGGAAACTACACTTTGGGTGTAAAGGAACAGCTGATTTTCCCGGAAATTGACTACGATAAAATCAATAAGGTTCGTGGTATGGATATCGTTATCGTTACGACAGCCAACACGAACGAAGAAGCAAAGGCACTGCTGGAAGAAATGGGCATGCCTTTCAAGAAATAGGAGGACTTAGACGTATATGGCAAAAAAAGCAATGGTTAACAAATCAAAACGTCCTCAGAAGTACAAAGTGCGCGAGTACACCAGATGTGAGCGTTGTGGACGTCCTCACTCAGTTTTACGTAAATACAAACTCTGCCGTATTTGCTTCCGTGAGCTGGCTTACAAAGGTCAGATCCCGGGTGTAAAAAAGGCAAGTTGGTAGTCAGATAGGAGGAATACAGTCATGATTATGACAGATCCGATTGCAGATATGCTTACTAGAGTTCGTAACGCGCTTCAGGCTCGTCACGAAACAGTGGAAATTCCTGCAAACAAAGAAAAAGTTGAAATCGCTAAGATTTTAAAGAATGAAGGGTTCATCACAGACTACACAGTAGCTGGTGATGTTAAGAAAACCATCACCGTTACGCTGAAATATGGGCCTAACAACGAAAAAGTAATCAATGGGCTGAAGAGAATCTCAAAACCAGGTTTACGTGTTTACGCTAAGGTGGATTCCATTCCTCGCGTAATGAACGGTCTGGGTATTGCGATCATCTCTACATCTCACGGTGTGATAACAGACAAAGAAGCAAAAGCTAAACATGTTGGCGGTGAAGTCATCGCTTACGTTTGGTAAGAGCTTAACGGAGGTAAGAAAATGTCACGTATCGGTAATAAAGCGATTACCATTCCTGCCGGTGTTGAAGTAAGCATCGCTGCCGGGAATGAGGTGACTGTTAAAGGTTCCAAGGGAACTTTAACTCGTCAGTTTAATCCTGCTTTGGGAATCAAGGTAGAAGAAAATGTATTGACAGTAACTCGTCCTAACGACGAAAAGCATATCAAACAGCTGCATGGTACAACCCGTGCACTGCTGGCGAACATGGTCGAAGGTGTTTCCGAAGGCTTTACAAAGGAGCTGGAGCTGGTAGGTATCGGTTTCCGTGCTGCTGTAAGCGGAAGCAAGCTGACCTTGAACGTTGGGTACTCCCACCCGGTTGAGTTCGCTGTGGAAGACGGTCTGAAGGTAGAATGCTCTTCTGCTACGGATATCAAAGTATCAGGAATTGACAAACAACGCGTTGGTGAATTCGCTGCAAACATTCGTGCTGTGAGAAAACCAGAACCTTACAAAGGAAAAGGTATTCGCTATAAAGGTGAATATGTTCGTCGTAAGGAAGGTAAAACAGCAGGTAAGAAATAGTGGGAAAGGAGAAATTGAACAATGCTTAAGAAAGTTTCTAGAAATGACGAGCGTATGCGCCGTCACGTGCGTGTTCGTACCAAAATCAGCGGTACTCCTGAATGTCCCCGCCTGAACGTTTTCCGTTCAAACAGCAACATTCACGCGCAGATCATCGATGATGTCAACGGTGTAACCCTGGCATCTGCAAGTAGTGTAGAATTAAAGTTAGAAAACGGTGGAAATGTTGAAGCCGCTAAAACTGTTGGAACAGAAATTGCAAAGCGTGCAATTGAAAAGAACATCACTGGTGTCGTATTTGACCGTGGTGGATATGTTTACACAGGGCGTGTAAAGGCGTTGGCCGAAGCAGCAAGAGTTGCTGGCTTGAAATTTTAGGAGGTTATGCGAATGGAACGTAGACCAAGAAGAAATCGCGATGCTGAAAAAGAATTTGAAGAACGCGTAGTTACCATTAACCGTGTAACAAAGGTAGTCAAGGGTGGACGTCGTTTCCGCTTTGCAGCTCTGGTTGTTATCGGTGACAAGAAGGGCCGCGTCGGCTTTGGTACAGGAAAAGCCAACGAAGTACCTGATGCAATTAAGAAAGCAATCGAAGATGCTAAGAAGAATGTCTTCACAGTACCTGTTGTAGGAACTACAATTCCTCATGCAATCACTGGAAGATACGGAGCTGGAGAAGTATTCCTGCGCCCTGCTTCTGAAGGTACCGGAGTTATCGCCGGTGGTCCTGTTCGTGCAGTCCTGGAGCTGGCTGGTATCAACGATATCCTTTCCAAATGTCTGGGAAGCCGTACACCAATCAACATGGTTCGTGCTACGATCTCTGCCTTAAAAGATCTGAAAACGATCGAGGAAGTTGCTCGTCTCCGTGGTAAAAAACCAGAAGAAATTCGCGGTTAATAGGAGGATTAGAACATGAAATTACATGAAATGAAATATACTGAAGGAGCTAGACAGAAAAGCTACCGTGTTGGTCGCGGTCATGGCTCCGGAAATGGTAAAACAGCAGGAAAGGGTCATAAAGGACAGAAAGCAAGATCTGGCGGAGGCGTTCGTTTAGGTTTTGAAGGTGGTCAGACACCACTTGCTAGACGTTTACCAAAACGTGGATTTACAAACTTCAATCGCAAGGAATATGCTATCGTAAACGTTGCATCCCTGAACGGATTTGAAGACGGTACGGAAGTAACTCCGGAACTGCTGATTGAATGTGGATTAGTTAAGAAAGAACTGGATGGTATTAAAATCCTGGGCGAAGGTGAATTAGAGAAGAAGCTGAGCGTAAAAGCAAACAAATTCTCTAAATCAGCAATCGCTACCATTGAGCAGGCAGGCGGAAAAGCAGAGGTTATCTAATCATGTTTAGGACCTTTGCAGACATGTTCAAGAATAAAGATATTCGTAACCGAATATTCTTTACTCTTGCCATGTTGTTCGTCTTTCGTTTTGGTTCAGCGATCACTGTACCAGGCGTTGATGTAACCGAATTGACAAAAGGTATACAGGATAACTCACTGTTTGCGATGATCAATATGCTGGGCGGTGGTGGTCTGGAGCAGCTTTCCATCTTTGCGATGGGTGTTGGTCCATACATTACTGCCTCCATTATTATTCAGCTGTTATCTATGGATGTGATTCCTGCCCTGACAGAACTTGCCAAGGGAGGCGCAACCGGAAAGAAGCAGATCGACCGCTATACACGTTATCTGGCTGTCGTATTGAGCTTTTTCCAGGCATCTACACTGGTTTACAGCTTTTCCACACAGTATACAACACTGCTGGTAAATGGAAGCGGATGGGCTTCTATTTTATACGTTGCGACTCTGTTGACGGCAGGCAGTATGTTTATCCTGTGGATTGGAGACCGCATCAGTATGAAGGGAATCGGAAACGGTGTTTCCATGATCATTGCTGCCGGTATCATCGCCAGACTGCCATATCAGTTTACAACGGCATGGCAGACGCTCGTTGATCCAAGCAACAGCAGTGCTACCTTCAATGGTATTCTGACATACGGACTTTATATTGTCTCTTATCTGCTGATTATCGTATTCGTCGTCTTTATGCAGACGGCAGAACGTAAGATTCCGATTCAGTATACATCCAGTACCGTAACGACCCGCAAGAAGGACATGACGTACCTACCGCTGAAAATCAATTCCGCGAGTGTAATTCCTGTTATCTTCGCATCCGCTATTCTAGCGGCACCGCTGCAGATTTGCAAGATGGTGTGGCCTGCAGCCGGATGGGTCAAAACGATGGAAACCTATATGGGAATGCAGACTCCAATCAGTCTGGTAATCTATGTGATTCTGATTTTTCTGTTCACCTTCTTCTATACGAAGCTGCAGGTGGATCCGGAAAAGATCGCAGAGAACCTCGGAAAATCCGGTACCTATATTCCGGGAATCCGTCCGGGTACGGAAACAAAAGAATATGTTAATAAAGTATTATGCAGAATCACGGTTCTGGGGGCTATCGGTCTTGCCTTTATCGCTGTACTGCCGCATGCACTGCCTCTGATTCCAGGTATCAATCTTCCACAGTCGATGGGAATTGGTGGAACCGGAATCATCATCGTTGTCGGTGTGGCAATGGAAACGGTAAAACAGATTGAAGGACGCCTTACTCAGAAATCCTACCGTGGATTCCTGCAGAGATAAAACGATAAGAAGGTGAACCTATGAATATCCTGATTATGGGAGGACCTGGTGCCGGAAAAGGTACGATGTCCGCCAAAATCGTCGAGAAGTTTCATGTTAACCACATTTCCACCGGAGATATCTTCCGCAGTGAAATTGGAAAGGGAACAGCTCTTGGCATGGAGGCGAAAAGCTTCATGGATAAAGGACTGCTGGTTCCCGACGAAGTTGTTAACAATATGGTAAAGAGTTATCTGGAAAAGCTGGAAGACAAGAAAAACGGTTTCTTGCTGGACGGCTATCCGAGAACGCTTGACCAGGCCAAAGCATTCGATGCACTTGCCCAAGGCAGCGAGCTTGCCATTGACAAAGTTATCGCACTTGAAATTGACTTTGAAAAGCTGGCAGACCGTGTAACCGGACGCCGCATCTGTAAAGAATGTGGAGAAATCTACCATATTAAATCCAAGCCGAGTAAAATCGACAATGTTTGCGATGTGTGTGGTGGAGAATTGTTCCAGCGCAAGGACGATACAGTGGAAAGCTTAACTGTTCGTCTGGAGGAGTACAGCTTGCAAACAGCTCCGGTGCTTGATTACTATGAAGCAAAGGGAATTGTGACAAGAATTGATGCAAGTCAGCCAATCGAAGGCGTATGGAATGATACATTGACAGCTCTGGAGAAATAAGATGGTGAAAGCCAAAACAAATCAGGAGTTGACAAAGATGAGAAAAGCGGGTATAATTGTTGCGCTTGCACATCGTGCAGCAAGTGCAGCAATGCAGCCCGGAATTACCACGCAGGAATTGGACAGAATCATTGAAAAAGTGATTCGGGAAAACGGTGCAACGCCGTCATTCAAGGGACTGTACGGCTTTCCGGCAGCAGCCTGTATTTCTATAAATTCTGTCGTAGTACATGGTATCCCAGGCGATACCGTTTTATGCGATGGAGACATTGTTTCAGTAGATATCGGTGCCTGTTATCAGGGGTACCATGGAGACTCTGCCTGGACCTATGGTGTTGGTCAGCTCAGTGATGATGATCTCAGACTGATGCAGATCGGTGAAGAATCTTTGTATGAAGGTTTAAAAATGGCCAGAGCGGGGAATCATTTAACTGATATTTCTCATGCAATCGGAGAGTATGTGTTTACGCACGGATATTCGATTCCAAGAGACTATGCAGGACATGGTATTGGAACTTCTGTCCATGAAGATCCGACAGTTCCAAATTTTGGCCCGGCAGGCCGCGGCATCCTTCTGCAGGAGGGCATGACGCTGGCAGTGGAACCGATGGTTCACGCGGGCAAACCACAGACAAGCGTGTTAAAGGATAACTGGGGTGTCGTCACAAGAGACGGCAGTAAGGCAGTTCATTTTGAGCACACGATTGTGATTACAAACAGTGGGTATGAAATACTCACAACACTGAATAAGGAGGAACGTCCAGATAATGGGTAAACAAGATGTTATTGAAATTGACGGAGTAGTCGTAGACACTCTGCCAAATGCAATGTTTAAGGTGAAACTGGCCAACGGACACGAAATTCTGGCTCACGTTTCTGGTAAAATCCGCATGCACTACATTCGCATTTTACCAGGGGACCGTGTTACCGTAGAGATTTCACCGTATGATTTAACACGTGGGCGTATAACATTCCGACACAAGTAAGTCGTGAATTAAGGAGGAAAACGCATGAAAGTAAGACCATCTGTCAAACCAATATGCGATAAGTGCCGCATTATCAAACGTAAAGGCCGCGTCATGGTTATTTGCGAAAATCCAAAACACAAACAGAGACAGGGAAACTAACGGAGGTGTAATGTAATGGCTCGTATTGCAGGTGTAGACTTACCACGCGATAAGCGCGTAGTAGTATCATTAACGTATATTTACGGTATCGGTCGCTCCACATCAGAAAAAATTCTGGCTAAAACTGGAATCAGCGAAGATATCCGTGTAAAAGACTTAACAGAAGATCAGGTAAATGCAATCCGTAACGAAATCGATGGTGTAAAGGTTGAAGGTGACCTTCGCCGTGAGGTTCAGTTAAACATTAAGCGTTTAATGGAAATCGGATGCTACCGTGGAATCCGTCACAGAAGAGGATTGCCAGTGCGCGGACAGCGTACAAAGACAAATGCTCGTACGCGTAAAGGTCCAGTTCGTACAGTAGCAAACAAAAAGAAATAGGACGATAGGAGGAAGTAAATAATGGCAAAGAACGTAAAAGCGGGCGCACGTGGTAAACGTAAGGCACGCAAGAATATTGCTCGTGGAGTTGCACATGTCCACTCAACATTTAACAATACCATCGTTACTATTACTGATGAAAACGGAAATGCTGTAGCATGGTCTAGTGCTGGTGCTTTAGGATTCAAGGGATCTCGTAAATCCACTCCTTTCGCAGCACAGATGGCTGGAGAAGCTGCAGGTAAAGCAGCAATAGAGAATGGTATGAAGGTTATTGCAGTTAGCGTAAAGGGTCCGGGACCAGGACGTGAAGCAGCTGTAAGAGCTCTGCAGGTAGCAGGACTGGAAATTACATTGATCAACGATGTAACACCAATCCCGCACAACGGTTGTCGTCCACCTAAACGACCACGTGGTTAATGATTAACTGTAATTGAGGAGGTAAACTATGCAAAAATTCGAACGTGCACATTTTGAAGTAAAAGAATATGATGAATCTCAACATTACGGGAAGTTTGTGTTTGAACCTTTGGAAAGAGGTTTTGGTACAACCATTGGAAATGCACTAAGACGTGTTTTGCTCTCCTCTTTACCGGGAGCTGCCGTATTTTCAATTAAAGTTGATGGTGTTTACCACGAGTTCACTTCAATTCCTGGAATTGTAGAGGACGTAACGGCAATCATTTTAAATATCAAAACCCTTGTGATGAGTATTCAGGATGATGAAATCTATACTCTGCGTATCTCAAAACAGGGTCCAGGCGCAGTAACCGGTGCTGATATTATTTGCCCGGAAGGTGTGGAGGTAATAAGCAAGGACTTGCACATCTGTACACTGGAAGAGGGCGGAATGCTGGAAATGGAACTGCAGGCTCGTATTGGACGCGGGTACGTAAGTGCTGACACGAATAAGCAGCTGTACCAGACACCAAATCAGCCTCTGGGAATCATTTATACAGATTCAATTTATACACCAATCGAGAAGGTATCCTATAATGTGGAGCCGACTCGTGTTGGACAGGATGCTCACTATGACAAGGTTACTCTGGAAATCTGGACAGACTCTTCTCTGAGTCCGGCAGAATCTGTTGCTCTGGCAAGCAGAATTCTGATCGACCATCTCGAACTGCTGACGAATGTTCACGAGGCAGTAAATGATATGGAATCCGTGATGAAGGAAGCACAGGGTGAAGTACAGAATAAGGGACTTGTCATGATGATTGAAGACCTTGACTTATCCGTTCGTTCTTATAACTGTTTAAAGCGTGCAGGAATCCAGACTGTGGAGGAGCTGACGCAGAGAACAGAGGATGAGATGATGCGTGTAAGAAACCTTGGTAAGAAATCATTGAAGGAAGTTAAAGATAAGATCTATGATTTGGGACTGAGTTTCAAATCATACGAATAAATATTCGCAAGGGAGGTTAATGGACCAATGTGGAATCGTAAATTAGGACGTAAAGCTGACCACCGTAAGGCTTTATTACGCAATATGGCAACATCTGTGATCGCTTACGGTCAGATTGAAACTACTGAAATGAAAGCAAAGGAACTTCGTTCCGTTGTTGATGAACTGATCACACTGGCAAAACGTGGAGACCTGCACGCTCGTCGTCAGGCTGCAAGCTTTGTACGTGATGTGGTTGTCAATGAAGAAACAGGACAGACTGCATTGCAGAAGCTGTTTGAAGAAATCGGACCTGCTTATGCAGACCGTAAAGGTGGATATACTCGTGTTGTTAAGACAAGAGTACGTCGCGGAGACGCAGCACCTATGGCAATCATTGAATTGGTAAAATAATTCACTAAGGAAAGACTCTGGCTATCAGGGTCTTTTTTTTTCTACAATGTCATTTTACTTTAAACAAAAAAACAATCATGTACTTCATGATAATTTAGATATTTTATCCCTTTTTCGTTTCGCTGATACAAGAATGATACATTCCTATGATAAGCTTTTTGAGCTATAGTTAACAAAGCAATAGAAAATGTAAGGCATTTTGACATTTATAAAATACAGGATATAACAATTCATGGTAAAAGGTTTGTTATAAAGGGATAGAATACAGTCTCTTTGGATATAGAAAAGAGTGGGCTGCTAAACGATAGGCATGTAGCTTATACCAAATACCTTAACCAGCTATCTTACAGCGTAAAACTCCTTCTAACGAGTAAACGGATCGTATAGCTATGAATCTATATTTATTTACTTAAGACTGCTTATATCAGCTTTACAGTCAGTCAGAAATGAAAAAGCTTCTGACAAACCTGTCCACATTTTCCATATCTGTCGAAAAGAAGCGGTTATTCGAAAATAAGTAAGCAGGAAGGGATGCGGGAAAAGGAATAACAAAACGATTAGGGGACAGAGGCAATACCTGTGTAATTATTCATTAAGCAGTATGTGGCTTTTTTATATAATTAGCGATGTTTATTTTATTGCAAAGCATCTGATGAATCATGACTCTTAGGTAAGTTTCTTTCCATAGCAATGGATACAGATATTATATTTGAAGAACAACCTGGAAAATGAGTGAATGATTACATGAACTTATGTACCTTATGGAGAATGACTGTAAGGATGTCTTAATAAACAATGAAGATTTCCCTGCTTTTTATGGAAGACCCTGTACGAATGAGAGGAACCTGTTATAATATTGAGGAGCGAGGTAATACATAATGAGAAAACAAATGGTAATACTGCTTGCGGCCGGCCTTCTGGTTACAGGCTGCAGTAAGAATGAAACAGAGGATACATTGAAGAAGCACGGTATAGAAGACATAAAATCCTGTAAAAATATAGAGGCTGTGAAGGCTGCCGGGGATGCTGTGGTTAAGGATAAGGGAAGTGTATACTGTAGTATTGATACAGATAAAAACCTGAATCAGGCAACTGCCTTTGTGAAAAAGGAATACAATGCTGATCGCATTACAAGCTTTTTAAAGCTTCCGTATTATCGCAAGGAGCTGACAGAGCGTTACATTGCTTATGATGATGGAAAGAAAGCAGTGGAAGATATTGTCACCTATGTGAATATCGGACTGGATCAGCCATATTTTACGAATGTGGATGTTATCAAAGATACGGAGGATGTGCTGATGCTGGTAAATAAGTATCATCGCCTTCCCGATAATTATGAGCCTAAAAATCTGGTAAAAACACCGAATGCCTGTGTGATTGGTGAGGATTATTCCTGTCAGAGTGAGCCACAGTATTTGCGTAAGGAGGTAGCGGATGCATTCTCAAAGCTGGTACAGGCGGGGAAGGTGGAACATATCAATATCAAGGCAATCGCCAGCTATCGCAGCTATGCATATCAGAAAAATCTGTATGATTATTATGCGCAAAGTGAAGGAAAAGCATATGCGGATAAGTATTATGCCAGACCCGGGCAGAGTGAGCATAACAGTGCACTGGCTGTGGATGTGACCATAAATGATGAGAATTTCAATGAAATAGAAAAATCCGTTCATTATGACTGGCTTTTACAGCATATTGCGGATTACGGATTTATTCTGCGTTATCCAGAGGATAAGGTGGATGTGACCGGGTATCAGTATGAGTCCTGGCATCTGCGATATGTGGGAAAGGCTGCCGCAAAAGATATCGTAAAGCAGGGGTTGACCCTTGATGAGTATATTGCGAGAAAGGATGTGGAGAAATGAAAAAGCTGACAATGTTACTGCTGAGTCTGCTGCTGTGTGCGTGCAGCTCTGCAGATCAGAAAGAGAAGGAAGCACCAGACAAAAAGCCGGTGAAGGAGAATACAACGGTATCCTTTATAGGCGTTGGTGATAATCTGATACATGAAATGATTTACAAGCAGGCGGATGGAGCTGCCGGAGAGATGAATGACGGGAAATATGATTTCTCTGAGATGTATTCGCATGTGAAAAAGGATATACAGGGGGCTGATCTGGCTTATATTGATCAGGAATCCATCATTGGCGGTGATGATCTGGGAATCAGCGGGTACCCTACCTTTAATTCACCTGCCGATCTTGCGAAAAATGTGGCAGATACCGGCTTTGATATCGTAAATACAGCGAATAATCACTGTCTGGACAAGTATCAGGAGGGGATTGATTTTTCCCATGATATCTGGGCAAAGCAAAAGGGAATCATTACCGCAGGAACGTATACCTCACAAAAGGATCGTGATACGATACGTACCATAAAACGTAAGGGAATTACCTTCTCCTTTCTAGCGTATACCTATGGAACCAATGGCATAGAGCCGCCGAATCCATACAGCGTTGCCTATTTTGACGAGGATCAGATACGTGCGGATGTGAAAAAAGCAAAGGAAGTCAGTGATGTGGTGATCGTTTCCGCTCACTGGGGGGATGAGAATGTGAGCGCACCGACTGCATTCCAGAAGAAATATGCCAAGCTGTTTGCGGACCTGGATGTGGATGTCGTTGTGGGGGAGCATCCGCATGTCATACAGCCGGTTACCTGGATCAAGGGCAAGGACGGCAATAAGACACTCGTTATATATTCTCTTGGAAACTTTCTGAACGGCATGCTGGATGTAAATAACGTGCTGGGTGGCATGATCCGCTTTGATTTTGTCAAACACGCAGACAACAATGAAATTACCATAGAAAACGTGAAATGGGATCCTATGATTTCTCATTATACAGGGGATGCTTCCGATATCATGAATTCACGTAAGAATTTCACCATGTATAAGCTGAGTGACTATACGGAAGCACTGGCAAAGCAGCACGGGTTAAACGGTGTCGATGGTCAGAAGGTGCGTCTGGATGATTTGTATGCCCGTACGAAAAAGGTTATAACGGAAATACCGGTTATGGGAAGCGGGGATGAATAATGACATTGATTGAGGAAATGGAGGCATATGCAAAGGCATATGATGTTCCCATCATGCAAAAGGAAGGCATTGATTTTATGTGTGCATTCCTGAACGAGCATAAATTAACAAGGATTTTAGAGATTGGCAGTGCAATCGGCTATTCCGCTATCCGCATGGCGATGCTGCATCCGGATATTCATGTAACGACCATCGAGCGTGATGAGGAGCGATATGCCAAAGCAGTGGAGTTTGTAGAACGCAGCGGTTTGCAGGAGCAGATTACCCTGTTGTATGGCGATGCGCTGGAAACTAATGTGGAAGGCAGCTACGATATGCTGTTTATCGATGCTGCCAAGGCGCAGTATACAAGATTTTTTGAACGCTATGAGCCGTTGCTGATACAGGGCGGGTATGTGATTACGGATAATCTGAAATTCCATGGTCTGGTGGAGCATCCGGAAACGATTACAAGCCGCAATTTGCGCAGTCTGGTGCGTAAAATCGGAAATTTTGTAGAATATCTGAAGCAGCGTGAGGACTATGATACGCAATTTTATGATTTCGGCGATGGTGTGGGAATCAGCAGGAAAAAGTGAAGGAAACAGCGTCTGTGTGACTGATGCAAGGTTTCTTTCCTATGCGTTCAGCTGGGTGCGTTCTTCGTGGAGCTGAACGTATCGTTATCGCCGTCGTGAAACTCTGCAGGCTTTCTGTCACCTGTGTTTGGAAAAGCAGAGTGAAAGGCATCCGGTTATGTTTGGGATGAGGAAAGCAAAAGCTTTCATAATTCATATTTTATTAACCCGGCTGCGATGAAAATATCTCTGTTTTTGTCGCAAAACCTTTGTATTTCCTGTATCATTTCGCATGTTTTGTGATACAATAGAAACAAGAAAGTGGTGATACTATGAAAAAGATAATACCTGCACTGGCGGTACTTGCCGGAGCTGCGGCATTGGTTGCCTACAAGCTGAAAAAGGATGAGGAAAAACAGATCATAGATCTGGATCAGGGACTTCTGGAGGATGAGGATGATCTGGATGATGTGGATATGGACGACGAGATTGAAGAAGGGCCGATCAGTGATCCTGCATCCTGTATGGAGGCTGTAAAAGAAGCGGCAGCAGATACGGCAGAGGATGTAAAAGAGCTTGCCAAGGATGCTGTAGAAGAAGGAAAAGAAGTTGCTGAGGAGCTGGCGGATACGCTCAGGGATAAAGCAGAGGATGCAAAAGAAACAGTGCAGACTGCGGCAGAGGAATTCGATACAGATTTCCCGTCTCTTTTAAAGAGTGAAGTGGCTGCATTGAAGGAGCAGGCAAAAAAGCTGATGGATGATATGCTGCAGGAAGGTGACGTACATGAAAATGAACGCCCTGTTCAGCACCGTGTTGTGTTTAAAACGGCAGAGGATATGGATGCCTTTAAAAATGAAGTGATCAACAAAGGGTTTGTCATCACAAGAGGGGATGAGGATCTGGAATTGATCGTGCTGCATATCACGCCGATTGATGATATCAAGCTGATGGGAAACATCCTGTATGTTGCCGCTGAAGCTAAACTCCATCGTGGAGAATATAAGGGCTGGAGCAGTAAGGTTATTTACTGATTATCATAAGTGATACAAAAGGAAAGGACGCCAGGATATGCTGTGGCGCCTTTTTTACTACAAAAAGCCTTTGGATAGCCTGTGGAGCTTATGCGGTCTGAAAACAGCTTGAAACAGTGCATCAGCAAAATACCTATCCTTACAGAATAGAAATCCATTCCTGCATAGAAAACCCCGGCTGCTCGCACCGGGGCATGTATTCTTTAATCAAGAAATGCTGTTTCGTCTATGCGCTTTCCGTTTTTATCATAAAAACGAAGCTGAGAAATACTGGTATAAGGTGGAAGAAAGTTGTAGTTTTTGATGAGATAGGTATCCTTATTTGATAATCCACCCAGCGATATGGTAAGCATATCCTCATTGTCATTGTAGGTACTAAGATCAAATTCATAGCGTTCGGCCTTAACGATACTGTTATCAAGATAGACAGTAACACGGGTATTATCAGAAGTTCCTACGATCATATGGCCGTAAGGGATATCGGATATACTGCCGCCTTCATATAGGAAGGCAGATCCTTTTTCTTTGAATATCAACAAATTATACTCCTGTTCCTGTTTTACCAAATACATCATAAGCTGCTTATCCTCTACCACATTTAACTGCTCATAATTTTTAAAATGATTATGAATATAGTCTTCCGGAATAACGGTATCTGTGCTGTATTCGCAGGCAGAAAACAGAAGGAGACAGAGCAATAAAAGAGCTGTGCGTAATAGTTTTTTCATAAACGGTACCATCGCATTTTAGTGGGTGCTTGTATGAGGGAGATAGGATTCAATAAAATGCGATATATTCCTTTCCTGCAGGATCGACTTTAAAAGCGTATATAGATATAGGACGGTAGGGATGTATATCCTTCATCTGTATTATCTCTTATGCTGTGAATTTTACAAGACTAAAATAAATTCAGTTTATGTGGTATACTAAAGATAGACGATATAGAATGCAGTATGCAGCTTCATTTAATCGCTTTCAAAGGAATATTCTTGAAATAAAATGGAAATTATTTGAAATAAATTGTAAATTCTGTTGACAAGTATGTTTGTTTTTCATAAAATAGAGAGCATGAAGAGCAAGGGCGCTTTCAGATCACTCGGTCTAAAGGCGTCTTTTCTTTTCTCAGCATGCAGAAAGCAGCGTGTGCACAAGGGCGTGCCGTCATCGTACGGTATGCCCTTTTTACGAGAAAGAGGAGGAAATGTTATGTTATCATCAGTAGACACCATATGGGTTTTATTAGGAGCCGTACTGGTATTCTTCATGCAGGCAGGCTTTGCCATGGTGGAGACAGGCTTCACCCGTGCGAAAAATGCCGGGAATATCATTATGAAGAATCTTATGGATTTCGCTTTGGGAACGATTGTATTCTGGCTGATTGGCTTTGGACTCATGTTTGGCGGTGACGGGCCGCTGGTGGGTGGACTGGATTTTTTCATTCAGGGGAATTACGGTGGAAGCTATCCATCCAGTGCCTATATTATTTTTCAAACGGTGTTCTGTGCAACCGCCGCAACGATAGTCTCCGGTGCGATGGCAGAGCGTACGAAATTTTCTGCCTATTGTATGTACTCCGTTCTGATTTCACTGTTTGTATATCCAATTTCCGGTCACTGGATCTGGGGCGGCGGTTGGCTGGCAGAGCTTGGCTTTCATGATTTTGCGGGCTCCACTGCCGTGCATATGGTTGGCGGTATTGCAGCGTTGATTGGTGCCTCCATTCTGGGACCGCGTATTGGAAAATACGATAAGGATGGAAAACCAAAGGCAATACTTGGGCATTCTCTGACCCTGGGTGCTCTCGGTGTCTTCATTTTGTGGTTTTGCTGGTTTGGCTTTAACGGTTGTTCCACAGTATCTATGACAGGGGATGATACGATTACAAGTGCCGCAAACATCTTTGTGACAACCAATCTTGCGGCAGCGACAGCTACGGTTGCTGTTATGTTTATTACCTGGATCCGCTATAAGAAGCCGGATGTTTCCATGACCTTAAACGGCTCTCTGGCAGGACTTGTGGCAATCACGGCAGGCTGTGATATGGTAGATCCCTTCGGAGCCTTCTTCATCGGTCTGATTGCGGCCTTCGTGGTGGTGTTCGGTATTGAATTTGTGGATAAAAAGCTGCACATTGATGATCCTGTCGGAGCGATTGGTGTGCATGGCTGCTGTGGGGCTGCCGGTACGCTGCTGGTTGGTTTGTTTGCGACAGATGGTGGTTTATTTTACGGGGGAGGCTTTCACTTTCTCGCTATCCAGGCAATCGGTGTGGTAAGTGTTGCGGCCTGGGTCAGCGTCTGTATGCTCATTATTTTCACTTTGATTAAAAAGACCATCGGTCTTCGCGTCAGTGAGACAGAGGAACTGGATGGTCTGGATATCCACGAGCATGGACTGGCAAGCTCCTATGCGGATTTCATGCCGACAACCGGCGGTGCAGAATTCACAAAAACACTGGCAATGGCTCAGAATGCTTCAAGCAAGGCAGTAGTGCAGCTGAAGGAAATGCCTGCCGCAAGTGGAGATACCTCCTCTAAAATGACGAAAATTACCGTTATTACAAATCAGCGTCGCTTCGATGATTTGAAAAATGCGCTGAATGACCTTGGTATCAACGGAATGACATTCTCACAGGTACTCGGCTATGGCGTACAAAAGGGACATACTGCTTACTATCGCGGTGTGGAAATGGATGCGACGCTGCTTCCGAAAATCAAGGTTGAGGTTGTCGTCTGTGCTATTCCTGTTCAGACAGTCGTGGATACGATCAAGCGTGTTCTGTATACCGGACAGCCTGGTGATGGAAAAATCTTCATTTATGATGTGGAAAATGTGATTCGTGTAAGCACCGGACAGGAAGGAGGGGCAAGTCTGAACGACGAATAATAAAAAATAAAAAGCACGCAGAAAGAGCTTCTTCAGCTACGTTTCTACGTGCTTTCTTTGTATGCTCACAGCTACAGGATACGGACATACAAAACTGCTCGATAGCACAGCTACAGGCAGTATGATTATGCAACATAAAACCAGATGCTGATCAGTAGCGGTTGTGCACCTTTTCAAAGAAGCAGAGCATATGATCCAGCTTCAGCTCTTTTCCATCATCCAGCACTGCAGAGCCGCTAAGATAACCGAATACCTGGTGCTGATCCGTAACTATGACCACTGCACTTGTTTTGGCACAGCGATCGAGAATGGGCTGAAATATCATCTCAAAACGGCCATCGCTGGAGGTGATCTGCCATGGCTTCAGATAGCTGTCCTCAGGAATGTGGAAAACTACATCATCCAGCTTGTGCGCAACACCGTCATACAGCAAGAGATTTTCACTTGCCGCTGCGGTATCCCCAAAGCCGTAACCGACATTAAAGCCGAAGGGCTTGCCTTCTATGATGCCGTTTCCATTACCCCAGTACCAGATATTATCATATGTCCATACACCGCGTCCCCAATCCAGAGTAGCGAAATCCTTTTTAGGATCAAAATGGAGGATCGTGTTATCGAAGCGAACCTCTCCACTTGCTCTCATACAGTTGATTTTCTGATTATAGTAAAAGGCGGTTTTCTTTTCTTTCCATGGCGTTGCGATTACCATGCTGTCCATGGGCGGCTGCTGCAGCGTAAGCTCGCAATGTAACGGCAGACCGTGATAGAAATTTTGAAAATCACAGCGAATTGTACGTGCTCCCTTTGTGACCTGAAATTCGATATCCAGACGCTTGTCCTTATACCGGCAGCTTCCGGCAGTGGATGATGCAGGCATATGCAGCTTGCCCATAGGGAAGGCAGTGAGGATCGTTTCCGTATGCTCCCGCTTATTTTTGAAATCCAGCAGAGATATCGATTGTAAACCGATATAGCCATCATCGGATATGGTGAACGCAACACCATAGCTTTTGCTGAGAATCAGATAGTAATCCCATTTCTTAATCCGCCAGCGCGGTGCCTTAATATCCTTCCTTGCATATTCCTGCAGCAGGGAGCGTGACCAGCCCGGCTCTGTCAGTGTACCGGCTGCATCCAGCAGCGGCTGCCGCTTTGTTATTTCATGGTTTCGCATATCCTAAGCTCCTTTCCTTATATCTCCATTATAGTAAGAGGCTGTGTAAATTACAAGGCGGCTGGTAAATATGTGAATTTGATTGACAAATGGTTTTCACACAGGTATGCTGATACCAAGACATGGGACATTGTAGTTTTAAATAGATTACTATAAAGATGGGAGGTATTTGACATGAAGCTTCATATCAGGAATGTAAAGAAAAGCTATGATGAAAAAAGTGTGTTGGAAAATTGCAATGCCACCTTTACACAGGGGAATATTTACGGATTGCTTGGAAGAAACGGCAGCGGAAAGACAACCTTATTTAATTGTATAGCTCATGAAATTTCCTGTGACGGCGATTTTCTAATTGAAGAGCAGGGAAATTTACGCAAGGTTGAGGACAAAGATATCGGGTATGCATATTCCAGCCCGATTCTGCCTGAATTTATGACCGGTTATGAATATATACGATTTTATATGGATATTCATGCAAAAGAAATAGATGTAACGAAGAGCATTGATACCTATTTTGATTTGATGCGGATCGCACCCCAGGATCGTCACCGGCTGATTAAGGGATACAGTCACGGGATGAAAAACAAACTGCAGATGCTTGGCTTTCTCATCTCCCGCCCCAGGGTAATCCTCTTGGATGAGCCGCTGACTTCCTTTGATGTTGTTGTGGCAAATGAAATGAAGCATTTGCTTCTGGAAATGAAGGAGGAGCATATTCTTATTTTTTCAACCCATATCCTGCAGCTGGCAAGCGACCTCTGTGATGAAATTGTGCTTTTGCATAACGGAGCCCTAAAGCAGCTGGATCATGAGCTTCTGGAACAGAACGATTTTGAGGAACAAATCGTTTCTCTGCTGCAGGAGGATGATGTGCATGCTGTATGATATATTGCTGCTGTTTCGTATACGGACAACACGGAAGGTTAACGGTTTTTTCTATTTTTTCAGAAGACTTCCCTTTTTAGGAAGGCTGTTAAAGGAAGGCTGCTATGCCGCTGTTCATTTAAAGGCAGTACTGAGTGTTTTTTCATTTCTGCTGGATATCCTGATGAACCTTTTGAAAAATCTGCTGTACCTGTTTGTCATCATTGCTGTACCGCTGATCAATCTGCAAAAGGATGCGTCCGATGAACAAATATCCAACGGATTCCTGTTTGGGTTTGTCCTGTTAAGCCTTGTGGCAGGGGCTGTTTGTAATTCCAAGCTGTTAATTGCGGATGAGGAGACTTTTATTCTCAGCCGTCAGATGCGCATGGAGGCAAAGCGCTGTCTGCAATCCCGCAGCTGGTACAGCTATGGTATGAATATGGTTGGATTAAGTCTGAGTACATTTCTTTTATCCTTTATGCTTTCATTCCCTTACTGGTATGCACTTCTGGCGGGCTGCGGATATCTTGGCTCCCATCTGCTTGTGGATGCAATACAGATGCACCGCTTTGCTGTACACCGGCGCTTCTATTTCAAAAAGAACACCTATCAGCTTCTGATACCACTGGGTTCCCTGCTTGTATTGTATCTCCTATACTGGCTGCAGCTGGACATATCCTTTGCCCGGCCTCTGTTTTGTGTGAGCGCTCTGCTTTGCGCAATGGCTATATTTCCCTATCTGCGCTATGCACATACCTATTCTTGCTACAGTGAGCTTCTTACCAGGCTGCTTGTGGAGAATCACGAGATTTTAAAGCTAAACGACATGGAAATGAAGCAGATGGAGGTTGCCGTGGATGAAAAAAGCTTCACCAGTGAGGAGCTTCACCTTCAAACAGATAAAAGCGGCTATGCCTTTTTAAATGAACTGTTTTTCCGTCGTCACAAGCATCTGATTTATAAGCCGGTACGATTTCGCCTGGCAATCATGACGATTCTCTGGGGAGCTGGTACCATAGCAATAATCGTTTTTCAAGAGGATATGAAAATCACAAAGGATATTCTGGAGCTGCTTCCACCGTTTGTATTTCTTTCCTATATTCTCAGCATTTCCCAGCGCGTCTGCAAGGCAATGTTCATGAATTGCGATGTATCCCTGCTGCATTACAGCTATTATCGAAGGAAAGAGGCGGTGCTGGAAAACTTTCGGCTTCGGCTGAAAAGGCTTTGCTTTTACAATATGATGCTGCTTATGGTTTTGTGCCTGTATGTAAATATAACTGTTATCCTGTGCGGAATATCCTATACGCTGCCAACCCTGCTGTTGTTTGATTTTGCAGTACTGTGTCTGGCTGTATTTTTCAGTATTCATTATCTGTTTGTCTATTATATCTTTCAGCCGTATAACGAGCAGTTTGATATGAAGAATCCGTTTATGTCTATACTGAACGGTTTGGTGTATCTGCTGTGCTATTTGTGTATGCAGATAGAGGGCAGCCTGATGTTTGTCAGCGGTGTCCTGGCCGCTACCATAGTGTATATCGCATTCGCACTTGTTTTGGTATATCGTCTGGCACCGAAAACCTTTCATTTAAAATAAATGAATTTATATGTGGAGTATGCAAAACGTTATTATTTTGCAGAAGAATTAAAAAAGCATTGCTATAATTGGTAAAATTTGGTAATATATAAATGTAGTTGATTGTACATAAAATTATACATTTAGAGACATTTCGTTTTATAGCGATATTGTCTTTTTTTTATTCTTTTTTTCCTTTTTCCTGCATTTTTTCTATTTTCTACCACTATTTAATAAAGTATAACATTCTGCATAATCCCTGCACATATGTTGTGAACGGACAGAAAATAGTGGATATATCAGAGAAAATGTACCTTGTCTATACCCTATTCGGTAAATAAAGATATAAGTATCTTATTGAAAATCGGCAGATAACAGAAATTGAGAAGTTTCAATCATGGTGCAAAGATAGGAGGATGTATATGAAAAGAAAGTTTTTAACGTGCTTGCTAATGATAGGGATGCTACTGATGATGATTCCGCAAAATCTTATACATGCAGTTACAATGATTAGGCCTGAGGCGCCAAGTACTGAAAGTAATCACAAACATGAAAAAACTGCACTTTATGTTGGAAAAAAAATAGATACAGTGGTGCAGAGAACAGCCTTATTGTCTGCGGTATCGGTTCCAACAGATCCGACATTCTTCACATTTGATACTGCAAATCCGGGAATGATCGTAAACTATTCCGCAAGACCGGATGCACCTAAGGATATTGTGATTCCGGATTCCTATATAAAGGATGGGAAAACGATTGAAATTACAGCAATCGGACAAAGTGCTTTTTCAGGTCAGCAGCTTACATCAGTTGTGCTAAATGATAATCTTATTACAATCGGGAATAGCGCTTTTTCCGGAAATACTGGAATAACCTCCATTGTTATACCAAACAGCGTAACATCGCTGGGCAGAAATGCATTTAATGGCTGTAGCTCTTTATCCTCAGTAACACTGTCAAATCAGCTAACAGAACTTCCTGCCTCTGTATTTGAAGAAACCAAAGTTGATAATTTGATCGTACCAGAGGGTATTTTGAGCATAGGTACTAGGGCTTTTTACAAAGATAGTGCATTAAAGAACATTCAACTCCCCTCAACACTGACATCAATTGGATCATATGCATTTTACAATACTGGTAGTTTGCAATCCATCGTGTTACCTAGTAATCTTCAACTAATTTCAGAGTATGCTTTTGCATACAGCGGATTAACAAGTCTGTCACTACCGGATACTATCACGAGCATTTCCAGCAATAGCTTTTACTTCTGTACCTCTTTGCAGTATATCAAATGGCCTGTCAATCTGAAATCAGTTAAGAGCAGTGCGTTTTCAAGCTGTTTCAAACTTACAGATATAACATTACCTGAAAGCGTTGAGACGATTGATAATAAGGCATTTTATAGTTGTTCAAGCTTACAGAAGATAGTATTTGGTTCATCAATAAAGACAATAGGCCAGAATGCATTTGATGGAACAAAAAGCGGTATTGAAATTCATTTAGAGTATAAGGCTGTTAATGATGTGGTAGGGGCTCCCTGGGGTGCAGTAAATGCGCAAATATATTGGCAGAGCAATGATGATTCCTGTTTTTATATTAGTAATGACGGTAAAATATTAGGCTTTAAACCGTTGAACCATACTACAAATTCATCACAGCATACGGCATCTCAAAATCATACTATAGTTAATATCCCTTCAGTGATAAACGGAATTACCGTGACATCCATCGCGGATAATGCATTCAATAGTAATTCCAGCATTTTAGCTGTTAGTTTTCCAAATACGTTAAAAAGTATTGGTACAAGAGCCTTTTATCAATGTGGGAAATTAGGATTAAATGATAAAAAAATAGTATTTCCTGATTCTGTTACTGATATTGGGGAGGAAGCATTTGTCTCCTTTAGCCTTGCTGTCACACAGATTCAATTTGGTTCAGGGATTAAAACAATCGGCAAAAACGCTTTTAATGTAACAAACACTATGAAGATTTATTTATTGTCTAAAAATGTAAATGAAGTCATAGGAAGTCCTTGGGGAGCAAATAAAGCCTCTATTTATTGGAAGGATAGCGATAATTCCTGCTTCTATGTAGACGATGAGGGAACCTTGATTGGTTTCAAGCCATTGGATCATAACGGTCAGGATACCTCGCAGCATACGGACTCACAAAATCACACAGTTGTTACGATACCGGAAGAGGTTCGGGGTATTAAAATAACGAAAATTGGAGAAAGTGCGTTTGCAAAGACTGATATCACCTCAATTTATTTCCCTGATACGGTTACAGAAATAGCAGATGAAGCCTGCAATAATTGTACATCACTAAGCTATGTCAGATTGCCAAGAAATTTGAAAACCATACCTAAGAATATGTTTTATGGCTGTACACAATTAAAATCAATCATTCTACCTGATGGATTGACAACAATTTCGGATTACGCTTTTAGCTACAGTTCATTAGAAGCTGTGACATTACCTGATACATTGCAAAGTATTGGAACCTATGCTTTTCAAAAGACGCAGCTTACATCTTTGCGCATACCTAACAGCGTCACCAAATTGGGAGCAGGGATATTCGGCTATTGTCCAGAGCTTACGGAGGTTATTCTACCAAATACGTTGAAACAAATTCCCTCAAGCATGTTCACCAGCAATAAAAAGTTGCAAACAATCGTGCTTCCAGAATCCATTAAGACAATCAATTCATATGCATTTTCTAATTGTAGTGCGCTAACTACCCTCACATTACCATCAGGGCTTACAGAAATCTATGATAGTGCATTTCAGGGCTGTACCTCCATAAATGCTCTAAACCTGCCGGAGGGATTGATTCGGCTTGGAGAAAATGCAATTAACGGCACGAATATAACACAAATCAAACTTCCATCAACCCTAGAGTATGCATCAAAGTCTTTAACTGGCTATAAAGGAAATATTATTTATGTTCATCAGGCTCGCGACTCCTCATCAATTGCCTGGGCACAGCCATGGGGAGCAGAAGGTGCTACAGTATATTACGATGGAGAGTATACTGATATCACAACTTCTGTTACATACGATGCAGCACATAGCAGGGCGGTGATTCATGCAGTGATTACAGCACCCGAAAATGCTAATATTAAATCCGTTACGCTGCCGGATGGTGAAAAAAAAGATTTTCTGAATGTTCCAGTGTATGAATTTGATTATCCGGTTACGATGAATGGCGAATATTCCATAACCGCCTCTACAAATAGTGCGGATACGACGCAAACGGTTACTGTTCAGGAACTGGTTTATGCGTGTATAGAAGCAAATAGCTTTTCTATATCTCTTGACAAGGTGGCAGGTCTTACTGAGCAAAGCATCTTAAACAGTGCACAGGCACATGCATACCGTAACAATGATGAACAAACACCAATCACAGTAACACTGGAAACACCGCTGCAGGATATTAAACAGGCGTTGAATGCATCCGGAAACCGCATCACTGCAGTGCTATCTGCTAAGACAAAGACACCGGATGATAAGATGGATATCACAGTGAAAAAGGAAATCATCATTTCTGTCAGCAATGTAGTACGAGTTACCTTCAAAGATTGGGACGGTACGACACTAAAGGAGGCAGTAGAAATAGCTGTAGGAAATAGTGCAATTCCGCCTGCGGATCCAAAACGTAAGGGATACACCTTTACCGGCTGGGATCGTCCATTAACGAATATTCAAGAGGATACCGTTTTTATTGCCCAGTATATGCAGAAGCAATATTTAGTAAAATACGATACTAAAGGCGGTACACCTACTTATACGGATAAGCCTGTAACCTGGGAGCAGAATGGCTTACTGCCAGGAACCCCGAGCAAAGAGCATTATGAATTTCTAGGATGGCTCGTTGCAGGAAGTGATGAAAATATAACTGATGAAACTGCTTTTAAGGAGATTGCTTCTGATGATCAAATTTCATCCGTCACACTGACTGCCGCATGGAAGCCTGTATCTTATAATCTGCATCTAGTTACCAATGGAGGAAGAGAACCGGATACTGTTCGATCCTTTACAATCGAAAACAATAACGTGGATATCAGTGATGTTAAGGTCACAAAAACAGGAAACAGCTTTTCCGGATGGAATACAAAACAGGATGGCTCTGGAGATACAATTGAAAATTTGAAGAATTACAAGCCGCCATTACAAGATACATATCTGTATGCCGACTGGACAGCACAGGATGCTAGCTATTATGTGTCAATCCCTAATCGAATCACTTTAAAAAATTTATCAGGAAGCGGTTTTGCAGGTTCCACCGAAATAATCCGTGTAGATGAGTCGCATGCTGAGGATGCTACAATGCCGGATAAGACAGTTGAAATTTATTGTACACCGTCCATCACACTGACTAATGCGGAGTCAAAGCATGCTTATACTGTTACAGTGTTGAATGCTGAACAAAAACCATATGTAGATGCGTCCAAACCACTCATGATTTTAAGTATGAAGGGGACGAAGCAGAAGGAATTCCACCTCCGTACAGCAACAAATAGTCAATGGAAACGCGGCATATATGAAGGAAGCTTAATGTTTAGCTTTAAATTGGGAGAGTGATGGTATGCATAGCAAATATTACAGGCTCGCAGTAGTTCTTATTCTCACATTGATCAGTATTACTATCCTTCCTGTAAGTGCGTATGAGGTTGAGGTAAACTATGTACCGCAAGATAATGAATTAAAAACATTTCACATGGAAGTTCGTGTACAGGGAGAAGGGACCTTGATAGACCAGGGAGTAGCATTGAAAAATCCAACAATCTATACATTGCATTATGATGAAAGCAAGCACTTTATATTAAAACCTGCATATGGATATGAAATCGCCACTATTCAATATGACGGGGAAGATATAACCAATCTACTGCAGCAACAAGCCTTTACTGTAAAAGGAAAGGATCATGATACAAAGCTGATAGTTACCTTTTGTAAACAATCATCGTATGTTCAAAAAGACACAGATACAACGAACACAGGGGATACTACAAATACAGTGAATTACCTTTCGATTATATTGCTATCCACAGGCTTTATAATTTTTATAAAGAAGAAAAGGGGAAATCAGTACGATGAGAGGTAAGAGAGAGTTTAGAAGCAAGGGTGTCAATTGGCCATGCTTATCATATAAGGATATGAAAGAAAAATATCAGGATAAGACCTATGCAGTGATAGGTGAGGTTGGAACAAAAGCAATAAAAGGAAGAACAATAGATATTCCTGTTGGGAATAAGCTGATAAAGGCAGTGCCGACTGGAACCTATAGGGCCTTGTTATATCGTACATATGGTTATATTGAAGTAGAAAAGGATACATATCTAGCAGCAAAAAAGAGCAATATAAATTATATATTCTTAGTTTTTATGATGATTGCCTTGCTCATCAGTATGTTTTGGAACACTCAGGGCAATGTACCGCTTGACCCGAATTCACAGGATTATAAAGGGAAACTGCAGCGACCTTCAAATTGGGATGCAAACTCCATATTGATACCTGGATTTGATAGTCTTCGTATGAAGGCTGATACGGATATAATTTATGTGGCGTTCAGCAACCCAAGAGAGAATCCATGTTATTTCCAGTATACGGTTGTTTTAGATAAAACAGAAGAGGTTATTTATACGAGCGGTTTAATTGAGCCAGGCAAAGCAGTCGTTAAAGAAAAGCTTAGTAAACCATTGCCGGAAGGTGTTTATCCAATAACAATTAAAATTCGCTCCTATTCATTAGAAGATTATGAAAAAGAGCTGAATGGTGGTGCTGTCCAAACGAATCTTATTTCACTAAAGGAATAAAAACAGATGGTAAGAAAGAAGAAATCTTCTTACAAATAAATAAGAATAGAGGAGGAAAAAAAGATGAAAAAACTATTCGCAACAGCAGCAGCTATGGCAATGTTCCTGTCATTAGGTGCGACAACAGTATTTGCAGCAGATGAGGATACCAAGGATGTAGATGTTACGTATGACAATTCAGAAACAATTGTTGATCCTAGTGATCCTGATGCAGGAAAGTGGGGTGTACGAGTACCAGCATCTATTCAATTTACAGAAACAACGAAATCGGTAAATGCGGATCTTGAGCTTGTTGGATTGAATGGTAATGATATTGTCGCATTGAATAAAAGTGTCGATGTTACAGTAAAATCAGCAAAGGGAATGAAATTATCTCTATCTGATGGAACCGATGAATTACCGTATACTCTGGAATATGGATCTAAAAAAATGGATGGTTCAACACCAATCACTGTGAATCTGACATCACAGGCTACAAAACAGGCCGGTACTGCAACTTTGCCTGGCTCATCCATTGCTACCAAAAAAGGTGTACATAAGGATATCTTAACATACACGGTAGCAATGCATTAAAAGATCGTACAGATAAAGTCACAAGCCTATATCGCGATGTAAAGGTATTTCTGATTATATTGCAATTTAAAACGCTGACAAACGGAATCAAATTGAATGAGGAGCCTTTTCATTCTGTTTGATTCCGATTTTTTTCAACAGCTTTATAAAGATAGGAGCGTAATATGAAAAAGTCAATGAGAAACGAACAATTCAGGATAATAAAAAATAAGGATACATATTCAGTGACAATTGATATTAAAGACCATATGAAGGAATTGTTCATAAAGCATAAAGCTGATGGCTTTGTGTGCTGTGGTTATGACTGGTGCACTCTTTTGATTGCATTCATGTATCATGATGAAGTATTGAAAGACTTATGGTATGTTTTTGATTATGAACCAACCGACGATCAGCTATGTGTATTGTCAAAGGATGGTGATGCATTACAACAGCTAATGGAGGCGTTTGGAAAGGCATATAACGATGTTGATTTTATAGAGCATTTGATGCAGGAGATTGATTATAATTAAAATCCTATGGGTATAAAGAATTCCCTATTGCTTATTTATATTCAGATAGGAGGAATGTAATAACGATGATTCAGATGCAAATTGAGTATATGAAATATCCTGAAAAAATAGATTGCGGAATTTTTTCTTTTCGCTATAATTATAGGAAGTAGGGAGTTGAGGGTATGCTGAAAAAAAACTTTAATTATTTTACTATGTTTGCGACCGGGCTGTTTTTCTGTGTGCTCGGTTTTTCCTTTATCTTTGATTCTCTTGCTGTATGGAACTGGCTGTATACAACGCTCGTTATCGGAATCTCTATTGCAGGGATCATCCGTATTTTCAATATGATTCTGAACTATCGCAAGCTGAAGCACAAGGGGGGACAATTTCTGGATATCATCGTATGGCTGATTGCCATCATCATATCCCTGACAATTCCGGAAACCTTCTTTGCAATTTTTCCGCGTTTGATTGGCTGCTGGATTCTGCTACATGCCATTATCAAAATCATCGTATTTTATATCAAAATTAAGGATCGGCTTCCCATTCCGTTTATGAAGGTAATCTTTTTATGCGGAGATTTGATTATTGCCTTCTTTCTGCTGGTGAATCCAATTGCACATGAGGATGTTATCAGCTTCTTTCTGGGAGCCTATTTCATTATTTATGGGGGAAATACGCTGCTTGATCTGATTCGTGAAATATTGCCAAGAGGCAGCGGGGATAAGCTGGATCAGAAAATACAGCTATCCGTTCCCCCGGTGTTGTCTGCCGTGATTCCCCCGCATCTGATGAGTACCCTTTTGAATAAAGATAAAGAGGACGAAATCAAGGAACGCTTTGATGCAATCAAGGAGGATATACCGGTGGATATGGAGGTACTGATACATCTGGCACCAAGCGGGCCTGCGATGTTTGGACATGCAGATGTCGTGTATCGTGGACTGGTTATTTCCTACGGCTGTTACGATCCACACAACCGTCATTTGTTTGGGACGCTGGGGGATGGCGTGGTTATCATCGCTCCGAAGGCTTCCTACATACGAAACTGTCTGGAAAATGAAAATAAGACACTGATCGGCTTCGGTGTATCCCTTAATGAGGAACAGAAAAAAAGACTGAATGACCGTATTCTGGAGGTGTTTGGAACATTTTGTGACTTCGAGTGTGATGAACAGCTAAAGCAAAAGGGCCTTCCTTATAAAGGGGAATGTGATGATTATCTGAGCCGTGTCACCCGTACATCTCCGGATGCGAGATTTTATAAAATACGGGAAGGCAAGCTGAAAACCTTCTTTGTCGTATCCAGCAACTGCGGCTTCTTTCTCGGAAACCTGTTAAGCTCAATCGGCTTGAATCTGTTTGACCTCAGCGGTATTATATCACCGGGCGCATATTATGACTTTTTAAATAAGCAGTTTAAAAGTCATAAAGGATTTATCGTTTCACGAAAGCTATATCGGAAGAAGGATGCTTCCTTATTTGAATAAAGCAGGATCTTATGTGATTCTGTTTTTTATTATCCATTCAGCATAGAAACCTTACAAAATGGTCACATTTCTTTCAGACCATTGACAAAATCTCATAATCCATATAGTGTATTAGTGTAATAGATACAGTAGTACAGTTTATGAAATGTACAGGAAGGGAGTTACTATGCTGGAGCTTAAACATATAGCAAAGACCTATAAAACAGCAAAGGGAGTGAAAACGAGGGCACTAAAGGATATCAATCTGCGCTTTCCACAGCGGGGGATGGTATTTGTATTAGGTAAATCCGGGTCAGGGAAATCCACGCTTCTGAATATCATTGGCGGTCTGGATCAGGCGGATGAGGGAGAAATGATCATCCACGGGAAAAGCTCTGCGGATTTCAAGCAATCGGACTTTGATTCCTATCGAAATACGTATGTAGGCTTTATCTTTCAGGAATTTTATCTTATGGAGGAGTATACCATTGAGAAAAACATCGCCATGGCATTGCAGCTGCAGCAAAAAGAGGCAACCCATGAGGAGGTTGAGCAGATACTGGAACGTCTGGGGTTAAGCGGATATGCTGCGCGATATCCAAATGAGCTTTCAGGCGGGCAGAAGCAGCGTGTGGCGATAGCCAGGGCATTGATTAAGGAGCCTGAGATTTTAATGGCAGATGAGCCTACCGGAGCTCTGGATTCAACAACCGGAAAAGAAATATTCGATACACTGAAGGAGCTGAGCAGGGAAAAGCTGGTTATCGTTGTCAGTCATGACCGGGATTCTGCGCAGACTTATGCAGACCGGATTATCGAATTTTCCGATGGTATGGTGGTTTCAGACAGTGCCCCGCAGGTGGAAGAGCATACAGCAGCATTTGAAGCCATTCATTCTCATTTGCCGTTTAAAGACAGCTTTCGCCTCGGCTTTTCCTGCCTTGGACATAAAAAGCTGCGTATGATTTTTACGATTCTTCTCACCAGCTTTGCCTTACTGCTGCTTGCCTTGTCGGATGCGGTGGGAAGCTTCAGCTCTGTGAATGCGCAGTATAAGGCTTCTTCCGAGCTGAAGGAGCAGCTTGCCGGTGTACGGTATCAGTATCTGGATGCGTACGGAAACAGTATTTATTCCGATCTGGAAATGCAAATCAGTGACGCTGATATCCGTACCGTGTTAAAGGATAATCCCGGGCAGAAATTTGCGCGTGTATACACTTGGGAGGATGTGCCTCTGCGTCTGGGAGATCTTGGTATTGAAGCATTTGACAGCAGTGCCTATATGGCAGTGGTGGATACGTATAAGCTAACGGAAATGAGCGGCTTCGATGTTCTGGGATTTCAGGATATCCTGGGAAGCTATCCCAACAGCTATGAAGAAACAGCAATCTCCTCCTATCTGGCAGATATTATTCTTGCACAGGGCATTGCAGATCAAAAGGGCACCATGCAGTTTCCAAAGTCCTATGAGGATATTATGCAAAGCATCCAGCTTCCTATCGGAGGCAGGTGGCTGCGCATCAGCGGTATTGTAAAGCAGGATTACAGCAAATACGACATGTTAAAAAAGGTCAGTGCTGGAAATTATGACAGTAAGACCTATAAGCTCATCCGTGAATTCAGAAACATCGCAAGAATCAGCAGTGATAAAATCTTTGTGAAGGAAGGCTTTGTGAAAACGCTGAAGCAGGAAAAGAAAACCATGCTGGACAGCCGGTTATACAATCTGTATCTGCGTATGAATGATGATACCATGGGGATTTCCACGCTTTCTTATCCAACGAGTGAATTTACGTATTATGACGGAAAAGCAGTGCGTTCCACAAGGAGTGTGAAAAAAGAGGAGATCATGCTGACTCCAGATATGCTCATGCAGCTGCTTGGGAAATCAGACATTTTTTACAGCGATGCGATGGCGAAGAAGTCACCGGAGGAAATGCGTGCGTTTTTAAAGGAGAATGCTGTAAGGCTCATCGGAAGAAATGTGGAGCTTCATATCGATAAGGGCTTTAGCGAAGATGGGGAATTAGTGAAGCAGAAGGTAAAAATTGCCGGAGTTCTGATGCCAAAGGGAAATTTCACGATAGAGGATGTGTATCAAATCAACGATATCATTGTAAATAAGGCGCTGATTACGCCATACATTACAGACGCTATCTATGTAAGTGAGCTGCTTAGCAGCTTTGATGATGACACCATGAAGCCGTTTCTTGAAAAATACGACATTGACAGAAATCTGTATGCCAATACGGTTGCTACACAGGATGTGAAAAGCATTCAAAGCTTTGCGTCCTTCGCTACACGGGTATTCTTTTATGCAAGCATCGCTCTGTTTATCTTCGCGGCCGTTTTAATGATGAATTTCATCATCGTATCCATTTCGTATCGGAAGAAGGATATCGGTATCCTGCGCGCTATCGGTGCAAGGAGTATGGATGTTTTGAAAATCTTTATTTGGGAAGGTGTCATGCTGGCGGCTATTTCCTATGTGATCACCATGGTGGGATTGCAGATCGTGACGATGATAACAAATAATTTCGCCAAGGAGGAAATCGGTGTATTGATTTCTCCAGTTATCATCACACTGCGTCAGCCACTGCTCATGCTGGTAATCGTTGCTGTGGTGACCTTTATCGCCTGCATTATTCCGGTTACCAGAATTGCCCGCCAGCGTCCAATTGATGCAATCAAAAAATAAGCGGCAGTACAGCCTTTAAGAGTTACTTCAAACACATAACTATATGAGAAAGAACAGTATGAGGGCATTTTGGATACTGTTTTTTCATGCTTTAGACAAGGGCTGTGAAACAGCAGCTAATGCATTTGCAGCATGGGTCTGCTTAACGCAATCGAGTGTATCGTTATCGCCTCCTGTGTTCATTGCTTCCACAGGGGTAAAATGTTAAACCATCTGCATATCGAATGGAGGAACATAATCACGCATGCAGATGTACGCTATGGGCTTGCGATTGCTGTGAATATCCGTCAGAGTTTATAATCATTGGGCAGAAGGCCAGCGTAAAACCGGAAGCTTAAGCATCCCCTCTTTACATTCGATATCGGTAAGGATGAATTTCCATAGACTGCTTTTGCATACAAAGCTGTTTCATACCCGCGGTATATGTATATAAGGAACTATTTGAAAGCTATTCGTCATATGGGTACATATCGCATGTATTTCCCTGTTTCCTTCTTCGAAACCTCATACATATAGGAAAGATAGCGCGCTTTGCACGGTTAGTTTTGTTTTACACGGTAGATTTATTGTGTTCACTTTCGTTTCGTTGTATAATAAAAACGCTATAATTTTGAGGTGAGAACATGGAAAAGATACGTGTGGAGGATCTGACATTCTCTTATGATAAGGAAACCAATGCGGTTGAGCATGTTTCTTTTACGATTGATGAGGGAAGCTATACAACGATTATCGGGCATAACGGAAGCGGTAAATCTACGATTGCCAAGTTGCTGATCGGTCTGCTGGATAAGGATCAGGGACATATTTATGTTGATCAAGAAGAGCTGACGATGGATACGCTGTACGATATCCGTGACAAGGTAGGCATCGTGTTTCAGAATCCGGACAATCAGTTCATCGGTGCTACAGTTGCGGATGATATTGCGTTCGGACTGGAAAATCATCAGGTGGAAACAGAGAAGATGCAGCCGATCATTGAACGCTTTGCACAAAAGGTGAAAATGACGGACTACATGCAGAGTGAACCGACGAAGCTCAGCGGCGGGCAGAAGCAGCGTGTAGCGATTGCCGGTGTACTTGCCATGTCACCGCAGATTATTATTTTTGATGAATCCACAAGTATGCTGGATCCACAGGGAAAAGCGGAAATCAACGAGCTGATTCAGGAAATCCATAAGGAAAGCAATATCACGATCATTTCCATTACGCATGATATAGAAGAGGTCAGTAAATCTGACCATGTGATTGTCATGGATGGCGGACATGTGGTCATGATGGGACTTCCGGATGATATTTTGCGGAAAGAAAAGGAGCTGATTGATCTTCAGCTGGATATTCCTTTCGCTTTGAAATTTACAAAGGCCATGCGCAGGCATGGTGTGGATATGAAGGATTGTACAACTATGGAAAAGGTGGTGGACGAAATATGCCGATTACATTTCAAAGGGTAACCCATACCTATCATGCGGATTCCCCTTTTTCCTATGCGGCCTTAAAGGGCATTGATCTGGAGATACCGTTGGGAAAGGTGACTGCTATCATCGGAGAAACGGGCAGTGGAAAGTCCACACTGGTTCAGCACCTGAATGCGCTGCTGCTGCCAACAGAGGGAGAGCTGCATATCTTGGACAAGACGATAACAGCCGGAAGCAAACCGAAGCATTTGAAGGAGCTGCGCCGCCAGGTTGGTCTTGTTTTCCAGTTTCCGGAATATCAGCTGTTTGAGGAAACCATAGAAAAGGATATCAGCTTCGGTCCGAAGAATTTTGGTGTCAGTGCAGAGGCTGCTGCACAGCGCGCCAGAGAGGTGCTGCAGGTTGTAGGACTGGATGACAGCTATCTGCAGCGCAGTCCGTTTGATTTATCCGGCGGACAGAAGCGAAGAATTGCGATTGCCGGGATTCTGGCAATGGATCCGGACGTTCTGGTTCTGGATGAGCCGACAGCTGGACTGGATCCGCAGGGAGCCAGGGATATGATGCAGTTGTTTGTGGATATGAATAAGAAATATGGAAAAACGGTTCTGATTGTAACACATGATATGGAGCATGTCCTGCAGTATTGCGAAGAGGTTGTTGTTGTGCAGGATGGACGTATAAAGAAGCACTGTGATGTGCAGTCCTTTTTTGAAACCGTGGAGCTGTTAAAGGAGCTTAATATCAATCCGCCTGCCGTCATACGGCTTCGCGAGGAGCTGCGAAAGCGGGGCTTTGAAATTGAGCGCACCATTCTGGATATGGAAAAGCTGGCTGCCGCTGTTGCAGGTGAGGTGAAGAGGCATGAATAATATCGCACTTGGAAAATATCTGCCGTTGGATTCCATTATTCATCACATGGATCCTAGAGCCAAAATCGGGGCAATGCTGATCATGATGATTGCCATATTTATACCGGCTGGCTATGTTGGCTATGCTGTAATTGCTGTTGCGGTGATCGGTACCGCATTGCTGGCAAGATTAAAGCTGTCCTTTCTGTGGAGAGCGATGAAACCGATGCTGTTCATGCTCGTTTTCTTACTGGTGATCAATCTGCTGGTCATTCATGATGGGGAAGTGCTGTTTACTATATTCGGACTTTCCGTCTATACGGGAGCCATATCTCAGACACTGTACATCGTCGTACGTCTGGCGCTGATGATTATGATTACGACAATTCTGACTGCCACAACAAAGCCGCTGGAGCTAACGCTGGGAATTGAGGATCTTCTGAAACCGTTTCAGGTCATTCATGTACCAGCACATGAGATTGCGATGATGATTTCCATTGCACTGCGTTTCATTCCTACCCTGATTGAGGAAACACAGCGTATTATGAAGGCGCAGGCATCCCGTGGTGTGGATATGGAAGAGGGAAATCTGATGGAAAAGGTCAAGGCTATTTTGTCATTGATCGTGCCGCTGTTTGTGTCTGCTTTCCAGCGTGCGGAGGATCTGGCATATGCCATGGAGGCCAGAGGCTATATTCCAAACCGTACAAGAACCCGTTACAAGCAGTTGAAAATGGAAGCCAGGGATTATATTCTGCTTTTTGCATCTGTGCTGATCTTTGGCGGTATGCTTGCTTTGATGCTGTATGCCTAGATATAAAGTAATACTCAGCTATGATGGTAGTGCTTATGGGGGATGGCAGCGGCAGACAAACACACATTCCATACAGCAGGAGGTGGAAGCTGCTATCGAAAAAGTGGAGGGCCGCTTTGTCAGTATTACCGCAAGTGGAAGAACCGATGCGCATGTACACGCTCTGGGACAGGTGTTTCACTTTGATTCCGTTAAGCATTTGGAGCCGGAGAACTGGAAACGGGCATTAAATTCCCTGCTGCCGCATGATATTCGGATTCAGGAGGTATGTCTTGTGGATGACGCATTTCATGCCCGCTTTCATGCAATCAGCAAGCGCTATGATTATCTGATAACGACGGAGGTACAGAATCCGTTTTATTACAATTATATGGGGAAGGATCGCACAAGGCTGGATGTGGAACGGATGCGGGAGTGTGCCTGCATATTTCTGGGAACCCACGATTTTACAAGCTTTACCAGCAGTAAGGTTGATCCGCGAAAGTCGAAAATTAAAACGATTACCCGGCTGGATGTCGTACAGGAGGAGCATGCCGTGCGGATGATTTTTGAAGGAAACGGCTTTCTGCGTTATATGGTGCGCATGATTGCACAGACACTGATTGAGGCGGGAAAGCATCGTTTGAGTGTGGCTGCTGTAAAAGAGATGCTGTATGGGAAGGATAAGCATCTGTGTCGGTATAAGGCACAGGCAGAGGGTCTTTATCTGGTTGAGGTAAGGTATCCAAAGGATGAACAGATAATCGAATCGTAAAATAACGGCCTGCAGGTTTCTGCGGGCCGATGCTGATTCTGAACAGGATAAGGATGGAATATATAAGATGGTAATTTATTATGATACCATCTTTTTTTATATTTGTGTAAATTTCTTTATAATAATTGAAAATGAAAGTTATAAAAAACCATAATTAAATAGAATGAAAATATTGAAATCTTTACCAGTTCCATGTATGATGATACTGCAGAACAAAAAAGTATGAAAAAGAAAGTTTTGAGGAACCCGCCATGATCGACTATACTATGATAGTATTCGCATTTCTACTGTTTTTCCTTTATGATTTCAATCAGCTGTTCTTACACGCTCCGTGGCTTCAGCCATCCTTTTTCCTGGGCTGTGTTTTCATACTCACAGCCGTTACTCATACGGTGATTGTGTGCTGGCATGACGAAGTATTGTGGCTGCCGCTTGTTGGGGCGCTGCTGTTTGCCCTGCTGCTGATCTACGTGCTGTTTTTTGCCTTGCCCTTTTCCGATACCTATGTTACAGAAGGGCATCGCTGTGTATGCCGCAGCGGTGTATATGCCTTATGCAGGCATCCCGGCTTCTGGATGATGCTGTTCAGCTTCGTGTGCTTAGTACTGGCAATACAGAGAATCCATCTTCTGTATGTGGCATTGCTGTGCAATGGGGGCAATCTGACGTATATATTGTTTCAGGATATCGTGAGCTTTCCCAGACAGTTCGATGATTACGTACAATATAGACAGGAAGTACCATTTCTGATGATAACTGGTAAGTCTCTGCGGCAGTGCAGAAAGACATGGAGGTGAGTTCCATGAGGTTTGAAGATAAACGAAATACGTACACCAAGGAAGAAATATGGGAGGAATATTGCGGCTTTCTGGAGCTTTCATTAGAGGATTTTATGCTCATACAGCACCGTTTGCTGCAGGAGCAGCTGGAGCTGTGGAAAAACAGTGCGCTGGGACAATCCATTCTGAAAGGGAAGCCGCTTTCCACCTTTGAAGATTTTCAACAGCATATTCCATTAACAGACTATGCGGATTATGCGGAGCTGCTGCTGGGCAGAGATTCCTCCTGTCTGCCGCAGGAGGCTGTGCTGTGGATACAGACAACCTGGGAGGGTGGCAGTCATCCGGAAAAGGTGGCGCCGTATACAGAAAGCATGCTTCGCAATTTCAAACGCAATGTCATTGCGTGTCTGCTGTTATCAACAAGCGCAAAGCGCGGGGATTTTCATGTACAGAAGAAGGATACGATTCTCTACGGCCTTGCGCCTTTGCCATATGCGACCGGACTGGTTTCCCTTGTATTTGAGCAGGAAACGGATATCGAATTCCTGCCGCCTGTAAAGGAAGCGGTTAAGCTGTCCTTTTCCCAGCGGAATAAGGCCGGCTTCAAGCAGGGACTGGGAAAGGGAATTGATTATTTCTTCGGTCTTGGCTCTGTCACCTATTACATCAGCAAATCTCTGGACAGCATGAGCAAATCCAAAGGCTCCTTCTCTATTCGTTCATTGCCGCTTTCCCGTCTGGCAGTGCTCGCAAAGGCAAAGCTGCGCTGTCATAAGGAGAAACGCAGTCTGCAGCCAAAGGATCTCTTTCAGCTCAAGGGCTTTATGGTGGCAGGTACAGATAATGATTTATATAAGGATGATCTGGAGGAGCTGTGGGGAATTCGTCCGATGGAAATCTTTGCCGGAACAGAGCCGACACTGATTGGTACGGAAATATGGAACAGAAACGGTTTGTATTTCTTTCCGGATGCCTGCTTTTATGAATTTCTGCCAATGAGTGAGCGGCAGCGTATGAAGGAACAGCCCGGATATCAGCCACGCACCTGTTTACTGGATGAGGTCAGTGTGAATGAAACCTATGAAATCATATTAAGTGTATTTAAGGGCGGGGCCTTTATGCGGTACCGGGTAGGTGATCTGTACCGCTGTGTTTCTCTGGATAACCGCAGTGAAAAAATTACACTTCCCTGCTTCAAATACATAGACCGCGTACCGGAGGTCATTGATATTGCGGGCTTTACCCGTATCACACGCTCATCCATCGATCAGGTGATCGCCCTTTCCGGCCTGCCGATTCAACATTATTGCGCCTGTAAGGAGCTGCAGAAGCAAAGACCGTTTGTCCATCTGTATGTGGAAATCGAGCAGGCATCCGCAGGACAAAGAGCGATTACTGTTGAGGTACTGCGCCAGCACCTTTCTGTTTATTTCCGGCATGTCGATCAGGATTATAAGGATTTAAAGAAGATCCTCGGTATAGAGCCATTGCAGATCACACTGTTGAAAATCGGAACGTTTGCACGCTTTCAGCAGGCTTACGGACATGAACCGGATGTCATAAATCCTTCCAAGCATGAGCTGTATCAGCTGATGGCCCTGCAGCAGGAGTCCTATGACAGAAACCGGGGTGATCGATATGAATAGCTATGCATCCATCTCCATCATGGCACTGGTTTGTTACCTGTATCTCTTTCTGGCACTTGCGGCCAGTGAGAAAACCAGGCTGATTCGCTCCTTTATGCTGCTGCTTGCAGCTATGATTTTATGGACGGGCGGCTCCTTTGCCATGCGTATGCAATTTGGTCCATCCGTGCGCTTCTGGTATGATGTTTCTTTACTGGGACTCATGTTTCTACCGTATGTATTTTATAATTTTACAGCGATTTTCAGTGGTAGGACAAGGGATGGCTTCTGTTATGTATGGCTGGCTTTTTCCGTTGTTATGAGTATCATCAACACACGGACACATTTCTTTCTGGCAGCTCCGCAGCCTGTGAATCTGCATGGGGCAACGGTCTTTCTATATGATTTTACATGGCGTACCTATGTTATGGCGGCACTGTTTGCTATATGCTTCTTACAAATCGTGGTGATGGTTTTACGCTGTGTGCGTGACAGTGAGCTGCTGCGTCATCAGTTTCTGCCCATTCTGGCAGGCTTTGGTATTCTGCTTATGGGAAACAGTCTGATCATGCTGGATGTGTTCAAGGGCTTTCCACTGGATATCCTAAGCGGTGTTATCAATGCCTTTCTGCTCTTTTATGTCTTATATAAACGCAGGCTGTTTAAGCTGACACTGCTTGTATCACGGGGAAACTGCTATGCGATTTCCGCCGGTATCACCGTTCTTTTGTTCAGTAACCTTCTGCTGCCGATGCGTTCCTTTATCGATCAGAATTTCAAGCCGTTCGCAGCCTATTCTCTGCTTCTTGTATTTCTGCTGTTCACGCTGGCAACAGCCTTCATTTATTCTTTATTGAAAAGATTCATTGATACGGTGTTTATCAGAGAGGAGAAGCAGCAGGCGGACAGTCTGAAGATTTTTTCACAGAACGTACGCAAAACACTGAGCGTTTCGGAAATTGCAGAGGATATTTGCAAGGTCATAACCGATACGATCGATGTGAGCAGGGTGTATGTATGCATGAAGGACAGCGAGGGGAGCGGATATCATATCCTGTATGGTAATGCTCCTTTGGAACGGCAGAATTATGCCATTGACGGGGGAAATCCAATTCTGTCTGTATTAAAACAGCAGGCAGACTGTCTTTTGTATCGGGATTTCAAGCGTACGGCAGGCTATCGCTCCATGTGGGAACAGGAAAAAGAGCTGTTTGATTCTCTGCATATTGAATGCATCGTACCCTTGATGGAGCAGGAGCTGATTGGTATGATGCTGCTGAGCCGTAAGGTGAAAAAAGCATCCTTTAGCTATGATGAATTGAATTTTCTTTCCTCTGTGGCTTCCATATCCACGATTGCCTTGAAAAATTCACAGCTGTATGAAATGGCGTATCATGAAGCGATCAGTGATGAATTGACCGGACTGTTGAATCGAAAATATTTTTATAAGAATTTTTATGAGATATACAATGCCAGAAAAAAAGACAGCACGCTAACGCTGATTCTCGTTAGTCTGGATGATGTGCGTCTGTATAATCAGCTGTATGGAACAAGGGAAGGCGATAAGGCGATTGCTCAGGCCGCGGAAATTATGCGGCGTGTTTTGGGAAGCAATGCTGTGGCAGCACGCATCTCCGGTAAGGAATTTGCGATTTTGTTAGAGGAATGCAGTCTGCAGGATGCGAAAAAGCTGGCAGAAATGATTCGTCAACAGATTATGAATATGAATAAGGCAGAGGAGGGCTATGCGTTAAAGGTGGTAACCGGAAGCTTTGGCATCGCTTCGATTCCACTGCTTGCGAGCAATCCGAAGCAGCTGGAGGAGTATGCAAACCAGGCATTGTACCAGGCGAAGCGGAAAGGAAAGAACCGCGTTGTCATCTATAATGAGGAGGAAAGTGAACCAGTATCCGCAAGCCGGCAGGAGCAGGATAAGGAAAGCATCTATTCCGAATATGCGTCCACTATTTATGCACTGACTGCCGCTATAGATACGAAGGATCATTACACCTTTACCCATTCCAAAAATGTTGCCTACTATGCCACGGAGCTTGCCTATGCCATCGGCTTGAAGGAGGATGTTGTGGAAATTATAAGAGAGGCGGCACTTCTGCATGATATCGGAAAAATCGGTATCCGTGAGGATATTTTAAATAAGCATGGCAGACTGACAAAGGAAGAGTATGAAATCATGAAGGGACATGTGGAAAACTCAATCGGTATCATACGGTATCTGCCTTCTCTGGATTATGTAATTCCTGCTGTCATTTCCCACCATGAGCGCTGGGACGGGCACGGGTATCCTAGAAGAATCGCTAAGGAGGATATACCTCTGGGAGGACGTATTTTATGTATTGCGGATTCCTTTGATGCCATGACCTCAACACGCTCCTATAAGGATGCCTGTAACCTGTCTTATGCGATTCATGAGCTTACAGAGCAGGCGGGCAGGCAGTTTGACCCTTATCTTGCGGAGGTATTTGTGAAGCTGTTGAAGGAGCATACAATAACCATTCAGGAGGAACAGATATCTGTATGAGGTATTGGCAAAAAGCCCGAAGCGTAAAGAAACATAGGCCGACAGAAAAGACGGGATAAGTAAGAGTAAGCAAGACCTTAACTATATACATAGGATGCAGGATCACTTTGGATGAAATGATTTTGCATCTTTTCATTATCCCTAATATGGATTTTTACGATATATATCATAATCATAGGGAAGCAGTAACGGTTAACTTCTAAAGCTGGGAAATACATAGAGTCCACTTGAAAATAAGGACAAAACATTGTAAAAACATCCTTTCTGCATACTAAAAATTTTCATAGTATACACTAAGTGGTATAAAACCGCGGTTCCTGTTCATAACATAAAGGAAGCAGTAAGCATATGACTTGAAAATATAAAGCTGCTTGTATATAATAGTCAGGTACAAACGAGGAGGGGTTTTATGAAAAACGTATTTCTAAGCCAGTTTCTGATGATTAGTGAATGGAAATCCATACTATTCATCATCGCATATCTGCTTCTGGCTTTTGCAGTATATAAGCTACCAAAAAAGAAATTCAGCTTTTCCAGCAAGGTGCTGCTTGCGACGGTTCTGGGTCTTGCGCTTGGTTTAGCCATGCAGACGGTATCCGGCTTTGCGTCCGATCCGATGAAGATTACATTTGTGAAGGAAACAACATTATGGTATTCTCTGATTGGAAACGGCTTTATTGATTTTATCCGAATGCTGGTGATCCCGCTCGTGATGGTTTCCATTATCCATGTGATTCTGCATATGGATGAGCGTGGTGATGTGCGCAAGCTGGTAAACCGCAGTATCATCACTACGATGGGAATGGTGGCAGTGGCTGCTGTTGTCGGCCTGACGCTGGGTATTGTCTTTCAACTAGGCGGCAGCGTTTCTACGTCTATTTCCGGCGGGGAAATGAAGGAAGTCGTTCCTGTAGTTACAACACTTCGTAATCTGATTCCGGCTAATCCGGTGGAGGCCATGGTCAACAGCAATGTTGTCGGTCTGGTAATTTTCTCTGCCTTTTTCGGTCTGGCAGCCCGCCGTATGCAAAAGAAATATCCCGATACGATCAGGGTGTTTTATGAGCTGATTGATGCGCTGCATAAAATCATCATCAGTATCGCCATGACGATTATCAAAGGAATGCCGTATGCTGTTCTGGCACTGCTGGCGAATACGATTGCACAGCGCGGTCTTGACAGTATTCTGGAGGTTGGTAAGTTTATCGTGATTTTGTATGTGGCCTGCATCCTTCAACTGCTTATTCAGCTTGTTGCGCTTTCCTTTTTCAAGGTCAATCCGCTTATCTATTTGAAAAAAAGCTATTCTCTATTACTGCTCGCCTTTACATCCCGCAGCTCGCTTGGTGTTCTGCCGGCAACGATTGATACGCTGACGCAGAAGCTCGGTGTCTCCCAGGGAACGGCCAGCTTTGTATCCAGCTTTGGGACAACTGCAGGAATGCAGGGCTGTGCGGGAGTATTCCCGGCGTTGCTGATCGTCTATGTAGCAAATACCAGCGGAACACCGATTGATATCAGTTTGATCATCATGTCCGTTATCGTTATCACCATCGGGTCTATCGGTATAGCAGGGATTCCAGGAACCAGTACCATGGCGGCATCTGTTTCTTTATCCGGTGTAGGGCTGGGGTCCTCCTTTGCCTATATCACACCGATTTTGGCTATTGATCCGATTATTGATATGATGCGTACCATGCTGAATGTATCCGGTTCTCTGACCAATGCTATCATGGTTGACCGCCAGCTGGATTTAATGGATATGAAACGCTATCATGACAAAGAGCTGACAGATCCGCTGCAGGATATGTAAAAGCAGAAAATCAGCGGCTCTATACACAGCATTACAAAATATATGCGGATTCCATACATGCACTGGTGTCCGCTTTTTTTTGACAGGCAGTGACGATATAATTCGCAGGCGATCCTTTGTTATTTTATTTATGAAATTTTGCTCGATTGTATGTAACATTTTTTAAAGCGATTGCACAGGAAACGTATAGTATGGATACAAAATGTCTTTAAACGAACCTGCATACGGCTACAGGAACAGCTCCCTATACATGTGTGATATTAAGCATAAAGCAAGGCGGTGGGGAAATTATGAGCCGTTAGCCTGTCAGACAGAAGTACAGCTTGAAGCAATTTGGGAATATATTGGCAGTATTTTGGGAGTAATTGCCTAAAGCCTACAGGAAATGACAACAGAGGCAGAAGGAAAGGCTGAATATGCTTGTTGTATACATTCCATTGATTTTGGTCATATATGTATCCCGCAGGTTGCTTCTCTCTGTTATGAGCTGTATGTATGGGAGGAGCTATGTCTGCGTTAAATTCATGAAAAGCGGCAGTAGCTTCTGTTGTTTTTTGTGATTGGGCTTCCTGGTTGCATTGTATATGATGCCTTTATGTAACGTTGGAGATGCCTTACTCTTGTCACAGGGGATGAACATTTATCAGGCTTTCAGTGATTTTGATGATAAATTTCATTTTTTGTTTTTCCTTTTGAAATATGAACGAAGAACTGTCTTTATTTACAAAATTGTTAAATAAAGGCTTTTTGTGTTGCCTTAATGTGAACAAAAGCGAGTGAAAACTCTAAAAATAACTGAAAATTTACATAATTTATAAAATGTTAAGGAATGGTAAAAAGGCCGTTAACACTTTATGAAAGCTATTGTAATCTTTTTCCACTTTTCTATAATGGATGCAAGCGGACAAAAGGTTCGCGATGAGGAGAGTGAAGTATGCTGACACTGAAGAATTTGAAAAAGTCATACGACCAGACAATGATTCTCAATGGAATCAGTCTGTCTATAGAAACCGGGGAAATTGTTTCCATTCTGGGGCCAAGCGGAAGCGGGAAGACAACATTGCTGAATTGCATTCTGGGAATCACGGATGTAGATAGCGGAAGTGTTGTGTTTGACGGTCGGGATGTGACCGGCGTTTCCATGGAGAACAGGGGCTTTAATATCGTATTTCAGGACTATGCCCTGTTTCCAAATCTGAACGCTTATGAAAACATCACCTACGGCTTGAAAAACAAGCCCGGTATTTCCACACAGCAGGAGGTAAATGAACTGATTGAGCTGCTTGGCCTTTCCCAGCATCTGGATAAACACATCGACCAGCTGTCCGGGGGACAGAAGCAGCGTGTGGCACTGGCAAGAACCATGGTCATGAAGCCGAAGATTCTTTTATTGGATGAACCACTGAGTGCGCTGGATGGGGTCATTAAGGAAAGTATTAAGGAAAAAATCAAGACGATAGCCAAGGAATTTCAGCTGACGACCATCATCGTAACCCATGACCCGGAGGAGGCACTGACCTTATCTGACCGGGTTCTCATTATGAAGGATGGTATGATTTCACAATATGCAAAACCGAGAGATATTATCGAGCATCCGGAAAACAGCTTTGTAAAGGAATTTATCTTGAATCAGCTGGAAATCAAGCGGAATAATATCTTTACCTTGTTTGGAGAAGCGTATGCATAAAAAGCAGTTGGAGCTAAAGGCTCTGTATGCTGTTTTAGCTGTTTTATTTCTTGTATTTCTTTTCATGCCGGTTGCAATCCTGCTGTATAAATCGTTTGAAAGCGGAACATCGCTGACATTCCAGCACTACGTTGACGTATTCTCCAGCGGAAGGCTTGTACACGCGTTTAAAAACAGCTTCTTAGCAGCTTCCATCAGTGCGCTGTTCACAACGCTGCTTGCATTTCTGCTTGCCTATACGATCAATTACACAAATGTGTCGCAGCGTCTGAAAAGAGGAATCCACAGCATTGCTACCTTACCTATGCTGCTGCCGACCATCACATATGGCTTTGCCATTATTTATACGTTTGGAAAGCAGGGACTGCTTACCAGGCTACTGCATGTTCAGCTGTTCGATATTTACGGATTTTACGGTCTGCTGATTGGATATGTGATCTATACACTGCCCATTGCATTTCTGCTTGTGAATAATACGATGAAATTCATTGATAAGAAATTTATTATCGTATCCAGAATCATGGGGGATTCCGGAGGAAAACGCTTCTGGATTACGGCATTGTCACCGATGATACCAACACTGGCTGCCGCGTTTATTCAGGCTTTCTTTCTGAGCTTTACCGATTTTGGAATACCGGCTGCGGTCGGTGGAGAATTTGAGGTTGTGGCAACAACGCTGTATAACGAGATGCTCGGCTCTATTCCAAACTTCAACAACGGGGCGGTTGTCGCCATGATGATGCTTCTTCCCTCTATCATCAGTATTGCACTTTTGAATTATCTGGATCGCTATAATGTTCGATATAACAAGGTGAGTGTGATAGAGCTGCCGAAAAACAGGATACGCGATGTGCTTTGCCGTACGGTCTCTGTTTTGACAGGCTGTGCTGTTCTTCTGGTGTTTGCCGTTATCCTGCTGTTGCCGTTTGTGAAGGAATGGCCGTATGATATCAGCTTCTCCCTGCAGCATTTTACCGATACATTGTCCAGTGCCAATCTGTTATCCGTATATCGTAATTCCATTCTTGTTGCGCTGGGAACTGCAGTTGCCGGAACACTGCTTGCCTATGGCTGTGCACTGGTAACGACGAGAAGTGCATTGCCTAAATTATGTAAAAAGAGCATAGACGCAATCAGCAGCATCACCAATACCATTCCCGGTATGGTGATCGGTATTGCATTTCTGTTTGCTTTCAGCTCCACCTCATTGCAAAGCACCTTCTGGATTATTATTCTATGTAATATGATTCACTTCTTTTCCACACCGTATGTGATGGCGAAGAATACACTTGGAAAATTGAATACCTCCTATGAAACAACAGCTATGCTGATGGGAGACAGCTGGTTTAAAACAATTCGCAGAGTTGTCGTACCGAATTCCAAAAGCACGATTCTGGAGATGTTCAGCTATTATTTTATCAATTCCATGGTGACGATTTCTGCACTGATTTTCATTGTCGGGGCAAAAACAGCTGTGCTGACAACTAAAATCAAGGAGCTCCAGCACTTTGCCAAGTTCGATCAGATTTTTGTATTATCACTGCTGATTCTCTTAACCAATCTGCTGGTCAAGGGCATCCTGATCCTTCTCACACAGGAAAAGGAGAAAGCAGTATCACGGCGTATACGCTATCAGAAAGCGGCACTTGCTGTACTTGCCGCAGGCGTTATGATCTTCACCCTTGTATTCGGGCAGGGAAAAGAGCCGGTTGTCATTTATTCCAATGCGGATGAGGAGGCACTGATGGCAATACAGCACGCACTGGATGAAAACGGCTTTCAGGACCAGTATGTGCTGCAGTCGTTTGGTACAAGTGAGCTCGGTGGAAAAATCATGGCGGAGGGAAAGCATCTGGAGGCGGATATCATAACGATGAGCACCTATTATATAGACAGTGCTGAACAGAAAAATGAAATGTTTGAGAAGCTGACCTTTCCCACACCGACACTGAAAACATATTCCGATTATGATACACCACTGACGGCACTGGAGGGGGCGTTGATTGTCAATACCAGAGTGCTGAAGGAGCAAAAGCTGCCTGTCCCAGAATCAATAAAGGATCTTGCAAATCCCATTTACAAGGGATATATATCCATACCGGATATCAAGGCAAGCAGTACCGGATGGCTGCTGGTACAGGCAATCTTAGATAATTACGGAGAACAAGAAGGACATGCGCTGCTGTGTGATATTCTCGATAATGTCGGTCCGCATCTGGAATCCAGCGGCTCCGGCCCTTTAAAAAAGGTACGTTCTGGAGAGGTCGGCATCGCCTTTGGTCTGCGGCATCAGGCACTTGCGGATAAGGAAAAGGGGCTTCCAATCGATTGCATCGATCCTATTGAGGGAAATTATACACTGACGGAAAGCATTGCTGTGGTGAAAAAGGAGAATGTCAATAAAACGGCAATGGCGATGGCGCGCTGTATGATGGAAAACGGAAGAAGGGATATTCTGTATACCTATCCAACGGCTCTGTATGAGGGAGAACAGGTGGAGGAAGCGTATGCCAGCAAATATCCGAAGGTATTTAAAAAAGCATTAAGCGTAGAGCTGTTAGAACAGCATCAGGCATTCTTTGAAGGCTGTAGAAAATAAGGAAATGTTTGAGAGCAATTCCATTTTGTAAAATGATTGGAAGCTGCACTCATGCAAGCCTTGTACCCGCATACAACGGGAAATGGAGGAAATGATGAAAACATACAAGCTATTAACACCGGGTCCACTGACAACAACGGACACAGTAAAGCAGGAAATGCTATTTGACCACTGTACCTGGGATGATGATTACAAGCAGATAACACAGACGATTCGAAAGGAGCTGCTGGAGCTGGCACACGTAAGTGAAAAGGACTATACAACTGTACTTCTACAGGGCTCTGGTACCTTCGGTGTGGAAAGTGTAATTTCCAGTGTCATCCCACAGGATGGCTGTCTGTTATTGCTCAGCAATGGTGCTTATGGAGAACGCATCGCCAGCATGTGCCGCTATCACCATATAGCCTGTGTCCATATCACACAGGATTATGACAAGATACCGGATAAGCATAAGGCAGAGGAAGCATTGAAGAAGCATCCGGAAATCACACATATCGCAATGATTCACAGTGAAACAACTACGGGGATATTAAATGATATCCGTTCGATAGGTGAGCTTTCCAGGAAATATCAAAAAGTATTTATCGTGGATGCGATGTCAAGCTTTGGCGGTGTGGATATACCGGTGAGTGCGTGGCATATTGACTTTCTTATCAGCTCTGCCAATAAGTGTATTCAGGGAGTACCGGGCTTCTCCTTTATCATCGCAAAAAGAAGCCAGCTGCTTGCCTCCAAAGGCTGTGCCCGCAGTCTTTCACTGGATCTGTACGATCAGTGGGTCGGAATGGAGAAGGATGGAAAATGGCGCTATACGTCACCGACGCATGTCGTTTTGGCCTTTGCCAAGGCGCTGGAGGAATTAAAGCAGGAGGGCGGCATTCCGGCAAGAGGTGCGCGCTATGCACATAACCGAGATGTATTGATTGAGGAATTCGGCAGGCTGGACTTTCTGCCCTATGTGGATAAGGCAGTACAGGGCCCGATTATCACGACATTCCTGTATCCGGATACAGATTTTGATTTTGCACAGATGTACAGCTTTATCAAGGAGCGCGGCTATGCAATCTACCCGGGAAAGCTGACAGATAAGGATACGTTCCGTATTGGAACGATTGGTGAAATCTATGAAGAGGATATTCTTCAATTAACAGAAATTATGAAGGCATATATGGAAAGCAGAGGAAACTGATATGAAAATAGAAGGAATTATATTTGATTGGGCGGGAACAACCGTGGATTATGGCTGCTTCGCCCCGGTTCAGGCGTTCATGGATGTATTTCGTGAATTTGGTATGAAGGTCACGATGGAGGAAACTAGAAAACCGATGGGGATGCTGAAACGCGATCACATCCGGACAATGCTGGAAATGCCGCGAATCGCAGATTTATGGAAGACTGCACACGGCCGCGCAGCAGAGGAGGCAGATGTGGATGCCATGCACGACAGCTTTACAGAAAAGCTGATGAGCATATTGGATCAGTTTGCGGATCCGAAGCCATATGTTGTGGAAACGGTGAAAAGGCTGCGGGATATGGGGCTGGCAATCGGCTCTACCACCGGATATACTGATCAAATGATGGCGGTGGTGACACGGGTCGCAAAGGAAAAGGGCTATGCACCGGATTTCTGGATATCACCGAACAGTGTAGATAACTTTGGCAGACCGTATCCATATATGATTTTCGAGAATATGAAGCAGCTGCATATCCGAGATGTACGCGCAGCTGTTAAGGTAGGGGATACAATTTCCGATATCAAAGAGGGTGTTGCGGCTGGTGTGATTACGGTCGGTATTCTGGAGGGCAGCTCTTTCATGGGATTGACGCAAAAGGAGTATGAGGCATACAGTCCACAGGAAAAGGAAGCGTTATGCGCGCGTCTGCGTAAGGAGTATATACAGGCAGGAGCAGATTATGTATTGACAGGAATACAGGAGCTTCCCGCACTGATTGAAAGTTTGAATAAACAGTAGAACCCGCATTCAGCGGGCTTTTTATATGAAAATATGAGGTCTCATACTACAGGCGCTGTTAAGCAATTCTATGAGAATAGGAATATGAGCCGTAAGGATAGGCTGTACGTTTTTCATATTGTTTAGATTCAGCGGAAGCTATAAGTCTTGTGCTTTGCAGGAAAGATGCGTGATGATTTGATAGTGGCTTTTTTATATAAAAACGCCGTATAGTAACGCTGTGCTGCTATATCTAAAATAGAAAAAAACCCTGTACAACAGGGCTTCTATAATATTCTGGCGCACCCGACAGGGATCGAACCTGCAACCGTCAGAATCGGAATCTGATACTCTATCCAATTGAGCTACGGGCACATCATTTGCAGGATTTATTATAACATAAAATTATGGGGACGGCTACTGTAAATTTCTATTTTGCTAACTTCACTGTTTGCTTTTGCCATAGATGAAAGAGCAGATCTATCATGGATACTGAGCTGCGGTTTTATATACTGCAGTTTTTTAACTATATGCTATGTAAAGCGTCATAAATTATATTGTAATAGTATGAAACAATGTTGCATAAATGCTGTAGTGTAAATCAGAGCGCTCTTTTATGGCTTTTCCTCATGTCCTTGTTTTATTCCATAATCGGTCACTTGTAGGCAGTACCTTGTTCTCAATGTGGTAAATGGTTCATATTCTGTACTGTTCACCCTGTTCTTTCTTGTGAAAAAACACTGTTTTTTAATTTGTTATTTTATTCACAAAAAGTAGAAAAGTGTTGGATTCCCAACACGTACCGAAAAAAAGGGAGTGGTATCATTATGGTGGATCCAAGGTTGGTGGCTATATGAAAAAGAACGATGTAAACGCTTTATTAAAATTCCATATGCATCAGGAATTCGCCGTCGTACCCATCGTATTGTATGTCGTACTGAGCGGTATCATCATGATCTGTTTCCATTATTATTCTATGAAGGCGCTGATTCTGGCGGCAATCCTTGCCATACTCGTCGGATTCCTCCTTTGCGCCAGCAAGGCTGATTACTGGAATGCGATTGTATGCGGTCTTGCCCAATATGGAAATGCCCGACTGATCATGATTTTTATGGTTATCGGCATTTTCTCTAAGCTGCTGGCAGTCGGACAGATCGGTTCCGGATTCGTATGGGTCGGTATGCATCTGCATTTGCGTGGGGGAAGCTTTACTGTTTTCTGTTTTCTTGTATCCTCACTCATATCCATGGGCGCAGGTGCACCGATTGCAGCACTTCTTGCAGTGGTGCCAATCTTCTATCCGGCAGGGGTGCTGATGGGCGCTGATCCTGCGATTCTGACAGGTGCTATGCTGAGCGGCATATTCTTTGGGGATGCACTCTCCCCAAGCTCTCAGGTCATTCATACGACGATTGCTTCTCAGCATGATCCTGTTACAAACAAAAGTGCCGATCTGCTGCAGACGATGAAGGAGCGGCTTCCGTATCTTATCGCCGCAGGGATTGTATCCGCTGTTCTGTTTTATTTTTTTGGATCCAGCGGTACTGCACAGAATCCAGAGCTGTTACAAAGCATGTGTGATCCCAGGGGACTGTGGATGCTGCTTCCGATTGTATTGCTGCTGATCATCTGCTTTAAAACAAGTGATTTGTTTGTTGGTGTCACCTATGCAATTCTTACAGGCATTGTGATTGGACTGGCGACTGGATTGTTTCAGCCATCCGATCTGATCAATATTCATTACGACACCCAGGAGCTGCACGGTATTCTGTTTGACGGGATATCCGGTGTTGTCGATATCATCATTTCCACAATATTACTGTATGGGCTGATTTCCATTGCTGTAGAGGGTGGTATGATGGAGAAATGCTGTAATTATCTCACCTCACGAAGGGCGATTCAGCACCCTTACGGTGCTGAGGCTGTAATTTCCATCGGTGTCGGGATTGTCAATATTCTGCTGGCAGGCTGTGTGCTGCCATCTATTCTCATGTTTAAGGATATTGCGGACACGATTGGAAAAAAAGCCAATATTTCTCCAACCCGCAGAAGCATTTTGTTAACTGCAATGACGACAAACATTACGGCAATCATACCAATCAACAGTGCCTTTGTGATGGGGGCAGTTACCGTAATCAACCAATTAGCCGCAAATCACAGCTATTTGCCGGTAATTACACCATTTCAAATCTTCCTTTCTTCCTATTATTGTCTGTTGCTGACACTGATCTGCGTTCTCTGGGTCGTGTTTGGTGCAGGAAGAAAAAAGGAACAGGAAATTCATATTCTTCATCCTTAACGCAAAGGAGTAAGTGGTGAATGCTGTACTATGTGTAAAAGGCTTCTATAAGGATAGCGGCCATACAATATGGAATAAGAGAAACAGAAATCAGTCTTATGAGTAATAAGCTGTTTGCTGAATATACGTACTCGCAGTTGGCGAGAGAATGGAGGCAATTATGGATGAACGCTATGATGTCATCATTATCGGCGGAGGCACTGCCGGTCTGGCAGCCGCAATCTATGCAGGCAGAGCCGGACGAAAAACGCTTGTGATTGAGAAGGGAAGCTTTGGAGGAAGAATCAACGATACCCGTGAAATTCGAAACTATCCGGGTGTGATCACAGACAGCGGTGCCGGACTGATGCAGAAGTTTAAGGAGCATGCACAGGCCTATGCCACCAATACCTTTAAACGGACGACGGTTACGGCAGTGGATGTGATGGAGGATGGTACCTTTCTTGTACACACAAAGCGCCGCGGTGATATTATCGGGGACTGTGTGATTCTGGATACGGGGACAAAGCCGAGGGTCCTCGGTATTCCGAATGAGAAAGAGCTTGCCGGACACGGGGTTGCCTATTGTGCTACCTGTGATGCGGAATTCTTCAAGGATAAGGAAATCTATGTGCTAGGAGCCGGTGATCAGGCAATCGAGGAAAGCGGATATCTTACAAACTTCGCAAAAAAGGTAACCGTAATCGTTCTGCATGAGAAAGGCCATCTTGACTGTAACGAGGTAGCTGCACAGGAGGCATTCGCCAATCCGAAAATAGATTTTGTATGGAACACCACCCTGCAGGAAATTCTTGGGGAGGAGGAGGTACGCGGGTTGCTTCTGAAAAATGTCGTAAGCGGAGAAACAAGGGAAGTAAAAGCCGATGGTATTTTCTTCTTCGTCGGTATGGTACCGCAGACAGAGTTTGTGCAGAATCTGGTTGCCTGTGATCCGAAGGGCTATATCCTTGTAAATGAGAAAAAGGAAACAAATGTTCCGGGAATTTATGCAGTTGGTGATTGTACACAGACCTTCCTGCGGCAGGTAGTAACATCGGCGGCAGACGGGGCAATCGCAGCAACCGCAAGTGAGCGCTATGTCAGTGAACGCCGGCAGCTGAAAAAGATACTTACACCGGATTCCGGCAGAGTTGCTTTCCTGTTTTATAACCCGTATGAAAGCTCACAGATTGAACAGGTAACACAGCTGGAGGAAGCATTAAAGGATGATTATAAGGTGGTGCGTCAGGATATCACCAGACAAACTCTGCTGTATCAGCTGCTGCAAATGGATGGAACTCTGTCCAGTGCGATGTTTGAAAATGGCAAGCTGATAAAAAAGAATGCTAAAGAGGCATAAGAAAACCATAGAGAATGGAGGAATGAAATATGGGACAGCCTTTCGTATTTCCACATGGAGTAACGGTATATGATCCAAAAAAGTGTTGGAACGGGTACACGATCGTACCCTTGATCAATGATGGCGTACTGCTGTTTGATATGAATGGAAATGAAATACGCAGATGGAATATGCACGCTATGCCGCCCAAACTTTTACCTGGCGGCTATGTCATGGGACTGAGCGGCTATCGTCACCCGGATTACGGGATGCAGGACGGTGTAAATCTGATTGAAATTGATTATGATGGAAATATTGTCTGGGAGTTTGATAAATTTGAGAATATCAACGATCCCGGCAGAGATCACCGCTGGATGGCACGGCAGCATCATGACTACCAGCGGGAAGGCAATCCTGTGGGGTATTATGTACCGGGGATGGATGCCAAACCATTGGAAGGAAATACCCTGATTCTGGTTCATCAGACGATTAAAAACCCGGCGATATCTGATAAAAAACTGCTGGATGATGCAATGATTGAGGTGGATTGGGAAGGCAATATATTGTGGAAATGGTCAATTTCCGATCATTTTGATGAGCTGGGCTTTGATGAAGCCGCAAAGAATATCCTCGCCCGTGATCCGAACATGCGTTCCAGTGACGGTGGTGTGGGAGATTATCTCCATGTGAATTGCATGAGCTATCTGGGGCCGAATAAGTGGTACGATCACGGAGATTTGCGCTTTAAGCCTGATAATATCATATTCGATTGCCGTGAAGCGAATATTCTGGCGATTCTGGATAAAGAAAACGGTAAAATTGTATGGAAAATCGGTCCGGATTTCAACGCGACACCAGAGCTGAAAAAGCTGGGCTGGATTATCGGACAGCATCATTTCCATATGATTCCTAAGGGCCTTCCGGGAGAAGGAAATCTTATGGTGTTTGATAATGGCGGCTGGGGCGGCTATGGAGTACCGAATCCGGGCAGTAAAAACGGTTCTAAAAACGCCCTGCGTGATTACAGCCGTGTATTGGAATTCAATCCGGTTACACTGGAAATTGTATGGAAGCTGACACCCAAGGAGCTCAATCATGCGATTCCAACCGATGCCAGTAAGTTCTATAGTCCCTATGTATCCAGCGCCCAGCGTCTTCCAAATGGAAATACCCTCGTGACAGAAGGAAGCGATGGACGTATAATAGAGGTAACACCGGAGCATGAAATCGTATGGGAATGGATTTCCCCGTATTATACACACAATGAAACAGGGCCGAAGAATAATATGATCTATCGAGCCTACCGTTATCCATACAGCTATGTACCACAGGAGCCCACACCTAAGGAAATAGCGATACCACGCATTGACAATACTACCTTCCGTATGCCGAATGCCGGTGCACTGGGAGCTAAGAAGGTCATTGATGTGGAAGGAACACTGCCGTATTATCCGGATGTGGCACTGTGTGTAGCGACGGATGATGAAGAGGATATGAGTAAGCGGGAAAAGGTGTTCTCCATAGATACTGAGCTTTTTGAACCGGTGACAGGTATGTCGGAGTGGAATGACAAGGTTTTAAAGATCACGGAAAAGCCGGTGCTGGTTTTATTCGGTGCGGAACGCTGTGTTCATTGCAAGGCACTGCATCCAATTTTGGAGGAGGCTTTGCAGGAGGAATATGCGAACAGCTTTATCATTCGCTATGTTGATGTGGATGCCAACAAGGATATTGTTACGGCATGCCATGTGCAGGGAATTCCTGTTGTAGCGGTATATCGAAACGGTGAGGAAATGCAGCGCTTTAACGGGGAGCACGATTATGATGATATCTGTGATTTCCTGGATGCGGCGTTTGCCTGAGGTCCTGTAGATAGAGAGGGTGATGCTCATGCCAAAGGATGGGACTGCTTTGTTACCAATGTTTGCCCATCGCTGTATGCGGCATACGGTATATGGTAAAAAACTGCGGTATGAAACATACAAAAGCTCGCAGGTACTGCGTTCTTTGAATGATCCGATTGATTATTTCGGTCTGGTTGTAGAGGGCGTGTTAAAGGCTGAGCAGTATACGAGTCAGGGAAATGTATTGTGCAGTGCTTATTTTGAGGATAATGATGTATTTCCGGAGCTGCTGTATTTTACAGGGAAGCGAACGTATACGTATACACTGGTTGCTGTAAAGCGGACGACGGTTGCCTGGATGCATGTAAGTGATATGGAGGACATGCTGAAGGAGGATACGGAAATGATGAAGGCCTTCATGCTGTATCTGTCAAAACGCGGTTTGCGTAACCAGATGCTGCTGAGCTGTCTGATGTATCAGACGATACAGGAGCGTGTTGCATACTGGCTGCTGAGCATGAATCACTTATCGGAGCATGAACGGATTCCCCTCCCACGTTCTCAGACAATTTGGGCGAATACCCTGCATGTGAGCCGCTCCTCATTAAATCAGGAGCTGAAGCGCATGGAGAAGGAGGGAATCTTTCGGATTGACGGACACGTGTTGATTCTCCTGGATCAGAAAAAGCTGGAGGATATTCTGTAATTATTAAGAAAAGCAAGTCTTAGCTGCATGCTTGTATGCAGATCGTTAAGGCTTGTTTTTTTACCCATTTATAAAGTGCAATGACTTTCCATTATCCATATGATAAAATGTAAGTAAAGATTAGAATTTCGCGGAGGTGGGAATAGATGAATATTGGTTGCATTGTGAGTAGTATAGGCTGTTTGTTTTTTCTAATGCTCGCTCTTATTTTTACACTTTTAAAAGAGAGAGGAGCTATACTGATCAGCGGATTTAATTCTCTATCTGAAAAAGAAAGAGAGTCATACGATAAAGCAAAAATGAGTCAAGACCAAAGAAATTTATTTCTTATATGGGCCGTTATTTGGGGGATTGGCGCTATCTTATCTTATTTATTTACGCAATATATAGCGATTATCGCATGTATTATATGGCTAATTATCTTTTTTAGAGATGTACATTTTGATGAGGAAAAAGCATTTGGGAAATATAAAAAATAATCAATACCGATTTCGCAATTAAAGTATTTGATTTGAAAAGGAGAATAAAGCAATGAGTAAATATGATTCTTTGTGGGAATATGTACAGAAAAATGGAAATCAGTCGATTCAATTGACTTTTGATGAAATTGCTGACATTGCAGGGATAGCCATAGACCATTCATTTTTAAAATATAAAAAGGAACTAATGGAGTATGGTTATCAAGCTGGTAAAATATCTATGAAAGAGGAAACGGTGATTTTTAATAAAATAGAAGAGTAATTCTAGTTTATTAGAGTAATATAGAATAATGAAAATTAGAATTTGTTAAGGGAGCAAAGTAAGATAATGAACGATAAATTAAAGCCCAAAAAGATAATAAAAATCATGTATAATTGTTTAATTTTATTTGCTGCTATACTAGCAATCATACGTTGGATAAGTGCTTTCAATAATGAGATAGTAGTTATCAATGCAGAAATAAATTCTCATATTTCAAATTTTGCATTAAGTTTAATATTCTATTTAGGTGTTGGTTTTACTTGGATTTTGCAAAAAATGACATTTAAAAAAATAATTATATTGGGCTTGTTTATTATTATCGCAAATATTGTATGTGAAACAGTAATGGGTTTTATGAACACAACTGATATAATAGATGCTATATACGGTATAGTTGGAACTTTACTAGGTTTTTGTTACTTGTTATTAGTAAATAAATATGGATTAGAAAATATCCATGATGAAAGTTAAGTTATATACAAATTCCAGTTTACTGAACTGGGAAATTAGAACTTGTAGGAGGAAAATTGAAATGGATATGAAAAAAGTTAAGTGGACAAGAGAACCACGAGATTATAGCATTTCAGAAGACAAAATTGAAATCATTACAAAACCAAAAACAGATTTATGGCAGAGAACTTATTATCACTTTCAGAATGATAATGCCCCTGTTTTGCAAATGGAAACAGATAAAAAATTCTTCAGTTTTATAGTAAAAACAAATTTTGAAGAAAGTCATAATCGCTTTGATCAATGTGGAATTGTTATGTATCTTGATAGTGAAAACTGGTTAAAAGGATCTGTCGAATATGAGAATAAAGAGTTTCAGCATCTTGGCAGTGTAGTAACCAATAATGGATATTCCGATTGGGCAACAACAGAGATTCCCGCTTCTGTAAAGTCTATCTGGTATCGATTGAGTAGACGAGAGGATGATTATTGTATTGAGTGCTCCGAGGATGGAATAAGATTCAAACAAATGCGAGTATGTCATATGTATCACGGAGGAGGTCGAATTCGATTCGGGGTATATGCTTGTTCACCAGAGGATTCCTCTTTCAAGGCTGTTTTCACAGATATGAAATTGACAGAATGTATGTGGAAAGCACATGATGGTCAGCAACCTGATTAATCAGCAGAATTAAGGTTGCAAATTTATAAATTAAAATTTATTTTCCGAAGGAGGTTCATATGAAAATAAGTGAAATGTTACAGGATGATATTGGGCTTGTCCTACCCTTTTATATTGAACAATATAACGTATACGAGGGAAACTGCTGGACAGAAAAAACGGCAGGAAAACGTATACGGCAGTTATTTAGTATCAACGATAATTATGCACTTATTATGAAGGACTGCAACAATAAGGCAATAGGGTTTGTGATAGGTTATTTCAAACAATATGGTGATCTTTTTGCATATACTTTAGAAGAAATTGTGATTTCACATAATGAGCAGAATAAAGGCTATGGAAGTATGTTACTTGTAGAGCTTGAAAAAAGAGTAAAAGAAAAAGGTGGTGCGGGAATAGAATTACAGGCTGTAAAAGATCAAATGCATGAGAAGTACTATGGAAAAGCGGGTTACCGTGATGCTAATAATTTTACTATTAAGTGTAAATGGTTTTAATAAATCCCTTTGATTTGTAAGATTATGAGCATACCTCACAGTGCAAAATCCCAGTTTATCAAAAAGAAATCTAGAAGTTGTAGGAGAAGAATGTATTATGAAAAGAGCCAGTAGCTACTTTTTAGTGTTGTTTATGTGTGTCATGTTGACAGGATGTAACAACAATTTTGCTTATAAAGAATATAATGCCAGAGATAAGATTGCAGAAACAGAAGATATAAGAATAGTTGTCAGAAAGGTTTACAATCCTATATCATAGAAAAGAAAAGGGAAATCAGAATTTGATACAAGATAGGAGGTGTGACGAACATGGAAACAGATGGAACAACAATACCAGATACAAGTTTCAATGCTGTAGATTTTGGCAGTGGTAAAAGACAAAAGGATGGTATACTCTCTGTTCGCTGGCCTGATGGTGTATGCTTAAAAATACAAAAGGATTGGATGTATTCATTAACGATTGAGCGTGACGGTTATATATTCACCCGTCAAAGATTCAAAAAGAATGATAAACAGCTCTTGATTTGGGTAGAAAGAATGGCAAAGGATATTTCTAATGGAAGATATACTACCAAAAAAACCGAAAAAGAGATAATTTTGGATATCATCACAAAAAGAAATTTAGCAAGCTTTATGAACAACACAAAGTGGCGAGAATTACGTATAGGAATGCGCAAGGAATTGCCATTTATTCCCCCATATGAATATAAAACTCTTTTTGATGACAGTAACTACATTTCAGAAGATTATGTCCAATATCTTATTAAAAATGAAGGACCAAATTGCTTTTGCAGTTTGGATGAGGAAAGCTTTAATTTCTTAAACTATAAAGCGATTGAATGGTTAAAAGTTAGACCGCGCTTTTTTACGGAAGAGGGTGGACAGTTGGTAAAAAAGAAAGTATGGTATGATTGTGAAAAGGAATTTACTGAAATCCTAAAAAAATATTCGATACCATATGAATTAAAAAATGGAGTTTATACCATTTATGGATATAAATAGTCTGTATCAAAAATAACATCAGTTAAGCGATAGCTTTCAGTTCATCTTAGAAATACGGGCAGACTGTATGAAAGAGGAATAGAGGAAACGGTGACGGATGCTTATCAGAAAATTGCTGGAAAAATTGTATACAAAGGAAAAAATGTTGTATTCTCTATAAAATACCAAATTTTTAAAACTTATATTCACAGAAATAGAAAGATATGCTACATTATGAGTAAGAAAGTAGAGGGAGCTGTTATGAAATTAGGTATTGCTGGAGCAGGTATGATCGTAATACAGGGCCTGCTGGAATTTGTACATGATATAAAAGGAATAGAGCTTGTCGGCATCTGTGCGACCAAACGTTCTGAAGAAAAGCTGAAAAAACTAAGTGAGGAGCATGGCATCACATATATGTTTACTGATTATGAGGAAATGCTGAAGCTGGATGAAATCGATACAGTATATGTAGCTGTGAACAACCATTTGCATTATGAGTTCACCCGGAAAGCCATTCTTGCCGGAAAGCATGTTATTTGTGAAAAGCCGTTCACGGTTCATGTCGATGAATTAAAGGAGCTGATTGCACTGGCTGAGCAACAGCAGGTTATGCTGCTGGAGGCAATTACCAACCAATACTATCCAAATTATATCGAATTAAAAAAGCAGCTGGAGAGAATAGGAAACGTACATGTTGTATCCTGTAATTATTCTCAGTATTCCTCCCGTTTTGATGCATTTAAACGCGGGGAGATTCTGCCTGCATTCAATGCGGATATGGCAGGCGGTGCACTCATGGATTTGAATGTATACAACATACACTTCAATGCAGGCTTGTTTGGTATGCCTAAGGATGTACAGTATTATGCAAATATTGATAAGCGTGTGGATACATCAGGTGTTTTAGTGCTGGATTATGGTACCTTTAAATCCGTATGTATAGCCGCAAAGGATTGTGCGGGACCTTCGCAGGCAGTGATTGAAGGAGAAAACGGTTATCTGGAGGTGGAAGGCTCTGCTTCTGTTTGCGCGGCGGTAGCCTACTCATACCGTGATACTCATGAAGAAGGTCGTTTCAATTCTCATCCGGATGTACATCGTATGAAATTTGAATTCGTAGAATTTGAACGTATTTTGCGTGAACAGGACTGGAAGCGTGTGGAGGAAGGACAGAAGGAAAGCCTGATTGTTATGGAAATCATTACGCAGGCCAGAGAGAAGGCAGGTCTGTAGCCTGAACTAGGAAATTCTGAATTTGATCATGCGGAGCTTCTTTTCCAAAGCTCTTAATAAGAGGTTTCTCATACTGCAGATTACAGATTGATCGTGGTGTGGAAATCTCTTTTTTCCTTTATGGAAAGCTCGAACGATAAAAAAACAAGTGGAAATCTTTTTTATACATTATGGAAAGCTCAATCAAAAAAGAAAATAAAAGGAAAAACAGAGTTTGAAGTCGTTTCCTTTTTTATCTGCATAAAGCTAGTTAATCGCTTTTTACCTTTTCTGCTTTGATTAGGATGCAGCCATAAGGATGCTTTAGGATACCTTGCGGCTCATGCTACTGCAGCTGTACAAGCTCCTTCTGCTTCATATTCCCTTAAAGCTAACGAAAAATATGGCTTGACATATACTTCAAACATAAAAATGTCCCATTAGAAAGCAGACTATAGCGAAAGGTGTCTTTTACGGATTGATATATTTTCATAGATTTTATTTTATACATGACAGCTTTATCGCAAGGAAACGCAATATATATGGTATGATTGAAGAAAATCACAAGAAATCGCAATTTGTATTCCGATTACAATTTTCGTATACTGTCATCAGGAAGGAGAACGCAATGTGAAGATACCAACCTTTGAACGCCGCAATGAAATAACCAGAATGCTGCAGGAGCAGGGCTATGTGAAGGCACAGCAGCTTGCAGAGCAGTATCAGGTAAGCATGGAAACCATTCGCAAGGATTTAAAATATCTGGAGGCTGCGGGAATTGCTCGTAAGGAATATGGCGGAGCAGGACTATCGCTGCTCGATGTGGAACACACGCTTCCTGTACGAATGGAGCATGTGTCAAAAAAACAGGAAATTGCCCGTTATGCTCTTAGCTTTCTAAAGGATGCCAAGGTAATTTTTCTGGATGCTGGAACGACCATACATGAGCTTGCGAAGCTGCTGAATACCTGCCGTCCTCTGGATATTGTGACCAATTCGCTTCTGGCCTGGGAAACACTGGATGCATCACTGCATAATGTATTTCTGACCGGAGGAAAGAAACGGGAGAAAAACCGTTCTCTAACAGGCAGCTGGTGCGTACAGGCAATCGAATCCGTGCATGCGGATGTATGCTTTTTGGGAACCAGCGGTATATCTGAACGGAAAGGACCAACCACACATTCCTATCAGGAGCTGGAGGCAAAAAAGGCTATGATACGTCAGAGTGAAAGAATTTATGTTTTAGCGGATAGTGATAAATTTCAGGAATCCGGCTTTCATACCCTGTGCAGCTGGGAGGAAATTGACGGTATCATCACGGATGCTTCTTTATCCGCGAGAGCTTATGAGCATTATGAAAAGCAGGTGCCGATCTGGATGGCACAGGAGGATGGATATGAAGAAAATCGTTAAAATACTACCGTTTTATGAACCGCGTATGTGGGGCGGCGGAGACCGTCTGGAAAAGGAATTTCACTATCATACAGATGTCAAGCCGCTGGGAGAGGTATATAATGTCGTGGCACTGAAGGGGCATGCGGATTGTGATGTTCCGGAAATGAAGCTAACATTGTCCGCATTATACAAGGAATACCCGCACTGGTTCAACTGCGATACAGATGAGCTTCCCGTGCGCGTCAATATACTTGATCCCGTCGCTGATCTTTCCGTGCAGCTGCATCCGGATGATGCATTTGCCAGAGCATACAATGGCGGACGAGGAAAACCGGAAGCATGGGTAATTCTGGATACAACTGAAAATGGAAGGATTCAGTTTGGACATAGGGCGAAAACGATTGAGGAATTTAAAGAGAAAACTGAGCAACAGGACTGGGAGGGACTGCTGAAATATCTGAAAGCGGTCAAGGATGCGTTTATTGATATTCCTGCCGGTACACTTCATGCGATTGGAGCTGGTGTGCTGACATATAATATATCCAGAAATGCAGATTGTACGTTACGCTTATATGATTATGACCGTAAGGATCCCTCTACGGGAGAAAAGCGTGCTATACAGCCGGAACAGGTTTATGAAAATGTAAATATGCCGGATACTTCAACGGAATTTGTACTGTATCCTTCCAGCTTTGAGCGTGGAATTCATGTGACAAGATACTGGGATGAGCCTGGACTGTACACCCTGATGCGTCTGCAGGTTGAAGAAAAGGGTACCTTCTCACATCCGCGCTTTGCGTTTTATACGTGTGTTGAAGGCGAAGGAAGCATACAGGGAGTCTCAATCAGAAAAGGAGAGACTGTGCTGGTACCGGAGGGTATGGGCATGCTGGAGTTTAAAGGAAACATGGATGTCTTTTTGGCATCCTATCGAAATGAGAAGGAGGATTAGCTTATGAAGCTGCAACTGGCATTGGATGATATTACACTGGAGGACGCGATAGCCCTTGTACACAGGGTACACGATTATGTCGATATTATAGAAATCGGTACACCGTTTGTGATTGCATACGGTATGGAGGCCGTACGTGTGATGAAGAAGGAATTTCCGGAAAAAGAGCTTCTGGCAGATTTGAAAATTATGGATGCCGGAGATTATGAGGCAGAGGAAGCCCTACAGGCCGGAGCGGATTATGTTACAGTTTTGGGAGTTACCGATATTCTGACAGTCAAGGGCTGTGTCGCAGCGGCTAACCGTTATGGAAAACAGGTTGTTGTGGATATGATTTGTGTGGAGGATATGCCAAAGAAAATAGCCCAGATGGAGGAAATTCAGGCACATATTGTTGCTGTACATGTCGGTGCTGATCAGCAGGCGGCAGGGAGAGAGCCGCTTCAGGATTTAAAGCTGATGAAGCAATGTGTAAAAGCAGCCGGTGTATCTGTGGCCGGAGGAATCAATGGAAACACAATTTCCGATTATGTGGCGTTGGAGCCGGATATCGTCATAGTAGGCTCCGGTATTACGCATGCACAGGATCCAGTCAGGGAAGCTGAACGGATTTATAAAGCGGTACACAGCAAATAACAGCATTCACATTTATACTGTGGGAAAGCTGAAGCAGCTGCATATGTCTATGAGCATGTTATATAGAGGCTGTAATTGTAATATTGTCAGCTAGCTGTTAACGGATGAACTCTTGTTTGTGCTAGGGGGATTTATGATAAAACATGACAATTCTTATACGCAGGAACAGGTAAAAGTGATGCTGTAAGCAGCCTATGAAAGTATTAAAAGAATGAATAACAAATAAGCATAGCGTTGAAGATGGTAAACTCAAAAACGCTATGTTTATATGTGTTCTTAAACATTCATATTTACAGAATATAAAGAGGTCTTTATTATAGACAATGAACTTTGTGATTATTCTATTTCCTTTAGTATCATGAAGCTAATAGATATATCAAAATATGAGTTATCTAATTTTTATCTATGATTTAATAAAAATGGAGAAATTTTAAAATATTTTAGGAATTACAACATTTCCTTTCGTATATAAGAGTGTAAGGAATAACCTTGCAGAAACGAGGAAATGTCAAATGACAAGAAAACAACAAGAAGATGTATTGAATTACCGCAACGATTTGTTCTTCAAGTACACCCTCTCTCGTGAGGATGAAGGCTCCATCTTTGCACGCAACACCATTATCGAACGTGTGACCGGGATACGGGTTAAGGAAAGTACGGTTATGAATCCTAATCTGGACCCCAAGACCATCGGAAAGAAAAAGATTATTTTAGATGTCCACGTAAAGGATGAAAACGGCCAGCTGTTTTGCATCGAAATGCAGACAACGTTTACTGAAACAGAATTGAAGCGCTTTGAGTTTTATGGGGCAAGAGCGCTGAATGATCAGTTAAACAGCGGGGAGAAGTATGAGCTATTGAAGCCTGTCCATCAGATAATTTTCATTGATGAATATCCATGGAATAATCAAAATCTGATGAATCATTACCAAATGCGTACCGAAAAGGGAGAGGTGGAGAATAAAAAGGCACTGATAAAACGCAGCTACATACATCTACCGGTAATCAATGAGCTGGTAAGGAAGCAGGGGATTTTGAAGTTGAATGACTTTGAGCAGTTGTGTTAGGTTCTGCCCTCTGGGTATCTGTTTGAAAATAATGAAAATGATGCTATACTAAAAACGAAGGAAAGGCTGGTGAAAGTGTTCGTGGAAAAGTACAAGGAAATGCAGAAAAATGACAAGCTATGGTCAACGGCAATGGCAATTCAGATGGGAGAAGCACGCTATCGCAATGGTCTGAATGACAGCTATAAGGAGGGTCTTGAAAGAGGGCTTGAACAAGGATTAGAGCAAGGATTAGAACAGGGAATTGAAAGAGGTATTAGAAAAGGAAAGGAAGATGGAGAACGGTTGCTTCTGAAAGGTCAGATTGAGAAAAAATATCATGAGGATGCCACAAAATGGTTAAAGACGCTTACATCAGAACAGCTCATTTTGATATCAGAACAGCTGTTTACCTGCGATACACTCGGTGATTTAAAAAAGAAAATAATAGATAATGATGAATAATTAAATCTAAACATGTTTTAAGAGTTGCTTTATAGGAAATCCCTATCTATAAGGCAGTTTCTTATTGCTGAAAGATGAAAGGCATTTGATTGCAATTAAGTTATCGTCAATAGTCATTTCTGTCATATAGGTATTGAATTTCCTAACAGATAACATATAATGGAATTAAAATAAGAAGCCATGACAATTACTTACAGACAGATACTCGTACAGATAAGCTTGATTTAACGATCACAACCGCAACAGTCAATCGATAATAAGAAGATATAGCATTATCAGATATTGGTGATGCTATGTTTTTTATATCGGGTAATAAGAGCATTTGCATTTGAATATGGCAGATCATTAACTGAAATAAACAGTTGACATTTCAAAGGACATCCTGTACAGTATAAGTGACTTAGTAAAGACTCTTTAAAAAGAGAGGGGTGATATTTTGGCCTGGAATCCCATACAAATGAAAAATGAAAATTTATCCGTATTACGGGGTGTGTTTTTAAATCAGCGCTGTGCGACTAAGCCGCAGCTGGCCAAGCTGAGCGGTTTAAGTGTCGTAAGTGTCAACTCCCTGTTGAATGAGCTGCTGGAAAACGGTGAAGTACAGCAGGATCAAATGATGCCCTCAGGCGGAGGCCGGCCGGCATGGCAATACCGCTATAATGAACGATATAAAATGGCACTGACTGCGTATATGTATGTTCACAATGGCAAGGAACAGCTGTATCTGGAGGTACATGATCTCTTTCAGGAGCTTCTGTCATCCGTTAGGTATGCCATAGAGGAGCTCGATGCGGATAAGCTGGAACAGATTATTTCACAACTGATGAAGCAGTATCCCACAATATCGGTTATGGTATTCGGTATACCGGGAACCGAACACAAGGGGAAGCTGAAGGTTATGGATTATGCAGTCTTTCAGTCGCAAAAGCTGTTTAATAGACTTCGCAGCACCTATCAAATACCGGTGCTTATCGAAAATGATATCAATGCGGCCTTATTCGGATACTGCCAGCGTCAGAATATCCGCCAGGAATGTACAGCCGGACTATATTTTCCAAGAAAATACTCCCCTGGATCAGCGGTCTATATCCGGGGAGATATCTATCGCGGTGCCAATCATATGGTCGGTGAGCTGGACCAGCTGCCGCTTGGTGTTAATTGGACGAAAGAAAATCTCAGCGATGAGGAGCAGCTGCATAATATGGATCTGCTGATACAAAGCATTGCCTGTATGTATGATCCTCATGCACTTCTGATTTATTGTGATACGATGACAGAAGCATTGCTGAAGCAGCTGATTAGCATCATAAAAACAGAATGGAAGGTGCTTACACCGCCGGATATCATTCTGAGGAATGATATACACGAGGATTTCTCTCTCGGTGTTCAGGCGATTGCCGCCAGAGAGCTATTTGATCAGATTATACGAAAAGAAAGAGGTGCATCCCTATGATAAAACTGGATCTTCACATGCATTCACGCTATAGCGACGATGGACAATATGAACCAACGGAATTACTTCAAATGTGCAAAAAAGCCGGTCTGGATATGATGGCAGTGGCAGATCATAACAGTGTAAGAGGCAGCCGTATAGCCCTTCATCACCAGGCAGAATATGGTATTACCTGCATTCCTGCCATTGAAATCGACGCTGTTTCACAAAATATTGGATATCATATTCTCGGATATGGTATTGATGTGCATCACCCGGTGTTTGACGAAATTGAGGAGCATGTGGCATCACAGGAGCGGGAAGCAAGCAGGAAGCGCAAACAGCTGGTACGAAAGCTGGGAATTGATTTTGATGATAAGCGGATACAGGAGCTGAGTCCGGGAGGAATTACAACCGGAGAAGCAATCGCTGAGGCTGCGATGGAATATGATACAGATAAAAAAAATCCACTTCTGCAGCCGTATTATCCGGGTGGGGAGCGCAGTGATAATCCCTTTGTCAATTTCTACTGGGATATCTGTTCGCCAGGAAAACCGGCATATGTGGAAATTATATATCCGGATGTAGCTGCTATTGTGGAAATGCTGCATCAGCAGCATGCGATTGCCATCGTTGCTCATCCCGGTATGAATGCTAAGGAGCAGCCTGATCGCATTCATGATCTTTTGGAAGCAGGAGTTGATGGATTTGAAGTATATAGCTCCTATCATACGCCACAGCAGACACAGTTTTATTATGATCTGGCGAAACGCCATCAGCTGTTGATGTCCTGCGGCAGTGATTTTCATGGGAAAACAAAGCCCTCAGTACAGATTGGGATGTGCAGTATGCCGGAGGATGAAAATGCTCAGCTGGTGGAACGACTGAAAGCCCTAATAAAATAAAGCGGAGCAGGGAAGGATGATTTTAGCCATACAACCCTGCTTTTTTTGTATGCAAATCGCTGTATTCTCATATTGTTATGCCAGAGCGCTCCAATCCTCCCTGTGTGAAATGCCAGCTTTTTATATGCCGGTTTCTGCATATAAGTGTGACATAAGCCTCCCCCTGTAGGGTTTCCGATATTCTTTCCTTCATATTTCCATCCTTCGGCGCCGCAAGTATCTGTCCCTGATCTCCAAAAAAGCGTATCCGCAATTTCAGGGGATATTGTCTTAGGATCAATTCGTGATGCTTTTTATCCCAAGTTACACGACAGCCTAAATAAGTCGCAAAGCGAAGCTGACAGCTGCCGGACATCAGGACACAGATACAGCCCTGAAATGTTGTTTTAAGAAAAGGAATCTGTGCCAATGAAAAAAAGAAGCAGGAGGAAGTATCTGCACTGCAATTGGATTGAAACCATGCATACGCGCTGGGAAAGGAGGTGCCGCGGTCTTTCTCCATATATCCAATACCGCGAATATCAAAGCGTGTCTGCTTCAGTAAAAGAGTCCCTTCAACGCTATGATGCAGAGAAATGATGGAGTGCGTGCATTCCATGGGGACATATGAAAAAGGGCCCATAATGGTAGGGGCATAGCGGGAAGCTGTCAGCGGGGTCAGTGCGCTATGCCTGAGGTCAGCCTGCAGGTATGGAAGCCGCAGTGTAACCGTGTTTAAGGTAAGCCTGTTTTCCTGTAAGCAAAGCTCAAAGGGATGCTGCCTAATGCATACCGCCTTCCATGGAAATTCAACATAGCGGCTTGTTTGTGTATGAGTGTCAAGAAATTGGATAAAAGCACTTTTCTTTTGACTGCTTATTTGCAGACCGAAAATGATGGCAAAGCTGATTTCCCTTGTACAAACACGAACATACCAGCCTTCAAACCAGGGCTTGTTTTCTTTTGGAACGTGCAGTGCGAATTCCTGATTGCTATCGGTTCTCATAGGATTCCTCCTGTTGCATTTATGAGGTAGTATATGCTATGGTTATAGGATTATGCCAGGATGAGAAAATCACTTACTTTAACAGATTTCAACAGAATGTGAATATGTATATAGCATTTATCCATAGAAAAGGAAATACACTGCAGGAAACCTGGAAAATAATACACAGGATTATACACACTTAGATGCTGCATGTTGTATGATATGTTCTATGCGATTAGTAGATGATACCTGCATAGAAAACATGTGAAAATATACATAAAATTGGTATTGACAACGCTTTCAGCAAGGTGCTATACTTTAGATGCGGATAAAATAATGACTGGATTGTAATTCTTAATTCGATTTTAGGAAGCAAGACCTATCTGTAAATCCAATTTTTGGTATGATAACGTCTTGCTTTTTTGTATTCTGATAGAAGTATGAAGCAGGGATTTATCACTCTTACAAGCAGGAATGCTTTTTGAAAGGAAGGCTGATAAACGGGATGGAATGACAAAATAACAGGGTGATATGCAGATTTTTAAAAGCTTTGATAAGGAGGAAGCAGTATGGAAATTTTATTTAGCCCGGTAAACGGGAAAGCAACGAAGCTGGAAAATGTTAAGGATGAAATGTTCGCAGAAAAAATGCTGGGAGATGGTATTGCCGTCATACCTGAAGAAAATGAGCTGCGAAGTCCGGTGGATGGTACGATAACGATGATTTACGAAACACAGCACGCCATTGGTATTACCACAAAGAAAGGTTCTGATATCCTTATCCACATCGGCATTGATACCGTGGGCTTAAAGGGGAAGCCGTTTCAGACAAAAGCCAGAGTTGGAGATCAGGTAAAGCAGGGGGAGCTGCTGACAGTGGTTGACTGGGATATGATTCGCAGTCAACATCTGGATGTGATCGTACCGATTATCGTCACTAATAAAAAGGTTGAACAGATGGAAGTATATGGGGACATCAAAGTGGGGGAGCCTCTGTTTGAGATTGTGTAAGCAGGTACACCTATGCTAATTAAGAAAATTTATAACAATAACATCGCCATGGTTATCAATGAAAAGGGTGACGAGGTTATTCTGGTTGGAAAAGGTATCGTATTCGGTATGAAAAAGGGGGATGAAATTCAGGCTGAGAACGCAGAAAAGAAATTTGAGCTGAAAGGGGAAGCTAAGCATAAGTTTGAAAAAATGATACAGGACACACCATTGGACTATATCCTGGTATCAGAGGAAATCATCGCTTATTTTAAAGAGCACAGTACAAAAATTTTGGATGACGGTATTTATGTGACGCTTACAGATCATATAGCGAATACCATTGAGCGCATCCGTATGGGAATTGATTTTGATATGGCAATGCTGCTAAATGTAAAATCCCTTTACAGGGAAGAGTATAAGCTTGCACTGCACGCTATTGAACTGCTGCGCAACGCATTCCATCTGCATATCGATGATAATGAAGCGAATTTTATCACATTACACATTGTGAATGCGGAGTTTAAATCCAATATGATGCAGATTTATACGATAACATCCATTTTGGAAAGTATTAACAATATCGTATTGAAATGCTTCAAAATAGAAGTACAGGACAATTATGACTTTGACCGGTTTCTTACACATTGCCGTTTCTTTGTACAAAGGATCGTAAATGCGGAAGCCGACGCACAGCAATCTGCAGCTAACCAGGAAATCTTTCAAATTATGAAGGAACACAGTGTACGGCAGTACGCATGTGTGAATGAAATAGCGCAAATGCTGGAAAAGAAATATAACTACATTGTAAATGATGAGGAGAAATTATACCTTCTGATTCATTTGAATAAATTAACAAAGGACAGTGTTTAGAACAAGCTGGAATCCTGAATAAAACATCGTAAATGAAAGTTGCAAAGTTATTTATATGAAACAGGAATGATTGTTATCTGCTTTATCTGTTTTCACTGATTTAAAAGGATAAGTATGGTATCGTCGAAGTGCGAAGGTATCGCTGTAAAACAGTTTCATGAGGAACAACAAGACTTGGGGCTTATCATAGCTTTTGCATCTGGTGTTTGATTTCAGGTTCTGATAAAGAATCAGTGAGAAAGGGATATAGATCACCACTGAGATATCTCAGGTAACGCATCTATACTAGGTAGAAAGCAACAGCATTGGATGGTAACGGGAAATCCGGCCAAACCTCTTAGAAAATTTATTTTCATTAAAGGAGGAAATTTTAAATGGCAAAATATACAGAAATGGCCAAAGGTGTTTTAAAGGATATAGGTGGTTTAGAAAATATTAAATTCGTCGAACATTGTGCAACAAGGTTGAGAATTCATTACAAGAATAAGAATATAATCGATATCGAGGCTCTGAAAAAAGAAGACCGCGTTGTAGGCCTGGTGGAAAAAGCCGGACAGATACAAATTATTATCGGGCCTGAGGTAAATGACGCATACAACGATTTTCTGGATGTTTCCGGATTCAAGGTAATGGATGAAAACGAAGCATTTACGGATGATACCGCTGAGGATAATCAGGAAAAGAATTTCATGTACTATCTAAATGTATTTGGAAATAAATGTGCTGCGATTTTTATGCCAATCATTCCGGCTATGATTACCGGAGGCTTGATTCTGGCTATTAAAAACCTGATGGTAAACTATTTTGGAATGAGTGCAGATGGTGGAACAGCACAGCTGTTATTGAATATCTTTACGGCAGGTTTTTCATTCTTCCCGATTTGGATTGGTTACTCCTTTGCGAAATCATTGCGCATGGAGCCTATCATGGGTGGTTTTCTGGGAGCTGTTTTATTTGTCTGCAGTGATGCAAAGGGACTGGATTTCCTGGGGTTAAGTGTACCTACGGTATCGTATGCAGGCAGTGTATTCCCAATCATCCTGGGTGTTGCTGTTATGTATTTTGTGGATAAGCTGCTGAAGAAAGCCATACCGGAGATGTTTGTTTATTTCTTAAAGCCGATTCTGACGATGATTATCGTCGTACCGATTACATTGATTATTTTGGGACCGATCGGTACAGAATTAAGTAATGCTGTGGGTGCTGCAATTCAGGCTGTAATGAAGGTAGCCGGATGGATTGCGATGCCTATTCTATCTGCTTTGTATCCTTACATGGTTATGCTGGGGCTGGATAAAGCCTTTACACCGATTATGGCGCAGTCAATAGCGGAAATCGGATATGATCCATTTAATATGGTAATGGGTCTGGTATCAAATTTATGTATTGGCGGCAGTGCGCTTGCTGTGGCATTTCATTTAAAGGATAAAGCGCAAAAGGGTATGATTTCCTCTTTCGGAATTACTGCTCTTTGCGGTGTTACGGAGCCTGCCTTTTACGGTTCCTTAATCATGCGTCCTAAATGTCTGATTGGAACGGCTGTTGGTGCGGTTTGTTCTGGACTTATCGCAGGTATATTCGGATTGCAGAATTATGTTGTCGGGGGGTGTCCGGGATTATTATCCTTCTTCTATTTTCTGCCTGCGGATGGTTCCACCGGAAATATTATTTTATACTTCATTGTGGCTGCTGTTGCAATCATCGTATCCTTTATCGCTACAAGCTATATTCTTAAAAAAACAGATACAGTAAAGGGATAATGAACGAAAGGACTTTAACGAATATGTATTTGTTGAAGTCTTTCTTATAGGAAAATGTAATACTTGAAAACAAGAATGAAAAAGGAGGAGCCTATGAAGGTAATCGTTGGTGAGTTTATTACAGAGTCAAATGCAAATATTCCTGATCTATGCACAATAAAGCAGTATGATATCGGATTTGGTGAGGATTGCATCAACAAAATGGGGGTGCGAAGGACATTTGATAAGAATGGAATTCAGCTCATTGCGTCTATTTATGCAAATGCTGGTGCCGGTGGTGTTGTTGAAAAAGCAGCATTTGATTATATCGAGGCCGCATTTATACAGACGGTAAAGGACCATTTGCAGGAGGCTGATGGAATCTTTCTGATGCTGCATGGCGCAAGCGAGGTAGAAGGTATCGGATCCGGGGATCATCACATTTTAAAGGAAATTCGTAAGATTACAGGCCCGTATTTACCGATTGCTGTTGTTTGTGATCCGCATGGAAACTTATGCAGGGAATATGCAGAAGCAACGACGATAATAAGAAGCTATCGTGAATCTCCCCATACAGATGCGGACGCAACCATGCAAAAGGTGGCGGAGATGCTGTGTGAGCTGTTGAAAAACAGACGCAATATTCATTCCATATACCGTAAGCTGCCTCTGATTCTGGGAGGAGAGCAAAGCGTTTCCAGTGATGAGCCGGTACGCTCCATCAATCGCTATATGGATGAAATGGAGCAGGATCAGCGTATTTTAAGCTGTTCCTGGCACGTGGGATATATTCGTCATGATTGTGATGTTGCAGGCTGCGGTATTATCGTTGTTCCAAACAGTGAACAGGATTTCCCATACGCACAGGAATGTGCCGATAGACTGGCAAGCTATGTATGGGATAAACGACATGAATTTCACTACACAGGGCAATCCGCAAATCCTGAGGAAGCCTTGCAAAGTGTATTGGAATTTGACGGAAAGCCGGTGTTCCTCACCGATTCCGGGGATAATGTAACCTCCGGAGCTACCGGATGGAATACGTATATTCTGCGTCAGGTACTGGAAGTCGATGCCTTGCAGAAAGCCTTCCTGTTTGCGACGATATGCGATCCGCAAGCGTATCAAAAATTAAGCGGGTTAACCATAGGCCAGATGTCACATATCACACTGGGTGTGAACCGGGATGAAATGAGTAAGGCTGTGGAGCTGGATGTTATTGTAAAATCCAGCGGTGTGCTGACAGGCTTCATGATGCATGACCACAATACGGTATTTGGACATTGTGTCAATGTGACGATTCAGGGAACTGCTATTGATATCATGGTAGCAGATACCGGATGGGCAATTTGTGAGCTTCATCAGTTTTCAAGTGCCGGTATTGACATGGATGCCTATGATGTAATCGTCGTGAAACAGGGCTATATTTTTCCGGATTTCAAAAAAATAGGCAAGCTCTGTATCATGTCTCTTACGCAGGGAGCTACCTTACAGGATACTGCCCGGTTACCGTTTAAGCGGATTATGCGTCCGATGTACCCGATTGATGAGATATAAAGCAAAAGGATTTTTATACGTGGATACCATCATAAATATCCATGGACTATCATTGGGTGATATGGAAGCATCTATTTAACTGTTTGACATCCTGCAGAGATTTGTTCTGCAGGGAAAAGGTTTATTTTAACAAATAAAAATCAGGGAGGAATCTTATGAAAATTTTAGCTGCAAAATTTGTTCTGGAAGCGAATGCAAATGTGCCGATGCTGTGTGATCTGGAAAATGTGGCTTTGTCCTATGGACAGGATGCTCTTACGCATATGCAGCTTGGAAATGTATTTGACGCAGACGATATTGAAGTTATTCCTGTTTTATGTGCGGATGCAGCCTGCAGCGGTGTTATGAAAAAGGCATGCTTCGATTACATTGAACAGCGTATTCTCACTGCTGTGAAAGAGCATCTGAGTGAGCTGGATGGGATTTACCTTCATTTGCATGGGGCAAGCTATGTGGAGGAAATCGGCTCCGGGGAGCATCATCTTGTCCGCTGTATCAGAGAGCTAATCGGCCCTTATCTGCCAATCGCTATCTCCTGTGATCCTCATGGCAATCTGACAAAGGAATATGTTGAGAGTACGGCAATCATTCGCAGCTTTCGGGAAGCACCGCATACCGATATACCGGAAACCGTACAGTTTGTCTGTAAAGCATTGGTGGATGAAATACGCAATCGCAGGCATATCCAGGCAATCTACCGTAAGCTGCCCCTTATTCTGGGTGGAGAACAAAGTGTTTCATCGGATGAGCCGGTTCACTCGATTAACCGTTTTATGAATAAATTGGAAGAGGATGAACGGATTTTAAGCTGTTCCTGGCATGTCGGATATTTGCGCCATGACGCACCGGAAGCCGGATGTGGAATTGTTGTTGTCCCAAGTGCAGAGGCATATCGGGAATATGGTGAGGAAGTGGCAGACATCCTGATGCGCTATGTATGGGAAAAACGTCATGAATTTCATTATACCGGGCGTACAGAAACACCCGAAAAGGCTTTGCAGGCAGCGCTGGAGTTTAATGGAAAGCCAGTGTTTATCACAGATTCCGGAGATAATGTAACATCCGGTGCTATGGGAGCCAATACCTTTATTTTGCGTCAGGTACTGGCTTGCAGGGAGTTGAAAAAGCGGATCCTGTTTGCGGCAATCAATGATCCCAAAGCATATCAGAAGTTAACAGCATATGAGGTAAATGACAGTCTTTGCATCCGGCTCGGCATGGAATGCGATGAATTAAGCAAAGCGGTTGAGCTTGCTATTACGATACGTGCGTTTGGCAGACAGGAAGGAACCTTTATGTACGGTGAAGAAGGGGACTATGGCGGTTTGGTGACAGTAGATGTCAGGGATATGCCGGTAACCATCGTGGTCACGGAGAATAATCATTCCTTTGTGGAAAAGCATCAGATAGATGCCTGCGGTGTGGATTGGGATGATTATGATATCATCGTCGTTAAGCAGGGCTATATTCATCCGGAGATGAAAGCAAAAGGAAAGCTGTGCATCATGTCATTAACCGATGGTGCAACACCACAGGATACAAGGCTCATACCGTTTAAACGCATTATGCGTCCGATGTATCCGCTGGATGAAATTTAGCAGAGCAGATGCACATATAGCATATAAGGCAGTACTTGCTTTACAGATGCTCTGTACTTCTGCGGACATTGATAAAAATAGTTATAGAAAGGAAGCAGCATATGATTACATTAAAAAAAATAGCAGCACCTGAAATTGAACAAAATCTAATTCCTGTAACGCTGTGTGATGAAACGATGCAGGAGAGGAAAACAAATCTTTTATCAAGAATGAAAGAGGATGGCTTTGATACGGTTGTCGTATATGCGGATTTGGAGCATGGCAGCAATTTTGAATATCTGTGTGGCTTTTTACCACGCTTTGAGGAAGCCTTGCTTATTCTTCATGCGGATGGAAAAGCATATATGGTGCTGGGAAATGAGAATCTGAACAAGGCCGCTAAGGCAAGAATTGAAGCAGCTCCGATACATATGCCGCATTTTTCCTTACCGAACCAGCCGATGAAAACAGAAAGGAAGGCGGCTGAAATTCTGGCACAGTGCGAGCTGCAAAGGGCTAAGAAAATCGGATTGGTTGGATGGAAGAATTTCACGAGTCATGTGGAAGACAATACAGCCCTTTACGACCTGCCGTATTTTATAGTAGAGGCGTTAAAGGAAGCTGCCGGTGATGCTCAATTTTTAAACGCGGCCTATCTGTTTATCGGTGAAAATGGTATACGGACAACCAATAATGCGAATGAAGCAGCTCATTATGAATTTGGAGCTGCCCTGGCGGGAAACTGTATCTTACAGACGATGGATAAACTGGAAGCAGGCAAAACAGAGATGGAAGTCGCAGAATCCCTGGCTGCCGCAGGACAGCGGCACAGCGTCGTAACGATTATGGCGACCGGTGAGCGTTTTGAACATGCGAATATGTATCCTGGAAATAAAATCATTCAGTGTGGCGATAAAATATCGATTACAACCGGCTTTAAGGGTGGTCTGCAGAGCCGGGGAGGATATGCGGTGGAAAGTGCCGAGCAGCTTTCAGCAGGAGAACAGAAGTATTTGGAGGCTGTCGCAATTCCATATTTCCATGCAGTGAAAACCTGGCTGGAAAGCATACAAATCGGTATGAGCGGCGAAGCATTATACAATGCAGTGGAGGCTGTACTGCCGCAGGCTGTTTATGGCTGGACGCTGAATCCTGGGCATCTCTGTGCTGATGAGGAATGGATGTCCTCACCGGTGTATCCGGCATCCAAAGAGGTGCTGAAAAGCGGAATGCTGCTTCAGATCGATATCATTCCAAGTGTAGCCGGATATGGCGGAGTCAGCTGTGAAAGCGGAATACTGCTGGCGGATGAAGACCTGCGCAGGGATATCATGCAAAACTACCCTGCCATGTGGAGCCGTATGGAAAAACGCAGAGCGTATATGCAGGATGTGTTAGGTATCCGTATTCATGAAGAGGTGCTGCCTACAAGCATGGCTACAGCGTATCTGCGTCCGTATTTATTGAATAAAGAATTGGCACTGACCTGTGCCTAAGACCATGGCAAAAGCCGTTAAGGGTTCTCGAAGGATAAACCGTAAGGCTAGGGGATATGATGAACCCTTATTGTGGAAAATAAACAGCAAGAAATAGAATGCGCATCGTATTGGATGCGGGAATGGAGAAACCTATGATTCAGAAGAATAAACAAAAATTTTTATGGGGCAGTGCAACAGCAGCCTATCAATGTGAAGGGGCATGGAATGAGGATGGAAAGGGAGAAGGAGAATGGGATGTCTTCTCTCATGGGAATCCCTTAAATATCAATGGTGCCACCGGAGATGTATCCTGTGATTTTTATCACCATTACAAGGAAGATATTGATATGCTCAAGGCAGGAGGACAGAATACCTACCGGTTCTCTATTTCCTGGGCAAGAATTCTGCCGCAGGGAACAGGGCAGGTCAATCAAAAGGGGATTGATTTCTATAACAGGGTGATTGATTATTGTCTGGCTCAGGAGATTGAGCCCAATGTTACGCTGTTTCATTATGATCTTCCAAAGGCCATATCGGATGAAGGCGGCTGGGAAAATCGTGCAATCATTGACGCATTTGCAGCCTATGCGAGGGTCTGCTTTGAAGCCTTTGGAGATCGTGTAAAGCTTTGGGTGACAATCAATGAACCGAAATATTATGCTTATTGCAGTAACATGGTTGGAAATTATCCTCCAAATCACCGTCATGATTTCAACCGCTATTTCACAACAGTCTATCATGAAGCAGTTGCGAGTGCAAAGGCTGTTGCCATCTACCATGACATGCAGCTGGATGGAAAAATCGGTATCGTTCACGATTCCAGCAACGTAGAGCTTGCACCGGATGCAAAAGAAAAGGAACGCATCAAGCTCATAGCGGCTCTCTTTTATAACCGTATCATTCTGGATACTGCAATGAAAGGGGAGCTGCCCGGCAGTCTTATCCCGTTGCTTAGAGAATATCAGATGGAAACCTCTTTTATAAAATTTGAAGATATGCTGACCTTCCAAAAGGGGATAATTGATTTTCTGGGTCTTAATGTATACAACCGCTTCTACATTACAGACTATACAGAAGGAGAAACAGAGGTATTCCATAACAATAAAGGTGCCGGCTCCAATGCAAAGGAAGGAATTCGTATCCGGGATTGGTATGAAACCACGATTGATCCGAATACCAAACGGAATTTGTGGGGACGTGAAATCTATCCGAAATGTATGTATAACACGCTGATGGAAATCAAGGAGCGCTATGGGGATATACCTGTATATATCACGGAAAACGGACACGGCTGCTATGAAACACCGGATGCAGATGGTTATGTAGCGGATGATGAGCGTATTGAAATGATGCAGGGATATATTGATTATATGTATGAGGCAATGAAGGATGGCTGTAATGTCTGCGGCTATTATGCTTGGTCTACAATGGATTTATACAGCTGGGTCAACGGCTATGAAAAGCGCTATGGACTTGTTCGAGTGGACTTTGACGATCATAATAAACGCTATCCGAAAAAGAGCTATTACTGGTTTAAAAAGCTGATTGAGGATTTCCAAAAGACAAAAGAATCGTAGTTAACTTTAAATTCAGCATACTGCTTTTCCTAATATAAATGATAAGCATTGAGAAGTATTTCTAAAATCATTCGTGAGCAAGAGCTATGTGTGGAAGTGATAGCATCTTGCTTTCTTTGTTTTTACATGAGGGAGAAAGTGCCGCATAGAAATGAGGTTAATATGTTACTTACACAATTGTTGAAATCGAATGAATATTTTTCAAGTATAGATAAAATAATAGCAAGCTTTATACTGGACAAAGGAGAGGATTTGGAAAATGAAACTGTTCGATCCATAGCAAATAAAACCTATGTATCACCAGCAACTGTAATACGATTCTTTCAAAGACTAGGATATAGTGGTTATCGTATGTTTAAGCAAGACTATTTATCGGAATTAAAATATTTTTCATCACACTTTCAAAATATTGATCCCAATATTCCTTTTCAGCAAAAGGATGATGAAAGAACGATAACCAATAAATTAGCAGCATTATTCAAAGAAACGATTGAAGATGTTTTATCTTTGATGGATTATGCAATACTTCATAAAGCGTTATATGCACTAAAAAGGGCTGAGATTATTTATATATATAGTGCAGGAGCACAAATCGGCATATGCGATATTTTTAAAGATAAAATGATAAAAATAGGAAAAAATGTTATTGTATCAAACGTTATAGATGAGTTGTATTATCATGCTAGCTTCACACAAAAGGAAAATACATTTATCCTCGTATCGTATTCAGGAGAAACAAGAAACGTTTTGGACATCGCAGCAAAATTAAGAAAACGAGGTGTTTCATTTATCGCTATTACTTCTTATGGTAATCACGGGCTTTCAAAATATTCTGATTGCTGCTTATATGCATCCACAAGAGAGAAAATAAATGCAAAAATCGGTGATTTTGGTTTCAATATATCTGTACTTTTTTTAATGGATCTTCTCTATTCTTATTACTTTTCTTCTGATTATTTTGTGAATTATCAAAATAGAAAAAATTATTTAACTGACTTTGAAAAAAATAGAGGAAGTGTGAAAAAAATAATTCGTAATCCTATATTGAAAGATGATGATTAAAAAGCGTTACAATGTTCCGCTTAAATAAAGCGATTTTAATTTATTTTAGTACATTGTTTTTATACTCCTGCTAACTATTGTTTTAGTCGAATGAGAAGGATATCATAGCATTATGAATAAGGAGGATGTAAAATGAAAGCATATCAGGATAACTTTCCAAGTGATTTTTTATGGGGAGGAGCAACTGCAGCAAATCAATTGGAGGGGGGCTTTAGACAAGGTGGAAAAGGTCTTTCAACAGCGGATATGACACCGTTTCGTGAGGAAGCTGTTGAAAAACATATACCTGTTATGGATGCAACCTATGAAGAAATTATGAATTTCAAAACGAATGGATTCCAGGGTAATTTTCCAAAACATCGTGGAAATGATTTCTATCATAGATGGAAAGAAGACATAGCGTTATTTTCGGAGTTAGGGTTTCGATGCTACCGCATGTCGATTGCATGGACAAGGATTTATCCAACGGGATTTGAAAAAGAACCAAATGAAGAAGGTCTTCAGTTTTATGATCAAGTATTTGACGAGTGCTTAAAGCATGATATTATGCCGATTGTAACATTATCGCATTATGAAATGCCAATAGAAATAACCTTGAAATTAAATGGCTGGGAAAGCCGAGAAACCATAGACCTTTACTTGAAATATTGTGAGGTAGTGTTCAAGCGATATAAAAATAAGGTTAAAAGATGGATTCCTTTTAACGAGATGAATCAAATGACTACAGTACCTTATGTTGGCGGTGGGGTGTTACTGGAAAAAGCTAAAACGAATAATATTCTTGAAGTGGAATATCAAGCAATTCATCATCAGTTGATTGCCAGTGCATTAGCTGTGAGTTTATGTAAGAAGATAATTCAGGATGCGTGCATAGGAAGCATGATTGCAGTCATAGATCCTTACCCTGAAACCTGCCATCCCGCAGATGTGTATGAAGCATTGCATGAAAGTCAATTGAATATGTTTTATCTAGATGTTACCGTAAGGGGATATTATCCGTCATATATGGCAAGATATTTTCATGAGAATAATATACATATAAAAATGAATACAGAGGATGAGGAAATATTAAGAACAGGAACTGTCGATTTTATTTCCTTTAGCTATTATATGAGTTATATCTCTTCACATATCAAACAAAAGAGTGAGCATAAAAATAGTGTTATTATGGTGGATAAACTCAATCCCTACCTGGAAGTGAGTGATTGGCGTTGGCCTATTGATCCTACAGGATTGAGAATCGTGTTGAATAAGCTTTATGACCGGTTTCAGCTACCGATTCTGATTGCTGAGAATGGACTTGGTGCTGATGATATCCTAAGTAAGGACGGAAAGATTCATGATCAATACAGGATTGATTATATGTGTAAGCATATCGTAGCTATAAAGGAAGCAATTAAAGATGGCGTTGATGTCATGGGATATACGATGTGGGGACCTATTGATATAATTTCACAGGGTACATGTGAAATGAAAAAACGATATGGTGTTATATATGTGGATGCAGATAATTATGGAAACGGCAGTTATAAAAGGATACGAAAGGATTCTTTCTATTGGTATGCTAATCTGATAAAATCAAATGGAAAAGAACTATATGCAAATATTCGATTGAAGGAAAAAGAGGGATGAAATACCAGTAGAGATGGTGTAGTAAAACATAATGCTATAAAAATATAAAACCGAAAGGAGCTTAAAACGCATATCCTTTCGGCTTTTCTTTGATTTATTTAGATGCTTCCTTTCACAACTCGTTCTTCCTTTTTCAGATTCAACTGAATAAGAAAATTCTGCTTTGTAATTGCTGAACGGAATTGTTCAAAAGGTGGGAAATGCATAAGAATATGGCGGGCTTTAACCGTTGGCAGCTAATTGTTTTGACTGCAATATTGCAAGCTGGAAAAAAACCAAAAGAAGTACATACATATTTCGTTTTGGTTTTTAACAGTGATTTCTTCAAGCAATCCTTATTCAGCAGTTATCTGATACAGCTTTGCATATTTATTCTTCAGATAGTTGATGTAATACTTCGGATCAAATGCCTCCCCGCATACATCCATCATCAGCTCATCCGCATCCTTATATGCACCGTACTGATGAATATTCTCCTTCAGCCAGCCGCTGATCTGTTCAAAGGCTTGGCTGCGCAATGCTTCCTCCACATCTATATCCTGTTCCATTTGGTGATAGAACTGTGCGGCAAATGCACTCCCCAGCGCATACGTAGGGAAATATCCCAGCAATGCACCACCCCAGTGCATATCCTGTAAAATCCCCTCCTTATCATGCTCAGGGCGGATTCCCAGATACGCCTCATATTTATCATTCCACATCGTATCCAGGTGATCATAATCCACCGTACCGTTGAAAATTTCCTTTTCCAGCTCATAGCGAATCAGAATGTGAATCGGATAGGTCAGCTCATCCGCCTCTGTACGAATAAAGGAAGGACGTGATACATTGATCATTTTCATGAAATCATCAAGTGATACCGCCTCCAGCTGTTTTGGAAAATGCTTCTGCAGCTTTGGATAATTCACTTCCCAGAAAGCGCGGTTTCTGCCAATATGGTTTTCCATAAAACGGGATTGGGATTCATGCATGGCAGTGCCGATTTCACTAAACAGAGATGTTCCCTCATACGCTTCCTTCACCTGCAGGCCGTATTGTGCATGTCCGTATTCATGAATCGTTGAAAAAATGGCAGACATGACATTATGCTCATGGTAATGTGTGGTAATACGCGCCTCATGTGCAGAGAAGAAATCCGTAAACGGATGCTCCGTTGTAGTCATATAGCATTCCTTGTCATTGACCTTCATATAATCGAGCAGCTCCTGCATGAAGGCTTCCTGCTCACTTACAGGAAAGGAGGCAAACAGTGGGGAATCATCAATCGGCGTTCCTTCCTTCAGCAGCTTTTTCAGGAAGGGAAGCAGCTCCTTGCGGATTGCATCGAAAAACCGGTCATAATATGCGATATCCGTATTGATCTGATAGCTGTCCAGCATATAATCATAATCGCTTTTCTTATCGTGAATATAGGACAGAACCTCTTTCTGCTTCTCAATGACCTTAATCAGATGCGGTTTGAATATCTGATAATCATCCTGCTCCTTCGCCTCATGCCAGGCAGCCTCACTATCGGCTATCGTCCTGCGGTAATCCACATAGACCTCTCTTGGCAGTACACGCAGATCATTCAGCTCTCGTAACAGCAGCTGCAGCTCCTTTTTACGTTCCGGTGTCAGATTTTCCTGCTTTGCCAGCTCTTCGATTTTGCGGATGCTTTCCATATCCGCCATTTGATCAAACGCCTCACCGGAAAGAATTGCCGTCATGTGGTTGCGATACGGAATTCCGTTTTTTGGCGCAATCGTAGCCTGATCAAAATACATGGTACTCAGTGCCATTTGATAGGCACTCTTTTTTTCTTTGTAGTCCTGAAAGAATTTTTCTAAATCCATTTTATCACCTCTGTCTGTATTGTACCACAGCTAAGGATAAAGCATAGCATTTCTTACTCTTTATTGACGAAATGATAAGGGAATGGTATGATAGGCATGGAAATAAGGGAGCTTGTAAACAGGCTGAGAGGAAGTTGTGAACTTCGACCGATTACCTGATTTGGATAATGCCAACGTAGGGACTGCAGGAAATATCGCGGGTTATGCATACATGGCATAGCCCTTTTTTCATATGTTGAAAGGAAGGCGGTAACGATGAAGGATATGAAGGGCTGCATCTTTGATTTGGATGGCACATTGGTGGATTCCATGTGGGTATGGAGGGATTTAGGAGAGGTGTATCTGAAAGCAAAGGGGATTCCGGCAGCGGGGAATCTCAGTGAAATCCTGCGTCCGATGACGATGAAGGCTGCCATTCTGTATCTGAAGGAAGCCTATGCTATTGAAGATTCTTTCTTGCAGATGAGTGAGGAGGTTTATGCGATCGTCCGTCATCGCTATCAACATGAGGTTGCTGTCAAGCAGGGGGCGGAAGACTGCCTGCGAAAATTAAAGGCAAAGGGAGTGCGTATGGGAGTGCTGACCGCATGTGAGCGTATCTCTGCAGAGCAGGTGCTGAGACGCTGTGGATTGCTGCCATATTTTGATTTTGTCGCAAGCTGTGAGGAGCTGCCCTATGATAAGCAGGATGGCCGTTTGTATGAATACATAGTGAGAAAACTGAAAACCGATCCGGAAGAAACCATGTTTGTAGAGGATGCTCTGCATGCCGTAAAAGCATTGAAGGAAAACGGTTATCATGTAACTGCGGTATATGATGCGGCCAATCAGGCACAATGGAAGGAAATCTGCGGCCTTGCGGATGAGGCGCTGGATTCCCTAAAACAAGTAGAATAAGGAGATTATCATGAAAAATGTATTAACGATTGCCGGTACTGACCCGAGCGGAGGGGCTGGGGCACAGGCGGATTTGAAAACCTTTATGGCGCATGAGGTGTATGGGATGAGTGTAATTACAGCACTGGTGGCACAGAATACCACAGGGGTTACGGCGATTATGGATGTGCCACAACAGTTTCTGCGAGAACAGCTGGACTGTGTATTTACCGATATACGGCCGGATGCTGTGAAAATCGGTATGGTATCTCGGCATGAGCTGATTGCAGTCATTGTGGAAAAGCTGAAGCTGTACAAAGCAGAAAACATTGTTGTGGATCCTGTTATGGTCAGTACCAGCGGCTCCAGTCTGCTGGATGCTTCAGCGTTACAGCTGTTGAAGGAGGAGCTGCTGCCTCTTGCGGATATCATTACGCCCAACATACCGGAGGCTGAGGTTCTGGCAGATATGCGGATACAATGCAGAGAGGATATGCAGACTGCGGCAGCCGTAATTGCGCAAAGCTATGACGGCTATATACTTATCAAGGGCGGTCATTCTATGAAGCGCTGTGATGACCTGCTGGTATACAGAGGGAAGCAGCACTGGCTAAGCTGTGAGAGGATACAAAATCCGAATACGCATGGTACCGGCTGTACGTTGTCCAGTGCCATTGCCTCAAATCTTGCCAAGGGGTATGCGATGGTGACAGCAGTGGAAAAAGCAAAGGCATATATCAGCGGTGCCTTGCGTGACGGTCTTGATTTGGGAAAAGGAAGCGGCCCGCTGAATCACTGCTGGAATATCAAACAAAAGCAGCCTCTTTAAAGAAGCAGATATGTATAGCTGTGCAGGTTAAATGCAGAACCAATGATAATCAGGTCATCCACATACGAATCAATCATGATCAGATTATGAAAATAAAGAGCCACATATGATTGGGATGCATGTCCGTTCTGTATGCAGAACGGATTCACTTTACCTTTTTGAAGTTAGATTGATAGACAGGCTGTTTCCATCAATTCATTTGAAATAGCCTTCCTTTTGAAAAAAGGTTCCGTGTTTTTGATAAAGATGTGGTATGATATAGGAAGAAAGGGGTTTCTGGTGATAATGTTGGTAAAGGTGAATAATCTCTGCCATTTTGCCGGAGCCTGTGTGTAGAAACGGGGTTGTTGCTATGAAAAGCAGTAAGGAGCTTCTGGATGAATTTCAGTTAGATCCATGGATGCTGTATGATACGATTGTCAACAGTACGGATGATTATATCTATCTTGTGAATATGCAGGAGGATCGTGCATTGATATCGGAAAATATGCTACAGGATTTCGATCTTCCTGATTTAATAGTCCCTGGCTTGATTCCATTGTGGGGAAATCTAGTTCATGAACGTGACCGACAGCGGTTTGACGATTCCATTGCGGCGATGCTGCGCGGAGATACGGATGAGCATAATGTGGAATATCAGGTTCGCAATCGGAAAAATGAATATATCTGGGTCATTTGCAGAGGACTGCTGAAACGCAATGCGCAAGGAGAGCCGATATTTTTTGCCGGTATTGTAACAAACCTGGAAAACAAGGGGAAAATTGACTCCATAACAGGACTGTTCACACAAACAGCCTGTGAAAATACAGTAACACAGCTGCTGAAGCATCAATGCAAGGGTGGAATCCTATTGCTTGGACTGGATGATTTTTCACATATCAATGAATTGAATGATCATATCTTCGGGGATGCGGTTCTGCGTCAGTTTTCGCAAACCATGCAGCGGCTTCTGCCATCTGCTGCACGAATGTACCGCTTCGATGGTGATGAATTTGCTATCGTATATGAACAGGCAACCCGCAAGCAGGTGCGTGAGCTGTATAAAATCATCCATGCATATTGCAACCGCAGACACCGTATTGATAATACCGGTTATTTCTGCACGGTATCGGGAGGTATTGCCATGTTCTGGGAGGATGGCGATAATTATCTTGATCTGATCAAATATGCAGATAATGCTCTGGAAGCAAGTAAGTACCGCGGTAAGAATCAGTGTACACAGTTTTCCCATGAGCTGGTAAAAATCAAACGCCGCCGTTTATCTATTACGAATCAGCTGCAGAATTGTGTATTGCGCGGTATGCAGGATTTCTATTTGGTATATCAGCCGCTGATCAATGCTGCCAGCATGCAGGTGGAGGGGGCAGAGGCATTGCTGCGCTGGACGAGCAGTGAGTATGGCAATGTACGGCCGGATGAATTTATCCCCATACTGGAATCTGCCGGGCTGATCCATCAGGCGGGGAAATGGGTCTTTCAGGAGGCGGTGAAAACCTGTCGGGAATGGGTGCAGGAAAATCCGCAGTTTGTAATGAATATCAATTTCTCTTACATACAAATGCTGAATGATGATCTTCTGCCCTTCATACGTAGGACACTGAAGCAGGCAGAGCTATCTCCTGAGCATATTGTGATTGAGCTTACGGAAAGCTGCTTTGTGACCGAAATGGATGCTCTGAAGCGCTCTTTCCAGCAGCTGCGGGAAATGGGAATCCGTATCGCTATAGACGATTTTGGAACCGGATATTCCTCATTGGGAATGCTGTCACAGATGCCGGCGGATATCGTAAAGATCGATCGGCTGTTTATTTCCGCCATTCATGAAAATTCCTTCCATCAAAGCTTTATCAATGCGGTTATCCAATTATGTCACAGTGTGGGAATTCGCGTCTGTGTGGAAGGGGTTGAGGAGCAGGCGGAGCTGAAGGTCGTGCGTGATATTCAGGCAGATAATATTCAGGGCTTTTATTTCTCAAAGCCGGTGGAAAAGCGAGCCTTTCATGAGCGCTTTCTTGATGCAAAGCCGGTGATGCAGGGTGATTTATAAAGCAAAAATGTCCATTGGATACGGCGCGAATGCTGGATCTGATGGACTTTTCTGTTATCAATGGCAGGCGTTAAGGAATATATACCTGACAGATTTTTCTGATTTTAAGAAGAAGATACAAAAGAATTGATACCTGCCAATGAGTTTGTATGTTACGATTCTCCTATAGCCAAATCGCAAAAACTGCGATAGCTGTTCCTTGATTTCTTTTCGTCTTTGTTTTTGTATGTTATGCTAATTAGCATAACATGAGCGACTTTTAAGATAGCTGCTGTAATCTTTACTGTCTGCAAGCGGTATAGAAAAGAGACACCCAATAGAGTACAGTCTTTATTTTACCATGCAGAAAACAGATAATACACAGACCTGCAGCAGCTGGAGCTTTATGTTTCTATAATATCATTTTCAATACTCTTTATGACTCTGGCAGGAATACCTCCGACAACACAATTATCTGGAATATCCTTGGTGACGACAGCACCAGCCGCTATTATTACATTGTCTCCTATTGTGACACCGGGCAAAATTGTAACATTCCCTCCTATCCACACATCATTGCCAATGCTGACAGGCTTTGCGATGCCAAGATGTCTGCGACGCTCAAGGGGAGAAAGAGGATGGTTTACCGTAGTGATTAAGGTATTCGGACCAATCATAACATAATCTCCTATGTGAATGGGAGCAATATCCAAAATTGTCACATTATAATTGGTTAGAAAATTTCTTCCTGCATGAATATTTTTACCATGATCACAGTTGAATACAGGCAGGATGACAGCATTTTCTCCAACAGAGCCAAAGAGCATGCTCATAGCCTCTGTCCGTTCTTCTTCATTTTGCATAGGGATAGCATTTAATTTTTGACACCATGTCAAAGCATGCAGCTTTCTGCCATCTACTTCAGCATCCCAAAAATCATATGCCAGCCCTGCTTCCAATTTTTCAAGCTCACTCATATGTTTCAGCATCCTTTCTCTACATGAAGGCAATTACATCATCAGGTCTTTATCTGAATTTCTTATTCTACTGCGTGCAGTTCCAATACCAAGGCAGAGCTATCCGTGTTTTCTTTTGTGCTCCTTGCCTTCCTTTCATCGGAAAACGGTCTTTGTTTGCAATAGGATATGATAAGAAAAAGCATACAGACAATCCAGATAATTGGTTCTGTAAGACAAACACACAGATATCCAAGCATCGGAATCAGCCATATTCCGGCTAGTACCTTTACAAAAAGCTCAAAAGAGCTTGCAATAACAGGGATTATCTTTTGACCGATTGCCTGCAGGCTTGTCCGAAGTGCCAGCAAAATCCCCAGAGCAGGATAACATAAAAAATGAAGTCGCAGGCTTACTACTGCATTGTCAATCACCTGCGGATCTGTAGTGCCAGTAAGCATCTGCACGGCGGTACCTCCAAGCAAGAAGATTGCAAGGCAGGAGAACAGTCCCCAGCTTACCTCCATCGCCATTACCTTTTTTAAAGTCTGGCGAATACGTTCTGTTTTTCCTGCACCCCAGTTTTGACTGGTGAATGTGGAGAATGCTGTTGCAATCGACGCTAGCGGCATCATCATAATACCAATCAGCTTTCTGGCCGCCGTATGAGCGACAATCAGCATTTCCCCCAGCTCATTTATTGCACGCTGATATACGACGGAGCCGATATCCACAACACAAAGCATAAGCGCCATGGCAAAGCCTGCAGAAACCATTTCTTTTAATAGAGGTACTTCCAGATGAAAATGCTTTTTACCTGGAAGTATCTCCCTATATTTACGAATTACATAAATTCCTGAGAAAATGGCACTAGAGCTCTCTGCAATAACGGTCGCAGCCGCAGCACCCTGTACTCCCCAGCCTAAGCCCATGATAAACAAGCAGTCCAGACTGAGGTTGATAATACAGGAGAGGATTAGAAAATAAAGCGGTGTTTTGCTGTTGCCGACAGCTCGCATAATGCCTGCCAGCATATTGTAAAGGATGGTAGCCAGCATGCCTGCAATGATAATTGCTATATAGGCATAAGCATCAGTAAAAATACGATCCGGGATATTGATCAGCTGCAGCAGGGGTGTTAAAAAAAGCAGTGAAAAAACGGTAAGTATCAGGGTGATTACCAGATCCAGCACAAGCATGACAGCAATCGATTTTTTCAGCCGATCCGAATCCTTTGCGCCAAATGCCTGTGCTACAACGATTCCATAGCCGCTGTTTAGACCGGATGCAAAATTCATAAGCAGAGAAAATACGGAGCTTGTTGCACCAATCGCTGCAATCGCGCTATCCCCGAGGTTATAACCGGCAATCATTGTATCAGCTATATTGTAAATCTGTTGAAAAATATTACCGATAAATAATGGAATAGCGAAAGCCAAAATCAGCCGGATCGGTTTTCCCTTTGTCATATCATTTGTTATGGTTGTTTTGTTTGCCAAGCCTATTCCTCCTAAAAGTAACTCTGTTTTTCTCTAAAAGTGTTCGTCCTCATATAATTATCTCCTATATGAACTTCTCTTACATTTTAATGGTATCTCTTCATATTTTCAGCGCTAAATCTTCATATAAAGGGTGGTAATTTCTCAGATTCAGTTTATAACGACTCTCTTGTAATATTTTTTAACCAGTCGTATTTTTTATAGTGAAGAATAGCAGCCGGAACCTTTACCACCTCATCCAGATTGATAACAAGAAACACGATAATCACAGGGAGTTGAAAATAAAAAGCAGCTAGAAAACCTGCAGGGACAGCAAATATCCACATTGTTACTGTATCGCAGAGCAGGCCAAACCTGGAGTCTCCTCCGGCTGGAAAAACACCGGCTATCGTCATCATATTGATGGATTTTGCAATCATATAGCAGGCACACAGTAGCAGCATCCATTTTAAATATTCCGTAGCCTGTGGACTTAGCGCTGTCACCTTGATAATGAGGGGTGAAAGTGCAAGCAAAAGTATACCGGATATGACACCGCTGCTTATTGCCAGCTTCCACAAAATACTTCCATATGCTTTTGCCTGCTCTAAATTTCCTGTCCCCAGCTCATTTCCAATGATGATGCCGCCGCCATTGACAAGGCCGGTACAAAAGCTTACGATAAGATTTTTTACAATATTGGTAATGGAATTCGCGGCAACTGCATCATTGCCCAAATGTCCCATAATGACTGAATACATGGTAAAGCCTACGCCCCAGACAAGATAATCCCCCAGCATAGGCAAAGTGTATCGCCAGTAATCTTTTATCAGCTGCTTATCTGCAGAGAAGCAGTATTTAACATGCAGCCGTACATGCCGATCCTGCAGTGATTCTATAAAAGCCCATAGCAGCTCGATGAATTTTGAGACTGCTGTCGCAAGAGCAGCACCGGCAATCCCCATCGCTGGAAAAAAGAGAAATCCAAAGATCAGCGCGATATTCAGAAAAATATTTATCATAACAGAGGCTGAACCAATCACCATGCTTTTCACAGCATAGCCTGTGTTTTTTAATACGCAGAGATATATCTGTGATATCCCGGTAAATACATAGGATACAGCCACAATGCGAAGGTAGGTAACACCTCCGTCAATAAGCTGGGATTCCTGTGTGAATATCCGCATCAGCTGCTCAGGAACAAAAAAAGAGGCAAGGAAAAAAATTGCAGATATCAAAAACGATACCTTCGTAACATAAGCAAAAATTTTTTCGATGGAATTCATATCACCTCTGCCATAATACTGTGCAGCCAGGATACTTGTCCCCATTGTCAGGCCGCCCATAAAAAGATTAAATACAAACGTTATCTGACCAGCTAGAGAAACGGCAGAAAGAGAATCCTGATTAACAAATCCAAGCATCAATGCATCCGAAGCACTGACAGCCGCCAGCATGAATTGCTGGAAGGCAATTGGTAAAACAAGCGAGCATAATCTATGGTAAAAAGCGGTATGCTTTCCACCAGTATCTTTATATATCATAATAACCTCCTCATAATGTCCCTATTGTAAAGAAAATTACAAAGCAAAACAGCGCTAAATCTTAATACATTTAGTGGTATTTTCAAATATACTTGGTATAATGAAATAAGAAATTGCATAGGAGGTTACTGTCATGTTTCAGGATAAAATTGTTGTCATTACCGGTGGAGTACAGGGAATCGGCAAATGTATTGCCGATGAATTTCTAAAGGAGGGCGCGATGGTTTGTGTTATTGATAAACAGCCGGGCGGTTATTTTACAGGGGATCTGGCTGATGAAAGAACCCTTTCTGCATTTGCGGAAAAGGTGATTTCCGAATACGGACATGTAGATTATCTTATCAATAACGCACTTCCGTTGATGAAGGGAATAGATACCTGTTCATATGATGAATTTAATTATGCTTTGCGTGTCGGTGTCACTGCACCGTTTTATCTTGCTAAACTATTTGCACCTTATTTTTCGCAGGGAGCTGCAATCATTAACATTTCCTCAACCAGAGATCGCATGAGCCAGCCGCAGACAGAAAGCTACGCAGCTGCGAAAGGCGGTATATCGGCTTTAACGCATGCCCTTGCAGTCAGCTTTTCAGGCAAGGTGCGCGTCAACTCAATTTCTCCAGGATGGATCGATACGAATTTCCAGGAATTTGACGGTGCAGATTCCGCACAGCATCCAGCAGGACGTGTCGGTAATCCGCTTGACATTGCCAATATGGTTTTGTATCTTTGCTCAGAAAAAGCAGGCTTCCTTACAGGAGAAAACATTTGCATTGACGGAGGAATGAGCCATCAAATGATCTATCACGGCGATTTTGATTGGACTCATGGAAAGGGATAATATGGGAAAGGAATTATTTTGCGCTTCCATACAGCAGCTCCGCCAGCAGTTTCCGGCATTGGATTGGACGTATCATGATGTTCTTATTGGAAGCCAAACGGAGAAAATGTTTCGCTGGCCGGGAGAGCCTGATGAGGAAATTCTCATCTGTGTGCATCAGAGCAGAGGAAGGCAGGAATTGTTTCACCGGCATGATTTCTTTTACTTCAACTTTACATATGAGGGGGAATATGATTCCATTAGTTTTAAATATGACAATCGAATTACGATACATGAAGGAGAGCTTTATGCCGGACAGCCCTTTGCCGGACATGCGTTATGTGTCCATGATGATTCTGAAACAACTATTATCGGTGTTTTGATTCAGCGTGAAGCATTTTTTAGAACCTTTTTACCTATGCTTTCTTCCAATATCAGACTGTTTCATTTCTTGCTGGATCCTGCGACAAATCAGTTTTCCGATGAATTTATCCATTTTAAAATAGAAGATGACTGTACGATACGAGCACTGCTTGAAATGATGGTTATTGAGTATGCACACAAGCAGGATGACAGTCAGGCTGTATTAAAGGCGCTCACTCTTTCTTTTTTGTTACAGGTGGCGCGGCAATTTGTGCAGGAGCATCAAAGCTCTGCCAGTGAAAGGCTGTCTGAGAAAATTGTGCAGTACATGAGTGAGCATTTTGATCATGTGACCTTAAAAGATATCGCACATCATTTTTCTTACCATCCAAACTATGTTTCCACACTTCTTCATCGGGAGCTTGGCAAATCATTTTCTGAGCTTCTCCTTGAGCAGCGGATGGAACGTGCCGTTATTTTATTAAAAGGCACAAATTTACCTGTAGACGAAATCGCCACATTGCTTGGCTACAGCAATAGCAGTAATTTTTATAAAGCGTTTCGGGAATATTTCAATGCTTCCCCTCGCGAATATATTGCATCGCAAACAGTATAGAAGGGAATAAAATAACTTTTCGGGTATGCGAACATAGTACTGCACAAACAGACTAAGAAGCATTACGTAGTAATCACCTTTTTTATCCTGTTGATATAGCATGAGGTTCAAATACGGACAGGTTATTAGACGATGTAATGTTTAAAATTTTGCTCTTGTGAATGTCAGACAAAGCATGTCGTTTATAGAGCTTGTATACGACATAAGAGTGTTTATGCTATACTTTAGCTGTAACACAAGGAGGATGAGTATGAGTGTAGAAATCTGGAGCATCATCGGCATCATAGCTGTTCTATGTGTGATTGGATCAATTCTAGAAGTTCGCTTTGTCTTGCGCAGACGGGATCACCGACGGAGTGAGGAACTAAATGACGTGGAGAAATAGAATCAATAGCTATACCATGTATTGATTAAGAGCGTAAAAAGGGATGCGTTTTTCGACACCCTTTTTATTTTTACCGAAAGAATTGATTGAGCGTTCTTTATAAGTGAAAGTGTGTGTAGACGGAAAGAGCGAATACAGTCCCTGTTATGCGGTGACAGGTACAGGCTTTTTCTTATTCCTTTTCAGGATTGCGTTATCTTTTCATCGGTCTAAAAAAGGCTATACGGTGTTTAACGGTAAAAAAAGCTGATTTGTATGATGCTTGAAAGCTGTTGTCTGTTTTCTGGCGTTAGATAAGGCATATTGACATGCTGGGAACAAGTGTACATTTTGATCTATATACGTATGGAAGCAAGCTCAGCGATGGCTAGCTTCCTTTGAGGTAACCTGTGCATTTCTTATACAAATAAGAAAATACAAAACATCTGTTTTCATACATTCATAAAATATGATAATCAAAAAGCAGAATACTATTCGCGTGTAACATCATAAATTCAAATATGGTGATAGAACGATCATAAGCAGTGCAGCTTCTGCAATGCAACATAGCGGCAAAAAATTTCCAAATATTACAAAATAACTTATGATGAACACATCCTTTTCTTTCAGTATAATTAGGAAAAGAAAGAGGAATGTGAGAAGGATGAAAAAGTATTCTGTCGAAAATTATATGGGATTTTAGATTATCTTTTTAGAAGTTCTTGAATGTCGGTATAGCCCGTGTTTCCGGGCTTTTCCGGCATTTTTGATATTGTTAGATACTTACAAATGTTCTTATTACCTCTCACCATTTCCCCCTCAAAAGTAGTAAATGGAGTAGTAAAACCGGCCTTGTGTCAGGCTGCCAGCCGTTCCATTTCTGCCCTTGCGGAATCGAATGTGGCGTGTGCATAATAGTTCAGCGTCATGGTGATATTGGAATGTCCCATAATGTACTGCAAGGCTTTGGGGTTCATTCCCGCATTGGCTAACCGGGTGCAGAATGTATGACGCATAGCATGGGGCGTCGTCGTTTTCGGCAACGCTTCTTCATGGCTCTTGTTGTACTTCTTCACAAGCCTGCCAAACATCCCGCCATAATCTACCGCCGTCATGGGATAGCCGTTCTGTTTGAGAAACAGGAAATTGGCATACCCGTCAATAATGAACGGCTTTGCACCTTTGCGGTTTTTTATCACTCGCTGGAACGCCTGATACACTTCCTCATTCATGGGGATTTTTCTGACGCCGCTTTGGGTCTTGGGTTCGTCAATATAGTAACCGACGCCGGTATTTCTCAAAAGCTGGTGGCTCACGATGATTACCCGGTTTTCAAAATCCAAATCTTTGTCCGTCAGTCCGCACAGTTCCGAAATGCGAAGCCCTGTCCCCAGCAGAATAACGATTGCGTCATAATGCTTTTGGTAAACCTTATCACCTTGAATAAAGGACAGAAAACTTTCTTCCTGTGCTGGTGTAAGAGGCACCTTTGGTTCCGTATCGTCGTCCAGAACGTCACTAAGCTGGAAGTCAAACGGGTTTTTTCGGATGCAATCGTCCTGTATGGCGGTGTAAAAAGCCGCTTTCAGGGAACGCTTGTCGTTATTGATGGTCTTATAAGAAAGGCCCTTTTCTTTCATCCGAAGCGCCCATTCCTTTGCGTCGGACAGCTTCACACTGTCAATCGGGCAGCTCCCCAGCCGATCTTGTTCCAGAATACGCATCAGCCGTTCCCGGCCCAGTTTGGTGTTGTGCTTCACATTGCCCCGGTGCCTGATCTGCTTGGCGTAGAGCTGGCAGACGGTCATTTTCTTGCCGATGGTGTCTATCCCGTCGTCAAGGTCTTTCTGGATTTCTTTCTCCTTTTCCCGGAGTGAAATATCCTCCCGTTTACCTGCCGGGGTCTTATCCGTAGGCACTAACTTCCATGAGTAAACAAACTGCGGTTTTCCAAAGGTATCAACATATTTGTAAGCATATCGTCCGTCTTTTCTCTGGCTCTCTCCAGACCGCAAAACGCGATTTTTGCTGTCTCGTCTTTTTTCTGACATCTCGTCATGCTCCTTTCCATGACGGAAAGAGCCGCATATATGCTTATAAATTATTATAACATATCTGCGGCCCTTTTTCACTATTAGATTGTGTCCAAAGTGTCAATTATTTTCTCAAACTGCTTGCGTTTGATCTGGATGCGGTTGCCATTCATAATGACCCAGCCAGAGGCCGGATTTTCCTCGGCCAGCTTACGCAATTTGTTTTCTCCGATACGGAAATATTTAGACGCTTCCTCAATCGTCAGCGTGTATTTTTCCCAAATAGGCACATCATGGTTCATAATGCAGCCCCCTTTCACAAATTCAAAGGTTTGTGTGATTTAGGGGCATAGACGGACGGCTGCTGGCACAGCTCCACGGGACTTTCACCCCCGCGTGGTTCTCACGCGGCCCTACCCATTGCCTGCGACGCTTTTAACGCTCGGACTGTGGCTATAAGGGAGTATCATAGTCCTGCCTGTACGTCGTCGCCCGCAAGCCGCCACGCTCACATTGCGGCGTGGTGTTCCTCGCTCCGCTTTTCCCGTAGGGAAAAGTATCATGGCGCACCAGCCGTCCGGCTCGGCACAGACAGAATGTGTCCGTATGCCCTATGATGCGCCGCCGTTATCTTGCGGGCATATTTATCAAGGTGCGATCAGGCCACCGGGAAAACACCGAAACGGGGAAAGGGTAAGCCGTTTCATGCTGCCGGGGCCGGTTCGTCAGTTCGTGACGATAGCGTGGATGAGCTTGATTTCCAGACGGCGCTTCATGGCCTCGTCCAGACACACATGCGGATAGCCGTTTTCGTCATAGAGCGTCCGGGTACACAGCTTGTTCATGTAACCGCTGTAATACTGCAAAACGCGCTCTACGGCTCCGGCATCCCCAGCGCGGGCGGCCTCGATCACCGAAAGGGGCAAAAGCTCAATGCCCTTGTAGTTCGGGTTCTTCATCCGCGTCTAACCTCCCTTCGGCATCAACGCCTTTAGCTGTTTCCGCAGCTCCGATAAGGTATTTGTCCTGTGCCGCTGAACGGCACTCCGGGACATTCCCACAAGGCCGCCGATCTCACCATCTGCCATATCCAGAACACAGTGCAGGATTAAAATACTCTGCTCCATGCTGGGCAGCGCGGCAAAGGCTTCGGCAACAAGCTCATTGTTGATATGTAGGTCATAGCCATGCGACGAAAACGTAAAGCTGTCGCTGGGGTAGTGATCTACTGTACAGAGCTTGTCCAAATCTGCCTGTGACAAAGAGCTTAGTGACACTTCACGGTCACGGCGGCGCTTCATTTCAGCCAAGTAGCTTTTGGCCTCGTTACGCAGTACCGTCTTGCAAAAAGCATCGAACATGCACCGCGCTTCATAGTCGCGGGGGATAGCATCCATCTTCTCACCCCCTTTCTGTGGGGGACTTAGGTGGTTCTCTCCCTTTCCGCTAACAAGACTTTGACAAGGCCGCCAGCTACCCGCTAAATACCTCCTTTTTGAAAATTTCTCAAAAAATTTTTTTGGGGACAGCCGGGCCGCAAAAGACGACAAAAATCGCCCGGCAGGTCGCAAACCTACCGGGCGAGAAAATGCTTTGCTATGCTGCTGATTTACATGGTATAGTACATACTCATAACCGGAATAGCCCTGTGGAGGGGCAAGGCTTTTTTTGAGTGGTGGAAGTGGATTAGAGCATGGCAATAGCAAAACAGCATAGCGGCATCCTCCTATGGGCCGCCACACCTTTTGCTGCCAGAAAAGAACGGCGGCCTTGATTTCTCAAAACCGCCGCCAGCAAAATACAAAATGGGCGTGGGAAAGGTCTGCCCAACAGCGGTTTTTTTCTTTTCTGCCGCTGGGCAGATTGAATACTATAATTTGCAATGTATTACAAAAGATGCTTTAACCACTTTCCAGTAAAAGATTGTCCATGACCAGCATAGATTTTATCAAATCCAAAATCTGATACAAAACCAATACTTTCATTATGAAACGGCAAAATCAAAATAGGTATCGGGGTATGGCTCATCAATCAACTTATAGTGCCACCATTCAAAGCGATAAGACTGAAATCCGCTGCTTTCCATGATTTTACGCAAGCATCTTCGATTTTGTGCCTCTGCATCCCCTATCCCTTTTGCTGTATGATGCGACCGTTCGTCCATAAAATCGAAGTTACTTCCCATTGAAACAAGTTCCCCTGTATCCAGGTGGTAGAGCGTAAGATCAATTGCGCTTCCACGGCTATGGCTGGATTGTGAGGCCACATAACCCTTTGTAATCAACTCGGCTCGCTCTATATTGGGGTAAAATTTTTCTTTTGTGAGCTTGTCCTCCGGTTGCGCTGCCCAACGCAGGAAGCAGTCCACCGCAGTTCTTGGCCGATATCCATCCCATAAAAGCAAGCCATAGCCAAGCGCAGCCGCATGGATTTGTGCCTCGCGCAGAGCAAACGCCACGGCCTTTGTGCCGATGATGCGATTCACCTCATACCCATCCACCGGTTTTCCTGTGAAGTTATCCCATGTGGCGTACTTGGCATCCCAACGGACGCCATGCAACATTTCATCTAAAAACAAAAAACCATTTTCCATACTTATCACCTCTTTAACGCCAATGTAATCAGGCTGTCAATCAGTGCAGGAAGCGTGATTCCTGCGGCGGCCACCATACGTGGGTAGCGGCTGTACGATGTAAAACCGGGCATGGTATTGACCTCATTTAGAACGATGCCGCCATCCTCCTGCAAAAAAAGATCAACACGGGCAAGCCCTCTGCATCCAAGCACCCGATATACTTTCTTTGCCGTTTCCTGCACCCGATTTCGTTCCTCGACCGGAATGTCTGCGGGAACTGTAATCATCGCATTTTCTGAGCCTTTTTCCGGCTCGTTTTCCTGATGGATGCGGAAGATACCGTGGCTCAGCCGGATTTGATCCACTTCGCCGACAATCAAATCATCCTCGTTCCCCATGACCGCACACCCGACCTCACAGCCCGAAATCGCTTGCTCAATTAAGATTTTTCCATCATATTGTCCTGCCGCTTCTATCGCAGCGTTAAGTTCTTCCGTACCGTTTACTTTGGTTACGCCAAAGGACGAACCTGACCGTGCCGGCTTCACAAAGACAGGGTAGGTAAGCGCACCCGCCTCCGGCTTGTCACCTTTATCAATCATTTGAAATTCGGGAACGGCGATGCCCGCATTTTTTGTAAGAATGTAGGCCAGTGATTTGTCCATGCAAGCTGCGGAGCTTTGAATATCACAGCCCACATAGGGGATACCAGACAATACAAACAGCCCCTGTATCGCACCATCCTCCCCGCATTTGCCATGCAAAACCGGGAAAGCCACATCAATACGCCGTGTTTCGTATTCGCTTTCTTTCATGACAAGCAGCCCATGCGTTTTCCTATCCGGGGAGAGTATGGCGGGGAGACTGTCGGCTTCCCATTCCGTACATGGCTTCTTGCATAGCTTCCATACACCGTTTTTTGTAATTCCGATGTAGTGCGGATCGAATTTTTCCGTATCAATGTTCGCAGCAATTTCTATTGCGGATTTTACCGACACATCATGTTCCTCCGAGCAACCGCCGAAGATGATTGCGACTTTTATTCTATTCATGCTGTAAACTCCTTTCAAAATTGAGACAATTCCTGATTGTTTTTTCTGTAGTATCCTGCAGCACACGCTCAGTGTAGTACGCCGTATGGGGTGTGATGATCACATTCGGCATCCTTAAAAGCTGCGACAAAAAGGGATGGTCAAGCACTTTCTGCGAGCAATCGGTATAAACAAACTGATCCTCGCCCTCCAACACATCCAGTGCCGCACCACCCAGCTTTCCGCTTTCCAACGCCTCCACCAGCGCCCCGGTATCGACAAGCGCTCCGCGCCCGGTGTTGATTAAAAATGCGCCTTGCTTCATCTCTCCAATTTGCTTCTGACCGATCAGATGGCGGGTATCCGCACAAAGCGGCACATGGAGCGTAACAATATCGCTGTTTTTTAGAAGCTCATCAAGCTGGACATAATCTGCATCCATTTTTCGGCTGTTATCATAGGCCAGCACATGGCATCCAAATCCCCGCAGCCTTTTGACGACCGCTTGCCCGATATGGCCGGTTCCAATAACTCCCACAGTCATATCCCCCAGTTCTTTCCCCCGGATACGATCCAATCTGAAATCTTGTTGCGCCACGGCGTGCATGGTGGGTTTTGCACCCCGTATGGCCATCAGCATCAGCATCAAAGCATAATCCGCAACGCTGTCCGGCGAATACGCAACCGTGCCAACCGAGATTCCCATTCTCTCGGCGGCAGTCGTATCAATGTGATCGCAGCCGATGCTGCGGGTAGAAATGTATTTTACCCCGACCTTTCTCAGCGCAAGAATTGTCGCCTCGGAAACCTCGGACTTATGGCCTACGCTAACGCATTGATTGCCAGCGGCCAATTTTGCGTTGTCTGCCGATATCGCATCGCTAATCAGCGTAGGGATAATATGAAAATCCGGCGATAAAGCGCGGAAAGCATTTGCCTCATCCTGTTCGCATCCAAAAACAGTAATGCCCACACTTTTTCTCATTGGTTCTCCTCCTGAATATCCACACTTTCCGGGAGGGGATAACAGATTTTGCATTTGTTTGTATAAAGCAGCTTGCAATCTATTATTTCCCCGGTACCTAAGGCAACTTGCATCCGTTTAACCTGGGCATATTCATAAATCCCGCCACTTTCACGGACATACTGGATACTGCCATTTGTAATTTTGTATAATGCTTGGGGCTCTTTGTCGGCGGACACCTGACCGATGATTTTCTCATCATCTAAGGTCACCCATATTTGGTAGGTGCAGTCGGTATCGTTTCGCACTTTTAAATCAATCCAGCCCTCTGAAATGGTTGCATCCACCCCTTTAATCTCGTCACTGTTTGGCTCTGGAAACTCCTTTACTTCGTGACCTCTGCGCTGGATAATTGTCAATGGCGTATGCAGGAACATCCAAAATAGTAAATTGCTCATCTGGCACATACCGCCGCCCGACATGGTGGTGAGTTTACCATTGGTCACCGTAAGGCCGTCTTTATAGGGGGTATCTTTGTCCGCATGGCGTACCAGCCACCAGAAAGAAAAGGTTTCCCCCGGTCTTATCAATAAGCCGTTTAAGGTCTTTGCTGCCAGCTTTAAGTTGAACACCTTGTTTTCCTGGTATATCATGTCAAATCCGGTATTGTGGTTGTATAATGCGCAATCCGTTTCAAAGAGCAAATGGGAAAGCGATTTTTCCCCTATCGTCTGCGCATAGCGACAGCCGTCAAATCTCATTCCCGCATAAAAGCACATTTTTCTCTGCGCCCGTCTCATTGGAAGCAGGAACGGGAAACGCTGTGTCAATCTTTTTCTGTCCATAACATAACATCCTTTTCTCATTTTTCTGGTTTTAAATATTCCTCAAGGCAAACCCCTTGGTTGTACATCTCTGTGGCAGCTTCGATGCCAACATATCGGTAATGCCACGGCTCGTTGCTCACACCGGTTATCTCTGTCTTGTCTGGTGGGTAGCGACGAATAAAACCAAAACGATAGCTGTTTTCATCCAGCCATCTATAAACCTCGTTGCCTGTTGAATGAATTCCGTCCGCATTGATATCCACAGCAAGACCAAGCTGATGCTCGCTCGTTCCCGGCACGGCCACCCAAGTTTCTGCTTCCGCTTTAGCCTGTGCAGAGGTGTAGCCTTTCGCCTTATATTCGGCAATTTTTTCATCCATAATTTCTTGCTGTTTTTCTGTTGTTCGGTATCCGGATGCGACAATCGGGTAAACTCCATCAGTTCTTGCGGCATCAAACAAATCTTGAAGATAGGGAGAAATCCGAATATCTATCCGCTCACCATTTGATAGTTGCTCAAGCTCCACATCGTACTGTGCGGGGATGGGGTTCTGCCTGTTCACTAAAATCAGGCTCCATTCCTGTTCATCTCCCTGTTCTTTGGCGGTGGCAAGAGCGTTTTCCTCCAAATTCTCCACTACGTCAGTGCTGCTGCCTGTATGAGTTGCAGGGATGGGCGGTATCTGTGTTGCCTCCAATACGGAAGCCAGTCTCCACCCCAAAAACAGCGTGCAGACTGTGAACGAAATAATGAACGCACATAGAAAAGCCCGCTTTTCCACGGATTGTTTCATATGCCGTTTGTGATGATCCGCATTGGAATGATAGTTGCTTTTTTCCATTTGATCGAATGCCTCCTTTGCAATAAAACTACGATTTGTGGCTGGTACGATTGTTATTATGGCAAGCGCATCTGTACTTTCCCTGTAGCCAGTCTGTAGTTTTCCTGTAGCAGCAAAAAAAGACCGGCAGGGTTATACCTGTCGGTCAAAATCATTTAAGTTTTAAATATTTACAATGTTGATGTGAGCGGTAAATCCAGCCAGAACAAAACGCCATCCGAGGTGTTTTCCAGCGCATACTGGAGGCTCATGGCATCCAGCGTTTTTTGTACGATGGCAAGTCCTAAACCGCTTCGCCCACTTTTTCTGCTTCGCGCCTGATCAATGCGATAGAATGGGGTGAACAGCCTTGGAAGCGCAGTATCATCAATGTGAACGCCCATGTTCAAAACAAAAAGGCGGCATTTTTCAGCACCAGGCTCACTCCATATCCGTACCTCGCCTCCCTGCGGCGTGTTCTGAACTGCATTCAATATGACATTGGATAGTGCCTTTTGGAGCAGCCTCGGATCGGACAGGACAATTTGCCCGGCTGGAATATCTGTGACGAACCGCTGGTTGTTTGCCTCTGCCAAGGTTTGAAAATCGGGCAGCAACTCGGCAACCGTGCGCCCTATGTCCAACGGTTCAGCTATGGGTACGATTCTCCCATCATTCAGGCTGACAAGCTCCAGTATTTCGGAAATGATTTTGCCCTGCCTATCCATCATTTTGATGCATTCGCGCAGATACTTAGAATGATCTTTGTAGTCACCGATATTTTCAAGCATTCCCTCCAACAGAACGCTTGTAGCCGCGATGGGCGTTTTTAGCTCATGAGAAGCTGCCGCAAAGAAATATCGCTGTGTTTCCTCCAACTCATGTTCCCTTGCGATTTCATCCTCCAGCCTTGCGATGGTTTCTTTCAGCCTGACATACATGGAATGCATATCATGAGCCAGTGCGCCAAGCTCATCCTTTCGCTCCAGCGGCGGCGGTACATCTTTCAGGTTTGCCATTTTATTCGCACTGTCCGCTAAGGCTTTGATCGGCGTTGTCATTTGCCGCGCAAAGATATACGCGCATAAAAGGCTGAATACAACCATTATCGCAATCATAACAATTCCCCGAATTGTCAGCCCTTGATAAAGCAATCCCGCACCTGCCTTGCTTTGAGCAACAATCGAAATATTATCATCTCTATGTACCACATAAAGAAAGTCGGGTCTAAAACTATTTGATGTATTGGCATTTGGTGTGGCATAGAGTACGCTTCCCTCTTTATCTTCAATATAAAACTCAAAGGATTGGTTATTGTAGTGAAACAGCCCTGCCACCTCTTGAATATCAAGCCTATCGCTATTCTGAATCAGTTCCACCAATGGCTGATAGGATTTTACTGTTTGCTGTAATTCCATCACTCTGAAATAAGACACAAATTGCTGTGCAAACAGTGTTGCTGTTACACCGACAAGCAGTAGCAGGACAATGATCGTATAGGAAAAAACCTTAATGAAAATCCCTTTTCTTTCCATTATTATGATTCCTCCAATCGGTATCCTACACCGCGAATGGTTTTGATGATATTTTCCGGCAGCTTGGCCCGCAAATTTTTGATATGAGTGTGGACTGTGCTGCCATCACCCTCAAAGTCATATCCCCATATACGTGACAAAATGATTTCATGCGTTAAGGTTCTGCCTTTGTTCTGCACCAGCAGCAAAAGGATTTCAAATTCTTTTCGTGTCAGGGGCAGCTCTGTACCGTCACAAAGTACCGTGAAATCCTCCGGCAGAAGTGTCAGCCTGCCGACACGGATTTCCTTTGCCAGCGCACCGCTGCGCCGCAGCAGGGCTTCCACCCGCTTTAGTAAAATCTGCATCTTGAATGGCTTTGTTACATAGTCGTCTGCCTCTGCATCAAACGCCCGGATTTGGTTTTCGTCATCCGACAGGGCTGTCATCATCAGAATGGGAGTATCATTTTTCGCACGAAATTCACGCAAAAGTTCATGCCCGTTCATACCGGGCAGCATAATATCAAGAATAACCAGTTGATAAGTGTTTTCGTAAAACTTGGTGTATGCCTCATTTCCATCTGTGCAGGCATCCACCTGATATCCTGCCTCAGCCAGAAACGCCCTTACTGTATTACAGATATGATCATCATCCTCGACAAGTAGAATTCGTATCGACATAAAAATCCCTCCATTTTAAGAAGATAACATAACAGTCTGTAGTTTCCCTGTAGTTTCAAAGCGATTTCTTTTCGGATTTTAATCATCCGTCATTGGGATACTCGCTTCTTTTCATGGTGTATGTATCTATATTATTGGTTTAAACGAATTAAATCAAGATAATAATAATTAACACCTTCTTAATGTTTGGGATGTTTCGATTACAGCGGTTGTCAAAACATCCCGATAATACTGGCAAGCAATGGATCAGAATATCCTTTACGGATATTCTGATCCACCACTTGCCCGCCTGCGGCGTTCTCGTTTTGCTTGTTGGGGACACCCCAAGCCTCAGCAAAATGCGCGGCCTCTTTTTTGCGAATGCACCTTGCGGTATGGCTTTTCACACAGGCAGGGCCTGTGTGTACTCCCTCCGGTCGCTCTTGCCGCACTCCGCGCAGCAGATTCAGTCCTAATACCGTTCAAGACAGTAGAAAATCAGCAAGTCTATATTCCTCATATCTTCATCATCCGTGTCCTTGCAGTTACAGGAAATGTAATAATCGCCAAATGTAAATCCCAGAATATTTTCCTCAAAAAGCCGTACCTCCCCGGTATTAAAATCAATCACCCCATACTCAAAGGCGCATTAGACCAGCAGTTATCCAATGTCTGGAGACTTCACCATAAAGAATCCAGATGCCGGCCTTTTCAATTCTACCATATACGGCTGATACAGCAGCAGCTTCCTCGTCTTTGTTTCGGGCATTTTCCATTTCTGTCATGATAAAGTTTCGCTTCTTCATACATCCATGTGTAAATCTTTTCTTTCTGTTTCAGATGAGAATACTTTTTATCGGTCTGGAGCAGCCTGCCATCTATCATCTTATAGTTTTTCCGTGACAAAATACCATGCTTTCTCTCTCTTCAAAACCATATCCAAAATGCGCCGGTTTCATTATACTATTCAGTAACCGCCTTTCCTTTCTTTGTACGCCTGTCAATCGGCTTTTCCGCAGTTTTGGGAATGAGCCAGATCGTCGCCATCTTTACAGCGCCGGGGATGCGTCCCGCAGCACAATAGTAGTTTATCCATCGTGGGGGCACACCCCATTTCTCGCCTGCCTCTTTCAACGTCATGTAGTCCATAGTACACCTCCACAGGGTACATTATAATTCTTTTGCTCGAAGAATAAAAGAAACAAAATGTGAAATATAAACTTTAAGAAAGGTGCATATACCAACATTCCACGGGCAGAGTATGAAATATACAATGTAAGTGGGAGGTGCGATATGGCGAATATTGAAGATTGTCCCGGCTTTGAAACTTTCGGCGCGGATGTGAAAGCGGCCCGGCAAGCAAAGCGCGTTTCGCGCAAAGCAATGGCAGAGAAAATAAATATTGACTGGCGCTATCTTGCCAACATCGAAAACGACGGGGCCATTCCCAGTCTGCCGGTTGTCATACAGCTTATTAAAGCCTGCGGGCTTCCTGTGGAACGCTACTTTAACCCGGAGATCATGCGGGAGGAAAGCGAACTGCGGCAAAGGGTCAGCCACAAGCTGAAACTCTGCCCCGAAGAATACCTGCCGATCATCGAGGGCGCGATTGACAGCGCCATACTAATTGAAAAGCCGAAGAAGAATGAAACGGAGGATGTGTAACTGGCATCCTCTGTTTTACTTTTAGCGGGAGCTGCACAGCGTAGCTTCTATTTTTTTGCACTTTTTTCTTTCCAGAGGGCTATTTTGCGGGTAGTTTGGGGCTTTGGAAACGTCTTGTTAGTGGAGAAACAGTAACGTAGCAAGCATAGGGAGTGTAGCCACTCCCGGAAAAACGGCCTGCCCCGTCCCTGCCGGGCCGCGTCCGTTTTGCTTGTTGGGGAAATCCCCAAACCCCTGAATGGAAAGGACGGTGAAGCATGGCAAACAGAAAGCGAAAAATCGTGCTGCGCGTCCCTGTGACGCCGGAGGAACGGGCTATGATTGAACAGAAAATGGCGCTGCTGCATACGAAGAACTTTTCAGCCTACGCCCGGAAGATGCTCATTGACGGCTATATCGTCAACATGGACACCAGCGACATCCGGGCGCAGACCGCCGAGATACAGAAGATCGGCGTCAACGTCAATCAGATTGCAAAGAGGCTGAACGGTATGGGGCCGGTGTACGCACAGGACATCGAGGATATAAAGGGGGCGCTGGCGCAGATATGGCAGTTACAAAGATACATCCTATCAAGTCAACGCTGAAAAAAGCCCTTGACTACATCGAGAACCCGGACAAAACTGACGGCAAGCTGCTGGTGGCCTCCTTTGCCTGCTCTTATGAAACAGCGGACATTGAATTTGAAATGCTGCTGGCGCAGGCATACCAAAAGGGCAATAATCTGGGCCACCACCTGATACAATCCTTTGCCCCCGGCGAAGCCACGCCGGAACAGGCCCATGAGATCGGGAAGCAGCTTGCCGAGGAAGTGCTGCAAGGGAAATATCCCTATGTGCTGACTACCCATATTGATAAGGGCCACGTCCACAATCACATTATTTTCTGTGCCGTGGATATGGTAAATCAGCGCAAGTACATTTCCAACAAACAGAGCTATGCCTATATCCGGCGCACCAGCGACAGGCTGTGCAAGGAAAACGGATTGTCCGTGGTGAAGCCCGGCCAGAGTAAGGGCAAGAGCTATGCCGAGTGGGACGCCCAGCGGAAAGGGACGAGCTGGAAAGCGAAGCTCAAAGCAGCCATTGACGCCGCTATCCCGCAGGCAAAAGATTTTGATGATTTCCTGCGGCTCATGCAGGCGCAGGGCTATGAGATCAAGCCGGGAAAGTTTATTTCTTTCCGCGCTCCCGGACAGGAACGCTTTACCCGCTGCAAGACATTGGGGGAAGCCTACACCGAGGAAGCCATCAAAGAGCGTATCAAAGGCCGCGTTATCACCAGAGCGCCCAAAGAGCGCAAGGGGATTTCTTTGCGGATTGATCTGGAAAACAACATTAAGGCCCAGCAGTCGGCAGGCTATGAGAGGTGGGCGAAGCTCCACAATTTGAAGCAGGCCGCAAAGACTTTGAATTTCCTGACTGAACATGGGATAGACACCTACCCGGATTTGGAAAGCAAAGTGGCCGAGATCACCGCCGCCAGCGACGAGGCCGCCGCTACCCTCAAAGCTATGGAACACCGGCTTGCGGATATGGCGGTGCTGATAAAGAATATTTCTACCTACAAGCAGCTCTGGCCCGTGGCTATGGAATACCGCAATGCAGCGGATAAGGCAAAATTCCGGCGTGAGCATGAAAGCACGTTGATTTTGTATGAAGCTGCGGCAAAGGCCCTAAAGGGACAGGGTGTGAAAAAGCTCCCCGATCTGTACGCCCTGAAAGCCGAGTACAAGCGATTGGCCGAGGAAAAGGAACGGCTGTATGAGAAGTACGGCGAAGCGAAAAAGCAGATGCAGGAATACGGCATCATCAAGCAGAATGTGGACGGCATTTTGCGTATGACGCCGGGAAAGGAATGGACGCAAGAGCTATGAGTATTCCACGAATGAATTACCCTCAATATCGCAAGGCCCGGAAGCTGACGCATGAGTGCTGCAACTATTGTGACGGCAACTGCCTGTTGCTGGACGACGGCGAAGAATGTATTTGCGTACAGAGCATTTCCTATTCGCTTCTGTGCCGCTGGTTTAAGGCCGCTGTCCTCCCGCTGGATGCGGCCCTGTATGCCGAGATCACCAAAGACCGGGACGAAGTGAAACGCTGCTGTGAGTGCGGGGCCACGTTCACGCCGAAGTCTAACCGGGCCAAATACTGCGCGGCCTGCTCCAAACGGATGCGCCGCCGCAAAGAGGCCGAGCGCCAGCGGAAAAGATACTGGAAACCTACGCACTTAGAGCTGTAAAAGCCCTTATATTTCAAGGCTTTTCCGGCATGGTCAGCGGGGTATGTGGGTGTTTTATCCTATCCCCGCCGAAGTGCTGTTCTAAATGCGTAGAATTTACCAGCAGAAAAGCGCCGTTTTCTCTGGTTCCATGCTTCCGAATATGGTATCATAGAAAAAATCAGTCTGACGGGGGTATCAGGATGGACGGACAAGAAAAGCTGCTGGACTATGAAACGATCAAAGCCGCCGTTGCCGGTGAGAGGTGGGCCACGGAAAAAGTGTTGGCCCATTATGCTGACTACATCAACGAGCTTTCCACGGTGGAGATCAGACAGGCAAACGGCAAAAAGAAGAAAGTCATTGACGAAGATATACGGCAGCGCATTTCCCTGAAACTGCTGGAAGCATTGCCGAGCTTCCCGCTGGAACAGAGATAGACGGCAAGAGGGCTGCACCCTCTTACGCCGCTTTGCGGCTATCACCTGCACACCCCTGAAACAGATACACCCGCTGCGCGGCTATATCTGTTTCAGGGGTCTAATTATAGCTGCAACCTACGCATTTAAGGGATTGAAAACCGCCCGCTGCAAGGCTTCTCCCGCATGTTTGCAGGGGCAAGCGAATACTTCATCCTATCCCCGACAATACCGGGTTCTAAATGCGTAGGAATAGGCAAAAAGAAAAGACGCCGGACGCAAGCGACCACATGGCCGCCGCGCCCGGCGTCTGCTGTTCGTTATTCGTCTGTGAAGTGGAACTTCTGGCCGTCATAGTCGGCATCCGTCATGCGTTCCAGCTTGGAAAGGGTCTGCTGGGCCTGCGCCCGCATATCCCCATCCATAACCGGCATGACGGCGGTGAGCCTGTTTATCGTTCTGCGCCGGTCTGCATTGTGGTACATACAGATCAGGTTTTCTTCCTCCACGGTAAAGTGCATCATTCCTTATACCTCCAATTCATTCTTTTTGGTTCTGGCCGCCGCCTTTTTTGGGCTGGCGGCCTGTTTGCTGTCGGATAGCTGCTTGCGGATAGAGGGCCGGGGCCTGCGAATACTCACATCCCGGCGCTCGTCCCGGTTAATCACGGCATACACGCCATGCCTGCCTTTCATCCCGGTAAAACACAGGGATTTATAGGGCAGCATGGCAAAGAGCCGGTCATTATCCTTGGTGGAAGCAATCGCCGCAAAGTGCGGGGAGATCTCCACCATGAAATGCGTTTTATTGGGGCTGTTAGGCGCGGACAGATCTTTCAGGCTGTCCACAATACGCCGGGCCTCGGTTTCAATCCGGCTGTCATGCAAAGCGGTGACGTGGACTTTGAAATCGCCGGGGACGGCCCGCCCCCGGCTGTGCTGCTCCGTCCGTAGCGCCTCCTGCAGCACAGCCGGGTCATGGGGCTGGGCCTCATAGTACAAAAAGTTTCCCAATACCCGGTCAGGGCTTCCGTCAAAACGCTGGCTCTCCGGGATGTCACGGGTGCCATGCTCATAAAAGAGCCGGTTCACACTCACCGGCTGGGCGGTTTCAATGACGTGCCGGAAATGCTGCGGATAGTCCAGCTCATAGAGATTGCCCCGGATAGTGCCGCCCTGTGTGCCGGTCAGCTCCACCGCGTAGGCCAGTATCTTGTCACGGGTCTGCTCCCCGTAAAATTTCCATGTGTTGTACTGTCGGGTGTCTTTCAGGAAAACATCACGTTCCCGGAAACAGTACGTCCCGGAGGGCCGGGACATCCAGAGCAGGGTCTTGTCTGCGGCCTGATCGCTGGCGGCATCCCGCCTGATAATGTCTTTGTCAATGCCAAAGTCACTTTGATAAAACGCGGTGTTCTGCCGCATGATCTGTTCCAGCGCGGCCAGAACGTCCACATTTTCAAACTTCTGCATTTACTCTACCTCCAATCCCTTTGATTTTTCCCGCGCCGGTGGCTGCTTGGCCTGTTCGGTCTTGGCCGCGTTGAGCTGCGCCCGGATAGAGGGCTTTTCTTTCTCCCTGCGGGCCGCAAGCTGTAAGGCGCTGGGCTTTTCGCCGGAAAGGGGCTGGATGCACTTGATACGGTCAGCGACGCGGATTGTGGTGTCGTTTAACTGCCGCTGCCATGCCCCGGCCTTGGGCGACCAGCGGAAACCGTTGCTTTTCAGCTCGTCGCGTACAGCAGCATCCGGCTTCCCCTCAAAGAAGATTTGCAGGCGGTTGGCCACCCGGTTGATCTCCACAGTGCCGCCGTCAAACTCCCATCCCACATAGGCCGCCTCCTTTTGGCGGGTCAATTCCTCAATGCGGCCCTTTAACCGGCGTATCTCGGCGTTATTGTTGGAGAGCTGCCAGGACTGGAACGGTTTTTTCTCATAGTGCCAGCCCGACGCCATATCCGCTTTCAGGTTTTCAATGCCTCTTTCGGTCAGATGGGGGCATCCGTCCAGCGTCCCATGCTTGCGGTAGTAGGCATTGACGGCCTTCATCAACTCCTGCGACGCTTCCAGCTTTTCCAGTTTCTTTTCCAGCTTGGAAACGGCCTGCGGATCGTCGGCGCTGATACCACCCATGCCGGTGCTGCGGATTTTGTCAAGCAAGCCCTGAATGTACTGAAATTCCTCCATGTTGCGGTCACTGGCGGCGTTCTGCTTTTCTTTCGCCCGTACCGGGAAATTGGACGGCCCGGCAATCAGGACAGAGGGGACGCGGGCGGTAATCTCATAGCCCTTATTCATGTTCTCGGCCAGCTTGCGGGCGTAGGTGTCAAGGAGGCTGTCTATCTTTTCGTGATACTCTGGCTCCACACGCTTTTTCTGGCGCTCCGCAATTTCCACGGCCTGATCGACATAGTGCCGGTATTCCGCCGTGGCGCTGCCGGGCCGGTAGTCAGAAAAGCTCATGGCTTCCTTGGCGCGGCGGGCGGCTCCCTCATTGATGGGATAATAGCGGACAGCCGTTTGCGGGGGCGCAGCCTCCGGGGGTTCCTCCTGTGTCTGGCCGGAAGCAACTGCCACATCCTCAAAAGATAGCTGTTCGGGTTCCTCCGGCTGCGGTTCGGGCGGCGTATTGTTGATAATGCCGTCAATCATGTTTTCGTTCTGCTCCGTAGACAGTTCGGCGGTACGCAGGGGATTTTCCCGCAAAAACTCCGGCACTTCCATATAGCCGAAGCTGTCTACATAGTGGGCGGTGTCCTGTCCATTCTGGTGCAGCACCACCACGTCGGAAACGGAAAGGCTGTGTCCCCTAAAATCTGCCGGGTGGTCGATGTTGAATGTGCGGTAAATATCCTCCAAAGACGTGCTTTTATCCAGCGGTGCCGTATAAACAAGGTCATAGTTGGCACTGTCCACGGCCAGCCCTGCGGCCTGTAAACGCTCGTATGGCTCAAACCGATAGTCGCGGGTTTCCTCCCCGCCTCGAAGCTGGTAGATGGAAAAGGTGTCCTGTTGGGGTGCTTCATAGCCAGCCGCCGCGTATTCCTCCACGGTCATACCGGCTGCGGCGGCCTCCTGCGCGATCTCGGCCTGTACCTGTGCTTTGTAGTCCTGCAAGCTCTGGTCGAAGTCAGCCAGTTTCGGCGGCTCCGGCAACTGATACTGGCCCTGATTGAGCATGGGGCGGCACTCCTGCACATAAGAGAGAAGCGCCCCCAAATAGGCCGTTTCCTCCGGCGTCAGGGTTTCCCCGGACTGTAAGCGGCCCTGCGCCGTCTGTTCCATTTGGGCAAGGCTGCAATGCAGCTTCATATAGGGGACAAACTCGCCTAACAGCATATCCCGATGGGCCTTGTCCTGCTCCCAGCCCTCTATGCCGGTTGTAGCGATTACATGCTTTTTCCAGTTTTCGTCCTGCGCGTAAAATTGGTGGTAGCTCTGGATATGTTCGATCAGGGAACCGTCCCTATCTCCAAAATCCTGCCGCCCCTCGTAGCTGTCCGGCTCGCCCTGAAAGATACAGTCAATGCGGAACGCGGTTTTGTCATAGCCTGCCTCTGCCGGATATGCTGCATCCAGACGGGCAAACAGCGCGTCGGCCTCATGCAACGGCATTTGCTGGCCGTCCTTTAGCTGGGGGCTTTCGCTCCATAGCACAGTCACAAGCGGCTCGGCTGCCGGATCAAGGGCCGGGGCCTGTTCTTCCTCGGCCTGCGCCGGGGCCGCTGCCTCCGGGGTAACGTCAACCGTGACGGCCTCCTGTTCCTGCCGGGCCTCGCGCTCCTGCTGAAGCTGGGCAAAATGGCCGTCGATCTCAGTTATCAATTCGCTGGCCGTGGCCCGGATGGTTTCAAGGGAGGCTTTCAGCTCGGATAACTCCCTGCCGCTGCTCCAATCGGCCACATAGCCAAAAGAATAGTCCGACGTGTCCAGCCCGTAATACTGGCAGACGGTATAGGCCACGCTTTCGGCCTGTACCTCGCGGGTGCTGCGGTCTGGCCGGGCCGCCTGTTCCTCGGCGGGGGCCTCCCGGTCAATGGCGTGGAGCTTGGCATGGGCAATCTCATGGATGGCGGTCTTTAGGGTCTGCAATTCGCTCATGCCCTCGTTGATGGCAATGCGCTGTTTTGCGTAGAAGCAGCGGCCCTTGGCCCCGTCTGAAATCGGCTCAATGCTTATGGGATAGGGTGATGTCCGTTCCAGCGCGGCAAAGAAATCCTGATACTGCTGCACGTCGCCGGTAAGTTCACTGATATAGGGCATGGGAAAATCCTTGCCCTCGGTCTGGCTGATGTCAAAGACTGTCACCACCTTAAAGGCCGGAACCGTCACTTCCTGTTCTTCGGTCACGGGCTTGCCGTCCGCGCCGATCACGGGCTGCTGGGTGGCCGGGTCGATTTTCTCCATCTGCTGCTTAACCTTGAACGGGGCCGGGGCCAGTATCTTAATGCCTTTCTCGCCCCGCTTCACATGGCGGTCAAATTCATCCTGCCACCTGTTATAGCCCGCCACAATCGAACCGCCCTGCATGGCGATCAGCAGCGTATTGTTCAGACTGTAATCGTGCATCTTGGACATAGCGGATAAGTAAGCCATATAGCGGCTACTTTCAAAAAGCTCCTGTACGCCGGTTTCCAGACGGTCAGTAATCACTTTCATGCGTTCTTTGCTGTTCATGCCGTCCAGCATGATCGGGATAACCGGGGGCGGCGCTTTGTCGGGGCTTTCGGATGCCTCCGGCTGCTGGGCCTGCGGTTCCTCCCGGTCAGCTTCCGGCTGGGGGTAGTGCATCACCCGGTATTCCTCCGGCACCGGCTGGCCCTCATGGACGCGCTGCCATTCGTCGCCGCTTCTCACCAGATAGCCGTACTGGGTAAAAACGCCTTGTTCCTGCTGGGCAATGTGGCGTCCAAACTGCGCCGTATCAATCCCGGCTTTCCATTCCTCCGGCATATCCACCATGCCGGAACGGTTCAGGTAGTAGTCGCCCAACTGTCCATCCCCCCTAACGTCGGGAAGATGCACATAGTAATCCACATTTTCGGTGTAGTCGATGATCTGGCCGATATTCTCAAAGCCGCCACGGGGATTTTGCAGGGCGGCGTTCAGCTCTGCGATCTCGGCGGCGTCAAGCTGGCCCAGCCGGGCGGCAAGGAAATTCAGCTCGTCCACGTCGGCGGCCAGCACCATGTCATAGGGAATGGCAAGGTGTCTGTCCTCCGGGCAGGAATACCCGTTGATAAAAAAATCCTGCGGATTGTCGGCAGTAATGCCAACATCCCGCAGGGCGGCTTGCAGCGTTTCGGTTGTGGTGGGCAAATCCAGCCAGACGCCTTGTTTGCCCTGTTCCAAAAACTGCCGGTTATGGACTTGGATAGAAAATACTTCGTTCACGCGGTCACTCCTTTCTCTGTTCTGTTTCAAAAAATAGGGGGTTGGGGACTTCCCCAACAAGCAAAAATCCCCGGCCCGGCAGGGACGCGGCCGGGGGATTTTACCGGGAGTGTAGCCACACTCCCTATGCTTGCTGTGTTACTGTCCTTTAGCTCCTGTGTTCAATGCGGTAGTTGACGTACTTGCCCCCGGTATCAGCCAAAAGCACCGTCCCGTCGTAGGTTTTGCCGGTCTTTACGGAATAGAGGCCCTTTACCTTGACTTTGCCGGTTTTGAGCAGCGCAGCGGCGATCTTCGGGGTGAACGCTTTCTTGCGTTCCTCAAAAAATCGGTCATTCTTCCACATGACGAACTGGCAGGCCCGGTTTCCGCAGTAGTAGTTTTTCTTGCCCTCATAGACAGCCTCACCACAGCGGGGACACGTCCCGATAGGAACACGCTCGGCCTGAAACAATTTCTGCTTTTCCTCACTGATACAGGAATAGGTCTGCACCAGCTCCCGCGCCTGCGTCTCGATGCCGTCCATAAATTCGTCAGGATCGGCCTGCCCCTTGGCGATCTCGGTCAGCCGGTTTTCCCATTCGGCAGTAAGCTGGGGAGAAGTAAGCGCCTCCGGCAGCACCACAGCCAGATTGATGCCGTCCTTGGTGGGAATGAGCTGCTTGCCTTTTCTCTGGACAAAGCCCATCTGCACCAGCTTTTCCAGAATGGCGGCGCGGGTGGCCGGTGTGCCTAATCCCTTGCGCTCGGCATCCTCCGGCATATCCTCGGCCCCGGCCCGTTCCATAGCGGACAAAAGCGTATCTTCGGTGTAGGGCTTGGGCGGCGTGGTGAAATGCTCGGTGACAGAGGCGGCCACGTCTGCAAAGGTCTGGCCCTCGCAAAGCTCCGGCAGCTCCCGCACCGCCTCGGCGTCCTCGTCGGCGTCGGTCTTTAAGGAAGAACGGAACCGGCGTTCAATCTCTTTCCAGCCGGGGGAAAGGACGGTCTTGCCCTTGGCGGTAAACTCCTGCCCGGCACAGGTAAATGTGGCGGTGACGGCCTCATAGATATGCGGCCCGGCCACGGCACATAAGAGCTTGCAGCAGATCAGGGACAGCAGCTTTTTTTCACTCTCGGCCAGAGTGCCAAAGCCCTGCTTCACAAATTCAGCGGTGGGGATAATGGCGTGGTGGTCGGACACCTTTTTGCTGTTCAGGATGCGGTCAAACTGCGGGGAAAGGTTCAGGCCCTTGGCAAACGGCACCAGCTCCCACAGGCCGGACACAAGGCTTTCCACGGCGGGCAGCATATCGTCGGTAAGATATTGACTATCCGTTCTCGGATAGGTCAGCAGCTTCTTTAGATACAGTGCCTGGGCATAGTCAAGGGTCTGCTTGGCGGTATAGCCGAAAAGCCGGTTAGCCTCCCGCTGCAAGGTGGTAAGGTCATAGAGCTTGGGCGGCTGTTCCGTCTTTTTCTCCCGCGTCACGGAAACGCAAACGGCCTGCGCTTTTGCACAAGCCGCCTTGACGGTGTTTGCCTCGGCAGCGTCGGAAAAGCGGCTGCTTACCGCGTCCGCGCCGCCCGCCGTGATATGGACGATGTGATATTTCTCTTTCTTGAAATCGGTAATCTTGGCGTCCCTGTCCACCAGCATTTTTAAGGTCGGCGTCTGGACGCGGCCCACAGTCAGGTTCTTGTGGTACAGGACGGAAAAAAGCCGGGTGGCGTTAATGCCGATCAGCCAGTCGGCCTTGGCCCGGCACAGGGCCGATTGATACAGCGGATCATAGTCGCCGCCCGGTTTCAGGTGGGCAAAGCCGTCCTTAATAGCACTGTCCTCCATAGAGGAAATCCAAAGGCGCTCAAAGGGCTTTTGGCATCCCGCCATCTGGTAGACGAAACGGAAAATCAATTCCCCCTCGCGCCCGGCGTCGGTGGCGCACACAAGGCCGGTCACGTCGGGGCGCTGCATCAGCGAACAGAGAACGTCAAACTGCTGTTTCTTGTCGTCGGGGACGATGTACTGCCATGTTTCCGGGAGAATGGGCAAATCCTCATAGCGCCATTTTTTGAAACGCTCGTCATAGCGTCCGGCGTCGGCAAAGGACACCAGATGTCCGATGCACCAGCTCACCAGATAGCCGTTCCCCTCCAAATAGCCGTCGTGTTTCTCCGTGGCCCCGATCACGCCCGCAATGCTGCGGGCCACGCTGGGTTTTTCCGCGATTACAAGTTTATATGTCATTCCTCGTCCTCCTGTTCACTCACAAAATCAGCTTCCGGGTCAAACTCGGTTTCGGGTTCCTCGTCCTCCAAATCCTCGTCCTCCCCAAAATCATACTCGCCCAAATCGTCGCTGCCGGTGGTTTCAGCCTTGGGCTTTTTGAACTTGAAATAGTAAAGGGCCGCACCGCCGCCCGCCAGCGCCACCAGCAGGAACACGATCAGGCCGCCCGCGCCGCCCTTGGGTTCTTCCTCCGGGGCTTCGGGTTCCTCCGGCTGGGGTTCCTGCGGCTCCGGGCCGCTGCACTCGGTCAGGTTGGTTTTACATACCGGGCAATTCGTGTTCACAGCCCCGGCCTTGCATTTCGTGGTACAGGAGCAGACAGCAGCGGGGGTGACGGTTTCCCCGTCCTCCATCAGCGTCAGCAGATCGGCTTCATCCACCTGATTTAAGAAATGGACAGTTTCTTTTCCCTCGTCGTCCCGGTCAATAATCAGATAAAACACATTGCCGTTTTTGGTTTCCACGGTGATAAACTGCTTGCCATTTTTCGCGGCGCTGCCGATGTCGTCAATCAGTGACAGGTTCCCGTCCGGGGACAGGGCGGCGCTGGCCCCGCCGCCATTGAACAGTTCCAGCAGAGAAGCAATTTCCTCCGGGTCAATGGAGAGGGAAAAACCGCCCTCGCCGGTAGCCGCTACTTCCTTTTCGCTGACGGTCATATAGTCGGAATGGACATAGCCGATGCGCTCCGGCAAGAGAATTTTAATCCAGTCGCCGTCTGTGCCGACTACCTCAACCGTCGTCCCATTGGGAAGCTGGGTGAACGCGGTCTTGTCAAGCCCCGCGCCGGTGCGGACATTCAGCCTGCCGCCGTTGGTGGTGACGGTGCCGGTCTGTTCAGGTTCTTTTTTGTCGGTGCCGGTGGTGATCTGGATGCCGTCGTCCGTGGCGGCAATGCTCACCTTGGAACCGAACAGCGCGGAAAACAGGTCGGTGATGTCCTTGCCGGTCAGAGGGCCGGTATCTTTTTCGGCCTCGGTTTCTGTCCCGTCCGTGGCGGTGCCGGTTTCGTCTGTTTCAGGCTCCAAACCGCCCGTAGCGGGTTCGGTTGTAGCCTCCGGCAGCGGGGCCGGTGCCGGGTCATTGCCGCCTGCAAGGGCGGTAACGGGAAAGGCCGTGACGCAGAGCATCACGGCCAGAAGTGCGGGGAGAATACGGGAAATCCGTCTGGTCTTATTCTTCATGGGCATTGTCCTCCTGTTCATGGTAAGGGGTTGCGGCAGGGGCGGCCTGCATTGCGCCGCTGCGTAAGAACGCGGCAAATTCCTCCGGCTTCATGTTCATGCCGCGCACAAGCTGGATGATCTGCAAATTCTCCTGTTCGGTTTTCTGCGTTTCCAGCTCCCGAAGCTGTTTCTGAAACTCCGCGATCTTAGACTTGGTTTTCTGGATGTCCTTTTCGATGCGGTCAAGTTTGGTTGCCATAATTGAAAGCTCCTTTCTGGCGTTAAGGTAAACGCCCGTAACTGTAAAAATGGGATTGCCAGTAGTTTGAAGTAAGGTTCGTGTAGGAAATCGGGTTCCCGCAATGCAGCATCACATTGTTGCCCACATACAGGCCGACGTGGGACACGCCGGGGGTGTCGTAGGTTCCCTTGAAAAATACAAGGTCGCCGGGCTTGGCCTGCGAACTGGAAACAGGGGTGCAGATGTTATATAGGCCCTGCGCCCCCAGCCGTCCCACGTTCCATCCACTATGATTGATTACCCACGAAATGAAGCCGCTGCAATCAAAGCTGGTGCTGGGAGAGCTGCCGCCCCACACATAGGGATAACCGATATATTTTTCCGCCTCTTTGAGCATGGCGGCAAAGGTGGCATCCTCCAAAGCCTCCGGGGGTACGTCGTAGTAGGTCGGCGGCGTCAGGGTGGAGGCGTTGGGGTACTGGCTGCCGGAAAACAGATCAGGCCGGTTTCCTAGCGTGGACATATACAGGGAATAGAAACTTAGCGTTTCCTCGTCCATGATATAGACTGGCACATGGGACAGGTCGAAGTTTTCCAGCGTGACGTAGCAGATGTAATAGTCATACGGCACTTGGTAGGTGTCTGTATGGGTGTTGCCCTCCGCGTCCGTCCATGTATCGGTTTCGGTGCGGTAACGGGTTTCTACCACGACGTTTTCTGTCAGGATATATTGCTTGTCAAAGAGCATGGACAAATCACCCTGTACCTCCCCGATGGTAAATATCCCGTCATGGAGCGCCGACAGAATGGAAATCAGCACATAGGGGTCATGGCTGATCTCGTCAAGGTCAAAATGGTATTCGTCATAGTCATGGGTGGCCTCGTAGTTGTCCAGATAGTCTTGCAGCTCGGCTTCCAGCTCCGCGTAGGCGTCCTCGGCGGCCAACATATCGCTATCCTCGGAAAAGTAAGAGGACGCCGTGATGCCGCTTCCGGCGCTGCCGAACATGGCGGTGCAGGACTGTAAGCCGCCGATGATAAGCAGCATCAAAAGCCCCAACACAAGGACGGCCAGCGCCCCTTTCCAGTGGCGGGCCACAAAGGAGGCCGCCCGTTCACTTTCTTTGGCTGCGGCCTTGGCCGCTTTCGTGGAGGCCCCGGCTGTCTTGGCCGCGCCCTGTGCCGCCGCGCCTGCGGTCTGGCCCGCTGTCCGGGCGGCCTTGGCGTACTGGCGCTTGATCTGCTGTTTCTGCCAGAACCGGGAAATGGGGTTGCTGGCCGCCTGTGCGATCTCCGGGTTATCCCGCAAAGATTTCTGGTAGAAATACTCCGCGTTGGCAGACAATAGCCTGCGCTCGGCCTTTTCCGCGTCCCAGTAGGGTTTCAGCCTGTGGTGCCGGATGGTGCTGCGGATGGCTTTTCCGGCCTGCCGCTCGGCAAGTTCCTCCCCCTTATGGCCGCCCTCCACACCCACGTTTTCATGCTCGACTTCATGGATTTTCCCGTGGCCGAATAGAAAAACCTCGGAAACAGGACGGCCTGCCGGATTGGGTTTCAGGGAGGGAGGCCCCTTGTCCTGTTTGTCAAAGTGCAGGACGGTCTTTGCTTTGCCGCTTGCCTCGTCAAAGACGGTTTCCTTGACCGGGACGCGCTTCTTGGGGATGGCGGCGCGGGCCTTATCCAGCTTATCGGCCCGTTTGTCCGATTTTCGGATATAGGGCTGTAAATCCGGGTCGGCCCGTTCTTCCTCCGACAGTTGGAGCCGGGCGGATGGCCGGTGCAGGGCAGCGTCCCCCTCGGCGGCCACAGCCCCGGCCTGCTTCGCGGCTTTCTTGGCCTTATGGCCGTCATGGATGGCGTCGGCCCGTTCCAGCAGCTTATCGGCGGTGCCGCCCGGCCCCGGCGCGGACAAATCCTGTTCGGCCTCCCGGCTGGAAATGTTCTCCACCTCGCCGGTGGCCTGATTTTCCAGCGTCAGCCCGTCGCGGGTCATGGCCTGCGTCACTTTCGCCTTGGCTTTCAGCTCTTTCATGGTGGTTCACCTCCTTTGTGGCGTCGCCGGGTCATACTCCCGCCACCTCGTTTAAGCGGGTCGTCATAATCTTGTAAAGCTGGGTGTTGTGCGGGATGGGGTTGGTAAAGGGCAGCACCACGTTTTCAAAGATCAAAAGGCCCTCGCCGGGTTCGGAATTGTCGATGTACTTCTGCTGTTCGGTGGACAAATTCAAGCGTTCCGCAAGGATTTTTCTATCCCCGGACGCCTGATTGAGCAGCGTAATGAAGTCGCTGTTTTCAAGGATATTTTCAATTTCCGGGGAGGAAAGCAGGTCTTTGACGTTCTGGGTGGCACCTGTTGGAATGCCGCCCCATTTCCTAAACCGCTTCCAAATCTCCGCAGAATAGGCCGCCGTCTGTTCCTCTTTCAAAAGCAAATGGAACTCGTCGGCAAAATACCATGTGGCCTTTCCTTGGCTTCGGTTGGCCGTGACGCGCCCCCATATCTGGTCTTGGACAATGAGCATCCCCAGCTTTTTGAGCTGCTTGCCCAGCTCCTTAATGTCAAAGGACACAAGCCGGTTGCCGATGTCCACGTTGGTACGGTGGTTAAATACGTTCAGGGAGCCGGACACATACAGGTCAAGGGCCTGCGCCACCCGGTCAGCCTCCGGGACATGCTGATCTAACAACGCTTTGTGGAGGTCGGACAGGATCGGCATATTCTCCGGGCGGGGGTCTGCCAGATAGGGCCGGTAGATCACGCGCACAGCCCGGTCTATCACGGTCTTTTCAATGGCTTCCAGCCCGTTCTTGCCGCCCATGACAAGCTCACAGAACGACAGCACAAAGTCGGATTTCAGGGCCAGCGGGTTATCGTCCTCCGAATAATTCAGGTTGATGTCCAGCGGGTTCACAAAGTCCTTGCTGGTAGGCGACAGCCGGATTACCTGTCCGTGGAGCCGTTTGACAAGGGGGTAATATTCGGCCTCCGGGTCTGAAATAAAAATATCGTCAGGCGTCGTTAAGAACACACTGACGATCTCGGATTTACAGCTCATGGATTTGCCGCTGCCGGGGGTGCCGAGCTTCAAGGCATTGGGGCAACGGGCCTGCTTCCTGTCCAGCATAATCATGTTGCGGGACTTGGCGTTGATGCCGTAATACATGGCCGCGCCGCCCTGAAAAAGCTCCTGCGTCACAAAGGGGACGAACACGGCCACGCTGGAAGTCGTAAGGCTGCGCTGTATCTTGATCTGATTGACGCCCAGCGGCAGGCTGCTTGCAAGGCCCTGTTCCTGCTGGTAGTCCAGCCGGACAAGGGGACAGTTATGCTTTTGGGCCACGCCTGCGGCTTGGAACACGTCGTTATTCAGCTTTTGCTTGGTGTCGGCCACGTTGAGGACAAGGAACGTCAACTGGAACAGCCGTTCATTGCGGGTCTGCAACTTTGTCAGCAGCTTCTTGGCGTCCTCGCCGTAGGTGGCAAGGTCGCTGGGAAGAATGTCCATATCGTAACCGCTGCGGACGGCCTTTTTCTGCTCCGCAATCTTCATAGCGTCAAGGTCGGTAATTTTGCGCTTGATGGTCTTGATCGCCTTGGTCTGTTCAATGGCCTGCACATGGAGATTGACTAAAACACCGCTTTCCGTATTGAGGAAGTCGGCCAGCATATCGTCCGACAGCTCCGGGGACAGGATTTGCAGGAAACTTACCGCGCCGTATTTGCCGCCCATGCCGAATGTCTTTGCATTGCCGAAGCACAGGGAGGACGGGGCAATAAAATCCTTGGTGGAGAGGCCGGACGGGGCCAGCCACTTCCAGTCAAAATTGAATATCTCGCCGTCCGGGTGGTACACGCCATGCAGCAGGTTCAGCCGTTCCCAGCCGTCCATCACATGGGCTACGGCCCCCATGCTCTTGAAATAGCCTAACAGGTCAAAGCCGATGCGCTTCAATCTGGCTCGCGCCGCTTTCACGCTTTCGGCCTCGATGGTGAATGTCAGGTATTTGGTCTTTACCATGCCGTTGTTGCCGTTTGCAAGCTGCTTTTGCAGAATGCCGGTGTACTCGGCCCGGATGTCGTCGAAGTCGTCCCCCTGCGGCGCGATCTCAAAGCTCTTGGCGTACTGCACCGGGTCAACTTTCCGATTGAGGAAAGAAAACTGGATATGAATGGAGGCGTCCACATAGTTATACAGGTCGCACAGTTTTTCAAAGATAGCCGTCTGCGTGTCCGGCTGGGCAAGCTGATAGCTGATGTCCGCAAACTCAATGCACTTGGAAAAGACGCCGGGCGATACCCGGCACACGCCGTCCGGGTACATGACCTCGTAGGGGATGCTCTGCTGCGCCGTGTGGGGCCTGCCGTCGCCCTTATATTTACGGATTACCGCGTCAATTTCTTTTCGCTGGGCGCGGGTCAGCTTTGTTTTTTCGGTTTCTCTTGGGATTTCCTTTTTGGACAATGGCCTTTACCTCCTGTTCCATCTGGTATTGCCGCACAAGGGCGGTGTAGGTGTTGTCGGTCTGATAGGGACGCTCCTTTGGCTGGATGAAGCAGCACTGGATGATCTGCATAATCACCACTTCAAGGGGCTGGCCGTGACGCTCGTACATGGCAAGCAAAAAGCCCGGCAGCATGGCAAATACCATGAGCAGGGCCGCCGCGCTGTTGGTAAGATAGTCACGGGTGAGAAAATATAAGGGGACGCCGATCACCAGCGCCCCGGAAAAACAGATCAGTTGCCGTTTGGTAAGCCCAAACACAACCTTGCTTTTCACATGGGTTAAGTCCTTGGGGACGGTTACATAAGCCATTTGGCACCTCCTTTCACGTCAGGATAAGGTCACATTCCACCTCGTTCCCCCACACGTCCCAGCCGGGGGTTTTCTGTCTGGCAAACAGCTCCACGCGGGGCAAATCGCCCGCCAGCTCTACGATTTTTTCACGGGTCACATCCGGCTTTTTGCTGTGTTGTTCAATCGGGCTGATAATAAACTGATGGACAGAGGCAGAACGACGCTTCGGCTTGCCGTGTGTTGCCAGCAGGCAGATTTCCGCGTTTCCCCTTGTCCAGCGGCCCAGCCCGTAAAACCATGTAAGGCTTTTACGGTTCTGTTTCAGCCATACAAAAGCCACGGTCTTGAATGAAAAGCCCCACGCTTTGATTAACCGCAGAGCTTCCGGCAGCATGGGGAATGTGGCCCACAAAAACAGCAGGCAGTCTTTGGACGCCAGCCGTTCCACCGGCAGGGCGCACAGCTCGTCAATGCTCATGGTGGAATAGTGATTTTCCGCTGCGCCCTGTACGTTTTTGCAGTCATACCGCCACGGCGGGTCAGCGTAAATGATGTTGTACGTTGAAATAAACAAGTTCCTCCTGTGTATGCTTGGATTTTGGGATCAATGCGCCCCGAATACGGCCTTTGATATACTGCCGGTCTTGAACAGGCAGAAGCACAGCAGCACCGTATAGCCCATACAGCCCCAGATTGCGCCGGATATGTCGGAAGCGGAACCGATATTCTGTATCAGCACCGCGTAGATACCCACCACAACCATGATTAAAAAGGCTTGGAAGCCCAGCGCCAGCAGGGATTTCAGATACCCTTGGCCCATGCCGCGCCATTCCGCGTTGCCCATTGTGGCAAGGGGGATAGGCCCCAGCGACGTGACAACATAGATTTCCACCATGCGGCCATAGGTCACAAGGAAAATGCAGATGGAAAGGATATTCATGGTGAGGCCCACAACAAGGGTTTGGAACCACAGCCCCAAAAGAGCGCCCACGCTCATAGCCTCCAATTGGCTTTCAAGGTCTGGTATCAGGGTGTTAAAATCAATGGATGTCTGCCCGATAATCACACCGGCGCTTTGATTGACGACGCTTTGGGTGGCGTCGAATACGCCCATGACGATGTTCCATGTGTTCGTTACGATCAGGATTGCAAACGCGGATTTGAATATCCAGCGGAAGAACATGGAGCTGTCAAAGTCGTGCATATTGTTCTTTTCCGTTATCATCTGGATAAGCTCATAGCACATGACAAGGGCGAGTATGGCCCCGGCTATGGGGACGATCACGGTTTCCGACAGGCTGTGCAGCATATTGAAAATACCGCTGTTCCATGCCTGCGGGGTTCGTCCCACGTCGGCGGCGATTTCTCCGACTTTGGCATTTACCGTATCGAACAGCCCGGACAGGTTGCCCGTGATACCGTCCATGAGGATGCCTTTTATCCATTCTTCAATGATTTCACTAATCACGGGTAGCACCTCCTTTCCCGCGCCCTCCCGGTCTGGCCGGGAGGACGCGGAGGCGATTAGTTAAGGGTTTGGACAGGGACAAAGGCCAGGATCAGCCCAGCAGCCCGGACAGCAGGGGAACCAGAGTGACACCGATCAGGGCCACGCCGCCGCCAGCGACAAGCTGCTTGACACCCTGCGATTTTGCCCCCGGATTGTCCTGCCCGTATCCCTCCAACAGATTGATGCCGCCCCATACGCACAGAGCGCCGCCCAGTCCGATCACGATAGTCTGCAAAGTAGTAACTGCGGAATTAAAAAATGCCATAAATTTACCTCTTTCTGCCGGTTTCCGGCTCATAATGATTTTTTGATTTTGTTGTTGGAATGAAAAAAGCCGCTGTTTATTCAGCGGCGGCGTCCTCGTCCGACAGGTCGATTTCATACAGGTCGAATACTTCATCCTGCGTTACCACTTGCTGCCGTTTCCGGCGCGTGATAGTCAAAAATCTGTCCACGTCAAAGGTATTCTTCTTGTCGGCGTCGGCAAGGTATTTGTACCGGGGATGCTTGGTAATATCGAATTTCTCCGATAAAAACGGGCGCACACCCCGTAGCTGCAAGATACACTTGCCGCCGTCCATCACGGCAATTTCGTCTTGGGACATCAACTCCTTTCCTAATTTTTGATAGTTCAATCCGTGGGACGTTTGGCTTCCCCGGTTCTCGCTGGTGTTGAAACTGTCAATCGTTTCTTTCCCCAGCGCATCGGAAATCTCCTTGGCATTTTTGCCGCGCCCACTAAGGAAAAGCACACTATCGCAGTTATCCGAAATGATCTCGGCGGCGTCCTTGTAAATCGCTTTTAGCTGCGACTGGCTCTGCAAAATAATAGAGGCCGATATTTCACGGCTTCGAATGGTGGCAATGAGTTTATCGAAATTGGGTATTTGGCCAATGTTGGCAAATTCATCCAAAATCAGGCGTACATGGACAGGCAGCCGCCCGCCGTACACATCATCAGCCCGGTCACAAAGCAGGTTGATTAGCTGGCTTTGGAGCATAGCCAGAATGAAATTAAAGGTCGTGTCCGTATCGCTCATAATGAGATACAGCACCGTCTTTTCGTCCCCGATGGTGTCCAGCTCCATTTCGTCGTCCTCCATCAGCTCGCGTACCTCCCGGATGTCAAAGGGCGCAAGTCTGGCACCGCATGAAATCAGGATGGAAGAACGGGTCTTGCCTGCGGACAGCAGGAATTTCTTGTACTGGCGCACCGCAAAATGGTCGGGGTCTTTCTGCTCCAAACGCTCAAACATGAGATCGACGGGGCTTTGAAACTCCGGGTCGTCCTCGCGGGCTTCACTGGCGTTTATCATTTCCAGCAGCGTTGAGAAGTTCATTTCCTCCGCTGGGGCCTCGTACCAGATATAGCCGATCAGGGCCGAATAAAACAACCGTTCCGACTTCACCCAAAAATCCTCCGCTGACTTTTCCCCCTCGCCCTTGGTGTTGGAAATCAGGGTATTTACCAGCTTTAGCACGTCCTTTTCCGAATGGATGTAGACAAAGGGGTTGTACTTCATGGACTTGGAAAAGTTAATGGTATTCAGGATTTTAATGCGGTAGCCCGCCTGCTGGAACATCCTGCCGGTTTCCAGAACCAAAGTGCCTTTCGGATCTGTCACCACAAACGAAGTCGGATAGTCCGTGGTCGGAAAGCATTGCATCAGGTTGGGTTTCACGAAAAATCTCGTTTTCCCTGAACCGCTGCCACCGATCACCAGCACGTTTTTATTCCGCGCTGTCTTGGGGTCTTTGGGCCTGCCGGTCATGGTAAGCCGTTCCGTTTGGGTGAGCAGGATATTATTTTCAAACTTGGGGTCGATGTAAGGCGCTATGTCTTTGGCCGTCCCCCAGCGGGCGCTGCCATACTCCATGCCTTTGCGGTATTTCTTCACGTTCTTGCTCTTGCAGTACACCACCAGCCGCACGATCACGGCACCGGCGATACCGATACACAGGTCAAACAGGTGCAGGCTTGGCAGCGGGTTGGCAAAAGCCGCCGCAAAACCATCCGCAAAATGCAGGAGCTTCCCCGACAGGTCAGCACCAGCGGCCAGCCGGTACGCCTCCCCGCATTTCGCAAACAGGTACACAAAAATCAGATACGGGAGGTTCAGGATCAGCAATTTCTTTACGTCAGGCTTCACAGTTCCAGCCCCCTTTCCTTGATTTTCTCCTTGGCCCGCTGCTTGGTCTGGGCCGCCGCCTTTTGCTTCACAGCGGACAAAACCTTGCGGATAGAGGGCCGCTGCTCCTTGGAAAGCGTCTTGGCGGTAAACTCCCGAAACGCCAGATCAAGGTTATCTGCATCCTTGGCCTTGAAAATCACAACGTAGTGGGGCGGCTGGGTGGTCTTATCTTTTCGTAAGGTAAAATCCACGCCGTATTTCTTGGCGCATGGCTTGAACGCTCCAATGTTGGCCTCGGTGATCTCAATGTTGGAGAGATCAGCCCCATGCTTTTTAAGCTGCTTTAGGCTCTGCTGGCCGTGGTGCAGCGTGTTTTTGCCCTTGGCCCGGTGTTGCAGGTACTTTTTCAGCGCCGCTTGCAGCACTTGAGCCGTGAGCTTGCCCGTTTTCATGGACAGGGCAATGGTCTTTTGAGTAACTTCTTCCTGCAATCGCATCCCTCCTTGTCAGAAAGTCAAAAGCGGCGTCTAAGGCGGAACCACCAGACGCCGCAGGTAGATATAGGTCAAATCCGCACCCGCAGGCCGGAAAGGTCGTCGGCCCGGATGCCGACAAGATACCAGTTTTCGGCCATTTCAATGCGGGTGGGCCTCCATTTGCCGCCGATCATCACGTCGAAACACTCCCCGCAATGCAGGCCGCCGTAATAGTCGGCCAGATCAAAGCGGATGTCGTAACGGTCTGTTCGCTCGTCAAAAATCAATGCGCCCTGCTTCATAGGGTCGTCCTCCTTTTCTCGTTACAGGCTTTCGCCCTCGCCGCAGGAATAGTCCGGCAGGCCGGATTTAGGCTTTCCCCAATCGGGCTGTGCCATGTCGTGCGCGACAAGGGCCGTGTAGTAGTTGGAAATGGTGCTGGGGGCGTTGAACAGCATAGCCCGCAGGTATTGTTTGATATTGCGGACTTTCGTTGTGTTCTCCCGCAGACAGTCAAGGACAAAGCGGATATGTTCGCCGGTCAGCTTCATGTACTTGGATTTCACCAGCTCGGCAGGGTAGTCGTCCCCGGCGACACGGATTGTCTTTCGGGCGGTGCAGACGGTTTCCAGCATCAGGTCTACGATTTCGTCAAGCTGTTCACGGTCAATGCTCCTGTCCTGAATGAGATAGGCATACTCGATGTTCTCCAAAATGATTTCCCGATAAATCCGTACAGCCTCATCCTTTCCTGTCCTTTTCCGTTCCGGCGGCGTAGCCGCTGCCTCGCCCTCCATAGGGGCAGGGGTCGGGGATGGGATAGGAATGGAATGGGTACTTTGTCCATCTGTAATTATTTTTTCTTTTTTTGATAAGTCAGTTCTTTGTACTTCTTTATTTAATTGCGTTGGATTTTCCGACGCCGGATTATCCGATGTCGGATTTTCCAACACCGGGTTATCCGATGTTGGATTTTCCAATACCGGGTTTTCCAATACCGGCTGTTCGTAGATGGTATAGACCATATCGGCCATTTTGCCTTTTGCGTCACGGCCCTGCTCACGCCGGATATATCCAGCTTTTTCAAGCTCCCATACCGCTGTCCTGATCGCGTCGATGCTTTCCCGGTTGATATAGGACAGTCCTTTTAGGGTATAGTCCCAATCCTCCGGCAAGGACAACATCTGCGACAGCAGGCCCTTGGCCTTTAAGGTCAGGTTCTTATTCCGCAGGTGGTGATTTGACATCACCGTATAGCCTTTGTTCTTTTCCACACGGAAAACTGCCATAGCGTTGTTCGCTCCTTTCACTGTGAATTTGACCGCTGCATAGTCGGTCAGCTTGCCCGGCTGATAGGGACACTCTGCAAACTGGCAGAATTGATATTTCCAATCCGGGCGGTAAAATCGGCAGGTGCCGCAATCCTCCGGCGCGTCCGCCCCGCCGCCGTCGTAGTGATCGAAACCGGGCTTTTCCTGCATCAGCCGTTCAAACGCCCGGTCAGGGCCGGAAGTAAATAGCATGGCGTCGCCTCCTTTCTCTATTTGGGCATAAAAAAGCGGCGTCCTGTTCTCCCATGACGGGAAAGAGGAACGCCGCGTTTACGGTGTCGTATTCAATTTATGATGTGCCGTATTTGGGGTGGCGGGTATTAGCAGTATGGTTCAGCATATATGCGGCTCAATCCGAAAGTAGTAAATTGGTAGTAAATTGAGTTCTCATATCCTGCGAAATGCCCGTATTTCCGGGGCTTTCAGCGATAACCTAAAATTTTATTATAAAAGTATACCCTAAACTTATCTCTGAATACCCTGTTCCATTTCAAATGAGAGATTCTTTGCAAAGAAATGATGAAACTAAACTTCATGTAGCTGCAAGAGAGGCACTGGTTAATTCAGTCATTCATGCTGATTTTAAAGAGGAAAGTTGCTCAATATTGATTGTAAAAAAGGAGGAATATATTTCTTATTCAAATCCGAGCTTACTAAGATTACCTATTGAACAAATATATCAAGGGGGAATATCTGTTCCTAGAAATATCACCTTACAAAAGCTTTTTAGGTTTATTGGATTTGGAGAAAGCGCTGGATCTGGGTATGATAAAATATTAGAGCCTTCAAGATTAGAAGGATTTAAAGTTCCAGAGTTGAGTGAGAATCAAGAAATGAGAATGACAAATCTTAAATTATGGGTTGTAAAGGAAGAAAGTAGGGCATTAAATGGGGCATTAAATGGGGCATTAGAATATGCATTAAGTGAAAAAGAACAGGTTGTTTTAAATGTGATCAAAGAATATCCTAATTTAAATAGAAAAAAAATCTTTGAGAAAACTAAGATTCCTTTGACCAGTTTGGATCGATACTTAAACAAGTTAATCGCTTTAGGTTTAATTGTAAAGAAAGGTGAACGTAAAACAGTGGGTTATATTGCTAGTGATTTAACACATAATGATCTATTAATCTAACAAAATGTATAAATATTTGCATATGAAAATGAACAGGGTATATTTTGAGTAGAAAGAGATTAAACTCTCTGTGGATATAGGTTTCTGACCGCTTGAGGTTGGATATGCAGTTTGATGCGCGCCTATATCCTTTCTATATCTGAAATACAATATTTGAGGTACAATAACTAATATTATTATGTCATTTTTTCATTTAGACAAAATAAAAACAATGGAATGTGTAGTAGATGAACGCAGGCGCAGAAACAGTAATGGTATCTATTTTTACATATAATCCGCGTCTGATGAATCAATTTGTAGAAGCATTAAAAAATAAGGGGTGTCTCCTATTTTCTTTTTGGGAATGTGGAAAACAGGAACAAATTTTCTTTTTAGCAAAAACTCAGGACATGGTACGATTTCTACAAAATTACCAAGCTAAAATTTCACAAACTTTTTGTGTGAAGGTCAATTACAAATAAAAAAGACACCTTACAATTTCATGTAAAGTGTCAAAAAACCTTTAAAATGGCACCCTCGTCCAGAATCGAACTGGAAATCCAGCTTTAGGAGAGCTGTGGTATATCCGTTTACCTACGAGGGTAGCTGTGAAATATCCCGGTTATTCTAAAACTGTATATATCCGTAACGGAAGCTGGAGCATTCCTGCATTTTTCTTATACAATAACGGGATAAACGAAATGCCGTCTTTAGTATTATACCATAATCTTTGATAATGAAAAGATGATAAACGTAAAAATTTAACCCAATATCAGAAGGAATATGATCAATTTATTTATACACATAAGCAGGCAGCGTACGGGAATGCAAAAGAAAACAAAACAGCACTCCTATGGAAAGTATGCACTGTTTCGTGTTCTTTAAACATTAAGATAGGGAGTGCTGCCGGGATTTCCTCTTTTCCGGTCGCAGGGCAGGAATCAAGGGCAGCAAGAGAATCAGAATCTGGCGAAGCAGAATGGCCGACATAATGAGAATGACGCTCAGAATACCAAGGCGGTAAGAAAGCACCGTTAAGTGCAGCAGATTGTGGAAAAGTACGATTGCCAATACAAAGCCGGCTGTCATACACAGGCAGACCAATGCTCTTAGCCGGTTCCATGGCCGTAGGGAACGATAAACGGAAAGCATGGATATAACGGAAACACATAAATACATCATCGTAACTGCTTCTTCATAACGGATAGAAAATCCTTCCCTCATATACTCAATCGACAAAAAGCTGAACACAATGGCTATCGCATTTGGAAGCGCATTGCGCAAAACCGTGGTAAGAAAATCTCCGGAAACCTTCTTATGATCCGGCTCCAGCATGGTAAGAAAGGAAGGAAAGGCCTCGATGGCAAGGTCGATCAGTGTGATTTGAACGGGGATAAACGGAAACGGAAGATTCATACCGATACAGATTATGGAGAGCAATACCGAATAGATTGTTTTAATGAAAAATACACCGGCTACACGGGTCGCATTATTCACAACACGGCGTCCCTCCTGTACAAGCAGCGGCAGTGTGGAAAAATCGGAATCCAGCAGTACGATTTGGGACATCTGCTTGACCGCATCGCTTCCCTGCGCAATAGCGATACTGCAATCTGCCTCCTTTAATGCCAGCATATCATTCACACCATCACCGCTCATAGCGACGGAATGCCCATGCTTCTGCATTGACTGAACAAGCAGCTTTTTCTGTATCGGTGTTACTCTGCCAAAGACGGAATACTGCCCTGCGAGCTGTTCGATTGTCTTTACATCATTACCGACACTGCTCATATCAACACAGGCATTCCAGCTATGCAACCCCGCCTTTCTGGCAATGGCAGAAACAGCAGTAATATGATCGCCGGAAATTACTTTGATTTCCACACCCTCCTCTTTGAAAAACTGCAGTGTTTTTTCAACATTTGGACGTACGGTATCCGACAATACAACAGCACATAAGGGAACAACCGCAGGCAGAGGCTGATCTTCCACAAGCTCGTTTTTACACCTTCCAATCAAAAGGATACGTTTTCCTTCCTCCATTGCTTCTGTGAAGCTGGGATCAAGTGTGGGAAGCAGCTTATCCGGAGCTCCCATAATCAATGTACCGTATTCGGCAAACGTGACACTGCTCCATTTCCGCACAGAAGAAAACGGAATACGGGATACCGGGGTGTAAACCGCTTTGGTACCGAACGATTCGCAAAGTGCCTGATACGTTGCATTATTGTCATCACTGTGATACAGAAAGGACTGTATATACTCCATATCCTTCTGTGTATACCCGTGAAGTGTCCACATGGCTTCCACCTTTAAATCTCCGGTAGTAATCGTACCTGTTTTATCCAGACAGAGAATATCCACATTTGCCAGTGTTTCCAGAGAGTACAAATCCTGTACGAGAACCCTGTGCTTAGCCATACGTCCGACACCGGCCGCAAGGGATACACTGATGAGAAGAACCAGACCTTTGGGAAGCATTCCCAGAAGTCCGGCAGAGCTGGTAATGACGCTTTCCTGAAGGGAATCTCCCCGGATTCCCCAGGCCTCTAAGAATAACAGAAGGCCGAGGGGAATGATTGCAATTCCGGTTAAACGGGTAACCTGCTTCATCGCCCTTAACAAACGGGAATTGACAGAACGCACCTCCTTTACCTCACTGGCAATTCGGTTGGCATAATTATCCTCACCGACATGAAGCACCCTTGCATAGCATTTCCCGGAAATAAGTGAGCTTCCCGACAGAAGCTGATCTCCTGCACGCTTATGAACCGGATCAGACTCTCCGCTTAATAATGCCTCATTGATTTCAGCCTCTCCTTGTACCAGCAAGGCATCACATATGATTTGTTCACCGCTGGACAGTACCATAATATCATCCAGTACAAGCTCCTGAGCGTCGATCTGCAACAGCCTGCCATCGCGCATGACGGATACCTTCTGGCTCATAAGCAGGGACAGCTGATCCACCAGCTTTTTCGCATGCAGCTCCTGCAGGATGCCGATGCTGATATTGCAGAAAATAACCGCCAGAAACATCAGATTGAACCATGCGTTGACAAGAATCAGTGCCAGCGCAATCAATATATTAAGCAGATTGAACAGGGTGCATATATTTTCCTTGAAAATCTGACGCCGTGTTTTCGTAATCGAGCGTGACGCGCTGTTTTTTTGATGCTTCAGAATACGTTCCTCTACCTGTTTCTGCTGTAAGCCTGTTATTGTATAGTTTGTAAATTCCATTTCATCACCTGAGCTTTCTTTATGCTCTATTATGGACAATAATCGTAAAGAAACCTTTCGCATCTTCTTAATAAACTATAAACTTTTTATAATGTAATGGATATCATACATAAATTCTTAAAAAATGCTGAAAAAAAAGTGCATGGATGCACAGGCAGCGGGAATTCTGTTATAATGAAATGTGTATATGAGGTGAGTGAAATGAATAATGATAAGAAAGCAAGGCGGCGGCATCAGCGCATCTGTGAGGTACTTCAGGAACAGGAGCACATGCAGGTTTCTGAACTATGCGAGCTGTTTCATGTCTCACCGGCAACCATCCGTAATGATCTTACCCTGCTTGAAAAAAAGCAGCTTTTAAAACGTATTCCCGGTGGTGCGGTTTCTACAGGACGTATGCCGCAGAATACAATTTTCACGACTAGAGAGTCCCTGCATATGGACTTAAAGGAGCATATGGCTGACTATGCTGTAAAGCATTTGATCAAAGAGGGGATGAGCGTTGCCCTTGATGCCGGTACAACCTGTTATGCGATTGCCAAAAAGCTGGCGGAATCAACACGCAGCTGTTCGGTTATCACATACTCACTCCCGGTTGCCAATGCGCTTGTCCACAGTGAGCATGTAGAGGTTTTCCTAATGGCAGGAAGGCTTGACAAGCAGCATGAATCCTTTCATGATGATGTAGCGCTTGCGGCGATGAAGCACATGAACAGTGACTTGTTTTTCCTGTCTCCCAACGGTGTTGATCCAACAGCAGGTATTACCAGCTCGGCAACGGATGAGAATATTATGAAGCTGCTGCTGCATGAGTGTGCAGAGGCTACGATTGTCTGTGCGGATCACAGTAAATTCTCAAAAAAGGCATTCAAAACGATATGTCAATTATCACAAATACAGGGAATATTAAGCGATGCTGCTTTGCATGAGGATATACAGAGGCTATATCAGCAGCTGGGTGTACAGCTATATCTGGCAGAATAATAAAAATAAAAGCATACAGGATACTGTGAGGATGCGGGGAATCCATCACGTACAGTGATCTGTATGCTTTTTATATAAGTATGAAATAAATGCTTCTAACTCTGCGTACTTCTGCTAAAATTCGTAATCAACCGTTGCACTGCCGCTGCGTACAGCATGGATATACGGCTTTACTTTTTCCACATGATAGGCGTTTTTCTGGTAGTCCTCCAGCGCCTGTCTGTCATCTACGATTAGCTCCAAGACAACATCGTAGGAGCGTTCGGAATGCAAATAGTCGATTCCGACCTGCAGATCACGAATGAAATCAATTTGCTCCTTCATGGATAAAAATAATGCTTTTACCTTTTCACATTCCTCGCGGGAAGGATTCTTCATTTTCACAAATAACACATGCTTAACCATAGCTTTTATAACCTCCTAGGATTTGAATTGAACCTCAATGCTGTAATGCTCCTTAATTTCCGGTATCATATTGAAAAACTTGCGGATTGCGGATTGTGATTTCGTTGCCGCTTCACTAAGCAGTCCGTTTTCAACTGCTTCATCCGCAACCTTATCCTTTTGTTGCGTGGCAAACGCTGTGTAGTCCTCAATGCTGATGGGATTAAAAATATTTTTTGTTTCATCGTATACCTCAATGCTTTTCTCATCAATGACATTGCTTAGAATCTCAACCTCTGGCAGGAATACGGTGATGGTGTTCCCCTTGACCTCTACCTCTGCCTGGTCCATATGAACCCCGGCTTTCAGCTGCCCTGCATAAGTAAGCAGAAAGCTCTTTTTTGTTAAGGGAATATTCCATCCGTTCAATGTCAGAGAATTTTCAAATTTACCAACCTTTGTATAATTATATTCCATAACAGCCAGATCGCTTACCTCCTGCAGCTGCTGTGTCAGGGCTGTTGATGTAATTTTCGGTTCACTCTGCTTTCCTCCGAAAATGGTTCCTGCAAAGAATATAGCCGCAGCCAGTATGCATATGGCGATAACTCCGCCAATGGCCTTCTTAGTTTTCCCCAGGGTATCCAGTATTTTCATTCGCTACCTCCCGTTACAGGTAAAATTATACCATATTTGCAGGACTTAGCCTATATGAGATATTCTTACATTTTTCTTTCTGTTTGCTGTATTACAAGCAAGCAGATCATATCGCCAACTGTTTTGTGCTGTTGAAAATGTGCAGCTTGAAAAAATATCTGCGGATATGCTGTCGCGAATGAAGTATAAGGAAGCAAAGAGGAGTACTACCTCAGTCATGAGGTACAGGCAGTGCAGCTTTGTTGGCTGCATCAGCTTCAGAAAAGGAATGATGGAAGGGGTGTTCAACTAAGGCAGCTGTTACAGTCCTTGTGATTTCTATTTCTTTATTATGTAAGGGACTGTAAAGTAGAGCGGCAGCTTTTCCTATTATATGAGCCTGTATGTTATGGTGCAGCTGTGAAATAGAATCCTGCTTCTGCTTTCTTTTATGTTTTTTCGATTCATGCTTTCTTTTCCAGACAGTTCGTGATACCATATGGATACACTTGGAGGGATGGTATGCTTTTTTCTATTAAGTACGTACATAGACTGAAGTGGAACGGATTTTATCAGTCACTGATGTGGAGCTGCTTTGGTATCATGTTCATGATTTTATATCCGGTAAGTCCGGAGTTGATGACGTTTATCGGAGGAATCATGCTGTTGTTTCAGGGAGTACCGCAGCTGATCCTGTTTCTCGAGGAGGATGAACGGTTTCTGATATCACTGCTGTCCCTGATTGAGTGCCTGCTGGTCAGCTTTCTTGGTGTGTGGATGCTGACAAATCCGGAGGAGGTTTATGATACTCTGCCTGCCGTACTGGCTTTTGTTACGTTTATCCATGCCTTCAGTAATATGATTGTAACGGGAAGGATTCGCCATTTACGATATGCAAGGTGGTGGATTGCGGCGATCGTTACTGCTGCGAAAATGATTGCAACGGCTGGTCTGGCCCTGCAGTTTCATCTGCATAGTGAATTTATGGTAATTGGAACCGGTATTTGTATGCTTCTGGATGCAGTGAGTGATATCTGGATTTGGAGAACGCTGGAAACGTTGATTATAGAGGATATGGGAATCTGATGTGCAGACTGTGTACATCTTTTCTTTATGACAAATGGATATTGCTTGAGCTTCGAATATGGTGTTGATTTATCACATAGCGTAAATAAATTTCCGTTATATTCATAAGACGTCTTCTGTAAAAAAACGTCTGGAACGGCTGCTGCAGAATATGAGGAGCCCCCCTTTTAAAAGCTGCTATCGTTGCTTGGCATTATGGACAGGGAACAGAAAAGGATCTGTACGGTAGCATATGGAATTGCTATCCTGCTGTATATTTGACGATTTTCTGTTAGAAACGCAATTATTGGAAAAAATAAAAATAAATATCAAGTTAAGCGCGATTTGTTACAAAATCTATTTTTTTATGTAAAATATAAGCATGTGATGATCTATCCCCAAGATGATCACATTACTGGAAAGGATGAGGTGATTAGCCTCATGCGAAAAGGGCGGATATATAATGTATCCGTCCTTTTTCAATAGATTCAGCGCTCCAGCTTTACAATGACCAGTGTCAGCTGACCGTCTGTATTGGCAACATTGGAATTGTAATTGACCGTAAACGGGGTTGCCTGTGTCACCTCAATAAGGAAGTGACTGCTTCCCTCCGCAGTATTTTGCGGGGAACCCGTTCGTGAATAAATACCAAATTCAATGTGTGGAGCACCATTGTAGGCCGGGGTGATCTGCATATAGCCGGCAGTTGTCAATATCGTGCTAACCTCCAGAGAAATCTGATAGAAGCCAGGCTGTAATAGCAATCTGGTCGTAGAAGTAGATGTGATATTCTGTGTTGTATCTGCAATGCTTGGATGCAGCGCCATTGGCTGATTGTCCACAAAGGAGTCCGCAAAATCCGCAAAGCTGGCGAAGGATTGTGTACCAAGGCCGCGAGGCCCTGTGGCTCCTGTTGCCCCTGTTGCGCCGGTGACTCCCTGCAGACCTCTTTCCCCCTGCGGCCCGGTTGCCCCTGTTGGCCCGCTCGGTCCGGTTGCCCCATCAGCTCCGGTATTTCCGGTCGCACCGCGAGGCCCTGTCGCCCCTGTCGCGCCGGTGACTCCGGTAGCTCCGGTTGCGCCGGTCGGCCCGTCTCTGCCATCCATTCCTGTTGGGCCAATATTCCCCGTCGGGCCTGTAACGCTGCATTTTCGAGAACATTTATCATCAAATTGTTTCGGATCTGTAACGTTTTGCCTGTAACACAGCATCTATGAGAAGCATTAGCGCACTATCTGCTTATGAGACAATTTCGCCTTTTTTTCTTACCATACCAATATATTTCGAAATATCGCTCTTGAAGTATACTTCGATATTTCTATCTTTATCCACCTCTATTTTGTCAACTAATTGAAACATCAGTTCGTGTGTAGGTTTTTCAAATATTACGAATTGCTTTAAAAGTATTCTGATTTCATTGATTTCCTTTTGCTTGTCTACAGCAGGAAATGCTTTAATTTTTGCTTTCACTGCCTCTTCCTTTTTCTCCAATGCATCTAAAATATCATCATACCTCTTTGACATCATAACATATTGCCTGGCAGATATAATTTCATTCAAGCGGTCATCGTATAGATTGGCGATGATTTTTTGGTTTTTCTCCTTTTCTGATTCAAGTTTATGAAGCTCCTGCTGATTTTGAATCAATTCCTTTTGTTGGATCATTACTGCTTTTGAAATCAGTGCTTCATCATCGTATTCAGAAAGAAACGCTTCCCCTGCTTCCTTTAGAACATGTAATAAAGCATCTTCTAAAACCTGATAATCAATACGATGTGTACAACACATACCGTATTTACTATATTTGGAATAGAAATTGCATTCAGCACTATAGGATGTAAAGCTTTTATTCTTCCTTGCAAATATGCTCATATTATGTCCACAATCCTTGCACCTTAATAATCCCTGAAGCAAATGCTTTTTCTCATTCTTTGCGGCATATCGCTTCCTATTGCTTAATTCCTTTTGTACCTTATCGAATAATTCCTGCGAAACAATAGGTTCATGTGTATTTTCCACTACAATCCACTGAGCTTGCGGCAATTCTAATAATTTCTTTGAATTATAACTCATTTTCTTCCATCTGCCCTGCACCATATGACCCAAATACATTTTATCAGTGGCAATGCTCTTTACTGTTTGTGGGCGCCATATACCATTTCCCTCATTTAATTCCTTTTGAATATTTGATCTATGCTCTTTTTTATAGATCGATGGAATCGGAATGCCTTGTTTTGTCAGGCGGTGTGCTATCGTACTTATTCCCACACCACTGGCTATCCATTCAAATATTTGAATAACGATGTGATCTGCTTTTGGATCACGAATGAGCTGCTTTGGATTTTCAGGATTTTTCATATATCCGAATTTCGCATAAGAACCAATATAATCGCCCTTTTTCCGTTTCGCATCGAATGTTGATCTTATTTTTTTTGATGTATCTCTGAGATACAAATCATTAACACTTAACCGAATACCCAGCATAGCATCACCAACCTCTGAATCATAGCCATCATTGATTGCGATAAACCGGATATTCTTAGATAAGAAGTATTCTTCTATATAAGCGCCCGTTTCGTAAAGCTCTCTGCCTAAGCGAGATAAGTCTTTCACAATAACGCAATTTATGCGTCCATCTTCGATTGCTTCTTTTAATTGCTCGAAGCCGGGACGATTGAAGTTAGATCCTGTAAATCCATCATCACAATAATGCTCGATAATTGTAAGATTATTAAATTTAGCAAAGGAATCAATAATCATTTTTTGACTTGCTATGGACGAGCTTTCGTCCTTTCTATCATCCTCACGGGATAAACGTTCATATCCGGCAGCCTTGTAATTGGAAAGAAATCCATTCATAATGTGACTCACCCTTCTCTTTATTAAATAATAAGCACAATTTCCGTGCTTCTTTAACATGCATTTGTACTTTAGAAAACCATGCAATTTTTATATTCGCATTTTTTATATAGCAGTCCCTTATAAAACCCGGTGGACGCGATGATGTTTCGTTATCACTGTTCTGTTCCCCCTTCTATTTCCAATCTATTCATCAGTCTATAAAAAAAGACCCTATCATCCTATAAGGTCTTAGTATTGTTACAAAGCTATCGTGTTGTATCCATGAGCCAGTCCAAGGCATTCAAACGACGAATTCCATCATAATCTGCTTCAGGATCTTCGTCTAAGGTGAGCAGCAGCTTTGGATAATGATCCTTTATTTTTTGTAAGGATGCAAGCTCTCTTGTTAATGTTTTTTCATCTCTTACAGTAGCTGCAACCTGTACATAAAGAATAGATTTTTGCTCCATAGCGACAAAATCAATTTCTAAATCATCAATTTTCCCAACGTATACATCATATCCTCTACGTATCAATTCCAGATAAATCACATTTTCAAGTACATGACCTACATCTGCAGCACGCGTCCCGAGCAGCATATTTCGCATTCCAATGTCCGCTACATAATATTTATCCAAAGTCTTCAGATATTGCTTTCCTTTGATATTATAACGCTTTGCCTGATAGATAATAAAGCTTTCCACAAGCCCATGTACATAGCGTTCTACTGTTTTTACATCAATTTTTCTGCCATTCGAGGTCATCGTATCTGCTATTTTTTTGGTAGACATCTGACTGCCAATGTTATCAAATACAAATCTTGCGATACTCTCCAGCATCATGGAATCTACTATTTTTTTTCTCTTTGATATATCCTTTACAACGATTGTATTATAGATACTGTCCAGATAATCCCTGATTTCTTTTGGTTGTCCTCTTAACTCTAATACATATGGAAAAGAACTGGTTTCAAGATATTCACGATATGCCAGTGCAAGATTAGCTTCATTTTTCGTTGCCTTAACGTACTCATAAAAGGATAGAGGCAGCATTGCTATTTCTACATAGCGTCCAGAAAGCAAAGTTGCAAGCTCGCTGGAAAGCATATAGGCATTTGATCCTGTTAGATAAAGATCTGTATCCTTTTTAATATATAAACTGTCCACAACCCTGGGGAAAGATTCACACTGCTGAATTTCATCGATAAAGATATAGGTTTGTTTTCCATCGACAAGCCGTTCCTTGATATATGCGTGTAACTTCATGGGATCACGTAGCTCATAATAATCATAATCTTCTAAGTTGATCGCGATAATCTGTTCCTGTAAAACCCCATGGCTAAGCAAATATTCCTGATACATCTCCATCATCGTGGATTTGCCGCATCTTCTTATTCCAGTAATAACCTTCATAATTTTTTTATCCTTAAAGGCGATTAACTTATCAAGATACTGTGTTCGTTCTATTTTTTCCATATTAAAATTCTCCTGTACTTTTATATTAACCTTATCCCATAATTATCATAGTGTCAATAGTTTTTGGACTCTATGTCACAAAACTATTATTTTGCAAGACTTTTTGGAATTATCTTACTAATATTTTCGTTATAGTGACTGGAAAAAGGTTTAATCAAAGCACAACATCCTATGCTATTCGTCCCTTTCCATATTTATGCCATCGTAAAGTTTCTATTCAGGTATATATTGCTGACGTTACTGCAGCTACTTACTAAGTCATACACAGATACAACACTAATACTTATTCATTTCTTAAGCTTTTGATCAATAATAAGAAATGATATTCCAATATCTTACCAAAATCCTCCTTTGCATCCTCAAAATGAAGCTTAATTGTATACTGCTTGCTTTTTCTATTTGCCATGATATCCCTCCAATCCCACCTTATTCATATATTTGAATAAATAGAACGTTTTTTGTGTTACATATAAGAATGTGTGACTTTGATACTGCTTTTTAGATTTCGGTTTACTTCCGTCATTTTTCCATACTTCGAAATTGTATGTAGGTTAGAATCTGATTGTTTTCCCATAAAATCGCATCGGAACTGTAAGGTTACACCTGTAACCCCTGGTGCTCCAGTAGCACCTGTCGGCCCGATTGGCCCCTGTGGGCCATTGCTTCCAGCAGGGCCAGTTGCCCCAGTCGGCCCAGTAGCCCCATCAGCGCCTGTCGCCCCGGTAGCGCCGGTTATGCCGGATGCGCCGGTAGCCCCTGTTGCTCCGGTAACACCGCGAGGCCCAGTCGGCCCAGTCGCTCCATCGGCTCCCGTATTTCCTGTCGCGCCCGTTGGCCCGATTGGCCCGGTTTCTCCAACGCCTGGCCCCGTAGGCCCCATTGGTCCAGTTGGTCCGGCAGGCCCCCGAAAGCCTCTTGGCCCTCTTGGTCCCGGCGGACAGCATCCGTTCGGGTAGGGTTCACAGCAGCATGCTTCCACTCCAGTGTCATCTTGCCGCATCGATGCATCCTCTGCAGCAAAGTCGTCTGTATAATCGTCATAATAATCATCCTGATATGTCATCATTTCACCTCATCCTGTCGGGAATTCAGATAAATCCTTATCCGCTTTATCCTATGTGTTGCAGGATGTTATGCTCATGGCAAATGCCTATCATTCGATTATGGACTAGTGGCGCATCGGTTGAAATATCAAACATGAAATTGTCATATGGATACCTCCTAAAGCTTTCTGTACCTTTGCTTTTACTATAACACCGAAAGCTGACTCCGGGTCAATGATAAGTTTAAGAAAAAGATAACAGGATACTTACCTGGCTTTGGTTATAGGCGTAGAGTCTTTGTGTCTGTAAAGGAACTGCAGCAAAAATTCTGGAACGGTTATTTCACACCATATATTTTCCTGTTCCTTATCATGTCATATGCAGCTTCCATCCTTCCGTATTCATATACAAAAAAATGCAGACTTACCAATAGGAAATCACTTCATATGTGAATCGTTATGAATCAAAATAAATTGAAATGAAATAAAATGATTGACAACCTCTGGAAATGCTTTTATAATAAAATTGAAGTAAGGACATAGAAAAGGAGAACATGGAATGAAAACTACTGATCCTAAGAAAAGAGCATTGCTGGACAGTCTGAAAGACGGACTGATCGTATCCTGTCAGGTACAGAAAGATGACCCAATCTATACCGATGACATCGTTGTAAAAATGGCGGAGGCTGCTAAATGGGCAGGTGCGGTGGGAATCCGTGCAAACTCTCCGGAACAAATCAAAGCAATTAAGGATAAGGTGGATCTGCCAATGATCGGGCTATGGAAAATCTGGCACGATGATACGGATGTCTTCATTACACCGACCATGGAAGCCGCAAGAGCAGTATGGGAGGCAGGAGCTGAAATCATCGCCTTGGATTGCACAGCACAGATTACGCATGAAAAGACACAGGCATGGGATCTGATTAAAACCGTAAAAAAGGAAATTCCGGAGGCAATCATCTTCGCAGACGTATCCAATATGGAGGAGGCTGCTCGCGCTGTGGAAAACGGTGCTGACATTGTTGCACCAACACTGTATGGCTATACAAAGGAAACAGAGCATATCGAGGGAGCCGATTACCGTATGTTTGCGGAAATGTGCAGAACCTTTAAGGATGATGCCTTTGTTATGATGGAAGGACACATCTATACACCGGAGGATGCGATGAAGTGCATTTATCTGGGAGCACACTCCGTCGTTGTCGGCAGTGCTATCACACGTCCGCATCTGACCGCAAAACGCTTTGTCGACCTGCTTGGCGGTTATCAGGATAACTGGAGAGAAGCAGAAAAGGCAAAGCACTAGCATCGTAATTGGAAAGGAAGGCACAGGAGCATGAAAAAGAAAATCAGTATTGACGGGGCGCAGAATGTTGAGGTATCCAAGCCGATTCCCTGCGAAAAATCACCACAGGAACAGCTTGCCATCATGGAGGCTTATACACAGGCTCATAAGGACAGTGCAGGCATGGATAAGGCAGAGCGTGAAATCCGCTGTCTGCGTACCATCTTCCCTGCATTGTTTCGAAGCATTGAAAGCGATGATCTTCTTGCGGGACGTCTGGATTTTCTCCCCATCGGCTTTGGCAGTGTTACCAGCATTGGCGGCGTTGGACATTACTGCGTTTTTCATAAGCTGCGCGCCTTTAAGGAACAGCTGGACACAGAGCAGGAGCGTGCAAGAGTGGATGCGCTGTATGCATATTGGGAAAATCATGATACCAAGGCGATATATTGTGCGGATGTATTGAATGAGGATACAACCGGACGCTTTATCGACTGCTCGTATCCGTTCATGGCAACTGCGCGCCTGTCCGGTATGATGCTGAATTACAAAAAGCTGATGGAGTATGGGCTGGAGGGATTGAAGGAGCTTATCCGTTCACAAAAATCCAATGCGTTTTTACACAGCTGTCTGGATAGTTTACAGCTGCTGCAGGAGGTTATTGACCGCCAGATTGCGCTGGTGCGGGAAGCGAAGCAGTCTGCTAGCCTTCAGCGGCTTCGTGATCTGGAGCTGATGGAAAGGGATTTAGCTGTCATTCGTACACAGAAGCCTTCCACCTTTCATCAGGCACTGCAGCTGTTCTGGATTTACGCCCTGGTCGCTGGAGTTATCAATTACGGCCGCATGGATGATGTACTCGGCCCGTATCTGCAGCGTGACCTGGACGATGGCATACTGGATGAAGAGGAAGCCTACCGTTATCTGAAATCCCTGTGGAAAATGATAGAAAACCGTCGTACCACCGTAAACGGCCGCATCATTGTCGGTGGAGAGGGAAGAGAGCATCCAAAGGAAGCGGATACCTTTGCCCGCATCTGTCTGCGTGTCTGCCGGGATACCCGTTATGTGGAACCGCAGTTTACCTTACGTATCTGCAAGGACACACCGGACGATATACTGGACATGGCATATGACTGCATCGGCTCCGGTGCTACGTATCCCACCTTATACAATGATGATGTCAACGTGGATGCCGTCATGTATGCGATGCGTGTGGATCGTGCAACAGCACAGCAGTATGTTCCCTTTGGATGCGGGGAATTTGTCATTCAGGGAAAAAGCGTCGGGACACCGAACACTTTATTAAACCTTTTAAAAATTCTCAACATCACATTGAATGCAGGAATCGATCCGATGGATGGAAAGGCCAAAAACGGGCCAGTAGCCATTCCGGACTGCTCCGCCTTTACAACCTTTGACGAGCTTTATACAAAATATAAGGAGCTGCTTGCTTATTATTTTGACCTCAGCGTGGAAGCACAGAAGCACTCCTATGAGGTTATGAATCAGGAGGTTTCCTTCCTGTTTACCTCCATTCTGATGGATGACTGCATCACTCGCGGAAAGGCATTGCTGGATGGCGGTGTGGAAATACTGGGCGGTACCAATGAAACCTATGGAAATATCAATACGAGTGATGCGCTGTATGCAATTCGCAAGCTGGTCTATGAGGATCAGGTATACACGCTACCGCAGCTGCATGAGGCACAGCTTGCCAATTTTGAAGGCTATGAGCGTATCCGCAAGGATTTGCTTACTGTGGATAAATACGGAAATGATAAAACGGAATGTGATGAACTGGCAAACGATCTGTTTGAATATGTCGCAAAGGGCATCCGGCAGCGTGGAATTGATGCCGGTCTGGGATATTATCTGATCGTGATTTCCAACAATCAGACAAATACGGACTGGGGGCATCAGACCTTTGCCAGTCTGGATGGACGAAAAACAGGAGTATTTATGAATCCTGCCAATAATCCGCAGGGCGGTGCTGCGAAAAGCGGACCGACTGCCTGCCTGAATTCTCTAAGCCGTTTCCAGGCGAAGTATCATGGAGGCAGTGTACAGAATATTAAATTTACGCCGCGTATGTTCAATGAGGATCGTACAAAGATCAGAAGTATGTTTGATACGTATTTCAAAAAGGGAGGCTGTCAGCTGATGGTGACGGTTGTGGATCACGGAATACTGGAGGACGCCCAGAAGCATCCGGAAAACTACCCGGATTTGATAGTCCGTGTTGCAGGCTACAGCGCAGTCTTTGTGAATCTGACAAAGGATATACAGGATGAGCTGTTAAGCAGGATGCTGTATGATTAACGTAACCAATATAGAACGGTTTGCGACACATGACGGCCCGGGTATCCGTACAACAGTCTTTTTAAAGGGATGTCCGCTGTATTGTCCGTGGTGTGCAAACCCGGAAACACAGAAAGCAGAAAGTACAATGTTTCATTATAAGGAACGCTGTGTAAGCTGCCGCCAGTGTGAGCAGGTATGTCCAATGCAGGCCATCACCTTTGAACAGGGTCGCTTCACGTATCATGAGGAACGCTGTCAGGGCTGCCGTCAGTGTGAGCGTACATGTCTGCAGGATGCCATACAATTTCAGGGAACCGATATGAGTCTGGATACGATTATGGAGGAGATTCGCAAGGATAAGGACTATTATGATAATTCCGGTGGGGGTGTGACCTTCAGCGGAGGGGAGCCGTTTGTACAGCATACAGCGCTATGGGAGCTGTTGCAGGCCTGTAAAAAGGAGGGCTATCATACCGCAGTGGAAACAACCGGAAATTACGCTAGGGATTTGCTGGTATCCATGATGCCGCTGATTGATCTGTTTCTGTTTGACTTCAAGCACTTGGATGATGCTGTCCTGCATACGGTAACCGGAGGAAACGGCGCCCTCATTAAGGGGAATCTACAATATTTATTAAAGGTTGATCCGAAGAAGGTCATTGTACGCATTCCTGTAATACCCGGCTTCAATTATGAAAGGTGCTTACTGGAGAATATGCTGACATATCTGAAATCCATCGGCGTGTGGCAGGTTAATCTTCTTCCCTATCATACACTGGGAAAAACGAAGTATGAGCATATGGGAAAACCGTATACGTTATCCAAAACAATGCTGCAGAAGGAAGATCTTGCGTATTATCAGGGCTTTGCCAACAAGCTGGGATTGCAGGCAAACATCGGCGGATAGAAAAGGAAATCCAGGAAGATACACTGTTTTCCAGGCAGGCTGTCGGATCTACGTCCGACAGTCTTTCTGCGTTTCTGTTTATGATTATACAGAGCATACTATTGTAATGTCGTTTACCATCCAATCAGGCGATGGTTAAAGGAACGCAGAAGTATCGTATTTTGCGATATCTGCATTTATACATCATAAGAAATGCTTTGCATATCTGACTGGAAAAGAAAACAAAATCACTGTTTCAATCAATCCAGACTTTTGGTATACTGAATACGTAAAAACGAAAAAGAGAGGAGTTTTTCTATGTTAGCGGAAACTGCAGTAAAATATTATCAGATGGGATACAACTGTGCCGAAAGCATCATTCGTGCAGGCAATGAGGTATATGATCTCGGACTACATGATAAAGATATGGTAATGACAGCGGCTTTTGGCGGAGGCTTTCAGATTGGAGATGTATGCGGTGCTTTAAGCGGTGCAGCCTGTGTAATTTCCAGTCGCTATGTGGAAACAAAGGCGCATGACTGTGATTTTATCCGGCCTCTGACACAGAAGCTGGTTATTGCCTTCCAGAATAAAATGGGCTCCCGTTTATGTGCAAAAATCAAACCGGTATATCACAGCAAAGAAAAGAAATGTGAGCATACGGTGGAAACCGCAGCAGCGGTTTTGGAGGAAGTTATTCAGGAATGGGATGAGGAGGCAAAGGAAAAGCAGAAGGTCTAATGATCGCTTTGTGATCTGTCATCGCGTTATCTACGCTATACAGGCATCAGCTCCTGGAAAACAATAGATAAGGATGTAAAGGCAATCCAATACAGGATGCTTCCTATCCCTGGTATTCGTGCTTTCTTTTATGTAAAAAAAATACCGGAACGTATTTGCTGTCTGTATACCGGAGTAGTTTTGAATATCCGTGATGCCGCTTTGCATATCGCTGGTATTTTTTCAGCTTTTTGCATATCCTATACATAGGAGATGATAGTGATGAAGGAAGGCACATTGGTTTATTATATCGATGAAGGACAGATTCATGACGGGCATGTCATAGATGTGGAAACAACATCCGACGGCTTTGTTTTTCATATTGACAGCTATGGGGAATGTGGCGGCTTCTGCCGTATTGATTGTGCGCAGATCAACCGTACAGTGTTCACAACGTACGAGGATGCCGTAAAGCATCTGTATAAACAGTAAAAAAGAGCAGAAGCACAGGAATGCTACTGCCGGAATAGGAAACTTAAAATTTAAGAGACTTCAAAATCGATTGCATAGCTCAAGGGATTTGGAGGTCTTTTTTTCATTACACCCAAAGATGTGAAGGATTTCATAGTACAGGATAGCTCTAAAAATGCAGATATTCGCAAATTTACGTAATTTTCATATACTTTGTTTTTATATATTGCAGGAAGGAAAGCCAGCCGCCTTTAGTAGGATACAGCCTCATCCTTTTGCGGATACAGCCATGCAAGAAGATCGGATATAAGCACATCCCTTCCTTTGGCCGTCTTATAAAAGGCCGCAAGCTCCGGATTATCCGTTACGATTCCATCAATATCCATTGACAGCAGGCGCTGCAATTCCTTATCCCTGTTTACCGTCCATACAAAGACCTGTTTATTCTGCTGATGCAGAGCACGCAGCATACTTTTATTTACAAAGGTGGATTCAATGCTGTAGATATCCACATAAGGAAGCTCATAGTAGTTACCATAAGCTACCGGCGCGATATATACGGTCTGAAAGGACGGATCAATTTCTTTCACACGCTGCAAAATTTCCAAATCCATAGAGGCAATCACACACTGCTTTTGAAATTTATATTTCTGTAGAAGTGCGACAGTATCCTCTACGAGATTTTTTTCATGCCCGTTTTTCTTTAACTCGATCATCAGCTTTATATTGCCATCTGCTTTCCTGATCATGTCCTCCAGTCTTGGCAATCGCGTGTTTCTGTACGCATAGGAAAAATAGCTTCCAGCATCATAGGTATCGATTTCGCTGCTGTCTACATCCCAGATATTTTTATTTACGCCCGCTGTTCTCTTGAAATTTACATCATGCATAACATACAGCTTTTTATCCCGTGACTGCTGCACATCAATTTCCGCATAATCCGCTTTTGCCTGAATCGCATAGGCAAGAGCAGGAAGTGTATTTTCCGGGGTAAAGGTTGTTCCCGCACGATGGGCTGCAATGGCAACCGGCTTCTCTGCAAGCTGAAGCCGCTCATAGACATTTCCCTGATAATCAAAGTAAATCCCTAAGAGCAGAGCAGTCAGGATAAGCTCTCCTGTTCCAAGCAGAATCTGCTTCCAGGAAATTGTTCTTTTTCTTGCCTCGCCTCGTGTTTCCTGATACCCGCAGATGCTTTTGAAATTATACAGCATGACAAAGAGTCCGATACTGAACAGAATGATTGGGTACAGAAAATCAGCGTATTGTCTCCATTGCATATAGTTAAGGAGAAAGGCTGTCCTATTGGAGGCGGTATTTTCCTTATCGGCAAAAAGGACAAGCAGGGCTATTGCGAACGCATATACCAGAAGAAGGAAGATTCCCACCACTGCCATCATAATCAGATTTTGAAGCAACAGTCTGCATTTTCGTTTTTTCAACAGCAGCCGGCACTCCTGAAAGGCAGTACGAAAGCTTTTATCCTGCAATAGAAAGACGGCAATCACATGCAGCATATAAAATGCCAGAAGGTTGATAAGCAGCAGCGCTAAGAGGTAGGCGGCGTAATACTTTGTACCTGCTTCCCGAAGAAAATCTATGAAATACTCCGGTATCCGGATACCGGAAAGTGATGAGGGCTTCAGTAACAGCACAGAGAAGGGAAGCAGACACAGAATCGTTAAAAGAATGGACCAGTTTTTTGGATGCAGCGTGCGCCGTACCTGCTGCAGACAGGTAATAAGGAGCCCAGGCAGGGTAAAGACTTGCTTATTCCATGCATGCTCATAATAAAAAACGAGAAATATAATTTCATAAAATACATAAAGTCCCAGCAGGAGCAGTACCAGAACAACAGTCAGGATGGAGAAGGGCCGTTGGATCCAGGAAAAAAGCACCTGCATATTCAAATATTGCAGACCGCTGAAGTCCAGGCTCTTACGGATGAGCAGCTGAAAGAAAGGCAGCAGCACCAGTCCACCAAATAGCTTATAAACAATTTCAAAGGCCAGCAGTCTTTTCCAGTCCCACAGGCAGTCATTCCGGATGTTTCTTAATGTTTGAAGACAGGATTTCATAGTTACCTCCATTCTTATATATCTAACATACAGGCATACCGCTTGTATAAACACTGTTTTCCAGCTTCCTTTTTCCTATGAAACAAGCCACTTTCATATGCTTCTCCTATTGGAATTGCTCCGGGTATTGCTGACTGGAAAGATGCATTCATACCCGCAGCCATACGCAAGGAGGATTGGCTTTTACAATGCTATAGGGAACACGGCCTTATATAAATAACATGAGCAAGCGTATGCAAAGCGCATAGGGAACACGGTCTAATCGGTAAGGATAACAGCTGCCATTTATAAGCATGGAGAATACGTAAACCCTTATATATTCCAATTGGATTATCAAAAGGCTATGCAGAGGAGCCCATTTGGTATGGGAGCTGCTGTCCCTGCAGCCTGCTGTTAACGTTTTTATGCGAATAGAGCATTCCCGTGATAGATCATCGCATCTAAAATCATGTTCTATTGTTTATTCAGGCTGTCTTTGCTTTAATTCCTTCATCATTTCCGCAAATGGAAAAAGCAGATTGCTGAGTCTGCAAAGCTGTGCGGACAGTGTATATTTTTTTTGCAGAGAAAGATCCTTTCCCTCCATAAACGCTGTGATATCCGTATTACTCACACCAAACGTCGAGGCAAGAAAGGAAAGGGGAAGCCGGTATGTATGCAGCAGTACATCCAGGATGGCTCTTACGATATCATCATTTTCCACATGAATGAGCGGAAGTGTGGAGAACCCTGTAAGAAAGGCATGAAGCAGAATATTCTCCTGCTCCGTATGATCCCCTTCACAGGCACTGATTCCCATGGCTTCCAGCAATGCTTCCATATCAATTCCCAGCTTTTCCTGCGCCAGCTGCACATCGTCAAATAAGTCCATAACACACCTCCATGTACCAAACGTATCTTTATTCAGTATACACCGTAATGCATCATCATACACAAGGATATCTTTTTGTATGCATGCTACCTACAGTTTAACGCAGCGATTTCCATATGGGAAGAATAAAATATGATCAGTTTTGTAATAGTTTGCCATAGGGATGCATGTCTTTTCCTTTTGAAGCAGCTGCCGCAATGGTTTGCCTGTGTGTTTTATGATAAAATGATAAGTATCCAAGTGAAGCCCTGCGCTGATACAAGTTGGATACAAAAATCAGATATAATAGAAAGTATGAGAGGTGATAAAATGCGTCTGCTGATCATTGAAGACGAGCGTCCGATTGCGGAGGTTATGATGCTGAATTTGAAGCGAATCGGCTATCAGTGCGACTATGCCATGGACGGGGAACAGGGAGCCCGCATGGTTGAGAAGCAGAGCTATGACCTGATTCTGCTGGATATCATGCTTCCGAAAATCAACGGATATGTGCTGATGGAATATCTTTCTGAGCTGGAAATACCGGTAATTTTTATAACGGCAAAGGGAAGCGTTCAAGAACGGGTCAAGGGACTGCGTATGGGGGCGGATGATTATCTGGTAAAGCCGTTTGCCATAGATGAGCTTCTGGCAAGGGTAGATAACGTATTGCGCCGCTATCATAAAAGCATGCAGGAAATTCACGTACTGGATGTCACGATTCATACGGCGACCCGTGTTGTCAAGAAAAAGGGTACGGTGATTCCGTTAACCAAAAAGGAATTTGATCTTCTGCTGTATCTGGTACAAAATAAAAATATCGCACTGTACCGGGATACGATGTATGAAAAGCTGTGGCATGAGGAGGATTATGAGCAGACAAGAACGCTGGATCTGCATATACAGCGTCTGCGCAAAAAGCTGAACTGGCACAGCGTTATCCAGACTGTTTATAAAATCGGGTATATGCTGGAGGTGCCGGATGAAATTCAGTGATAAGCTTACGCTGAGCAGTACAGCAGTGATTGCTATTATTTTCTCGATTGGCGCCACCTTCATGATGACACAAAATCATGAGCATCTTTTACAGTCCTATATCACCCGCAATATGCAGACGCATGATTTGGAATCCTTTACGCTGGAATCCAAGCTGACACAAGATGCGACGGTGAATCTTACGACCTATGGAAGTGATGAGAAAGCAATGAAAACCCGCGCTATTTATTATATCCAACAGATTTCCAATCATATGAAGCAGCCGCAGACCGTGTATGCTTTGCTGGATCAAGAGGGCAGGGTACTGTATGCGACAGGACAGCAGGCTTTTTTTGAACAGCATTCCCTGAAAAAGCCGCAGTCATACCGGATACAGAATTATGCTGGTTCTCATATGATGCTGGTAAGCAGCAGGATCACGGCAGGAAAATTCACTTATTTACTGGAAAGCGGGTATGATATCACATCCTGCTATGAGGAGCGTGACCGGCAGTTTCAGACCTTTTTTCTGACGCTGCTCTGTGTTTTACTGTTGTCGTTTTTATTACTGAAAAGACTTTCCATCTATCTCAGCAGGCCGATTTTAAGACTGCATGAGGCAAGCCGGCATATCGCTTTGGGAAATTATAAGGAGCGTACCAATATACAGAGCGATGATGAAATCGGAGAGCTGAGCCGCAGCTTTGATGAGATGGCAAAGGCTACAGAGCAGACGATTCACAAGCTGGAGGTGAGCCTTGCACAGCGTGAAGATTTTATGAGTAATTTTGCCCATGAAATCAAAACGCCAATGACAGCGATTCTCGGCTTTGCGGATACCCTTCGTACCTACGACTGCGATATCGAAACAAGGAAGAAATGCGCCGATTATATTTATACAGAGGGAAAGCGTCTGGAAACCTTATCCTATACCCTGATGGATTTGCTGTCCCTCAGCGGAAGGGAAATACAGCTGCAGCCGGTATCCATGCGTTCCGTAATAAAGCAGCTAAAGCAGTATTATGAGGCGGTTCCCAACACCTGCACACTGGACTTTCAATGTCCTGACAGCTTCGTATATTCCAAAGAGGAGCTGTTGTTCACTATGCTGCGCAACCTGATCGATAATGCAATCAAGGCTTCTCCGCCAACTGCAACGGTTTTCATTTGTGGAGCACTGTGTGATGAAGGATATCGCATAACGGTCAGGGATGATGGAATCGGTATGCGTGAGGAGGATATCGAACAGGCTTTACAGCCGTTTTATATGGCAGATAAGTCAAGGGCACGCAAGCAGGGAGGCGCTGGACTGGGGCTGAGTATTGTGAAGCGCATCTGTGATCTGCATGGCAGTCCGCTTCAAATTGCAAGCAAGCCGCAGGAAGGATGCAGTGTGACATTTCTGCTGGAGGTGATCAGTGATGAAAACTAGAACGGCCGTGCTGCTGTGCTTGGGAATCTGCTGCCTGAGTGTATTGCTGCCTCTGGGCATTTTCCGGCTGCAGGATGGGATGGCGGCTGATAAAAATGTAAGCTGGACTTCCTCCACGGAGGATATTGCCGGAAGGTATCCAGTAGTGGCCAGCGTTTATGCAAACTTCTATCAAAAATTGGACAATCCGATATATGAGAGCTATAACTTATCGGATATAGCTGCATATCCAAAGAAACAACAGACACAGATGAAGGAAATGCAGGATACATTCAGCAGGGAGTTGAATACGCTGGTGAAGGAGGAGGTGCTTCCCCGTACATGGCTGGAGCTGAAGAAGGAAGAAGCCTTTGCGGTGAAGTTTGGAACATTGTCACATTCGAGTGGGAAAAATGGGATTTGGCAGTTGAATCAGGTATACCGGATCAACAGCGATATGGATACGATGGGGGAGTTTACCCTGGATAAACAAACAGGCAGGCTTTTAAATATTCATTTTTTCAAGGATCACACAGAGGTGTATGGGGAGGAAAGACGTAAGGAGCTGGCCTGGAATATGATCCGTTATCTCGGATTGGATTCCATTCACGATTGGACTTATACGAAATATGGCTATGAATCCTACGAGGCAAAGGTACAGGTTTATTGCGATGTGGAGAAAAACGGAGTGACCACGCATTTCAGTATGGGAATCGCACCGCTGGGACAGCATACGCATAATTCTTTGGTTTCCTTTTTGGGATAATGAAAACGCTGATGCAGGTTAGCGTTTTTTTCTGTTTCACTGAGGTGTTTAAAGCCATGTGTTTCATAAACTACGCAGACCGTTATTTTCTATCGTAAGCCGTTGCTTTGAAAAACAAAAATGAATAGTTCATATGCTATAATTACATTATATCAATCAGGCGAGGAGGAATAGATATGCGGATCATCATCTGTGAAGATGCTAAGGAAGATCAGACATTGCTTATCTCTCACTGCCTTCATTTTCAAAGAGAACGACAAATTCAACTGGAAACAATTGTTTATCAAAATGCCGGACAGATGCTTGCGGATGAGGCTGCCATACATGCGGATGCATTGTTTCTTGATATTTATATGGAAGGAACCACGGGGGTTAAGGCCGCAAAAATCATGAGGAGCAAGGGATATGCGGGAGCGATAGTTTTTGCTACAAACAGTATGCAGCACTATGCAGAGGGCTATGAGGTAGAAGCTATTCACTATCTGATTAAGCCGGTTACCTATCCTGCATTTGCAGAAGCAATGCGTAGAATACTGGCACTGTATAAGGCTGCTGTTCGTATGATTACGGTGAATTATGGTAAACAGCAATTACATATTCCTGTGGATAGTATTCATTATGCTGAGGTCTATGATCATAAAACAATTCTGCATACAGGTAACGGGGACCTTGTGATTTCCCAATCACTATCTGCTCTTGAAAATATTCTTGGAGGACATCCCTTTCTCAGATGCTATCGCTGTTACATTATTCATATGGATTATGTGGAGAAGATGAAGAACACGGTATTTCTAATGAAGGATGGCAGTGAAATTCCAATAGCAAGAGATAAACGCGGGGAATTAAAAAAGCAATATGTATCCTATATATTTCAAAGAATGGAGGAATCATGATGCAGGCTGTGATTAGTGCGTTTTTTGTGGCTTTCTTTCAGGCGGCGGGAACAGCTGTAATTTGCTATTTCACTGTTCGGCATCAAGTACGATATCCAAAAAGGCGTATCGTATGTATTATTTTGCTACTGACAGTTGGATATGCTGCTGCTTTTTCCATTCTGGAAACGACTGTGTTTGCTTCCTTACATGACGCTTTGAAGATGCTTCTTAATTTGCTTTTTTTATTATCCAGCTTTTTATATATGAAGCATGTAGTAAGGGATGGCTGGCCTTGCCTTGTATTTTTACTTTTTATGGCAGTGAATACATTTGCCGTATGCCAGTCTGTTACTTTTCTGCTTTACTATCTGCTGTTTCCAAGCTGGAATTCCGGCCCGTATATTTATGAAGATATTTTATTTTTTGCAGCGCCGATTATCGTATTGACACCGTACTTTCTTTACATCATCAAACGGCTTTACAGCCGGCTGGAGGAAATTGAACAGTCACAGTTAAAAAATATTTTTACAGTCCCTCTGATATTTGCAGTTTTATTTATAATGGCTGTAAATCTGTTTCCTGCTTCTCTGATTGGAGAAGCTTCATCCAATGCAGTGCAAATTATTATAACAGCATGTGCCTTTATAACATATTCACAGATGAGCCATACGGTTGTGAATGCAGCAAACGCTGCACGGGAGCGTGAAAAGTTTGAACAGGTGAATACCCAATTGGAGCTGCAGGCAGCACGTATGGAGGAAATGAGTGCACACGCGGATGAGCTAAAGCGGATTCGCCATGATGAAAGGCAGCATCTTGCAGCCTTGAAAGGTATTCTGGTACAGGGGAGTATGCAGGAAGCGCTGTCCTATCTGCAGGAATACGAAGCAAAGATTCAGGAAAGAATCCAGCCGCCTCTATGCGAGCATTTTGTTGTAAATGCATTGTGTCAGCAGTATCTTACACTATCCAGACAAGCGAATATACAGACGGATATTGATATTGTACTGCCTGCCTGTGTGGGAATTTCCAATAGTGACTTGTCTGTATTACTGGGAAATCTATGGGAAAATGCGATTGCGGCAGCTTCCTTTTTGGCAGAAGAAAAACGATATATCCATTTAAAAATAAAAAAAGAAGAGTGCAGAGTTATGATTCGCATGGACAACAGCTTCCAAGGCGTTATATATGAGGAAAACGGGCATTTTATCTCAACCAAACGGAGTGATAATAGAGTGGAGGGAATCGGAATCAGGAGTATAAAAGCAATTGCAGAGCGCTATGACGGCATGGCGGTTTTTACACATACTTCGGAATTATTTACTGCATCTATATTGTTATATCTCAATGCAGCAGATACAAAGTGAAGCCATTTATGCTTTGTTTTACAGGGAGAAGGATGAGGTGATATGCAATGCATTTTCTGCTCATGTTTCAGTATCACAATAAGGAAGGAGGAAGCATCTTTTTCATGGAAGCAAGTAATTCGTTATGAAATTTTAGGATTCATTCACAAAATCATACCTTAGGAGATAGTATGAAAAACATGAAAAAAGCCTTTAAAAATTATAAAAAAAGGCATTCCAGCAAGGAAAACCATATGTCTATATAGGTATAAATTTTGAAACAGAGAAGGAGAGAAACCGTTATGAACAGTAAAAAGAAGACCGTTGCAGTCGCAATGGCAACCGCATTGGGAGTAAGTGGGATGATGAGCCCTGTTGCAGTCTATGCACAAGAAAAATTAGTCAACGGGCAGAAGCGGATAGAAGAAAGCCAAATAAAGCAGAATGCCAGTCAGCAACCAATCACCATAGATAATGGGGGTACACCAATAAGCGGCGACATTAACATCAATGAAACAAATTTCCCGGACAAGGAGTTCAGAGACTGGATTAAAACCCATATAATAGGTGCAGATAACGATGTTTTGACACCGGATGAAATCAGCAATATTACAAGAATTGATGTAAGTAATGAAAGTGAAATCAAAAATCTAAAGGGTATTGAACATTTTACTGCTTTGAAAGGATTATATTGCCACAACACAGGCATCACGACACTGGATGTCAGCAAAAATGTACTGTTGACAGAGTTGTTTTGCGGCGGCACAGGCATCATAACACTGGATGTCAGCAACAATAAAAAGTTGATATATTTGAATTGCGACGATACAGGCATCACGACACTGGATGTCAGCAACAATGAACAGTTGATATATTTGTCTTGCTACAGCACAGGCATCACGACACTGGATGTCAGGAAAAATGATCAATTGACAGAATTGTATTGCTCCCACACAGGCATCACGACACTGGATGTCAGCAACAATAAACAGTTGACACTGTTGTATTGCTACAACACAGGCATCACGACACTGGATGTCAGCAACAATAAACAGTTGACAGAGTTGATTTGCTACAACACAGGCATCACAACACTGGATATCAGTAAAAATAAACAGTTGACAGAGTTGGATTGCAACAACACAAGCATCACGACACTGAATGTCCGCAACAATGAACAGTTGACAAAGTTGATTTGCGACCACACAGGCATCACGACACTGAATGTCCGCAACAATGAACAGTTGACAAAGTTGATTTGCGACCACACGGGCATCACGACACTGGATATCAGTAAAAATAAACAGTTGACACTGTTGTATTGCTACAACACAGGCATCACAACAATGGATGTCAGCAACAATGAACAGTTGACATATTTGGCTTGCTACAACACAGGCATCACGACACTAGATGTCAGCAACAATAAACAGTTGACACTGTTGTATTGCTACAACACAGGCATCACGACACTAGATGTCAGCAACAATAAACAGTTGATAGACTTGTATTGTACCAACACACCTTTAGCTTTCCTGAAACTGGGAAGTTTGAACGCATCCAATACATTTATCGTTCCATCTTCAACAACAGCCAGTCTGACGGTGGCAAGCGCTTCTTTTGATATAACGCAGGCATTTGCGGGAATCGATACCACTAAAATATCAAATATACAGGGTGCAGAATTAGATGGCAATACTGTGAAAGGGTATTCGGTGGGAACACCTATCACCTATACCTATAACTGCGGTACAAATAATGGCATTCCTGTCAAATTAGATGTGACTTTGAATTTATCAATATCAAAAAAAAGCAGTACGATTGCAATCACAGGCAGTCTTGATACGACTTACACCGGAAAACCAATAGAAAAGCCTACCATCAGTAAAACAGGCAGTACAGGTGATGTTACCTTTGCTTATCAGGTGAAGAATGGTGATACATGGGAAACGTACAATGATACACCAATCAATGCAGGAATATATCGTGTAACAGCACATCTTACAGAGGATGACTTTTACAAGGATGCAGAGACAACTAAAGAATATACAATATCGCCAAAGGACATTAAGGACGGCAACATCACAGTCTCAAATATAAGCAATGACAGTGATGTCGAAAAGCTGATAGTCAAGGATGATGACAAAGTGCTTGTGAAAGGCACTGACTATGATGTGGAGACGAAAATGGATGGCAGCAAGACGACTGTCACCATCACATTTAAAGGCAATTATGTGGGAACGATTGAAAAGAATTATACCGTCAAGCAAGAGCAGAAACCACAGGATAAGCCAAAAGATACAGGAAGTGTAAAGACAAGTGACAGCACGCAGACGGGCTTACTTGCAATGCTTAGTATGATGTCTGCTGGATGTATCGCTTTACTTGCAGGAAAGAAACGAAAGAAGAATATGAAAGAAGATGAAACCACGCCACTGTAAATACGGAATGCAGATGTACATAATATGAAGAAAGCCTGCTGAATCTGGCAGAGCTTTTTTCATTTAAAGATATGCCTGAATAGCACTATACAAGGTAGTCAGCTTTTTTATATCCTCAATTTAACCTGTTGTTTCGTATGACTAAAATACTTTTTAATGAGCATGCAATAGAGCTTTCCGTAGGATAACTGAGTAGAAAAATATTTGAAACAGATTGCATATGTACGGTTCACGTTGTATTCATACGGATTACGTGTGATGTGTGGCAAGTGGTCTGTTTATCTGTAATAATCAAAGATATATCCAGTGCTGAAAGGATCAGAGGGAGGCTATATCTTATGAAAAAAGTTATATTGCGTACCGGAATCTGTTTTGTTTTACTGCTCACTCTTTTTATTTCATCCGGTATCTTATCAGTGAAGGCAGAAGCATCACATCAGACTAGAACGACCACACTTGATTTGTCAGCAGCTGCAGATTCTGTAAAGAATGCTACGGAGGGCTGGGAATGGGTGGATAATAAAGACGATACTTATACGCTTATACTGAGTGATTTCACTTTGGAAACAAGCGATTCCGAGGGAATCATACTGCCGCGTGATCATGATGTCCGTATCATTCTTCAGGGACAAAATACAGTTACCTGCGCTACAACAGGATTGTTGGAGAACTGGGTCAGCCTTGGTCCTGGCAGATATAAGACAAAAACTATAGAGGGAAAAGGAAGTCTTGTCCTGCATGTACCTAACGGTATCAATATTGACAGGCTAATCATCAATAGCGGAACGTTAAAGGTTTATGCAGATAACGCATTCTTAGGCGGTTTAACAACCAATGAAGCATATATTCAAAATGGCGGTAATGTATACGTCAGCAGTACGGCTCTTGGTTCCGACGGGCTCTACTTGGTTGGAGAGATGCAACTGCATGACGGTTCCTTGCATATTGAAGCAAAGAATGGCATTGGTATTTTTACGGATGATGCAAGCAGCGTCTATAATGGCATTCTCATAGACGGGGGATCGCTGTTTATTGAAGCTAAACGTGGTATTTATCGCAATAGGAGAATGAATGTAGATGCTGCCTTGATGCTGTCAAACGCAGATATTTCTATACATGCTACGGATACAGCGTTTATAAACAAGGAAGGGGAAATACATATTCATGATATAACATCGTGGGATGTTACAGCACCAACACTATTTGGAGGTAAGTATTCTCTTACTCTTGATTTGGCAGATTACCAGGAGATTGATGAACAATTATCGAAGGTTCACATGCTGCAGGAATCGCTTTATACATCGGCATCCTGGAAGGCATTGCAGGATAGTGTGAATCGTGTAACAAGAGACAAGTATTTCTTTGAACAGCAAAAGGTTGATGCCATGCTGCAGGATATCAAAACGCATATGGATCAGCTTGTGTATCTTCCTGCCAATTATAAAAAAATCATGGAGGCGTTACAGAGAATACCGTCAGATAAGGAAATCGAAGCTTATACGGATACATCACGTATGGAAGTTTATAACCTCGTTTCTTCAATACCATGGGATAAAAATATTACAGAGCAAAGCAGCCTAGACAGCTATGCCGCAAGGCTGAATGCAGCTATTGATCATCTAACTCTGAAACCAAAGCCTGAACAGGTAAAATTGCAGCTGCTTGGGGGAGCTCATCAGAGAATACGACAGGGAGAAGCAGCAGTTTTTCAAACGAATGGCAGCGTGCCGGATATAGTAAAGGTGACGATAAATGGCCGGGAGCTACCTGCTCCTTATTACCGTGTGAATTATACGCAAACGCTAAGCTTGTCATTGCAGCCGGAGTATACAAAACAATTGCAGCCGGGACTATATTCAATCAGTATCCAACTTGACAGGGAAAATATAGAAACAGATTTTACTGTGCTTTCCGTATCTGAAAGAGGTACAGGACATGAAGAGATATCAAAGCTAAAGCATCCAGCTTCGATAAATACAGGAGATACCACCAATACGGTTCTATGGCTGGGAATTATCATCCTGGCAGTACTGCTGATGAAAGGGATAAACAAATACAAATATAAATAATGCATAGGCAATGCAGGAATCGCAGAATATCAATACCTACACATAAATGAGGCAGAAAGCGGTGTATGGAATCAGACTTCTACCGGCTTTCAGGTACAAGTGGCATTGCTGGAAAAAAGAAGGAAAGCTCTCAATCACATTTATGGAGCTTACCTTTTTCTTTCATTTTTTATCATTGCAGTATTTATGGAACAGCAGAAACGCTCATAATATTGAAACTGAACGCGGGAAGCCTGCGTTTTTTTCTTCCGCATCCCGTTCCCTTAGATACAAGCGTGATACAAGCACATGGTAGAGTAGCTATAAGGAGATGATAGCATGAAAAAACGATATATCCTGTTTTGCTGTATCGCACTGCTGACAGGCTGCAGCAGGGAAGCATCCACACAGCAGCCAGAGACCAAAAAAGCACAACCGGCTGTCAGTACGAAGGAGCCGCTGCAGATTAAGAAATGGATACTGCGCTCTCCCAGTCAGGGAGACGGCAATGAACAGGGCTTTTACCGGATCAAAAGTACGGATAATGGAAAGGGGGATATATACTCCAATCTGTTATATACCGATTATCAAAGCAGAAAGGAGATTTATCTGTGCGATAAACCGGAATGCAGACACAATAATGCATCCTGCACCTCCTATTATCCTGGCTTGGATGCAGTTACACAGCTTATCGTCCACAAAAAGCATATTTATCTGATTGCAAATGAGGATTTCAGACGCAATGAACAGCAGGAGTATGTGAGTGTGCCTCCGCGTATCATACAAATGGATCTGGATGGAAAGCATCAAAGAGAGCTTATGAAGCTGCCAGCCGGTTTCAGCTTCAGCTATGAGGATATGGCTGTCGCAGATGATATGCTGTATATCCCGGTAGAGAAAACAGAAAATGTGAGCACAGACAGTGACAGTATAAACACCGCTGCAGTTCAGGTGATACGTGAAAAGCAGCTTTATGCCATCCGTCTGGATAGCGGGAAATACAAGGCGGTAGTGAATTTGAAGAATAAACAAATCATTGGAAGCATGGGGGGGCGTGAGCTTGTTGTCAACGCTTACCATTATAAAACCGATCCTAAAAAGCTTCTCGATCAGGGGGATTTTGCGGGCTATGAGGCTGTAACACAACAGGCGGATATCACCTATGAGCGTATCTCAGTTGATACCGGAAGGGTTATCAAAAGCCATGAGGCGGATGCGGAGCTGCTGGGGATATTTGCTTATGACAGCGTATATTATACGGATGATACCGGCTGTCTGAAACAATTAGATATGAAAACAGGAAGGGTGAAGAAGCTGAAGCAGCTGGATGCTTCCTCCGTAAATCTGATGTATGCGGATGAACAGCAGCTGTTTCTATACATCAATGAAAAGGAATATATCTATTCCCTGAAAGAGAAGACGCTGCTTCCACACACATTGAAGCTACCGGATACGCAGGAGCCGATTCGTCTGCTGGGAGAAACCAGTACCATGTATTATGTAATATATGCCCAGACGGGAAAGGTAAAACGGACATGGGCAGGTACAGATCAATATGAGGCAGCCAGCTATTCCTACGGTCTTATCAAAAAAGAGGATTACTGGAAGAATAAGGCATCGTTTCTTCCGGTTGAGACTTTGAAGGGAGTGCTGTAGGATGTTGGAAATCAGAAATGTTAGTAAGTCCTATCAGAATAAAAAGGTACTGCATAGCCTTCATATAAAGCTTTCCCATGGTATATATGCACTGCTTGGGCCCAATGGGGCAGGGAAGTCAACCCTGATGAATATTTTATGCAATCAGCTAACCTATGAAGAAGGGGAGGTTCTTTATAACGGGCAGGCGATTGGAACATTGAAGAAGGAATATTATCGCAGACTTGGCTATGCTCCTCAGCAGCAGGGGCTGTATGATGAATTTAGCGGTGAACGTTTTTTGACCTATATGGCGCTGTTGAAGGATATCGATAAAAAGAGGATACCACAGGAGGTGGAGCGGGTGGCTGCTTTGGTGAATATGCAGCCGCATCTCAAGCAGCGCTGCGCTACATATTCCGGAGGGATGAAGCAGCGGCTTCTGGTGGCACAGGCACTTCTTGGAGAACCGGAAATCTTGTTATTTGATGAGCCGACGGCTGGTCTTGATCCCAAAGAGCGGGTTTCTTTGCGCCATGTATTTGAAGCGCTGAAAGAACAGCACACGCTGCTGATAGCCACGCATGTGGTAAGTGATGTGGAAACGATTGCGGATGAGGTAATCTTTCTGAAGCAGGGACATTTGATTGCCCAGGGAGGTGTCAAGGAGCTGCTGTTGCGGAATCCGGACATAGATTCTCTGGAGAAGCTGTATCTGAAAATATTTCAGGAGGAGCAAAAGGAATGAGGTCACTGCTTGTCATGGAGCTGTACAAGCTCTGGAGAAATAAGCGCTTTTTACTGCTTCTCGGTATCCTGCTGCTATGTAATATCGGGTTTCTTTCGTATGAGACCTGGGGACAGGGTGAGGTACCGGTACAGGCATACCGTAAACTTTCTGCTCAGCTTCACACCATGGATCCTACACAGCGCTACACCTTTATACAGAAGCATCAGGCACAGGTGGAGCTGGCAGAGGTAAAGGCTTTACTTGTACAGCTGCGCAAACAGCATACTCCAGAAGCTGAAATACGAATAGAAGCGCTGCAGGAGCAGTATCCGGACAGCAGGAAGGGGAGCGAAAATCCGTTTCTGTATACCGGAGCTCTGGAAGCAGAAACAGCCTTCATGGAATCGGTTAAGACACAGGCTGATATCGTAAAGGAATATCCTGCCTTTTTGAACGAAATTCAACAAAAGGCCGCCACGATTTCCTCAATTTCTATCTTCTCTGAGCAGGATGGCTTCTCCAGCCGCAATATTCAAAAAAGCAGTGCTGATTATGCGGCTATGAAGTCGGTACAAATTGATTTCCAGCTGGAGGATGGCTTGCTTCGGGCGGTATCCTCTCCGGTTACCGCTATGCTTGTATTGCTTAGTATATTGTTGTATTCCACTATGGTACTCATGCAGGAAAAGGAACAAAAGCTGCTTCCTATGGTTTATGGTACCGTGCGCGGTGCTTCCTCCCTCTTACATGCGAAAACAGCCGCAATCATACTTTCCTCTCTTGTGATACCGGTTTTATTTTATGGTGGCAATCTTCTGCTTATGGGGATTGCTTACGGCCCTGTAAAGGGAGCTGCCTCCATACAGTCCCTCGCCTCCTTTCAACAGTCCTCCCTTCCACTTTCCATATGGGAGCTATTGCTTTTATTCCTGCTGCTTAAAATTTGCATTTGTGTGATAGCTGCGCAGGCAATGCAGGCGTTTTGTCTGCTGTTTCAGCATAAAATTACATGCTATGTATGTATCTTAGGATGTGTGATACTGGCAATGCTTATGCATAATTTTATATCCCCAGTTGGCACCTTCCGTGTCCTGCACTATATCAATCCGGTACAGCTGTTTCAGGTCATTCCACTGCTGCAGACGTATGTGAATTTCAATTTTTTCCAGCATCCAGTCTCTTTGCTTCCTGTTTATCTGGGAACGCTGCTTCTGCTGTTAATTGCGCTGTATGCTGTCTTGCATATTCTGGTGAATAGACCGTTAAGGGTACGCAGTTTTCCTCAGCCTTTGCAAGGACTGCGGTTCCTGCATCTGCCAGTCAGCCGGAAGCTATGGCTGCAGGAATGCTATAAATTTTTCTGGGTTCAAAAAATTTGGATCATATGCCTGGTGTTTGCGGGACTGCAGCTGTACAGCTATTCCCATACGCAGCAATATACAAGTACACATGAACGCCTATGGATTTCTTATCTGCAGAAGCTGCAGGGGCTTTTAACTGCGGATAAGGAGGCATTCCTTCAAAAGGAGAAGAAATATTATGAGGGTCTGCATGAGCAGGAGGCACAGCTGCTGCAGCGGCTGCATGAAAAGGATATCAGCATGGAACAGTATCGCCGTTTGATGGAGCCGATCTCTAATGTGCTGCAAAAGGAAGAAGCCTTTCAGGAGGTGCTGCAGGAATATGCATATATAAAGCAGGATCCATCACGGCAGTTTGTTATTCCGTTCGGTTACCGCCGTCAGTTTTTTTCACCGGATGTATGGATACTGCCGATCGCTCTTTTATTGTTTTTGATAAGCATATCGAATCTGCATACGATTGAGTATCGCAATCAGCGACATATTCTGCTGCAGGCCAGTGTTCATGGCGGAAGGTCTATGGCGCACAGAAAGCATTTGCTGGCATTGCTGTGCGGTATGCTTCTGCTTGCTACAGCGCTTCTGCCACAGCTGCTGCGGAATATGGAAATGTATGGTCTGCCCTGCGGAGATGCTTCCATCACATCTCTGCGTGAATTTGCACATCTTCCAGCCTGGATCAGTCTTTCGATGTTTATGGCAGGCTCCGCATTGATAAAGGTAAGTGCACTGCTCCCTGTCATTTTATTAAGTCATGCAATAGCTGTAAAAGGACAACGGCAGCTGATTACCCTTCTGTTATCCGTACTGCTGTTTCTTGTACCCCTGATAATATCTGCTGCCGGAATACATTTGCTGGATGGTGTGAGTCTGTATCCGCTGCTGTATAATGAAGGCTGTATGACATCCGTATCCGGTATGTGGAATCTGCTTTTTTCAATACTTGGATATGGAGCATTGTCAGCTATTTGTTATCGTATAGCATCACGTTAACAATTATTTGTGATAAAAAGGCTTCCTGTTTTTGTTGGAAGCCCTTTTGTATGCGATTTAGGTGTTGGCTGTGATATCATCCAGACGCTTAACAGATAGTGTCACAGTAACACCAGTGCTTAAAGACAGTGTTAAGGCTGCCAGTGCACTTACCGCCATATCCAGAAGATCACCTGCTGAAAGATTTTCAATAACACTTCCGGAATATATGGATTCGGTGGCAACTGCCAGCAGGTGCTGTTCCTCTGTGCTTGGAATGATTGTCCCATTGCGTCGAACAGAGAGTGTAACAGAGGCACCGACCGATGCGGAAGCGTTAAACATATAATTGATTTCGTAGACACCGCTTTCCTGAATTTGCAAAGCATTTACAGGGGAAAGATCCACATTGGATGCAGGCATATCCACTGCAAGAGGCAGTTGTTCCTGTGATCCGATCAAAAGATTCAGTGTTTGTGCTGTATCGTTATATTTGCCACCGTATGCGAGCAAACCACCACCGCCGCCCGGCCCGGTATCTCCGCGTGGAATCGTGAAGGTAAGCTCAATGCCGTCTGCGGTTTCTGTAGATGCTACATCGGCATCTGTGCCCGGCTCGGATGTGACAGTCGGCCCGATGGTGACAACAGGTGTTGCTCCGGTCGGCCCCGTTGGCCCTGTTTCTCCGGTTTCTCCCGTTGGCCCTATTTCACCCTGCGGCCCGGTATCTCCGCGTGGAATCGTAAAGGTAAGTTCAACGCCGTCTGCGGTTTCTGTAGATGCTACATCGGCATCTGTACCTGGCTCGGATGTGACAGTCGGCCCAATGGTGACAACAGGTGTTGCTCCGGTCGGGCCGGTTTCCCCCGTAGCTCCCATGGCACCTGTTGGTCCTGTATCGCCACGAAGTCCAGTGGCTCCAGTGACCCCGGTAGGCCCCGTAGGTCCCGGTTCTCCAGTAGGCCCAGTAGCTCCGGTATTACCCCGAAGTCCGGTTTCTCCGGTAGGCCCCGTAGGCCCTGTTTCACCTGTATCGCCTTTCGCTCCGGTTGGTCCGGTTGCGCCAGTTTCACCCGTAGGCCCGGTGGCACCTGTCATTCCGGTAGCCCCGGTTTCACCAGTTGGCCCCGTAGGCCCGGTATCTCCTACACCTGGGCCTGTCGGCCCTGTTGGCCCGGTAGCTCCGGTATCTCCGCGTGGGATTACAAAATCTAAAATGTGATTTGATCCTCCACTGTCATGAACCTGTGCGGGCGTACCTGGCTCTGCCGTCGTTGTGGAACGAATCGTTATCGTATCGCCTGTACCGGTAGCGCCGGTTGCCCCTGTTGCTCCTGTATTTCCTGTAGCCCCGGTTGCTCCATCAGCACCAGCCGGCCCTTGCGGCCCTCTGAATCCGCGCGGCCCGCGTGGCCCTGGAGGACAACAGCAAGGATTTTCTTCCGCTTCACAGGATAAAGAGCAGCAATCGTCACAGCAGCTTGTTTCATAATCATAATCTTCATAATGCATATCGTTCACCTCATTTTCTGATACGTTACAGTATATGGGAAACCGGCGGCAGTGTATTGGCAATATCCCAGGATTTAACGATTATTTTTTCCTATGGTTGAATAAGGCTGAATGCTTCGATACTGTGGAACGATCATAATACCGCTTAGCTTTGAATCTGATAGCTTCTGCCTTTATATACGATCAGACTGCATTTATAAGGCATTAGCGGATAGTCAGTGCAGCGTAAGGGGAGAGAAACAGCTTCTATTTATGATAGTGATAAAAACACTGCTGTTATGCCTGAGATACTGTATCAAGCACAATGCCTCATGATTTTCGGATATCATAATTTTTTATTTCAAGGAAAATATAGCATTGAGAAATGACAATATAGTAGTATTTCCCGGGAAAAGCTACAAAAAGAGTCAAAATGAGAAGGACTTCTACAGCTAATAGGGCAGAACATGACGGTAGTTGAACCAGCTCTGTCTTCTTTCTGCCATGATGCAGTATTGCTGATACGATCTGTTTCCTATATCCGCCTGTATCTGTCAGGACTTAGCATTTATAACGGCATATTAAAAGCAATACTGTGAAATAAACCATGTACAGCGGATTCACCTGACACTGTTAGGTAATCTGTGATATACTGATACCATAAATGAGGTGATTGCTATGCTGTCAACAGAGCGTAAATTATATTTGCTGCAAAAAGTCGAAAGAGAAGGAACGATCCATGTTCGGGATGTAGCCAAGCAGCTGAATATCAGTGAAACAACGATCCGCCGCGATCTGATGGAGCTGGAGCAGGAAGGAAAGATTCGCCGTGTACACGGTGGTGCAGTAAGGGAAAATCTGAATCAGATTTTAACGGAATCCCGTGAGGTTCTGATGCAGGATCGTATGCTGATCAATTTTGACCGGAAATCCAGAATCTGCCGAAAGGCCAGTGAGCTGGTAGAGGATGGGGAATGTGTCTTTCTGGATGGAGGAACAAGCATTGTACCGATGATTGATTATCTGCAGAGCCGTCCTATTAAAATCGTGACGCATAACCAGCTGATCGTACAGCGGCTGCACGAGCCTGTAGCACAGATTATTATCATTGGCGGTGACTTCAATATCAAATATCATATGAGTGAAGGACCGATGGCACAGAATATGCTGAATCTTTACAATTTTGACAGAGCCTTTATCGGGTGTGCCGGTATGGATCCGGTGAGTGGGCAGTGCTATACGGCAGAGATGGGTACCAGAGAATTAAAGGAGATAGCGATGAAAAACTCCAACCACAGCTATCTTCTGATTGATGACAGCAAGCTGTTTGTGAAAGGCTTCTGCAAATTCACGAATGCGGCTGCCTTTGAACAGATTTTCTGTAATACACTTGCGGAAAGTGTGGAAAACCTGCCGGAGAATCTATGCTTTGTGGAATAGGGTGAAACTGATGTTCATCCTTTTTTTCTTTGAAAATTCCTTTCTCTTTTCCGGTTTCTGCTATATCATAAAGATATAGAAAAGAGGGATAGTATGGCAATTCACATACCGGACGATTTCCTGATCGGAACAAGCAGCAGTGCATGGCAGATTGAGGGAACAGCTGGAAAAAGCAGGGAACAGAAAAGCTGGGCGGAGCTGTTCTATGAAGCAGCGCCTGAAAAATGGCACAACGGCATCGGCCCCCAAAAGGCGGCAGATTTTTATCATCGTTACAAGGAAGATATTCATACGATGGCATCCCTTCATATGAGAGCCTTCCGCTTTACCATTCAATGGGCACGGTTCATGAAGGATCCGATAGCCGGAATCGTGGATGAGGAGGCAGTTGTCTATTACCAGAATGTAATTGATACCATACGACAGGAAGGTATGGAGCCGCTCATTTCACTGGAGCACTGGGATCTTCCGGCAGTACTGATTGAGCGTTATCAGGGCTGGGCTGGCAGAGAAACACTGGACTGTTACAAGGTATATGTCGAAGAGGTATTAAAGCGCTTCGCTTCTAAGGTGACCTGGTGGTTTGCCTTTACGGAGCCCAATATTCCCATCGACAACGGTTATATGGATGCGATATGGTATCCGTTCACCCATGATCCGAAAACGGCATACCAGGCGCATTTTCATAAAATACTGGCAACCTCGTATGCGGTGGAATGTATAGAGCAGTACCGTAACCAGGGCTGTCGTATGGGAGCGATGGTGCATATGACGCCGGTTTATGCAAAAAGTGGAGAGATTCAGGATGTAACAGCCGCCTGGTATGCGGATTTGTTCCATGTCCGCCTGTATCTGGATCCCTATCTGAAGGGAGAATTTCCGGCTGAACTGATTCACCAGCTCGAGCTGCATGACTGTATGTTTACGTATCAGGATGCCGATTTGAAGCATATACGGGATTACCGCATTGATATGCTGGGCATCGACTATTATTTTCCGATTCGCGTTCAGGCACGGACACAGCCGTATACAGGCGCCTTTCATCCAAGGAAGTTTTACGAGCCCTGGATCAAGGAGGATCGTAAATTCAATGCAGACCGCGGCTGGGAAATATATGCGCAGGCAGTGTATGATATCGGTATGCGTTTGAAGCATGAATACGGAAATCCGGACTGGCTGATCAGTGAGAACGGCATTGGAATTGAACACGAGGAGCGCTATCGTGATGCACAGGGAATGATTGCGGATGATTATCGCATTGCTTTTCTCAGCGAGCATTTGCAATATGCACTGCAGGCAAAGGAGGCAGGCTGTCATTGCCATGGATATCTGGTATGGTCGTATATCGACAATGTCTCAGCTATCAATGCCTTTAAAAACAGATACGGTCTTTTGGAGCTGAATCTGGATACAGGGGAACGGATTCCCAAGAAATCAGCATACTGGTTTTCCGATATTCTTAGGAAAACGCATGAGAATGGTTGATTGTGCATGGTTTTAATTGATGAAACGAACATAATCGTTCAAATATGAAATAATATGAGCGCAAATGCCTTGCATGTATTAGCGAAACCTCTTATAATATGCATATAGAAATCATGCTTTACAGATTGCTATGGAATGTGGGATGAGGTGCGCTTACTATCTTTATTTGAAGCAGGAAGCAGCACGGATTCCCAATCGTGCTGTTTTTTTACGTATACTGCCTGCCATGAGGCAGCTGATCAGGCTATATATTATGAAGGAGGCCGTTTATGAAAGAATTTCTGTTTTATAAGCCGGAAGCATCCGGTGTTGACTGGAAACGCATAGACTCTTTACGCCATGTTATGGAAAAACGCACTGCCAGTATATGCTCTCAACGTGCATTACTGTACACAGAATCGTTTCAAAGCAGTGAACATGAGCCGTATATCATCCGCAAGGCAAAGGCGTTTGCACATACTCTTGCTCATATGGATATCTATATCCAGAAGCATTCTCTGATTTTCGGAAATCAGGCATCCGCAAACTTCGCAGCACCAATTTTTCCGGAATATTCCATACAATGGGTCATTGACGAGCTGGATTCCTTTGATCAGCGAAGTGGGGATGTGTTTCAAATTGATGAAGCAGTCAAACAGGATTTACGCAGCATCGCGCCGTACTGGCTTCATCACACACATGAGGATGCGGTCAATGCACGGTTAAGTGAGGATATTCGTCTTGCGGAAAAGCAGGGGGTTCTCCACCGTGGTGGAATCTCCATGTCCGGTGACGGTCATATCGTCCCTGATCATGAAATGATTCTCAAACGGGGATTCCGCTCCCTTATTGAGGAGGCACAGGAGGCTTTGCAAGGCTCAGGTCTGGATGAAAATCAGCGCAATTATTATGAAGCGGTGATTATTTCTCTGGAGGGTGCACTGACATTTTTCCGCCGCTATGCCAAGCTGGCAGAGGAGCTGGCAGAAAAAGAAGCGGATGAAAAACGGAGTCATGAGCTGAGAGCGATAGCAGCGATGGCCTCTACGATGATGGAACAGGGAGCCAGAAGCTTTTATGAGGGTGTTGAGGTCTGCTATATGGTTCATGTCCTGCAGATGATAGAAAGCAATGGTCATTCCTTCTGTTACGGACGTTTTGATCAGTATATGCTGGAGCTGTATGAGCACGATCTTGCAAAGCACGTGATCACGAAGGATCAGGCATTGGAAATTATCACCCATATGTTTATAATGAATTCCTCCTGTAATAAGGTACGTCCATATGGTCATACAAAATTCTCACAGGGTTATCCGCTGTATTCGAATTTGGTTGTCGGGGGTAAGAAGCCGGATGGAACAGATGGTACCAATGCGCTGTCCTATCTATGCATTGAGGCAATGAATCTGACAGCTCTTGCGGAGCCGAATTTCTCTGCACGCTATCATAAGGATACACCACGCGAATTTTTAAAAGCCGCAGCTTTGCTGATTCGTACCGGATGTGGGATGCCGAGTATGTTCAATGATGAGGTTGCCGCAAAAGGAATTGAAAATCTGGGAATACCGAAAGAGGATGCACTGGATTACTGCCCGATTGGCTGTGTGGAAACAGGTGTTCCGGGCAAATACGGACATCGTGCGACCGGTATGACCTATGTGAACTGGGGAAAGGTGCTGGAGATTCTTCTGCATAACGGTGTGGATCCGGCAAGCGGCATCCAGATGCTGTCGGTTAATGGCAGCACAGGCAGTGAAATCACCTTTGAAAGCTATGAGGAATTGTGGCAGGGCTGGGAAAAGCTGTTGAAATTTTATTCCGATATCTCCGTGGAATGTGATGCGATCTGTGATGATGCACTTGTTCAATATGATGCCGATCCGTTTGCCAGCTGCTTTATTCATGATTCTATGAAGCTTGGAAAAACATTAAAGGAGGGCGGCTGCCGCTATGATGTGATTTCTCAATCCAATATCGGGCCGTGTGTTGTAGGAAATGCCTTATATGCAATTAAACAATTGATTTTTGATGAGCATGCGATAACATGGGACGAGCTGCTGGCTGCGATGCATGATAACTGGCAGTCTCTGGAATCTGCGAAGATTCATAAAAAAATACGGCATGCCGCAAAATTTGGAAATGATGAGGATGCTGTGGATAAGATTGTGAAGGATGTTTTTGATTCTTATCTGAAGCTGCTTCCATCTTATCGTACCCAGCGCTATCAGCAGGGGCCGGCAGTAAGCTGCTATACCATGTCTACCAGCAATATCACCTCCTATGTTCCAAACGGCTTTGTCGTAGGCGCTACACCGGATGGACGCTTTGCAGGAACACCGTTGAATGAGGGCTGTTCACCGACGCAGGGAAGTGACACCAGCGGCCCGACTGCGGTCATCAATTCCGTTGCCAAGCTGCCTAATGAACAGGTTGCGGCAGGCCAGCTGTTGAATATGCGGTTTTCACCTGGCGCACTTGCGGGAGAGGAAAATCTTGATAAATTTGTGGATTTTCTGATTGCTTCTGCGAAAAAGCATATCTATCATAATCAATTCAATGTCATAGACAGTACTACCCTGCGGGATGCGCAGAAGCATCCACAGGATTACACAGATTTGATCGTGCGTGTTGCGGGATATTGTGCACAGTTTGTTTCCCTGATGCCGGAGGCACAGGAAGCCATTATTGCAAGGACGGAGAATGCATGGTAAGCCTGCATGTATCTACCATTCAGCGCTATTCCACAAAGGATGGCCCGGGTATCCGTTCCACAGTGTTTCTGATTGGCTGCAATCTTCGCTGTGTATGGTGCTCTAATCCGGAACTGATGCTGCCAGGGGATAAGCTGCTGCATTTCTCATCGCTGTGCCGGAAATGTCAAAGCTGTGTACGCGCATATCCGGATGCGGTATATATGCAGGATGGAGAACTTCATATGCACAAGACGGCGCAGCTGCGTTCTTGCGAGCTGGAGGAAATCTGTCCTTATGACGCTCTTGAGCATACCGGTATGCAGGTGGATCCGGTTACTCTTGTCGAGCAGCTGTTAAAGGATCGTATCTTTTATGAGGAGTCCGCAGGCGGCGTTACCTTCAGCGGCGGGGAACCGCTGTTACAGGCAGAGGCGTTATACGATGCGCTTTATCTTCTGAAGCAAAAGGGTATTTCGGTATGCGTGGATACCGCTGGAGATGTGGAATGGAAGGTTATGGAGAAAGTTGCATCACAGTGTGATCTGTTTCTCTACGATATCAAGGCGTACGATAACAGTGTGCATCAGCGTATTACAGGAGTCGGGAATGCACGGATTCTGGATAATGCACGAAAACTGGCTGCTATGCATAAGCCCTTGTGGATTCGCATGGTTATTGTAAAGGGACAAAATGATGATTACAGGGATTTGCTTGACAGATTAACGTTTGTTTCCTCCTTAGGAACCGCGGTAAAGCGTGTGGATCTTTTGCCGTATCATTCACTTGGTGTAGGAAAATATAAAAGTCTGGGATTGCCGTATCCAATTAAGGAGGATGCAACGCCTGATGCGGAAACACTTGCCTATTGTATAGAGGTGGGGCGCAACCTGGGACTTTCGATGTACATGGAAGGATAGTGAAAGTGTTCTAGCTGTCCTTCCATTTTTGTGATTATTGAGGGCTGTATACCTTTAAGAATGTTCGCCGATTAACGGTATTGGAAACATATGAAATAAGGTACTTTCCTATTTAAAGAACAATACTTCATAGGTTCATTTTCCAGTTTCATGCGCGGATTGTATGAAAGATTGGTTGAATTCCTTGAATGACCTGGTTAACAGTCTGGTAAAAGAATTGAGCAGATGTATTTTTAATGGATAATAACATCACTTGATAATATAAATAATGAAATATATAAAGATTTTTCTAATTTTTTAGGAGTTTTACATTTTCCTTACGTATGTAGTAGTGTAAAGCATAAGACTGCATATGAAAGGAAGTGAATACTATGCTTACAAAAGATGTAATAGAGAATAAAGAAATGAAGGTAGAGGTGCAGGAACGACTGAAATATGATAACGATATATTTTTTAAGTTCGCTCTTGGCACAGAGGATGAAGATGCTGCGTTTATCCGTAACACCATTATTGAACGAGTGACAGGAATCCATCCTAAGGAGAGTACTGTATTAAATCCTAATCTGGATCCTGCTATTCTCAAAAAGAAAAAAATGGTATTGGACATCCGTGTGAAGGACAGCGAAGGAAGAGAATACGGCATCGAAATGCAAACCACGTATTCAAAGCAATCAGAGTTAAAACGCTTTGAACTGTACGGAGCCAGAATGTTATCGAATCAGCTTGATAGCGGAGAAAGGTATTATGATCTTCTTCCTGTTTATCAAATTATCTTTCTTGATTCCTATGCAGAACACACCAGGAAATTGATTGATGCCTATCAGATGAGAAATGAGGAAGGCGAAGTAGAAAGTAAGCGAAGCCTGATGAAGAGGATTTACATCTATCTGCCGGAGATAAATGCAATCGTCAAGCGCAAGGGATTTGAGAAGTTGAATGACTTTGAACAACTGTGCTTCCTGTTTAAAAATAATGATGAAGATGGTATACTAAAAACAGAGGAAAGGCTGGTGAAGAAGGTAATGGAGAAGTACAGAAAATTTCATGATGCAGAAGACCTCTGGTCGATAGCGATGGCAACGCAGATACAGGAACAGCGCGAAAAAAATGCCATTTTGGATAGTTTTGAAGATGGTGTTGAACAGGGAATCAAACAAGGGATTGAACAAGGCGTCGCGCAAGGAATTAAACAGGGACAAAAAGAAGGGGAAAGAAAACTGTTAAGTAGACAAATGGTAAGTAAATATCATGAAGACTGCTCAACATGGCTATGTTCTTTGACAATGGAACAAATCGACCTTGTATCCAATTTGTTACTTACCTGTGATACCTTGCAGGAACTAAAGAATCAGCTCATGGGCAATAAATAAATACATACAAAGCTACACAAAAAAACTGTTTTATGTGAATGAAAACAGTTTTTTATGCATGTTTTATACGAAATGCTTATGAACCAGCACCTCGAGATATGCTGGTTTTATCAGTGAATTCATCAAAGTATGAATAAAAATAGATAATCATAACACTTTAAACTCATTTGCAATCTATGAAATGTGATACAATAAACTTACATATGGAATCGTGATAACTTTGAGCATACTGTAATAAACTAACGCTCAGAAAATACTGGGTTTGTATCTTATATGATACAAGGAAAGTAGCTTTTCCTTACTTTTAACGTGAGAGCATCTGAAAAAGGTGCTTTTTTCAAATGTCAAAAGCTTATGAATATCTTTAAGAAGCTGTGTTTATCTTTGACTTACAATTGCATGAATTTCAGATTTTATGAGAGCAGTAAGCGTGTATTTGTAAATAGCTTCTACGATTATATCCTATACAGCAATATCACAAAAACTCATAATCCTTATCTGATACGCAAATCAGTTGCTTAACCTCTTTTACCATATGCTGCTCCTGCTCTGTAATCTGATTTGTTATCAGGATGTCATAATCTGACCACCTCGCGAAGGTATAGGAGGAAGACTTGCGGAACTTGGAAGAATCGCATAACAGAATTTTCTGCGTTGCCTTCTGCAGAACATGCTGCTTGACTTCCATTTCCTCATGGGAAAAGGTTGCCGGTCCAAAGGAATCAAGAAATCCGTCGCAACCCATGAACGCAGTGTCTATGTGAAGTGCATCGATCATGCTGTTTGTGAATCCGCCGATGGTAGCCTTGCCCTGCTTTTGAAGCAATCCGCCCGCAATAATCAGCTTATGACTGGTTTCCGATACCATGGATGCGATGGCAAGGGAATTGGTGACAACAGTCAACCCCTTACGCAGTCGCAGATATTTTGCAAGGTATAAAATCGTACTGCCGGGATCAAGAAAAATAACGGTATTGTCGTGTATAAAATCTAATGCTTTTCGGGCAATCAGCTGCTTTTCATAAACATGTTCACTCATTTTGACATCTAACGGCAGCTGATAATATGTGTTCTTTATTTCTGCGCCGCCATGATTCTTAATGATGATTCCCTGCTCATCCATACTGTTGAGATCTTTTCGAATCGTTTCAGTTGTGACCTGCAGCTGTTCTGCCAGCTCCCTTACACGAACACTTCCCTGTGACACAATCATGCGATATATTTCATTTCTTCTCTGCTGTGTTGTTTTTGCCATGCAAGCTACCTCATTTCATATACCTTTATGGTAGCGCAGCATCACATATTCGTCAATATGATTCATAGCTTTCTATTGGGATTTCATTGTATTTATTTGCTTAATGCTTTTCTTTTCTCACTTAAAACAAGAAAAAATGATTGGTTCTTCTGTAAATACAAGAAAGCTGTTGAATTTGTAAAGAAATGCTTTATGATGTAGACATAGCAGAGATAATCTGATTAGGAGGAAAATACGATGAAGAGTAAGCTGATTGAAATGAGCGAGAAGTTTCCACAAACGGAATTATGGACAGATTCCTTTCATACGGATCACCATGCATACGGACTGACACAGGGTATCACCGGCATCACAACAAGCCCTACCTGGGTTTCCCGTATGCTGTGCAATGAAGAGGGAAGTGAGCATGAGGAAGTAATTCATGAGCTTCAAAGAATGCATCCTGAATATAATGAACAGGAAATGAGCTGGGCATGGACACTGGAAATGGGAAAACGCAGAAGCAAGGTCATGCTGCCGCTTTGGGAGCAGGGAAATCCGAAGAAGGGGCGGTTCTCTATTCAGACATCAATCTATGATTACAGTAATACGGAAAAAATGGTACGCATGGCAGAGGAAGTAAATAGCTGCGGGCCGAATATGCAGGTGAAAATTCCATCCACGAAGGAAGGAATCAAAGCGATGGAAGAGGCAACGTTTAAAGGAATCAGTGTTATGGCAACTGTCTGCTTTAGTGTGGATCAGGCAATCGCAGCTGCAGAAGCGATTGAGTGTGGAATGAAGCGTAGAACAGAGCAGGGATTATCCAATGATGGTTTGAATCCAGTATGTGCCGTGCTGCTGGGGATGCAGGAGGACTGGCTGAAATCCTATGCGGAAAGCAAAGATATTGTCGTCCATCCGGATGCACTACCTTGGTGTGGTGTGGCAATCTGTAAAGAGGTGTATCGCATTTTTAAGGAACGCGGTTACAAAACCAGAGTGCTGACGGCATATTACCGTCATCAGCTGCACTGGTCAGAGTTTATTGGGGGAGATATCATTATGACGATTCCGACAAAGTGGCAGAAGCGCTTCGCAAATTGTGATGTGGAAATCAGAGACTATATGAGTGATGCAGTGGCAGAGGATAAGCTGAAGCAGTTATATCAGCTTCCGCCATTCGTACAGGCATATACAGAAGGATCCCTAACAAAGGATGATTTTAACAGCTTCGGTCCTGTCATTTTAACAATACGCTATTTCACAGAGGAGTATGAAAAGGCAGTTCACAAGGTGCGTGATCTGATGCTGGCAGATCCAATCAGGTAAAGCGCTTTTATTCACAAAAATAGTTTCTGAACACAGAAACTCAGCTGATAGAACAGGAGGAAGCCATAATGAAATTACTCTTGGATATTCATACGCATACGCTGGCAAGCGGACATGCATATGGGACCATTCGCGAAATGGCAGCTTCGGCTGCTGAGCACGGGCTGCAGCTGCTTGGCATTAGTGAGCATGCGCCGGGAATACCAGGAACAATACATCCCTTTTATTATAATAATTTGGAGGTTATTCCCAGAACCTTATATGGTGTGGAAATTGTTCATGGCTGTGAAATCAATGTGTTGAGCGGCGGTGCGCTGTCGCTTGAAGAATGCTATATCGACCGTCTGGATTATGCCATTGCTGGAATCCATAAACAATGCTATACGGATGAGGGCAGACAACGGAATACGGAAAATCTGATAAACTGCATGAAGCATCCGAAGGTATGCTTTGTATCGCATCCCGATGATGATCATACACCTTTGGATTATGAACTGCTCGTCTGTGCAGCAAAGGAATATCATGTTGCGCTGGAGGTTAATAACAGCTCTCTGCACAAGAAAGAACAGCGCTGGAACTGTGTGGAAAACTATAAGACTATGCTTGCACTTTGTGCACATTATCAGGTGCCCGTCATTCTTAGCTCGGATGCTCATGATCCTAGTGATGTTGGAAATTTCACACTGGCTCAGGCGCTAATCAGGGATAATGGCTTTGATGAACAGCTGATTCTGAACACGGACATGGATGCATTTAAAGCATTTATAAATTTTATTGAGTAATAAAAAAGAAGTTCAATGCTGAGCCCTCTTCATTTTCAGCATTGAACTTTTTAAACGATTAAGAATATCCTTCATTTTATGGAAGGTATGCAGGCGGCTCAGGATAGAAAATGATTTTTCTGACAACGTTGCTGATACGCATTCAAAAAGCACATATTTTTTTCTACTGGCAGCTTCTGTACGCCCTTACGGAATCAGCCAGCGGTGTATATTCTAATGACTGCAGAGCATCTGCAATCATCTGCACATGGTCAAATGCCAGAGCTTCACTGTTCGATTCCTTCTTGCATATCGGCTTGATTTTGTAACAGATACAGTGGTCGTTATGTTTCAGCGTCAGTATATTTCCATTGGATTGTACATCAAACCATACCGCATCTTCTGCATCGTCATTTGCTACAACCTTTATTTCCTGATTGATCAAAGCCACATGAGCAACGGAAATAACCCGCATTCTGGGATCCCGATGAACAGCACCATAGGTGTGCAGCTGGTATAAATGCACCTGTTCCGGATTGATGGAGGTTTCTTCCTTCAGTTCCCGATAAGCAGCTTCTGTAATATCCTCGTCAATATTTAGAAATCCTCCCGGTAAGGCCCACTGCTGTATATAAGGATGATTTTTTCTGCGAATCAGCAGTAGCTTGAGCCGATTGTTATTTCTTGCAAATATGAGCATATCCACACTGAGCGCAGGGCATGGATATCGCGTGGCATCGTATGCTTTCAGAAATTCTTCTTCTGTCTGTCCTTTGACGTTTTTCAATGGTGTCATAATCATCAGCCTCTTTTCTGCTTTAAGGATAGCACAGGTATTTCATGATGAACAGAGATTGATTAAAAATTGTTTCTGATTGAGGAAATCATTATATGTTATCTGCGTTATTGGTTGGAGTTAACGTATTAGTACGACCGTTTCCTACTCGTATGTAGGCTGATTCTTTTTGATATAGAAAATTTTTATCATTTAGTTGAAATCACAGCCAGGAATTGAGGGCTTGGTATTTATACGTAGAGTAAATAAGGCTATATGTGTATGATAACAATTATCACAGCATTATAAACGATATAGATCGAAAGGACTTTCATTAAATGGATAAAAATATTACAATAAATAAGGAGCTCAGCACATTATTATTGCTTTACTGATTCACAAGGAGGAGCAGTTATATGTTTGACAAATGGAAGACCTTTAAGGATGGTATTGAAATTTATGGGATGATAACTGACATAAAAGATGTATATTTGTTATCAGCACACCCACAATTACCGTCAAAGAAAATAACTGTAAATTATAAATTCAATGGCAGTTCTTATACGGTTACTCAGGTAATCAAAAATATTTTGCCAATACACAAAAAAACGATGATATTAGGAAATTATATACGTGTGAAAGTAATCGAAACCCGGCCACAAATCGCGTATATAAACGAATATGATTATCCAGAATATAAATTATGGAAGGTAATAGATAAGTTAAAAAAATAACAATTTGATATGTGGTTATTAAAAGGATTGTCTACTTTACGTAAAAAAGTTAGTTTGTTATTTCAGTCCTGTGGATTCGTATACATACATTTTAAGAGCATTCGTTGTATTCCATGATGAGCAGAGAGGAAATTCTGCTATGGATGTGATATGATGATAGCGAAGAAACGGAGGTTTGCTTATGGATACAAGAATTGCAGAAAAGCTGTTTGTCCTGATAACATCAAATTTGGATCGTACCTATGAGGATGAGTGCAATATGGCAATGGATGTGTTTCTGGAGGAGGAGTTTGATATGGGAGAGCTGAAGCGTATGCTGCTATATCTGCTGGATAAGGTTAAGGTTGACAGAAGAACAGCTGTGAAGGAAAGAATTGAGCAACAGATTGGTGATCTGCAGGATCAGTGATAAAGGGCATACAAAAACAAATGCTTCTGTGATGAATAATCTTTTTCTTTACGGAGGGTTCCTTGCATATATTGCCAGCACGACCCGCTTTTCATTTCCTGAAAAATAAGCTATACTGATAGCATATATGGAGGTTTTATATGAAGAAAATTATCAGATTATGCAGTATTGTAGCCTGTACACTTCTGCTGTTAACCGGATGCGGCTCAAAATATGAACGAGATGATAATCCGGGTAGGGTAGAAAATATTACTGTTTCACAGATGCAGAAGAAAATTGAGAATAAGGAAAGCTTTGCTATCGTGTTTACACAGACAACCTGTTCACACTGTATTGATTTTAAAAAAATGCTGGACGGATATCTGTTGGATCACAATGTAGTTTTATATGATGTCGTACTCGATGAAGCACCTGCTTCACAGCGTAAATCAGATTTGAAGAAGATTCGTGAAACATTCCCGGAAATGAATGAAACACCTTCTTTGTATTATGTGAAGGATGGGAAAATGGACAATCTTCTGGAAAACGGTGATGATGGGCTGACAGAGGAAAAATTTGATAACTGGGTTCAGCGCTACAAGCTGGATGAGAAAAAATAAGGGATGGAACTGGTATTCAGCTATGGCAGGTGTATAGTTGAATTCCTTTGAAAATTAAGAAAGTGAAAGATGCAAAATCGTCCGAAACGCAGGATGATGGTGCATCTTTTTATATTGTTGCAATCCCTTTGCGTTCCTCTTTGGAATATAAAGGATATAAATGTTTATTTTATATGCTTCGTAAATTATACGGATACTGCCTTTTTACAGAAGTCCATATTGAATGATGCATTAAAAGCAAAATTAAAAAAAATTTGTATAAACAAAGAGGATGTATTCACAGCAGCTTATAGGAATGCATCCTTTTTTATTGGACAGGCAGGATTGCCATTTTGTTTTAATCCCTGTATGATACAGGTAAGGTTTTGATACATGGAAAGGCTGGAGCATATGAGAAGAAAAGACAGAGAAACATCAAGGGAAGCGGCATGGGAAATTTTTGATCAGAGTGCTTATTCCGTACTATCTATGATTTATGAAGGGAAGCCCTATGCAACGGCACTTTCCGTGGCACGCATCGGAGAAACACTTTATTTTCACTGTGCCAGAGAGGGAGAGAAGCTGCAGGCATTGCGTCATAATCCGCAGGTCTGTCTGCATGCCGTATCCCATATGCGTAACTGTGCAGAAAAATTCACTGTTTATTATGCCTCCTGTACGATAAAGGGATGTGCAAAGGAGGTACAAACGGAGGAAGAACGGCATCAGGCTCTGCTTGCAATCTGTGCCGCCTTTACCCCGGGAAATATGGAAAAGGCACAACAGGAAATCCAGTCTGCAGGCAGCAGTACAAGTGTGTGGAAAATTCAGGTGGATGAAATCAGCGGAAAGTGTCATCCGGAAAAATGATAGGGAAGATAGCCTTCAGGTAAACACCAGGAAACCCCATATTGACGGTGAGACGCTGCTGGATGAACGATGTATTATAACTTTCAGGTAAAAGTGAAGAAAAGCAGGTGTCTGTTTTCCAGAGTATGGAAAAGCATACAAGGGATACTCATTATGCATCTCCTGAATCAGATAAAATGACAAATGTAATAAAAAACAAATGACAATTGAAAGTTGTATTTTATGGAAACCTTTTGTAAAATATACCTGCAATAAAAAATTGGAGCTGTATGGTGGTAGTGCAGCAACAATTATGGTATTGTGGTGAATTTAAAAATTGGTCTTATTAAATTCATAATTACAACATTGCTTGAAGCATCGTATGTGTCTGCAGATGTTTTGCTGGTAACATTCATATGCAGAGAACCCATTCATAATCTGATCCGCTGAAATCCTGAATCTGGAATAGACATGAAACCCTTCAACATATAACCAGGCGGATAATCTCATACCGGTGCATGAACTTCAATCAATATGCAAACTATTTTATCGAAATCGCGATAAAATGGAAAAGAACAAGCCAAAAGAGAGAGTGGCTTGTTTTTTTATGTTATAATAATTGTTGATAAAAAGCGAGGGTCATTATGTCAAAGCTGAAAGTGAATATACGTTCCATTGTCATTTTTCTGTTCGCATTGATGTTTGTCGTGGCAGGACTGTCACTCCTGAATCGTTATACCAGCGAACAGTTCATTTATCGTAATAAGCGGCCTCAAAAAATCGGGGCAACCTATATGACGCTGAACAATCCTTTTTTTAATGTCATTGATGATGAAGTGCGAAGTATTGTGGAAGCAAACGGAGATGTCCTGATTTCTCTGGATCCCGCACTGGATCTTCAGAAGCAAAAGGAACAAATCCGCTATCTGATCGATCAGGATGTTAGTGCGATTATTATCAACCCGGTAGACTTCACTGGTCTGAGTGCTGAGCTGAAGGAAGCAAAGGAAGCCAATATACCTGTTATCACGGTGGATACTGATGTATTTGATGAAGGACTTGTTTCCTACTCCCTGATGTCGGATAATTACGATGCGGGAGTACAGTGCGCAAAGGATATGATGAAGCATAAGAAATCAGCGAATATCGTATTGCTGCAGCACAGCACTGCTTACTCTGCTGTTCAGCGTATTCAGGGATTTGTCGATACGATTAAGGATAAACCGCAGTATCACGTAATCGAGCGTATTGAATGTGAGGGGCAGCTGGAAATCGCCATGCCGAAAATGGATGCTTTTCTTGACAAGGATATTCCCTTTGATGTCGTTATGGCTTTAAATGATCCAAGTGCGCTGGGAGCGCTTGCCTCCATGCAGGATAAGGGGCGCCTGCAGGGGGTGCTTGTCTATGGCATTGACGGCTCTCCGGAAACCAAAGCTCTGGTTAAGGATCATATCATGACGGGCACTGTATCACAATCTCCCAAAACAATGGGGAAGGACGCTGCTGAAATCGTATATAAGATACTGGAAAACAAACCGTACAGCGATAAGGCCAGGATACCGGTAGCCCTGATAACGGAAAACAATATTGATCAGTTTTCTCTGGAAGGGTGGCAGTGATCATGTGGTTTATGAAATGGAGCAATGATGAGAAGCTGAAGGTCATTCACTGGATGATGTGCTTTCTCAATCTGACAATTATTTTATTCATTGGCACGGTCATGTACATCACAACACTGCGCATCTGTGATATGTATGAGGCAAGAACGTTTTTGTCTACACTTACCTGTCTGCCGAAGAATCCGCTGCGAATCATGATAGTTTCCATCTCAAGCTTTCCAATTCTGCTCTTTGTTATGCGGCTGCGTCAAAGGATTCAGCTGACAACCTGGAAGCTTGCCGGAAGCTTTCTGCTGGAAACCTGTCTCTGTCTGGTCATCATGCAGTCTCTCAGCTTTTCCACAAACAGTATTCTGCTGCTTGTCATGGCAGACCTGCTGACCTATATCAACACCAACCGGGAGCGTGCGCTCTGTCTTACCGTTATGATTATCATTTATCTTTGCGGAAACTATGATTTTCTGTCCGGACGCTTTGCAATCGTATCCTTTAATGATTATCTTGCCTGTTACAATTCCATGACCCAATCGGTATTGTCGAGTATTCACAACACGCTGGCCTCTTTGAATATCATCATGTTTATTCTGTATATGATCTTTCTGGTACAGGAGAAAATAAATGAGAGTAAGAAATTCCTGCAAATGAATCAGGAGCTGCAGGATTTGAATGAGCAGCTGAAGGAATATGCAAACATTCGTGAAAAAATGGGAGCGACAAGGGAACGAAACCGGCTTGCCAGAGAAATACACGACACGCTGGGACATACGCTAACCGGACTGTCCGTAGGTATTGACGCCTGTGTGCTGATGAGTGAGATTGATCCTGCAGCAACCAGAAAGCAGTTAAGTACCCTGGCAGAAACAGCGAGAAACGGCTTAAAGGATGTCCGCCGTTCCGTGGATAAGCTGCGTCCGGATGCATTGGAGCATTATACCCTGAAGGAAGCGCTGGATAAAATGATTCAGGAATTTCAGGGAGTCACTGATGTAGTCATACATTTTGTCTGTCATCTTCCGCATCTGACATTCGATAAGGACGAGGAGGAAGTCATATACCGCATTATTCAGGAAGGAATGACGAATGCCGTGCGTCATGGTAAGGCAAAGGAGATTTTTATATCCATTGCCAAGGAAAATGATACACTGATTCTGATTATCGAGGATGACGGGATCGGCTGTGATAATATCAAACCGGACTTCGGTCTGCACCACATGCAGGAGAGAATCGCCCTTCTGCAGGGAGATATCCGGTTTTACGGATCCAACGGGTTTGTGATCCTTGCAGAAATTCCAATCAGGGAGGGAATCTGATGATTAAGATCATGATTGCGGATGATCAGGAGCTGATCCGCGAGAGTCTGAAAATTATATTGAGTACAAAGGAAGAATTTAAGGTAATCGCCACGGTAGGCAGTGGAAAGGAAGTCATTGAAGCTATCCGCAGGGAGCTTCCGGATGTTATTTTAATGGATATGCGAATGCCGGATATGGATGGTGTTCACTGTACGAAATTCGTGAAGGAGGTCTATCCGGATGTAAAGGTAATCGTATTGACAACCTTTGATGATGACGAGTATGTATATTCCGCATTAAAATACGGAGCGAGCGGCTATCTGTTAAAGGGCGTATCTCTGGATGAGCTTTCCAATGCGATTAAGACGGTGTTGCAGGGCGGTGCTATTTTTAATCCCAATGTTGCCAGCAAGGCGATACGTATATTTTCACAAATGGCGAAGAATAATGTCGTAACGGAAAAATTCCAGAATCAGAGTGACCTACCGACCCTGAGTAATACGGAATGGAAAATCATTCAGCAGGTGGCGCAGGGCTTGTCCAATAAGGAAATTGCAGAGCTGCTGAAATTCACAGAGGGGACGATCCGTAATTATCTGAGTGTTATTCTGGATAAGCTGGAGCTGCGGGATCGCACACAGCTGGCAATCTGGTATATTCATAGGGAAAAAGCAGAACAGGATGATAACGGATGAAACGGCGGCTGTTGATTACATTGCTTCTTCTTTTGCTTTGTATCGGAGGAATCGGCTGGTTTTCCTACATGCAGCAAAAAACTGTCGTATTGAAATTCGGCATGTTTGCAGGTAGCAACTGGGATGTTCCAAACGGGGACAGCTATAAGATTATTGATCAGGCAATCGAACGCTTTGAAGAAGCGCATCCCAATGTCAGGGTTGAATATGTAAGCGGACTTCAGAAAGCGGATTATTCTGAATGGTTATCCCAGCAGGCACTGGAGGGGAATCTGCCGGATGTATATATGGTGCTGTCCGATGATTTGTATACCTTTGCGGATATCGGTATGCTGGAAAAGCTGGATTCCTATATACAAAGGGATGATGATTTGCAGGTGAAGAATTACTTTACGCCTGCCTTAAAAAGCGGACAGATGGATAAGCAGCAGTATGCACTTCCCTATGAAAGTGTTCCAACCATGATGTATGTGAATAAGACACTGCTTGATAAATTCGGTATTGCTCTGCCAAAAAATGACTGGACATGGGATGATTTCTATGCCATATGTGAAAAGGTGACAATGGATCGTGATCAGGACGGATCGCTGGATACCTTCGGTGTGTACGGATACGGATGGCAGAATGCGCTTGCCTCCAATGACGCGACGATTTTCAATGCCAGTGGTACAAGTGCAACCCTGGCAAATGATAAGGTATATGAGGCGGTTGCATTTACAAGAAAGCTGGAAGAATTAAATCAGGGACAAAGTATAAACAGCGATATGTTTGATAAGGGGATGGTGGCGTTTTGCCCGATGAAATTCAGCGAGTACAGAACCTATAAGCCGTATCCCTGGCGTGTGAAAAAGTATACCAATTTTGAATGGGATTGTATTCCGATGCCTGCGGGTCCAAAGGGGGACAATGTTTCCCAGCTGGATACGCTGAGTATGGGAATCAGTGCCAGCAGCTCTCATAAACGGCTTGCTTGGGAATTTCTGAAAACTCTGTGCTATGATACAACGGCGCAGAAGGATATCTTCAAGTATTCCCAGGGGGTTTCCGTACTGAGAGATATTACCGGCTCCAAGCAGGTTATGGAATATTTATTGAAGGATGCACCGGGTGATTCCACCTTCAATATGGATTTCTTTAATGATACGATGGAGCATGCGATTCCAAATACAAAATTCACGGACTACGATCAGGTCATATCCGTTGCGGACAGTGAAATACGCAGACTTTTGGGAACGGATGAGGATATCAAAACGAGTATCAATACCCTGCAGACAAAAATTGATCTGATATTAAAGAAATAGGCAGCGGCACATTTGATTGAAAGTGGAAGCTGAATGAACCAGAATACCGTTATCCAATGATCTGTATCTTGTTTCTTCGCTTATCAGTTTTTCATAATAAGCAGTGCATGGAGTATCTGTGCAGGAATAGGGAACAGCAAAGATGGAAACGTTAAGGACGTAGTATTTATAGCTTTGGAGAATAGGAAAAGGATAACTGTCAATGAGGTTCTCCTCACATTCGGATACAAGGATACTATTGAAAAAAGAAGAAGGAAAGCTCTGTGAATTATTGGAGTTCTCCTTCTTCCTTTTGTTTTTTTAGGCAAAGCCGTTCTCTATTCATGAGTAAAAGCTATATTTAAAAACGGTGGTTTTGCAGGAAACCTTGTGTATCGTATAGCTGTAAGCGGGTAAGCATCACCTGTGATTAACTGCTGCTGTACAGCTTAGGTGGTTTCATATTTACGGAAGCGGTAGCCGCTGCCCCATACTGTTTCGATAAATTTCGGATTGGCACTGTCCTTCTCTATTTTTTCCCGGATACGGTTAATGTGAACCGTTACAGTAGATATTTCACCAATAGCGTCCAGTCCCCATATTTTTTCAAAGAGCTGATCCTTGCTGAAAACAATATTCGGATTCTTCGCAAGAAATACGAGCAGCTCAAATTCTTTATTGGGAAGAACAAGGGAATTACCATCCAGGAAAACCTCATGTGAATTCAGGTCGATAGTCAAATTCTCAATCTGGAGCTGATTTTCTTTTCTCTGCGTTCCCTGTGTCAGCCGTTCATAATTGGCAATCTGTGATTTAACTCTGGCGATCAGCTCACTCGGATTGAATGGTTTTACGATATAGTCGTTTGCTCCAAGGCCAAGTCCACGGATTTTATCCATATCCTCTCGTTTGGCAGATACCAGAATAATCGGTACATTTTTCACGGCTCTCAGATTTCGGCATACCTGAAAGCCATCCTCCTTTGGCAGCATGACATCCAGCAGAATCAATGCAAAATCCTCCTGCAGGGCACGCTTCAGTCCACTTTCTCCATCCTCGCAAATTTCAACCTCATAGTCGTTTGCTTCCAGATAATCGCGTTCCAGCTCAGCAATCGCTCTATCATCCTCAACAATCAATATTCTTTTCATAGCCTTGTTCCTCCTTTTAAAAGCGGCAGTCTTATGGTTATACACAGACCCTTGTTTATTTCTCCGCTGGCACATATGGTTCCCTTCATTTGGGTTATGATTTGCTTGGTAATCGACAGACCCAGTCCGTTTCCTTTTACCTTTGAGCTTCTTGCAGGATCGCTGCGGTAGAAGCTATCAAATAATCTTGGAGCCTCCAGGGGATCGATCCCCTGACCGTCATCCTCAAAGGTCAGGATACAGGATTCCTCCTCACATCGCAGGGTGACATGGATATGCACCGGATCCTCTCTTCTATATTTTATACTATTCTGACACAGATTGTCTAATACTCTGATGAAATGTGTGCGATCCATCAGAATCTGCAGCGGTTTCCCACTTTCATTTTGGTAGCTGATAACAGCATGATCGTAACGGGATGTGCATTCCTGATACCAGTCCTGCAGAAAATCCGGAAGATTCACACACTCATCATGAAAGGGAACCTGTCCCAGATCAAGCTTGGAAAGCAGAAAGAGACTTTCCACCAGCGCATTCATGGCATTTGTCTTCTCTTGTATGATATGCAGATAATGCTGCTGTTTTTCCGGTGTATCCGCAATACCGTCTAATAGGCCGTTGACATAGCCCTGCATGGAGGTAAGCGGAGTGGACAGGTCGTGGGAAATACCGGCAATCAGTTCCTTTCGATTCAGATCGTATTGGGTACGAAGCCGTTCAGATTCAATGAGCTGCTTGCGCATCGCTTCAAAATTGGAGCACAGCTCACCGATTTCATCCTCTTTTTCAACCGATATCTCCTGCTTCAGATTACCGTTTCGTATTTCACTGGTGGCTTCGTTAAGGTCATATAAAGGTATCAGAATATGCTGTGCCAGCTTTCTGGTCAAAAAAGCACCCAGGGCTACAATGAACAGCACCATGAATACCCCTGTCCCTACGATGGAGATTTTAATCATCAGCTTGGTATGCTCCCATGATTCATAGGAATCCTGTGGTAAATTGAGATCTTTACCGGAAAAGGTGATGCGCAGCGTCTGATCAGCTGCATTTTTTAATTCAGCCTGATAGGCCATACCGTTTTGATTCCATATAATATAAGGAAGGGAATACTGATTTGTTTCCGCAATGCTTTTAAACTCCTGCTGCATACTGCTGCGATTCACCCCGGCACTGTGATACAGGATTTCATCGTTTTCCTTTTCTTCAACGAAAATATGAAGACCTGACTTTTCCAGCTGTGCAAGGATACGTTCCGCTTCATCGCTGATGGTATCACTTCCTGCAAGCTCATCATTCATTGTCTTAATTAACAAGGTGGGGCCGTAATTGGAGGTGTTTAACAGCACGTTGCGAATCATGGCAGCGGGAGAATGTGTCACAAAGGAGAACCCCAGCAGCAGACTGAACAGAATGAAGCATACAAAAATGATGGGAATGAGAACCATCAGAAAATTGGAAAGCAGAATTTTTTTGCGTATGGATATGTCCTTATAGTGCATGAAACCACCCCTTTGCATTTCATTATGTAGGAAATTCTGTGGAAAAGCAAGGGGGAAGGCGCAGTGTTTATAGAATATATAGAATTACATTTCCCTTATTTGAAAAGTATCCTTCAGCCATGTATTTTTATCAGGATGGCATAGTGGATAAAGATTCGTGTATAGAGCGATGGAAAGGGTGGGAAGGTATGTACTTCTGTGGTAATATATAACTATAGAAGATGGAGGATATTGTATGAAACGTGTGTTGCTTTCCTGTATGGTATTGTTATGTCTGATGGTAACCGGCTGTCGCAGGATACGTACAGGCAGCGTGGAGATGAATGGACATAAGATAAATTTACATGATATGGCTATTCATCAGCAGATTGAGGAAGACTATGTTCTGGAGGGAACAAAGGAGGATAATCAGGTTACGATCATTCTTCCCGATGATACACCAAATGATGTGGAAATCAAGGCAGAGCTGCTGGATTTGAAGGGAAATCCGTTATATGAGGGGCAGGCATTTGATTTGTCCTATGAGCGTAAGGGGGAAACCATTACCTTTGCAGTTGATCCGGATCTGATAATTGCATTAAGCAGTGATTCCACGATACAAAAGCATTGTCTGTTCGGATATCATGTGGTGAGTAAAGCCCTGGATAAGGAATGGCTGTTTGTCGTTAAAATATCTGAGTAGACACCCCTTGCTTTTTTTGCGGGAAGCTAAATATCCCCGATTCAGATGTCCATTCCTGAAGGAGCTGACAGCGTGAATATTCTGTCAGCTGGAAGAAAGAAAAAGCAATCCCATAGAAATAGGAAAGCATAGGTCTGAATATGGGTTTCATGGTAAAAGAATGATAATAGTGTGTGGAGCTTTTTTCAAAGAAAACAGAAGCATCCATATAAATGGTTCACACTTTTTGATTACTCTGAAAAAATGAAGAAAGAAAGCTTTGGCAAAGACAGGGACTTTCTTTTTTCGTTATTTTGTTTGTACTCTAAAATAGAAAGAACTCGTGAACAACACTGCTCTTTTTACCGCTGTTATCTCCGATTATTCCTGTATAGGAGAACCCGTGAACAGCACCGCTGTTTTGCTGCTGCTATCTTTCGGTTTTCCTGTATAAAAGGTAAGCAGTTTTGCATGATGGAATTGATATACTGAAAAATCAGACTTACTCGATGCCGCATTACGACAGCTTGTGTACGTACAGAATAATACATATATGATGAATCGTGTTGTAATACTACAGGCTATTGCTCTTTCATTGCCATCGTTATGAACCTGTTTTCTGGAGATTTCGTTTAGCCTTTCTATCTCTGATTTTATTTACAAGATGCTTCCAGTTTGGCATATACTCGCCTTCCTGTTCCTCTTTTTTCTTTCGCACCTTACGCTTCTGCTGGATATCCTTATTCTGAATCCAGCTTTTCACAAAGCGCAAATATTCTCTTGGATTGCCAAGACTGAAATCACCATGTGTATAATTCATCAGCATGAAAATCTGTGCATCCGGCAATGCCGCCTTGAGAAGGTCAGCACTTTTCTTCATGCTTTTCTTTTCCCGCTGCCCTACCAGAATGGCTGTTTTACAGGTGACCTGTTCCAGATTATCCGGCACCTGAAAGGAGCTTACAGCATCCAGTATGCACTTCAGATTATCCCTTGTCATAGCCTGATAATTGCGGTAATAATCTTCAAAGGCATAATCGTCATTGAATACGGTATAATACATGAATTTATTGAACCATTTCTTTCTTGCCAGAGCATTGGCATAAACGCTTGCATAAGCACTCCAGCTTCGCAGCCGGACAGGCTGCATCATCGCACTTTCCAGCATTGCATAATCGCAAAGATCCGGCTTCATGGAAAGCATGGTTACGGCGATCTGTGCACCAAGGGAAAAGCCGGACAGCACCTGAATATGTCCGTTGAAATGCGTCTGGATGTAGGAAAGCAGCTGCTCTGCGCAATCTTGAATACTGATAAACGGCTTCTGAGCTTCACCTCCATGACCATCCAGAATTGGGACAATCAGCGTATAATCCTTCTTCAGCTCCCGTATTTCCTCCTGAAAGCTGAAGGCGGACAGACATTCTCCGTGCAGGTACATATAGACCGGTTTGTTTTTTTGCATATAGGTTTTAAATTGCATGATGATCAACCTCACTTTACAGTTTCATTATACGTCATGAAGCCGTTATCAGCTAACCAACTTCTTGCGGAGTCTTCTGCAGAAAATTAACCTTTGCTTTTTCCAATATTTTCTATATGATATACAGTGAGGTAGATAGCTTATGAACAAACGTGCACGAGAGATAATATTCTGGATCATGGAGAAGCGGGATTATCAGGAAACCTGTACCATCACGGATCTGATTGACAAATTCAAGGTATCTGAACGGACAATCCGTTATGATCTGGAGGGAATCACAGATTTTCTTCTGGAAAATAAGCAGAAGCCAATTCAGCTATGCGAGCATGGCGTAATCGAGCTGCAGAAGGATACCGATGCCATTCGTTCTCTGCTGGGGCAGAACGATTTTTACTCCTTTAAGCTGAGTAAGGAAGAACGGATGAACATGATTTTGTATCTGATTGCGAATACGAGTGAGCATGTGACACTGCAGCAGCTGGCGGATATTCTTTTTGTATCCCGCTCCACCGTTATTCATGATGTGGATGATGTACGTAAAAGCATCCAAAAGCATGATTTGGAAATCGTATCCCTGCGCAGAGGACTGCGAATCCAGGGGAAGGAGAGCAGCCGCAGAATTTTGTTAATGCATCTGCTGCGTATGCCGTATGTACAGCAGTTTCGCACAACGGAATATACGCATATGATGTCACCACAGGATTTGGATAGTCTGAAACGGATGATTAAGGATGCCGAATTATCCAGCAGTCGCTTTCTGACCGACGGCTCCTTTGAGGATTTGCGGCAGTATCTGATGCTGATGATTGAACGCTATCACAAGCATCTGTTTGTGGAAATAGATTATGTATCCCAGCATATGTCCACACAGAAAATGGCAAACCATCTGATGAACAAGCTGGAGGATTATTTTGGTATGGAGCATCGCCTGCAGGAGGAATATCTGCTGGCGGACATCCTGTATAATATGCATTATCTCAAGCGTAATGATGCCGATGAGAAAATCATGCAGATACAGGTCATATCCAAGCAGTTTATTGATGCAGTTGCGCATGATCTGAATATTGATTTGCGCAATGACTTTCAGTTTTATCAGAATCTGACCAACCATCTGCAATCCACCTTTAAGGATCTGGATATGGGCTATGACAGCGATTCGGAGCTTTTATATGAAATTGTGAAAAAGAATCCGGAGGTAGTAACAGCCATCGAAAAAAATCTGCAGCCGCTGGAGGCATTTGTGCAGAGGGCAATCACCAATGAGGAAATTGCCTATATCACAATTCATGTCTGCGCGGCAATGGAGCGCAACCGATACCAGGGCTCGCAGTTTACGATCCTTCTCGTATGTAATTCCGGCGTGGGAACCTCGCAGCTGCTGTTAAGCCGGTTGAAAAAATATTTCCAGTTTTATGTTGCGGATGTACTGCCGGTGCATGCGCTTGCCAATTATGATGTCACAGGGATTGATCTGATTATTTCAACCGTACCGCTGAAGGAGGAACGCTGTGAAACGATCATCCTGCATCCGTATCTGAGTGATGAGGATTGTATCCTGCTGGGAGAAAAGCTGGAAACACTGAAAAGCAGTAAATACCGCGTAAATTCAAATTCGAATTTTCAAAGGCTTCAGACACTGATTGCAAATTCCATTGCGTACAGTCCGCTGGATAAGGACGAAATATATAAAAATATCATTAAGGATTTACAGTCGCATTTCTTTCCGGTTGCGCCAAGTGACAAGGCGACACTGCGGGAGCTGCTGGCGGGTCATATTGAGGTGGATGTGGAATGTGCAGACTGGAAGGAGGCTGTGAGAAGAAGTGCGCAGCCATTACTGGACCAGGAGTATTTGAGTGAACAATATATCACGCAGATGATTCGCAATATCGAAACAATGGGGCCGTATATCGTGCTGGCACCGGGCTTTGCACTCCCGCATGAATCTCCGGATGTGGGCGGGAAGAAGCTGGGAATGCAGCTGATCCGCCTAAAACAGCCCGTACCCTTTCATTCTCAGTTTTATGATCCGGTAGATTTTGTGTGCTGTTTATCTACAATAGATAAGGATTCACATTTAAAGGCGATGTTCCATTTGATGAATTTACTGGCAAAGGCGGATTTTTGTGAGAATATCCGAAAGGCGAAATCCGCAGAGGAGATTTATCAGATCATTTATGAATACGAATCCATACTGTAAGCATCCCAGTCTGTTAAACATATATAATGCATGAAGTCTTTATGTCTCCCTGTGCTTTTAGCGGCTATGGACAGTCCTGCGGTTGTATATGCAGGAGAGTGCCTGTATACCTGTATGGGAACCGCCGCAAAGGATAGGTAATGGATTCCTTCCTGCTATATAAAAAAGCTTTCAGATAGAAACGTTATGCTTCCCTCTGAAAGTTTTTTGCTTATTCTGCCAGCAGTACGCCGGTATAGGTGGCTGTTACGGTGTTCTCTGTACCACGCACGACCTGCATGCACTGCAGGTCACCATGTAGGGACAAGGCTGCATCCCTTTCCTGATATGCTATGGTTTTAGGGAAATCTATGTAGTCAGTCATTTCCTTTGTCACGGTAACGCTGCGACAGTGGAAGGGTGCAGGAATCAGCTTCTTTACCTTATCATACAATATATTCTCTGCAAGCTGTATATCTGTATCCTTTGTGACATATGCACTATCCAGTTTTACGGATACTGTTTTACCGATAGAAAAGCGTTTATCCGTTCCTGTTTCCTTGATTACATGTTCCTCATCTGCTGATTGTTTGTTGACCCACGGCTGTGCATCCTCCTTTGCGAGAACAGGTGTGGATACTGCACAGCATGCGGTCAGTAATGCTGCGCTCATCAAAAGCTTTTTCTTCATATTATATCTTCCTCCCTCTTTGTTTTCTGTACAGCAATTTGTACTATATGTAATAGTATAGCACAAAAGGCATACAATGTGGCATGTTATTCTGTTGTCTAGCAGACTTGGCAGGAAGCAAAGACTGTGATTAGCGAAACATTATAAAATCAAACAGGCAGAGAAGTGTCCGCAATGCGGATACCACGTTGGCGATAGGCTTCCAGTATGCTCTGATCTGCCTCTGAATCAGTGATGAGGGTATAGCTCTGCTTATGAGATATCGCTATAAAATCACGGGTATTCAGCTTACTGGAATCACAGAGAACATAGACTTCCTCTACAATAGAGAACAGTGTTTCCAGCAATCCGCTTTCTACCACACTGTCCGTATAAAGGTTCCCCTTTTCATCAATCGCATTCACACTTAAAAAGGCCTTTGTCAGCTGAAACTGCCTCAGGTTTGCCTGTGCAATTGGGCCGGTCAGCGTCAAGGAATTTCTGCGCAGCTCTCCTCCGAGCATATAGATGGAAAGTCTGGTATCCTGATACAAATCATAGGCTACATTTACCGCATCCGTTACGATTGTCAAAGGGAGAGCATGCATGAGGGAGGAGGCAAATATATCCATCGTGGAGCCGCTGGCGAGAAAGATACGGTCATGCTCCTTCAAAAAGCTTTTCGCAATCCTGGCGATCTGCTGTTTTTGTTTTGTATGCAGCTTACGGCGTTTCGCAAACGGGGTCTGTGCATCAAAGGTTTTTTTCTCCTTTGCGATGGCACCTCCATGTGTCCGAATCAATACTCCCATCTGTTCCAGCTCCATGAGATCGCGTCGTGCAGTCATGGCTACAATATGAAAATTCCGGCATATGGTCTGTACATGAAGCTCTCCTTTTTCCTGCAGAAGCGCAAGTATCGCTTTCTGCCGTTCCTGTTTCGTCATAGTTATCACCTGTGTTTACTATAACACAAAATGTTCGTTTCAAACAATAAAATTAAAAAATAATGGAAATATAAACATTAAACTAGATTTATATTTCTGTTTTTTCACTTTTGTACTATGATAAATGTGCGAAACGAACAATTAAGGAGGAATGTTTATGAAATGTGTTGCTGTTGGAGATATGTTTCTGTCAGAGGAAGCATTTGCAAAGGTTTTGAAGGGGCAATCTCTGTTTAGCTCCTATCAGGGCTTTTCATGGAAGGCAGATTTAGATCGTGTAGCTACCAGGACATTGATCCGCAACATTGAAACAAAGGGAAGTGAGGCGTATACAATCAAAGGGGAGTTGAAGGAGGCCATGCTTGATGCGGATGTGATTTTCATTCATATGTGTCCGGTAGGAAGGGATATCATTGAACAGGCATCGCATTTAAAATACATTGTCACAGCAAGGGGCGGTGTGGAAAACATCGCGGTGGAATGTGCAAGGAAAAAAGGAGTACGCATCCTTCACTGTCCTATGCATAATGCATTTGCTGTGGCAGAGCTGACAGTGGGGCTGATGATTTGTGAAACACGGAATGTGACAAGAGCAGATCGTTCCTTGCGTGAGGGTATCTGGAGAGAGTCCTATCCGAATAGCGGATCTATCCGTGAGCTTCGCAGTATGCGTGTTGGTCTGATTGGCTTTGGTGCCATCGGACAGCTTGTGGCACAGCGACTGCATCCGTTTGGCTGCAGTATTATGGTGCATGATCCTTATCTGGATGCATCCATCATCGAACGAACGGGGTGTAAGGCAGTCGATAAGAAGACACTGCTTCAGGAAAGTGATATCATATCCCTTCACGGACGCATCGGCCCAAAGGATCCACCAATCATCGGACGTTATGAGTTAGCCCTTATGAAACCGCATAGCTATCTGATCAATACAGCAAGGGCAGTGCTGGTGGATATGCCTGCGTTGGAGGAAGCATTGCAAAGCGGCAGAATCATGGGGGCAGCGATTGATGTATTTCCAAAGGAGCCGCTGACGAAAGAGGATAGAATTGTACAGCTGGATAACTGTACGCTTACCAATCATCGTGGCGGGGATACCCTGGATTCCTATGAACGAAGTCCAGAGCTGCTGCTGGAACAATTAAAGGAAGCTGTGGAAACAGGTACAACAAGCTATATGATTATGCCCTACGATGAGGAAGCTGGAGGAAAATGATATGAGAGTAGAAGAAGCTAAATTTTTAAAGGAATATGTTGAGATGGCTGATTATGGGGATGCATTGGGCTGGCATGAACGCAATGGAGGGAATTTCACCTATTGGATGAAGCCGGAGGATGTGGAATGTGTACAGGATCAGCTGACACAAAGCGGGGAATGGCTGCCGATTGGCACGAATGTGGAATATCTGGCAAATGCATATTTCCTGATCAGCGGTACGGGGAAGTATTTCCACAATATGAAAAAGGATCCTGCACATACTGCAGGCATCATACAGGTGGATGCCACAGGCCTAAACTATCGCATCTGCTGGGGACTAAAGGATGGCGGGCGACCTACCAGTGAGCTGCCTACCCATCTTATGAATATGGCAGTAAAGGCAAGACTCACAAACAATGAGAACCGCGTTATATATCACTGTCACTGTCCCAATGTAATTGCACTTACCTTTCTGCTTCCATTGAAATCAGAAATTATCACAAGAGAAATCTGGGAAATGATGACGGAATGTCCGATTATTTTTCCAGAGGGAATCGGAGTTGTGGAGTGGATGGTGCCGGGTGGCCGTGATATTGCGGTTGTCACCAGTAAGCTGATGGAAACCTACAATGCAGTTATTTGGGCACATCACGGCATGTTTTGCAGTGGCGTCGATTTTGATTCTACCTTTGGCTTAATGCATACGATTGAAAAGAGTGCCGAGATGTGGATCAAGGTGCACTCCTGCCGACAGGAAAAGCTGCAGACAATTCCGGTTGAGGGCTTTCACAGGCTTGCGGATGCGTTTCATGTTACACTGGATGAACGGTATTTATATGAAAAGTAAAACAGGATATTGCCTGTGAACGTTTAAAACTCCAGTCTTTTCTACAGAAAGACTGGAGTTTTTGTATGGGTGATACATGTTTTTTCCTATTTCTGATTCTCCCTGCTTTTATTCAGAAACAGCAGAATACAGGAGAGTGTTGCCAGAATTGAGATAAAGAACAGGAGCCAATACAGCATCCCATAGGATTCAAAATACTCTGTGACACTGATCATTTCATCCAGTGCAATTCCGCTCGTCCATAAGAATACAGCAGAAATAATCAGTGCTGCAAGGGAACATAGGAACAGGAAAAACAATACATATTTTTTAAATTTTGCCATATACAATCCTCCGTTTCGGCGCTAACGATTTTAAACAAATTTGAGGTTCGTTTATCTATTATCTGATCTTGATTTGAAATACCAGTATAGCTTTGTTTTCTTCCTAAATACATATATGAAATATATGATAATTGATGATACGATTAAAATACATCCCACTATGATTGATAGTGTTGTTTCAGTAACGATACAATCAATTCCCTCAAGAAAAAATAATGTCAATATAATATAGATTGCTCCATCCATTTTATTTCACCTCCAATTAAATCGTTAACATTAAGAAACATAGTACAAGTATAGCACAAAATTTTTAAGCACAAGTTAATTGTTTAAAGGTTACTGCGTATTTTCTTACTTCATGGAAATCAATCTTGCATAAAAAGACGAAATAATTTATTGCAAAGAAGACTCGTAAATATAAATATAATTTCTATATTACAGAATGTTACAAAAACATGGAAACTATTAAAAAACAATTCTTTATTTGAATATCTGCAATAATAAAAAATAATTATAATGAAAAAAAAGCTAATGTATTTGACGATAAATTCTAATATTTTTAGTTTATGTTCTTTTAAGCAGTAGTAAAAGTGCCATATCGAGATGAATGTGCCTAATATACTTAATATTTCACTTATTTTTATAAAAGAAATGATTATAAAACTCATACCTAATAAAATAAAATTAATATTAATAAATAGCGTATCATACAAATTGTTTTTTTTCATACATATCACACTTTCCATTTTGGCTTTAAAAATTACAGCCTTTGTTCTATTTTATACATTATTTTTAGAAAAAGCAGTCTTAATCATTAAAGTATCAATACTGCTTTTTTTTATAGATTGTACCATACTGAATTTCGAAGATGCATATAAATTGGAATAATTAAATCTTTTCTATGAAGTGTAAAAATTATATCCTAAGCATTCATATTCATACGGTGATTTTACGTACATAGGGGGTGTTGTTGCTGTTTGCTATGTGCTAAAACAAATTTCTTATCAAATTTAATTCAGATTTGAGATGATTTGCTTAAAGTTAGTTTACTTTTAACCTATTGGGGTGAAGCTGAAGCTTTCTTTTACTTCAGGTGCTGTAAATGTTGACCAACCATATCCAGCAATGCTATACGACCAAGTTGGCACAAATTTGGCATTTATTTTAATACTAGCACCATTTTTAGTTGCGGAACATGATACATTTGTCATTGAGTAAGACTTATCACTACCACCTATAATAGAAAGTCTAGGCTTTGTATAGCTGATTATTTGCCCTTTATTATTAGATGTCGCATTTCCACTAATTTCATAGCATATGGAAATTTTTTCTGTTATAGTATTGCCAAATATTCCAGGTCTACTACCAGTTCCTTTCACTATTTTTTTATATTGCCTATGATACGCTTTCGTCATATTACGGGAAGAAATATTTGAAATTGGCGTCTTTTCAAACAATAAATCATATTCATAAATATAGTCTTCAATAGCTTTATAATTATTGTTATTATACAATTCTTGTGTGTTCATTATAAAGCTGTGAGTAACATTCTCATTATTTGCATTATATACAATTATATTTTTTGCTTCATTGTATAAGGGTTCAATAAAAGTTTTAAAGCTTTCAGAAGCCACCTCATTTGTTATATGCGTTTCATCTTTGGCAAAACCATCAACGGTAGATCCACAAAGAGTAGTTGTAAGTATCAAAGTAGTGACAAATATTTTCTTAAATAATTTCATGCTTTCTCCATTCTTACGCTATTCAGCGTACATTCTTGTAAGTCCATATTTTCAATATCTAATATTTCCATAGGTTATTATCATACTATTATTACAGGAAGAAATATTTTCTTTATTCTCAACTTTTGTTTTTTGTTGTGAGCTTACATTTGTTTATGCTTCATCAAGTACTTGCATCTTCAATTTTACCCACTATGTGGAAAAAGTAAATAGTCTTTAGGATAAGCGGTATGAATATGAGTGTATTCGGTAAAGAATATAGTTGAAAAACTTGCTTTTTAATAAGAGAATGCTTAAAAATGACCGTTTCATACCCAGGGATTACCGTTCATCCCTGATCTATTTACTTTAGGTTGATTATTTTATACTATATAAATGTTACTGAAAGAAGATGCTAATATGTTTAAATATTCACTGTTAATTGTTGATGATAATAAAAAAGATAGAGAAATGATTTCTAAGAAAATCCTTGAAATCTTTCCTGATAAATTTAATATGGTGTTAGTGGATGATGTAAATGCAATGAAATATATAGAGAATTCAATTTATGACGGTTATCTTTTGGATATCGAAATGCCAATTTATGATGGTTTTGCACTAGTATCTAAGATACAGAATATAAATTGCAATTCACTTATTCTTTTTTTAACATCTCATGAGGATTATTCATTGAAAGGCTATGAATATAACATTTTTCGATTTATAAGTAAGTTTAAACTAGGTAGTATGCTTCCAAACGCTCTTTCCGATATTTTAGACGAACTTCAAAAAAGAGAAACTTATATTGAAGTAAAAGATAAAGATAATACTATTTTTCAGTTATTAACAAATTCCATACATTACGTGTCTACAAGTGGAAATAATTTGAGAGTATGTACAGGTAATAAGGAATTTATGATGCAAAGTTCATTATGTGATTTCTCAACAAGATTTAAAGAGTTCCCTTTTGCTGAGCCTAGAAAAGGTTTTTTAGTGAATTTGAATTACATAGAGTGTATAGATTTTGATAAAGATATAATTCATATGAAATCCGGGCGTAAAATAAGCATAAGCAGAAGGAAGAGAAAGACGTTTTATATGCGATATTCATTAGGTTTATAATTAAATAATTATGTTTAGACAAAATTTTGTTATAATTATAGTAATGAAGGAGTGGTCAGAAATGTCATTTGCTGTCTTGGTTGTTGATGATGATTTAGATTTTGCAGAAAGTGTGAAGAAGGACATACAATATATGTTTCCTGATCACTTTATAGTAGATGTTATGAGTGATGTACAGATTCTAAATAATATCAATACAGCTAACTATGATCTGTATATTCTTGATATTGAAATGCCTGCTATTGGCGGGTTCGACTTAGCAGAAAAACTACACGATAGAAAACAGGAGTCCTTGCTTGTATTTCTTACCACCCACCATGAGCTTTCGATAACAGGTTACGAGTATCGTGCATTTCGTTTTCTCGTTAAAGATAATTATTTAAAGTCTCTGATAAAAATGTTAAATGCAGCCCTTATGGAATTAAATAAACGAAATAAATTTTTAGATGTGAGAAACGAAGCGTCTGTTCCTGTTAAAATCCTGGTCAAGGATATTATATGTGCCTATACTGTAAAAAATTATTTAGTGGTTGAAACAGAAACAGGACTTTACCAAGCAAGAATATCATTACGTGAGTTTCAGGATAGTAATTCACTATTTCCTTTTGCATCACCTAATAAAGGTATGTTGGTTAATTTGAATTATATAAGTCATATAGATTTTGATAAAGCTATCATTTATTTAAAGGGCCATGGAAATATGCCGATTAGCAGAAGGAAGAAAAAAGAGTTTTACATGTTATATGCAAAAGGCGTTCATAATAGCTATGATTAACTAAACTATCCTTTTGTATTTTGACCGTTTCGCCTCATCTGAATACCGTTCATCCCAGAATCCTTTCTTTTTCATCATTCTTAATTTATGATGTAACTGCAAATATTTGTAAGCATTTTGTGAAGCTCACGTAAGGGATGAAAGAGGAGGAAGTAAAGGAAATGAAAAAGTTATTAACCGTTTTATTTGCAGGCTTTTTAACGCTATCCTGCATGACAGGAAATGTGCATGCAGAAGAATCCATACTGGATTACAGTGAGGAAATCAGTATGTTTCAGGATTTTTATGAGCATCCAGGGAAATACATATTTCAGGATAGTGAAGGAAATGATATATCCGCATTTGTTTTGCAGCAAAAGGAGAATTTTCAAAGGGATGCCTATCATACAACGGATTTTCTGATGGAAACGGTGAAAAGTGTGCAGGAAGAAACGCCTGCAGCGACGACAAGAGCTGCTTCGAAAAGCAAAACATGGAATAATCTGAAGGTGTATTTCCAAAAGAACAAATATTGTATTTATAGTGTTACGGGTACATATAGTGTATCTGGTGGAAAGATTACAAATGGAAAGGCTGTACCGAAAATAATTGATAATTATCATAGAACTTATAATATATCATATAATGGAAAAACAATATCAAAGACGGGAAAGACAATAACCTATAAGTTATCGCATACTATTGATAGACTATACATTGTTAAAACTCAGCATAGTATATCTATCTAAGGTAGATCAAGATTGCTTTTATATATCACTAAATGCTATACTTTATTTGGTGATGTTATGCTTACATTTAATTTTATTGATAATTTCTTCTTTGCTTATTCAATGTTATTTATATACTTTATACTAAATCTAAAGATATGTCCACTATCAGCAAAAAACACATTTTCTCTATTTTTAATTATTTTCATTATTTTTATATCGGATTGTTATATCTACTATACTTTCTCCTGGACAACACAGTTTGGAGAAATAAAACATGTACCAAACTTTATTGAAAATACTATTATGTTAATCGTTTTCCTTGTACTATATAGACATAATTGTCTAAAGACTCTCTATTATATCGTCTTAGGATTTGTTGTCATACAATTTAGTTCATTGATTTATAGAGTTATGTTAACGAATAGTGAATATCAAGAATGGTACTCGTTAAGTCGTTTTATTATTTTAATTGTATTCTATGTAGTTATTAGAATAGGCAGGAAGAGTAATAGAATATATGAGTCAAAGGATTGGATATCATTTTCTGTTTTAGCAGGTGTATTTTATATATATTTATTTTATATTACAGAAGAAGTACCAAAGCTAGATTTTACAGATATGAATGTTATTGTAATATTTGAGTTTATTCAAATAGCTTTTATGGTGAGTGTATTCTGTGTATTTTATTTCTATCTATCTGTTTTGGGAGATAGAAATAAGGATTTGAATAATGTAGGTCTTCAGCTAGACAATCAGAAACAACAGAAGCAGTTGCTGGAGGAATTAAAAAAAGCGAATCAGGAAAACAGAAAGCTACGTCATGATTTAAAGCATCATTTTCATTCATTGGAATATATGATGAATACAGATCCTGAGAAAGCAAAAAGCTATCTGCAGGAATTAAGCGAACATGTGGAAGCTGTAAAGGTTCTTACTACAAAGAATCCTGTCCTGGATTATATCGTAAATTCCAAAATGGCAATTTGCAGAACGAAAGGCATAGCGTTTACTTATGAAGTGCAGGATAATCTAAAGCAAATGCAGGATTTTGATCTGATATCCTTATTATCCAATGCTTTGGATAATGCAATCGAAGCACAGGAGTATGTGGATAACAAATTTATAAGCTGTAAAATCCTGGATGGGAAAACAGCAACGAAGATTTTTATTGAAAATGCATGTGATACAGCAAGACTACAAAAATCAAACGACACTTTTCAAACAATAAAAAAGGAAAAAGGACAGCATGGTATTGGATTGGGAAGGATAAAGACGATTGCGGAAAGCTACCATGGATATATGAAGATTAAGCTGCAGGATTCTTTTCTCTTAGAAATCAGTATTGCAAAAACAAAAACTGTATAAGATAAGAAAAGTGGATAATAATTCACTTTTTTTGACCGTTCAATACCTAAAACGACCGCTTGCATATATAGCTGTTTACTTATAAGGCAAAATTAGTATGATTAGCGCCTATTAGGAAAACACACTGTCAAAGGGGTTTGTAGCGGGGGTTAGCCCGCTACTGCGGTATCTTCCGTAGTGTTGATTTCAATGTACTCGGCAATCTTGCGGAGCTCGTCAGCAAATTTGAATTTCACGCTGATATTGCCGTTTTCATAGACCTTGATATAGTCCACAAGTTCAACCAAGATTTCACGGTTGAGGGCTTCAATGTTCTGATACTTCATAAAGGCTACCAGTGCAGGATGCTCGTTGTCCACACCGTTTGCCAGTTCTGCGCGTTCAGCGTTCAGCCGGGTAAGCACCGCGGAAATATCAGAAGTCTGCCGTTCATAGTCAGCCTTCATATCCCGGTATTCCTGCTGGGTGATTTCACCGTCTTTCCAGTCCTGATAAAGAGATTGCTTGTAGCGTGTTATCTTTGTCAGTTCCCGCTCTTTTGCAGCTATCAGATCGTCCAGTCGGTAAGACTGGCTTTTTTTGATTGGAGCGGAATTGATCTGCGTGACGATTTCCGAGTAGGAAACAGCCAAATGTACCTGATGCTGTACAGCGAACAAAACAGCAGCCTCCAGCCGTTCATGCTTGATTGAGTGCATGGTGCAGGCTGTCCGGGAACGGTTCTTGTAGGTTGAGCAAGAATAATATACATTGTTGTTCTTGCCAACGCATCGGGTAATGGCCCGCCCGCAATCGGCACATTTCAGAAAGCCGCTGAATAAATGTACCTCACGGCCTTTCGGGGAAGTACGGGTATCACGCTGTAAGAGAGCCTGTACCTTGTCGAAAGTTTCATAGTCGATAATGGCCTCATGCGTTCCAGCCACTTCCACCCATTCCTCGCGTGGAACAGCTTCAATCTGGTGTACCTTGTAGCTTTTCACCCGGCTTCGGCCTTGGGCTAAATCCCCGGTGTAGGTCGGATTGGTAAGAATGGAGTGGATCATGCGGACTCCCCACATAGGATCGTCATACCCTCTTGTCGAAACAGGCAAGCCCTTTTGTACCTTGTAAGCCGAGGGGCTCGGTACGCCGTGTTCGTTCAGGTACAGCGCGATAGCACGTTTTGATGACCCTTGAATAAGCATTGTGAAAATGAGTTTGACATTTTCAGCAGCATCGGGATCAACAATCAGCCTGTGCTTGTCCTTTGGGTGCTTTACATAGCCGTAAGGAGCAAATGCTCCGATATACTGGCCGTTGCGCCGCTTGTAATCAAATACCTGCCGGATCTTTTTGGAAGTCTGATAGCAGTAATTATCGTTCATCACGTTTGTAATGGGAACGATGATATTTGAAACGCTGTCGGGGTTCTTGTAGCTATCTACATTCTCAGCAAGGCTGATAAAACGAACACCCATTTGAACAAACAGGTTGTCGATCAAACTTCCGGCATCGCTATAATTTCGTGCGAAGCGGGACAGGTCTTTTACTATAACGCAGTTGATTTTACCACTCATGACATCCGCCAAGAGCCGTTGAAAATCTTCACGATTAGCGTCCGTTCCAGTATGTCCGTCATCTACATATTCTGTGATGCTTTCAAACTCATCAATGTTGCGTCGGTAAAAATCGTTCAGTAGGTCACGCTGGTTTTTTACGCTGTTGCTATCGTCTTTTCCTTTTTTCAAATCTTCCTTTGAAAGCCGGATATAGATGCCCAGCCGCCAGCGGCGGATTGTGTAAGAGGGAGAGAAACTCTGCTGATACCCTCTGTTTTTTGCTCGTGCCATTGTTCCTCCTTCCCTATCACATTACACTTATATTATAACTCTGTCCGGGGAGGACAACAAGGATGCCTCCGCTTCGGGACACTTTGTCTCGAAGAAGCAAAACGAGCTGTAACCGAAGTTACAGCCCGCTTCTTTGCCGCAGCAGGAAATCCGTCAGCTTATCTTGGAGAGATGGCCCGCTTTCAGCAAATTCAATTTTCACGCCAACACCACCGATGCAAAAGCAGTATGGATTTTTGACAGTCTGCAAAAATCGAGAGATGCGCTCCTTTCGGGAAAGCGCATTGTCAAAGGTCATACCGCTCACATCAGGCAGGGACTCGGCAGCCACCGCGCCAATGTCAACGCTTCTCATTTGTTCAAGTTCCTGTGTAGTTAATTTCACGGTAAACCTCCTTCGCAGATTGATAGAACGCCCCCCGCTGTTTGGTGGGGAAACGCAACAGGCCAGCACCACCGGGATGCTGGCCTGTTGCCTTACTCCACCTTGGGACACTTTGTCTCGAGGTTTATTATAGTTTTTGAATATTAGAGAGCGCCGTACATATTTACTTGGCCTGTCCAAAGACAATCGTTATTTTCTGTGCGGCGCTCTCAACGCAAGTAAAGCGACAAGCCCGGAGGAACAGGCAGCCAACCTGTTCAGCGCCGGATCATGGACTTGGGATGACCGGGCCCATTTACAGTGTTGGTGTTGTTCGTTCAATCTCTTTTAGGAGATGTCACTGCGCACCCACTGTCTGGCTCCCCGTACTTACTCAGGGCTGCCGTTATTCCCTTGCGTTAGGAAGAAAACCTCCTCTCATAAACCGAGACATTTTTTCATCAATTCCAAGTGGGTTAAGATGAAAAAATCAAAAAGTTTTTTTCATGCGTTCAAGGCCACGCTTGATCGACTGGCGAATAGACTCCTCATGTACGCCCTCGGCCTCGGCAATTTCCTTAATCGACTTGCCAAGAATGATATGTGCGTCAATTCTGCGGCCCTGAATCTCCGGCAGAGAATTGAGAGCGTTCCACAGACGAAGAAAGGTTTCCATTCGTTCAAGGAGCTCCTGCGGGGTCGGCTCATGCAGGCAAGCGGAATACTCAATCCCGTCATCGCAGTCCAGAGAATACTGCGCCTTGTGCCGGGAGAGCCGCCGCTGATAGGCCATCTCATAGCGGGCATCGGCCTTGAATACCTCGGCCACCTCGTCAGAAACTTCGATAAGCTGATCCTGCGTGTACCAATAATAAATATCTTTCAAATTGATAGTAGTCATCGTAAAATCCTCCATTTCAGTTTGTTCGGGGTTGGTCGGAAACGAAATGGAGTAACGGCGGAGAACGGCACCGCACCTCGGGACACTTTGTCTCGAAGTCTGGAAAGCAAAATGCGCCTGCGCGACACAAGGCCGCACAAGCGCACGAAAATATATTATCGGTTATGTACTGTTTAATTTCACATTCAAAGCCCGACTGCTCCAATGGAGGGGCTACGCTTTTTTTAGCTGGTGCAGATCATGGATGCTGCGAAAAAGAGAAAAGGACACGGCAAAATAACCTCCCATCGACTACCGTGTCCCTGCAAGTCGTCATTGGTTTGTGTAAACGCAAAGAAACGGCGGCTCTGATTTCTCAAAACCGCCGTTAGGGTAATAACTTAAAATAGGCGCGCAAAATCACCTGCCCCAACCAACGGTTTTTTTCTTTCCCCGTAGTCGGGGCAGGTTCATACGCTATCTAATTATTCTTTCGTGACTAATTCTTTCAGCCGTTCATAGGTTTCTGCGCTAATATCATGTTCAATCCGGCAGGCATCAGCCTCCGCCGTTTCAGGATCAACGCCTATAGATATAAGTTGCTTCGTTAAAAAACAATGGCGCTCGTAGATTTTTTCAGCCACCTCCTGGCCAAGATCGGTCAGGTGTAGATAATGGTTTTCGTCTGTTGTCAAAAAGCCGCCCTCTCGTAAAGTTCCTACTGCGTAACAAACGCTGGGTTTTGAAACCTCCATGTACCGAGCAACATCCACGGAACGCACCATACCGAGCTTCTTTTGAAGTATAAGCACGGCCTCCAAATAATCCTCTCCGGCAGTATGAAGTTTCATAGGCAGCTCCTTTCGTCATTAAGCAAGACTCCAGCCAGCCGCACTCTTTCGGATATTGACAAAATCCTGATAGATACCAGGCTGTTTCAAAAGTTCCTCATGGGTTCCTTGCTGTGCAATCTGGCCGTTGTCTATAACTAAAATCTGATCGGCGTTCTGGATGGTATTTAGGCGGTGAGCGATTACAAGCAGGGTCTTTCCCTTCACCAATTCGGAAATAGCCTCCTGAATATAGCTTTCATTGTCCGTATCTACACTTGCGGTAGCTTCATCCAAAATGACAATAGGCGCGTCTTTCAGAATACAGCGGGCAATCGAAATACGCTGTTTTTCGCCGCCGGAAAGTGTTGCACCGCCCTCACCAACCACCGTTTGGAATCCGTCGGGCAAAGCCATAATGAAATCATAGCAGCGGGCTTTTCTGGCAGCCTCATAGACTTCTTCTTCCGTGGCATCCGGCTTTCCCATGATGATATTGTTGTAAATGGTGTCCTGAAACAGATACACGCGCTGGAATACCATGCTGATCTGATCCATCAATTCCGACAGAGGTACATTGCGAATATCCACGCCCCTTATCGCCACATTGCCGGATTTTACATCCCAAAGTCGCGCCAGCAAGTTTGCAATGGTGGACTTACCGCTACCGGACGGTCCAACCAGCGCTGTCATAGAATTTTTCTTCATGGCAAAACTGATATGATGCAGAACCTCTTTATCCTGATAAGCAAATGTAACATCGTTGAACAGGACTTCCGGCTGTCCCGGCTGTTCCTGAGCCGGAATATGCTGCTTTCCGTTGTCGGAAAGTTCCGGTTCATCCAATACCGCTTCAATACGATCAAGGGCAGCGTTCATAACGGTTAGTCTGGATGCTTCTCCATAGAGAGCCTTCAACGGGCCAAAAAGATCAAATACAAATAGCAGAACACCCAACACATAAGCCAAAGAAAGCGCACCGCTCTGTTCCAACACAATAGACAGGCCGAAAATTGCCGCAATACCAATACCGTAAAGGATATTCAGCCCCATTGTCCACGGGGTCATTTTTCGTTCAAAGTCAAGCGATGTATTTCTGGAACGCTTGAAATTGCCGGACAGTTCTTCGGATTTTTCTCCAAGCAGGTTATAGCTCTTAATAACACCAATGCCCTCCACAAAAGACAGCACCGCATCGGTCAGCCGTTCACTCTGCTCCTGACGGCCTGCTGCTTCTCGTAGGGAAACTTTGTTCATTCCCTTAGATACCAGCCATGCCAAAATAGTAACTATCGCAGCGATCAAGCCAAGCTGCCAATTCAGATAAAACATGAAGGCCAGCAAAACCAGCGAGGACAGCAGATAGCTCATCATGTTTCCCAGCGTACTCATAGCGACTTCTTCAATGAACACCATGTCGGTACTGAGGACAGAACTGATCTTGCCAATATTGCCGGAAGTGAAATATCCCATCGGAAGTTTCCGCAGATGGCCGCCCAATTCGATACGCTTGTCAGCGAACATCAAATATCCCGCTGCACTTTGCAGGCTGTCACTAAGATAATGGACGAGCATCTGAACCAGCACAATAGCGGCAAGGCCAAGTCCCACATAAAGGCAAGTCTGCCCGGTAATGGTCTTGTTTGCAAATCCACTCAAAACCACAAAGGCCAGAAAAATCGACATTTTGGACAGAATGGATTCCAGAAACGCACAAACAAATGCGCCCTGAATACGGCTCTTATAACGGCCGGAAAGTTTCAATATTCTTGAAAACAAAGCAAACATTTATTTCCCCTCCTTTGCAGTGTGTACTTTCCACTCGGCGCTGTCTTGTGCCGCTTTCCACAACTTTTGATATTCAGGGCAGGACTGGATCAGCTCTTGATGTCTGCCCGTTGCAACCAGTTTTCCGTGATCCATAACACAAATCTGATCTGCGTTCATAATGGCTGGTAATTTGTGTGCAATAACCACAAGGGTCTTACCTTTTACAAGCTCTGCAATGGCGGCCTCCATCTTTTCTTCGTTTTCAGGATCGGCATAGGCAGTTGCCTCGTCAAGCACCACAATAGGAGCATCCTTTAAGATTGCCCTTGCCAGAGAAATACGCTGGCGCTGACCTCCGGAGAGCATTTTTCCTGCATCACCAGCCATCGAATGAATACCCTGCGGAAGTTTCTCAAGGAACTCCATACACTGAGCTTTCTTTGCGGCCTCCACCACTTCTTCATCCGTTGCGTTCAGCCGACCAAGCCGAATGTTTTCGAGCAGAGAGGTATTGAACAGGTATTGATCCTGTGCCACATAGGAGATACGGCTGTTGAGTGCTTCAAGACTCATATCGCATAGTTTCTGCCCACCGATGGAAATACTGCCTTTCTGTGGGTCATAGTAGTGAATCAGCAGTTTCGCTAATGTACTCTTGCCGGAGCCAGATTCACCAACAAGGGCTGTTTTCTGTCCAGCTTTTGCCGTAAAGGAAATGTCATGGAGAACTTCATCCTCAATTACAACAGGCTTTCCATCCGGGCCGGGCTGTGTGGTCTGATAAGCGAAAGAAACATGGTCATAAGTAATGGTGTCATCTTTCCCGTGGAACGCATCTTCTGTCTGCTGGAGCTCCGGCGCATCCAACACCTGCTCCAATGCAGAAATTTTATAGTTAAGCTGGGGCATGGTAGGCAGGAAACCGAGAGATTTCAGCAGCGGCATACCAATACTTAAAGAAAGACACAGTACCAAGATCAAATTAGGCAGAGTAGACCAGCCAGAGAGAACAAACCATGCGCCAACAGGCAAAGTCAGAATAATGGTGCATGGAAGCAGACTGCTGTAAATTGCCATCCACGGCCACGCCGCCTTGTACCACGCCAGAGTATAGTCCCGATAATCTGATACATCTTTGCGGAACCGCTCATAGGAATCTGCGTCCTTATTGAATACCTTGACAACTTCCATACCGTTAATGTACTCAATAATGGTATTGTTCATCTTTTGTCCGGCCATGTAGTAAGGCCCCATTTTCTTCATGCCAACGGAATACATCGTCATCATGGCAATCAGACTGATCGGAATGGATGCCAGCGACAGAAGCGCCAGTTTCCAATCCACAAAGAACATTGCCACATAAACCGCAATAGGGATCATCAGGTTTGCAATTCCCTCCGGCATGGAGTGAGCCAGCAAAACTTCCAGACTGTCTACATCATCCACGAACAGCTTTTTGACTGTGCCGGTGCCTTTATCCTGAATGACACCGAGGGGCAGCTTTTCAAACCGTTTTTGAAGTGCCGTCCGCAGACGGAGCAGCGTGTCGTAAGCGGCTTTGTGAGAAAGATTCAGTCCCCAGCCATAGAAAAGGGCTTGCAGCACCAGACACGCCAAGACAAGAACCACGCGCAAAATGATAAAGGATGCTTCAATAGATTCACCCATGACCAGCGGCGCGATCACCTGATAAGCCAGCACAAAGGGCAAGACACCCATCAGGACGCTGACCAGCACGATGGCCGTTGCTGCATAAAGCCCCTTCTTATGAGGCCCTGCATACTCAAATACTTTTTGAAACATAATTCCAACCTCCTATCAGGTAAAATATTTTTCGGACAGCGTTTTCAAAATTTCTGGTGAAAGCCTTTGATTTTGAATAGCCCCGTCATCATCCAACTGAACCACCTCCGTACAGGTACGGACAATAAACTCAAAATCGTGGGACACCACAAACACGATCACACCAGAGCTTGAAAGCTGTTCGATCAGTTTGCTGACACGCACCATAGAATCATAGTCCAAACCACTGGTAGGTTCGTCAAAGTAGATTACCGGGCTGCCCTTTACGATTGCCGCACCGATAGTAACCCGTTGCTTTTGACCTCCTGAAAGGGATGCCGGATGCCGTTCCCGGTAATCTGATAGTTCCAGTGCTTTCAGTGTTTCATCCACTTTTTCTTTGCAATCGTCCCTCATTCCAAGGGATAGTTCTTCCTCCACGCTGCTGGCAAAAAGCTGATAATCCGTATCTTGCATGACAAGATAGGAAAGTGACCGCCGCTGGCGTGGTGTAAGTTTTTTCCCGTCAAAGCAGACCTCGCCGCGCTGCTGCTTTAGCAAACCCGTTAAAATAGATAAGAGGGTTGTTTTTCCAGCCCCGTTATGGCCCAGAATACCGATCACATCTCCTGCATGAGCTTCAAAGCTGACATTTTGAAAAATATCCGGCCCCTTCTTGTAGGCAAAGCCTAAATTGTGAACATTCAGCCGATGTGTCTCATCCTTTGTGTGCGGTCTTTCCTGATAATGTTCTGCATCGCGTTCCGGGTATGCTGTCCGCAGACCATAAGAAATTCGTGTTTCTTCGGGCAAAGAGCAAAACTGTTCCCCTGTGAACTCATGCTCAATTTTTCCGTTCTGAATCAAAAAGGCTCTATCAATCAGATCGCGCAAATAATAAAAACGATGCTCTACCACAAAAATTGTGTATCCAGCGTGTTTCAGTTTTCCCATAATTTCTGCCAACCGTTTGGTAGCGGCATAGTCCAGATTTGCCGATGGTTCATCAAAAATATATACTTTTGGCCCCAGCGCATAGACAGAACCGATTGCGATCTGTTGCTTCTCCCCGCTGGATAATGCAAAGATACTTCTGTTCAAGTAGTTTACCAATTCCAACTCTTTCGCCGCTTTTGCAATGCGATCAATCGTTTCCTCGCGGGGTAGTCCGAGATTTTCGCAGCCGAAAGCCAGTTCCCGCGTGGTATCCGTCATAAAGAATTGAGAGCGTGGGTCTTGGAATACCGTTCCAACCTGTCCGGCTAATTCAGACGGCTTCATTTCCAGCAGCGAATGACCATCCATGAGCAGATCGCCTTGGATTTCTCCGGGATAAAAGTGCGGAATCAGACCGTTGAGTGAGCGGATCAGGGTTGTTTTGCCGCAGCCGCTTCGCCCTGTCAGAAGAATGAACTCACCCGTCTGTACGGTCATATCAATTCCACGGAGGGTGAAGTCTTTGCTTTCTTCATAACGAAAGCTAAAATTCTGAAATGAGATCATCGTCATACCCTCCACAAAATGATTTCCCCGATTTTAGTCTGATCGATAAAAAGCAAACCGACCAAAAAGAGGATACCAAACAGCGATACCACGATTTCCGGCCACGAAAAACGGATTGGCCGCAGCGCGTATCGTTTGCACTCCAACTCCAGACCGCGTGTTGTGCCGGATGCTGCCAGTTCATCAGTGACTTTCAAGCACCGCATCAGCAGAGGTATCAAAATATATTCTATGGTTGCTAACGGATGGGATACCCGTTTCCACACGGTATCACTGATACCGCGAATATCCATCGTGCTTCGGATTTGTCGGTATTCAATCCGTAAAGTAGGGATATAGCGGAACATAACAACAAGGGGGATTGTGACTGCCTGGGGCAGCCGCATCCGTTGAAGTGCCACCATTAAGTCATCCATGTATGTAGTTCGCAATATCCAAAGTCCCATCATCATGATAGGGATCAATTTTAAGACCGTCACGCCGAACACGCTCATAATCACACTTAAAACCGGAACTTGGACATAACGGAGCAGGGCATTGAGATAAGCAACAATAATATAGGTCACTATCATTTTGACAGCCCATTTTCCACCGTTACCCAAGGCAATAAACAGCCCATAAACCAGCATGAGCGCGAGACTGACAACTTCTCCGGCCAGAAAATAACTGACAAAACCAATGCAGACCAAAAGAAGTATCTTGCAGCGTGGGTCGAGGAGCGCAGAGCCATGTAGGGGCTGGCGCTCAATTATTTGTTTAATTTGTGCTTCTTCCATTCAAATGTCTCCCTATAAAAATCAAAGCGCGGGACGGTTCTCAGCCCCACGCTCTGAAGTCAGGCAGCCCGCTTGCCTGTATTGTCTGATAAAGTTTCAGGGGGCTGATCCTGTTATTTTACTGAAACAAGTCCAGCTTTGATAAAGTGTTTTTTCAATGCTTTCTGACCGATAAAGCCACCAATCAGACCGCCCACCAATCCGGCAGCAACAATGACTACCAGCATGGGAACGGAAGTAATGCTCAACATTCCCTGAATGTACTCCGGGGCAATATTGTTTTTCTCCATTGCTCCGACAAATGCGCTTTGAAGAAATTTGATGGGGCAGATAGCACTAAAAGCGAAGATAGCACTGAACAGCGCATAGGCTGCCATCATGGACTTCATTGTGATTTCATTCCGGCTCATAACCAGAAAATCGCAAATGATACCGCCAATTACCAAGCCGATAGGAATAAACCAGAAAGCACCAACCAGCAGGAACAGGATGGCCTGAATTGCGGCGCAAATGGTAAACACGCCTTTCTTCGGAACCTTAGCCAGCAGGAGCATCATAACGATGCCATTCGGGATCGCAACAACGGACGGATAAAATACGTTTGTCACCGGGCCAGCCACGCTCATAATGGTGCTGATAACCATGCAGATAATCCACATGAGGGCCGTTAAAACACCGATGAGAATAAAATCTTTCGCATTTAGCTTTTGTTTCATACTCTTATTCCTCCTCACTTTATTTGGAAAATAAAAAATGCGATGTGGTTAATGTTCTCTAACCACATCGCAAATTGTACCAATTTCCGTTGTTACATCCAACCCAAACCCGATTTCATTCTACCCAAAATCGGTATTTTTTAGGTTTAGCCAATCGTATTTTCATCTTTATAGTTCTTAGGTATTACTCCATATTTCTTTTTGAACGCAGCCGCAAAATTGCTTGGTTTTGAATATCCAACCAGCGTTGCAATCTGGCTTACGTTCAAGTCGCTTTCCAAAAGTAGCCCGGCTGCCTTTTCCAGTCTTTGATCTATGATATATGCGTGAACAGATGTCCCAAATAAAGAATTAAATCCCTTTGTCAGTTTGGAAACACTGATATTTACCTTTTTCGCCAGTTCCTCACAACTTGGTGCAAAAGCAAGCTGGCTGTCGATGATCCGTTTTGCTTCGGTAATCGAGTCCCTGTCACTTTTAGAAATACTGATATAGCTTGATGAAAGAATACTAAGTTCCAATACTTCACTCAAATACACGGACAGCAATTCAAAAACCTTACTTTCCAGAAATAAATACCCTAAACCGCCCCGGTATTGCGTAAAATCTTTTACCTCCGCAAAAATGTGCTCCATATACGGGGTAATGTTCACTTTTGAAATGCCAGTCAATAACTTCTTCTCATAAGCATCTATCTCACTATCTTCAAAGTAGTCATTCAAGATTTTGTGAAAATAGGGCATGGGAATTTTTATATTTTTGAAAAGGAAGTCTGTTTTCCCGGAATAACACAGGTATTCCATCTTACCATGTCCTCGATAAATACAAGATTCGCCTTTCTGTATGCTGACACTTTGACGTGCATCTGCAATATTCCACGATACGCCATCATTGAAGCAAAATAAAAGTTGAATATAATCTTCGCAGCTTACACCCTGCACATTCATATCAGAAAAATAGTTCATTTTCCAGTCTGATACAACAGCTCCTTGCTTTGTAACAACCTGTGAAATCTGGCCTGTTCCCATATCAGCCGGAATATCTATTGTCACTGTCTGCGGAGAGTTGGAGAGCAGATCATGGTACAGCTTCGTCATGTATTGGTTTGTCATCGTGCGCCCTCCTTTCTGGGTTAGCCAAGGCTAAGCATATAATACTTTATATTTTGATGGCAGTCAAGGTAGGGTCGCCAATTGCTAAAGTGAAATTAAATAGTCAGTAGTATGAAATAGATAGTCGTTCAAATAATATCACATGAAATGTAAAATCATATCAGGTGATGTTATGAAGATAGAACGAGATGAAAGACGCTTTGATTTTCACGATATAGGGCTCGCCATCAAGCGGGCAAGAGAAGCCAGCGGCATGACACAGGAGCAACTGGCCTATATTGTTGACCGCGCTCCGCGTACCATTATGTATAATGAAAATGATGGTCAGCATCCAAGCTTCAACACCTTTTATCAGATGGTCACAATGTTTGATATATCGGTGGATCAATACTTTTACCCGTCCCAAAATAGCGGGAGCGAGTGCAGAAAGCGGATTGATGCCATGTTGAACGCCTTGGACGAAAGAGAATTGAAAATCGTTGAAGCTACAATCCAAGCGATGAAAGCATCGAAAGAAACGGAGGAAACGTAAAAGAAAGCGTAACCTCCGTTTTTTTGCGCCATGTTGCGGGTTGCGCGTTTTGGCAAGCAATTCGGGTGTGGCCACACTCCGAAATTTTTGCAGGGCGCAGGGCCCGCAAAAATGCTTGTTGGGGAGCTCCCCAAACCCGCTGTACTTCGGGACAAATTGTCCCAAAGTCCCGGTGCACTGCACCGTAGTCTGCGGCCCGTCACTATCGTTCCTGTGCCTTATTCTCACGCTCGTCCGTTATGCCGAGCAGATGATCAATGTTCGCTTTTATTGCCACGGCCTCCCGCATTTGCCGCTGGGCATCCCGGTATTCTGCATAAAGCTCTTTCTTTTGTCCCGCCAGCTCACGGCGGGATTTTTTTAGTGCTTCAATCTTAGGGAGCTTTGCGCCGTTCAGTATGGTGTTCATGGTATCCTTTGCCGCCCGGTAAGTGGCAAGCTCCACTTCATGCTGGGCCAGATACTTTTTGCTGTACCGCGCAGCCTTGTACCCATCGAACACCGGGCGGGTCTTGGCATAGTCCACCGTGGCAGCCATCAGCTCCGAGGTTTTGGAAAGGGCCTCCTCCGTTGTGCGGAGCTCGTCAGACAGCTTGTGAAAGTGATCCACAGCAGCCTCGGTGCGGGCCGTCAGCGCCGCATAGTCTGTCAGATGATGCTCCTGCAAATACTGGAGCGCGGCAGCCATCTGTTTTAGGTTGTATATCTTGGCCCATCGTTCATAGGCCGGGCCCTTGCCTTGGGCCATCCGCTCTTGAATGTCGATGATGAGATTAACTCGCCGTGGCGGAACCTTGGGCTCCTCTGGCAACTCGGGGAGCGGACGTTCCCCGGCAATTACTGCCTTGATGTCCTCCGGGTCAAATCCAGCTCCCAGTGTAGAAGCCCGGAGCCGGGTCGGTTTTTCCTGTCCGGGCGCGAGAAATGAGATGACACCGCCTCGTCCCTGTTTCACCGAAAAGCCGGACTCCTCCATAAGCCGGAGAAAATCGGCAAAGTCTGTGGGCTTTTTCTCCAAAGCAGCGAGAATCGCCAGACGTACCCGCTGCTTGGCAGAGGGCGGCTTTTCCCCGATCCACTGGCCATAGTGAAGAAAGCGGCCCTTGCTGTGCTGGCACGGATTTTGGATGACAGACAATTCATGTTCGATGCACACGCGGTCAGAGAGCCGCCGCAGGGCAAAGGACGAACCAATAAAATTATGAAATTTCCGGGAGCGGTCAAAGGCCGTCGCATTGAAATAAATGTGATTGTGGATATGGGCCTTGTCGGTATGCGTACAGACGAAGAACTGATACTTTCCCTTTGTCCAGCGCATCGCCGTTTCATAGCCGATACGGTTTGCTTCTTCCGCCGTAACCTCCCCGGGCAGGAACGCCTGCCGGATCTGAAAGAACAGGGCCCCGCGAGATACGGCCCGGCCTGTCTCTGCAAGGTATTGACTTTTTACCAGAAGAAACTCGGCGGGGGCCGTGTTCGGATCGCAGAGATAGGAAGATACGGCTCCCAGCTTTTCTGGGTTCAGGCCATAGTTGAAACGATCCTCCATCGTTTGAATTGCACTTTTTCCCGCCGCTGTTTTATAAGGGCGGATGTAGGTGGTCGCCATAGAAATCCCTCCTTCCGGCAAATAGTATTTTTACTTTGGGACACTTTGTCCCGAAGTAGAAAAAGCCGGGGAGCGGTATCAACCACTCCCCGGATGGGTCAGAGCTCTACCAGCGCGGAGAGCTGTTTCAAGAGATCAGACAGCGGCCCCCACAAAGCGGCATAGTCCCGCTGCAAGGCCGCGAGTTCTTCGGGATAAATTGCGCCGTAGGTGTTGGCTTGAATTGCCACTTGGTTCAGATTGTTGGAGCATCGCCGCTGGAGCGAAACCAGCTCACGAACAGGCGAAAGGTCAACATGAAGCACATACCCACTCAGGGCCATTTTCCGCATATAGGCTCCCATGTTACGGATGCCAGCCTCCGCCATACGTTCTTGAATCAGGGCCTGCTCCTCCTCCGACACCATCACATGAAGATGGATCGGACGGCGGCGTTTCTTTGTCATCGCTCCTCACGCTCCCGGCTGCGGCAGGCGCGGGGCGGCTCCTTTACCTTATCCAGCGGCTTTTCCTGTTCGTCTGCCGGAACGGGGCGCGGCAAATGAAATTCACGGTGCAGGCGCAGCGCCTCCAGTACAGACAAATCCTGTTCACGTTTCTTTTCCATATACGCACCTCCTTATCTATCGCCACGGTCAGGCTGCTTGCGCTGGGGAGCCGGAGCCTCCGAGCCGCGATCTGCCTCCGCCAACTTTGCCGCATTTTTCATCTGCTCGGCAATCGGACGGGGCCTGTCGGGATTATCAGGCGCAGGACGCAGCTCATAATCGGATGCCTGTTTTTCCGTCAGCGGGCGGGTATAGGTAAGATAACCCCAAGCCAAGAACGAGCCATTTTCCACCGGGATGCGCTGATCGTAATTGAAGATTTCATCCGGCTTGTTATAGGGCGGCTTCGGGAATGTCCCGATGTCCACAGGCCGCTGGGTCGAATAATACTTGTAAAGACCGGGAGCCTCGGTCTGCCTGATCCCCACGTTATAAATACGCTGATAGTCCTGCACCCGGTCTGTAAAATCCTGTTCCATCGCGGTGCGGTCATTTCCATAGTGACCCCATTCGTACTGCCGCAGACCGTCTTTGTCATCATAACAGGCCCATGTGACATAGCGGGATGGCGCGGTGGGATGCTCGCCCAATGCAAATCCCCGCCCATTTTCCAGCATGACCGCCTTCAAAATAGCGTAGCCTTGATTTTTGTCCATAGTACACCTCCCATCATCGAGACATTTCTTTGTTTTCTCTTTTCACAAACGGCTGGAGCTGATAGGGGCTTGTACCGTCCTCGGGTCGCAGAAAGTCTATCCGGGCCGCAGCACGGATGGCGTTCTGGTTAAGCTGCCGCTGCCATGCCCCTTGGCTGGGAGCCCACTTAAAGCCGTTGCTTTTCAGTTTCTGCCGCTGATCGGCATCGGGCTTTTCCTCAAAAATAAGCTGCAAACGGTTTTCAGCCTCGTTGATTTTTGCCTCACCTCCGGGGAATGTCCAGCCAGCAAACTCGGAGCGGCTGCTCAGTTCCTCAATGCGCTGGCGTACACGGCGGATGTTGGCGTTGTTGTTGGAAAGCAGATAGGCGGGGTATGGCTTGCTTTTGTCCAAGTGCCATGACTGCGCCATATCTGCTTTGAGCTTTTCGGCCTGCTCCGGCGTAAGCTCCGGGCAGCCGTCCAGCGTTTTGTGTTTCCGAAAATACGCATTGACCGCCTTCATGGTGGTCTGCTGGGACTCCAGCCCCTCCAGCTTTTTTGTCAGTTTTTCCACGGCCAGATCGTCATCCGCGCTGATCCCACCCATTCCAACAGAGCGGATTTTATCAAGCAGCTTTGAAATCTCTGCATACTCTCCATAGTTGCGATCCCGGGCGGCGTTCTGCTTGTGCTTCTTTGCCACAGGGAAATTGCCGCCCCCGGAGATCAGAATAGAGGGTACACGGGCATCAATCACATTGCGTTCATTCAGATTTTCCGCAAGTTTCCGGGCATAGCGATCCACCAGTGTGTCAATCTTATCGTGGTACATGGGATCGACACGGGCTTTCTGGCGTTCCGCCGCTGCATACGCTTCATCGACCATTGCCCGGTAGCCCGCCGTAGCGGAGCCCGGCTGATAGTCGGAAAAGCTGTTCATATCTTTTGCCCGCTTTGCGGCTTCTTCGTTGATCGGATAATATTTCGGCATAGTACCTCCTTCCACAAAAGGTCGGAACTTTGGGACAAATTGTCCCAAAGCCCCGGCAGCTAAAATGTTGACAGCATCTCACGGAAACAGGGCCGGACATAGAAACATACACCTCCCGCAGAAAAGGGCCTTAAAAAGCCTTGTCATAAGCGGGTTTAGACTGGCCTAATTGTCAACACATCAGCCCCGTTTTTTCCGCATATATTCCCGCTGCTGTCTGCGGTGTGCCGCCTTTGCACAGGCCGCCGAACAATAGGTTTGCCGTCCATCAGGAGCCACGGCTCTGCCACATACCGGGCAAGCCTTGAAATCCGGCCTTGGCCCCTCTGTCAGCAACGCAGCCTCCAGCGCCGGATCAAGGGGCAGAACTGCCTCGCGGAAGTAGCGGCAATAAGCCCCCGTCCAGCATTTCCCAAACATATAGCACTCGCAATCCAGCGGCAGGCAGCCGCAGTCCCGGTCATAGTTGGCACACCATTTTGACACCAGCCTGCGGATTGCCGCTTTTTCTGTCCGGGTCAGTTCTCGGCCCACAGCATCACCTCCCGTTGCCCGGTGGTTTGAGCTGCTCCCAGTAGCAGAACACGCAGCCGATCCCGCGCCAGTAAGGGCAGCCGTCACAACGGGAGCCCTTCGGCGGCAGGCTGGGCGGCACACCCTTAAAGTAGCTTTTTTCTTTCATAAATCCCTCATAGGGGTTGTTGGTAAATCTCATTCATTATCCTCGCTTTCGGTATCGTCCTCGTCCCAAGGCGGCCCATCGTCCTCGGGATCGTCATAATCAGCCAGTTCCTCACTGTAATCCTCTTCGGGTACAGCAGCTTTTTCATGCTTCGGGCGGTAGATTTTGAAGTACCAGCCTGCACCGCCGCCCAGAATAGCCACTGCCAAGATCAGCAGAAGCGTCCCGGTATTACTTTTCTGCTGGGGCTCGGGTTCCGGCTCCTCCGCAGGTTCCGTTACCGGGGCGGGTTCGGGAGCTGTGCCAGCACACTCGGTCATATTGACCGCGCAGACCTCGCAATCCGTATGGATGGCTCCGGGCGCACATTTTTCTGTACAGGAGCAGGCCGGAAGTTCTCCGCCAGCGGCCTCCAGTGCCGCCAGCAGATCGGCTTCATCCACCATGTTCAGAAAGTAGGTGTGATACTGTTCGCCGTCCTCGTCCACAGGCTTGTCATAATCAATGACAATGTAAAAGGTGTTGCCGCCGCTGGTTTCCACCGTGATAAACTGTTTGTTGGTTGCAGCATCATAGAGCAGATCGCGGGTCACAAGGTTTCCATCCTCCGAAAAGCCCGCGCCCGGGGTAATGGTAGGTGCAGGCTCCGGGGCCGGAGTTTCTTCCACAACAGGCGGTTCCTCATTCCCACTGTCCGAATAGGCGTAGGCTGGGATCGCAAAGCCGCATAAAAGAACGGCGAAGCAAAGCCCCGCCGCCAACATACGAAAGTGTTTCATATTCAGTTCTCCTCCTTCTTTTCTTCTTCGGACTTCGGGACACTTTGTCCCAAAGTGCCACCGTCCTTCAGCTTTTCAAACAGCAGCGGGAGCTCCGTAAGGGAGATGCTCATACCGCGCACAATGTCCACGATCTCGCTGTTTTCCGCCTCCAGCTTTTTCTGCTCCAGCTCCTTGAGCCGGGCCTGCTGTTCACTGATTTTAGCCTTGACCTTATCAATCTCGGCCTGAATTTTCATGCTTTTGGTAGTTGCCATTTCAAAACCTCCTGTCACGGTAAACGCCCGTAGGCGTAAAAATGAGATTGCCAGTAGCTTGTATTCAAATTTGCGTAGCCGATGGGATCTCCGCAATGCAGCATTTTTCCGTCACCGACATAAATCCCGCAATGACTCACGCCCGGCGTGTCATAGGTGCCTTTGAAGAACACCAGATCACCGGGTTTGGGAGAGCTGGTCGGCGTACAGATGTTATAGAGCCCCTGGGCTCCCAGCCTGCCAACATTCCAGCCGGAGTGATTGATGACCCATGAAACATAGCCCGAGCAATCAAAGGAAGTAGCCGGAGAACTGCCGCCCCACACATAGGGATAGCCGATGTATTTCTGCGCCTCGGCAAGCATCGCGGCAAAGGTTTCATCGTCCAGATATTCTCCGGGTACTTCGTAATCACCGGGTTTCCCGGTAATGTACTTGTTCACATAGGGAGAATCCGGGAACAGATCGGGGCGGTTTCCCAGCGTTGCCATATAGATGGCATACCGGGAAAGCTGATCCTCGCCCATGACATACACGGGTACATGGGATAAATCAAAGTTCTCCAGCGTGACCGTACAGATGTAATAGTCGTAAGGCACCTGATAGGTGTCTGTATGGGAGTTGCCGTCCTCGTCCGTCCATGTGTCGGTTTCTGTGCGATACCGGGTTTCCACCACCACATCCTCCGTGAGAATGTATTGGCGGTCAAACAGCATTTGCAGCGTTCCCTGTACCTCGTCTATTGTCCATTGTCCCTCATGGAGCGCACACAAAAGAGAAAGCAGCACATAGGGGTCATGTTCGATTTCGTCCAGATCGAAGTGGTATTCGTCATAGTCATGGGTGCTTTCATAGGTATCCAGATAATGCTGCAAATCATCTTCCAGCGCACAGTAGGCAGCTTCGGCGGCCAGCATATCCCGATCCTCGCAAGGATAGGTGCTGGCCCCTAATGCACCGGCCCCGGCGTTCCCCAGCATAAGCATGGTAGAGGAACAGGACTGCATAGCAAACAGGAGTAACACACAGAGCACCGCAACCACGGCACCTGCGGGATGACTTTTGACAAATTCCACTGCCCGGGCGGTCAGGCGTTCTGTGGCTGTGGCAGTTTTCCCAGCCGCAGCCGCGCCCTGCTTTGCAGCCTCCTTTGCCTGCTTGCGGTATTGCCTGCGAAGCCGTTGCTTTTGCCAGTAGCGGGTAAGGGCATTTTTCGTCAGCTCCGGGTGCTCCTGTGCGGCGGTGTGAAAATGGTAGTCCGCCGTGTACTTGGTATAGCGGGCTTCGGCCTTGCGTACCACTTTTGCCGGATGTTCCCGGACTTTACGGCGCACAAAGCGGGAGCCGTGCCGCAGCGCGGTTTCTCCCACAAGCTCAGAACGGTGTGCGCCTTCTGTGCCGACATTTTCCTGTTCCACTTCAAAAATCTTGCCATGCACGAAGCTGTGAACGGAACCACTGGCAACACGGCCTATGCGTTTTACCGGGCCGGGCTTTTTCGGCGGCTTTTGTTTTGCCAGCTTCTCCCGGGCCTGTTCCAGCTTTTCGCCTTGGGACTCCATACGGAGCTTTGCCGCCGCAGCCTGTTCCTGCTGGCTCTTTTTGCGGAACTTGGACTTCGGGACACTTTGTCCCGAAGTGTCGGAAGCCTCCGGCCCGGGCTGTTCCCCGTCAGGGGCGTGGGCGGTCTGCGACCAAGCCTCCTCCTTGGTCTTATTCGTTTTTCGTTTCATTCTTCATATCCTCCGGGCGGGTAGTCAGCAGGTCATAGATTTCTCCGCGAGGGAACCGATCCACAAACGGAATGGTTACATTTCCATAGAACAACAGCCCCTCACCGGAATTGCTGTGTGTGATATAGGAAAGCTGATGCTCGGAAATGCCGAGCTGTTTTGCCAGAATGGTACGGTCACTCTGCGCCTGCGAAAGCAGAATCATAAAATCCGTGTTGTCCAGAATGTTCTCGATTTCCCGGCTGGCCAAAAGGTCTTTGACGTTCTGCGTCAAAGCAGACGGCACACATCCTTTTTTACGCAGCATTTTCCAGACTGCCACAAAGTAGCTGGCTGTCAGCGGATCGCGGAGCAGGATATGAAACTCGTCAAAGTAGCACCAAGTCGCCGCGCCCTCGTGGAAGTTCTGATCCACCGCCTGCGAAACAAACTCATTTGTGATGTGCATTGCAATCTTTCTAAGGTTTTCGCCCATGTTTTTCAGAACGATGCACACCACACGGCTGTCCGTCTTGACGTTGGTAGGATGGTTAAAGAGATTGAGGGAGCCTGTGCAATAAAGCTCTAAGGCAGTTGCCACGCGCCGGGCTTCGGGCTCCGGCTGGCGTAAGAGCTCTTCGTACAAATCCTGCAACAGCGGTGTTTTTGCGGTTTCCAGTCCGAGCGCCTGCTCCCGATACACCAAACGCACACAGCGGTCAATGACCGTCTTTTCAATGGGCTGCAAACCTTCCTTGCCGCCAACCACCAGCTCGCACAGGGACAAAAGAAAATCCGCCTTCATGGAAAGCGGGCTTTCTCCGGCAGCCATATTGAGCTCCACATCCATCGGATTGAGGTGGTGCGGGCTGTCCGGGGCAATCTCGATCACCTGGCCGCCCAGCCTTCGCACCAGCGGAGCGTATTCGCCCATCGGGTCAACCACGATGATCCGATCCTGCGGGATGGTGAGAAACACATTCAAGAGCTCGCGCTTTGCGGCAAAGCTCTTTCCGGAGCCCGTAGAGCCCAAATACATCCCGTTTGCTGATTTCAGCTTTTTGCGGTCAGCCATGATGACATTGTGAGAAAGTGCGTTCATGCCATAGTAGAGGGCCTGCCCAGCCATGCGGAGCTCCCTTGTCATAAAAGGAATAAAGATGGCTGTGGAGCTGGTGGTCATACCGCGCTGGATTTCTACCTCGTTGTAACCAAGGGCCAACGAGGAAACAAAGCCCTGTTCCTGTTGCCAGTCCAGACGGCGCAGAGCGCAGTTGTATTTCTGCGCGATACCGCCCACGGTAAACACATCGTTTTCCAGCCGCTGGCGGTTAGGAGCAAGGTTTACCACCGTAAAGGTCAGCAGAAACATTCGCTCATTGCGGGATTGCAAATCAGCCAGAAGCTCCGCCGCGTCCTTGCTGAATGTGATCAGGTCAGGGGGAAGAATATCCGGGTCATAGCCGGAGCGCACAGCCTTTCTCTGTTCCTCCACCTTCATTTTTCCGATGTCAGAGATTTTCCCCTTGATGGTCTTGATTGCCTTGAGCTGATCCACGGTCTGAATGTGCATGGTCACGGTCATTTCCGCATCCAGCTCCAAGATTTCCGCCAACAACTTATCCGAAAGCTCCGATGCCATAATCTGTAAGTAGGACACCGCGCCCCAATACTGGCCGATGCGGAATGTGCGGGACTGGCGGAAGTCGAGACTGTCCGGGGCAATAAAGTCTTTTGTGCCGAGCCCGGTCTGCGGGATGTCTTTCCACGAAAAACGGAACGCCTCACGGCTCCCCGGGTGCATCTGGCTATGAAGCAGCGCAAGGCGGGCCCGTCCGTCCATCGGCTCCGAGGGAACGCCCAGTCGCTTAAAGTTTCCCATGACATCGGCCTCCACACGCTCCAGACGGGGCCGTGCCTCCGCAATCCCCTCGGCGGGTATGCCAAAGGTGATGTATTTTGAGCGTTCAATGCCGTTATTGCTTTTGGCAATCTGATTTTTCAGCATCCCGGTAAACTCATCCCGGACGCTGTTATAGTTGTCATCCGCTTTCGGGATATTGACTTGATAGCGGCTGCGGGAATGGGAACGACGGTTGATAAAGGAAAGCTGGAACGGCAGCGAACTGTCAAAGTAGTTGAGAAATGAACTCCATCCGCTGAATATGGCAGTCTGATCCTCGGTGGATGCCACGGAGTAATTGATGTCCTCATATTCCACGGTTTTTGTATAGAGCCCACCCGGGAGCTTGCACACACCGTCCGGGTGCATGGACAGATACGGGATTGTCTGTTGGGCAGACAGGGTTGCCCGGCCTTTACCCTTGGCGGCGGCTCCGTTTTTCTTCTTTGTGTTTTTCAATCACATCCTCCTTTCCAGCGCCCGACCCGGCAAAGGGCGCATAAATGTTTTCGGTTCGGTAGGCCCTGATCCCCGGCCTTAGAAACTTGGCCCGGATGATATTCCGCACCACCTTCTCAAAGGGTAAGCCGTCCTTTTCATACATGGCCAGCAGGAACGCCGGGAGCATAATTCCCAGCATGAGAAACATCGCCCCGGTATTGCCGAGGGTGCCACGGGTCAGCAGATAGGCCGGAATCCCTACTGCGCCCGCGCTGCCGAAGCAGACAAGCTGGCGTTTGGTGAGGTTGAAAGCCATCTTTGTTTTGATTTTGGATAAATCGTTTGGTACGTTTACATAGGGCATAGATCACACTCCTTTCTGTACTTCGGGACAATGTGTCCCAAAGTCCGGGATGGTTGGTGTTACTTCATTTCCCCATACAGCCCAGCCGGGCGGGGTCTGCCTGGCAAAGAGCTCCACGCGGGGCAGATCGCCCATCAGGGAAATGATTTTGGCGCGGGCCTCGTCCGGCTTTTTGCTATGGGCTTCAATCGGGGAAATGATGAATTGATGAATGTTGGCAGCCTGCCGCTTTGGATGTCCCTTGGTTGCCAGCAGGCAGATTTCTGCATTGCCCCTTGTCCAGAAGCCAAGGCCGTAAAACCAGCTATCCGCCTTCTTGTTCTTTTTCAGCCAGACGAAAGCAACGCTTTTGTAGGTGAAGCCCCAAGCCTCGATCAGCCGGAGCGCCTCCGGGAGCTGCGGGAAAGTAGCCCATAAAAAGAGTGCGCTGTCCGGGGCTGCAAGATCAGCCACAGGCAACGCACATAAATCCTCAATGCTCATAGTGGGATAATGATTTTCCGCCGCACCCTGTACTTTCTTAGCCGAGTAGCGCCAAGGGGGATCGGCGTAAATGATAGAATACTGCTGGATAATTACACTCCTTTCTCGCCGGAGCTTTTTACTGCCTGCGCCGCACGGATGCGCTCACTGGCGGCGGCATAAAAGGACGGGGCCGTTTCAAAGCATACAAAGCGGCGTTCTGTGTTGATGGCTGCAATCGCGGTTGTGCCGGAGCCCGCGCAAATGTCCGCAACCAGTTCGCCGGGGTGGGTATAGGTGCGGATCAGATACTCGCAGAGCTCCACGGGCTTCTGCGTAGGATGGATGCCGCCGGACACCGTAGGCACAAATAGTACATTTCCGGGATAGCGGCGGCCATCGTTGGACTCGGAGCCCTGCCGTTCAAATTTCCCATAGTTGGAGCTTGTACCGCTTCTGGAATGTACGCGGGTATAAGGCTTGCCATAAGTAAACTGCGGATTGTAGACCGGGGACTTCTGGTAAAACACCAAGATATTCTCGGACTTTTTCAGTGGAGCCCGGTTTGCATTGAGAAAGCCCGTTCCGCGCTCCTTATACCAAATCCACTCATAGCGGAGCATGGCGAGGTTGGATGCGCCCAGCACCTTGTCAAAGGGGCACTGCGCGAAAAACAGCACCGCGCCATTCGGCTTGACCGCCCATTTCACCGCCTCCCACAGCTCCGGGAGCGGCAGGGGCACATCCCAATAATTCCGGGTTGTGCCGTAAGGCGGATCGGTCAGCAGCATATCCACGCTATGTTTGGGCAGGGAGCGCAGGCCCTCAATGCCATCCATGAGAAATAAGCCCTCCTTCGGGACACTTTGTCCCAAAGTGCGGCTATCGGTCATTGCGGGCCTCCTTTTCCTTGGCAGGCGCAGGCCGGGCGGCGTTTTCTTTTCCTGCCTGCTTTGCGGCCTCGGCCATCTGCTCCTTGATCGGGGCAGGCCGTACCGCCTGAGCCCGCGCAACAAGCTGTTCCACCGCCGCATGATACGCTTCCACACCAGCCGCGTTAATCCGTTCCTGTGTGGCGCGGTCAGGAATCCGAACCGTAGCCCGGTATCCCGTCCGGCTGGCAGGATCGGGTTTAGAGGGAGCTCCAAGAAAAATTCCGTTTTTCCCGTCCACAACCTTAAAATCATCGATGACCACACCGCCAAAATTGACGCTGGCGAAGCCGATCAGTTTTCCCTGCGGGTCAATCGGGCGGACAGATACCGTGATCGGAACAACCGCCTCCTGCAAGACAGCATCTGTCCGCATTTTTACTGCCTCATCAATGCTAACGCCCTTGACTTCTGCAAGCTCCGCGATGGGAGCATCAAACAGCCAGCGCCGTTCCTCCGCAGCAATCTGCTCCGGGGTCAGCAATACATCGTCCTTCTTACTCAGATAAAATTCCTCCTTTCCGCTTGCCGGAGCAGGCTGGGCGGGGTCGTCCATCAGCTCTTTTTTTTGCAGGACGGCCTCCGTTTCCGCCATAAAGCGGTAAGCGTCCGCTTCAGTAAACTCCTCCGGCGTTTTTCCATTCCATAAGCGCGTTCCATCCGCCCCGTATCTTCTCGGCATAAGCACCTTCTCCTGTTAATGAGCGCCAAAGATACGCTGGGCAATGCTCCCGGTCTTAAAGAGCATGAAGCAAAGCAGAACCGTGTAGCCCACAGTTCCCCAAATCGCCCCAATGGGATCGCCGCTTGTTGCGATGCCTTGAATGAGCACCGCGTAAATTGCAACACATACAAGAATCAGCAGCCCTTGAAAGCCCACGGCAAACAGGGACTTGATGTAGTTTTGCCCGGTGCTGCCAAGCTCCCGGTTGGAAAGCGTAGCAACGGGGATGGGGGCCAGACTGGTCAGCAGATAGATTTCCAGCATTCTGCCATACACCAAAACGAAAATGATAATCCCCATCGCCTTCATCGTAAATCCAATGAGCGCAGACTGCAGCCAAAGCCCCAAAAGCGGCCCCAAGTCCATCGCCTCCAGCGAGGTTTCCAGTTCGGCAAGCATATCCGCCGAAACATCGGTGGAGCCTTGAATGAGCCCGCCTGCCTGCGCGATAACGCTCTGCGACACATCGAACACAGCCATGACGATATTGAATGTATTTGACAGGATTAAGATTGCACAGGCTGTTTTGAACATCCATTTATAGAGGTTCGCAACGTCAACCTCGTGCATATTGTTCTTTTCCAAAAGCATCTGTATGAGCTCATAAGTGGCAACAAAGGTCAGCACCATTCCGGCAATCGGCAGGATCACCGTTTCGGAAAGCTGTCGGATCAGGGAGAAAACCCCGGCGTGCCACGCCGCCGGGGTAGTCCCTACCTGTGCCGCAATCTCTCCGACTTGGGTATTGACAGTATCAAAAAGACCTTCGAGGTTCCCCATGATCCCACCAATCAGAAGCTCTTTGAGCCAGTTTGTGAGCCAGTCGGTGAGAAAATCCATAAGCGCCTACCTTAAAACAGGCCAGACAGCAGAGGGATCAGTGTGGTGCCAATGACGATGATGCCGCCGCCCGCCATGAGCTGCTTCATGCCCTGGGACTTGGAGCCCGGGTTATCCGAGCCGTAGCCCTCCAGCAGATTAACCACGCCCCACACGCCAAGGCCAGCACCGAGAGCAATAACGAGGGTCTGTAAAGTGTCGATTGCAGATGAGAAAAATGCCATATAAGCCTCCATTTCTCCGGGATTTTCCCGGTAACAAAAAAGCCGCCCTTGCAGGCGGCAGGTTACAAACTTCGGGACACTTTGTCTCGAAGCGTTTATGCAAAGGCGTCTGGATCGTCGATGTCATCATAGTTGAGGATGTCCTCGTCCTCTTCCGTGAGTGCATCGTCCGGCACAGTCACCTCATACATCGTACACGCCTCGTTCAGCCCGGGCCGCCTGCGGCGGTTAATGAGCCTGTCGAGGTCAAAAGCGTTTTTCTGTTTATCGGCCTCCGCCGTATAGCGGTAGTTCGGATGCCGTTTCAGATCATACTTGGGAGAGAAGAACGGGGGCAGGCCCCGAAGCTGCAAAATACATTTGTCTCCCGGCATGGTTGCAAGCTCGGCTGGGGTCATTAGTTCCCGGCCCAGCCGCTGGGTATTTTGACTGTAGCTTTCCGACTGACCACGGGAGCGGCTGTCGGTCTGCATACTGATTGTGGCTTTTCCCAGCCAGTTCTCGGAGATTTCCTTGATAGTGCTGGCTTCGCGGCCACCGAGGAACACCACGCTGTCCATGTTGCCGAGGATTGTCTCGGCGTGCTTATCGTAAATGGCCTTGCACTGTGCCAACTGCTGATACAGCAGGCAAAGACTCACCTCGCGGGAGCGGATAACCGCGACCAGCTTTTCGAGCTGGGGCACCTGTCCCGTGTTGGCTGCCTCGTCCCACAGCACCCGTACATGGTGCGGCAGGCGGCCACCGTGAATATTGTCCGCCCGTTCACACAGGAGGTTGAACATCTGCGAAAAAGCAAGCGCCACTAAAAAGTTGTAGGTCTGCGTGGTATCGGAAATAATGAAGAATACCGCCGTTTTCCGATCTCCGATGCGGTCAAGCTCCAATTCGTCATAGGCCATGACTTCACGAAGCTGCGGGATGTCAAAGGGAGCCAGCCGCGCACCGCAGGAAATTAAAATGCTTTTTGCCGTCTTGCCGCTGGCCAATTTGTACTTTTTATACTGTTTGACCGCGAAGCAATCCGGCTTGCGCTTTTCAAGCCCGGCAAACATATAGTCCACCGCGTTCATAAAGTCCTCGTCATCCTCCTTGACCTCCATGCCGGAAATCATATCCACAAGGGTATTCATGTTCCGATCCTCGGCAGGCCCCTCGAAAATGATGTAGGCAATCAGAGCGCAGTATAAAAGCGTTTCCGATTTCGTCCAGAATGGATCGCCTTCCTTGCCTTCGCCCTTGGTGTTGGAAATGAGGGCATCCACGAATTTCAGAATATCGGCCTCATTGCGGATATACGCCAGCGGGTTATAGTGCATGGATTTTGAAAAATCTATGCTGTTGAATACCTTGATTTTGTACCCGCGTTTTTGCAGGAAAGCTCCGACCTGTCCCAGCACACCGCCTTTGGGATCGACCACCACATAAGAGGAATGAGCCTGTAAAAGCTGGGGCGTGAGCCAGAAGCGGGTTTTGCCGGAGCCGGACGAGCCGATAATGCAGCAATTCAGGTTTCGGGCATTTGCGGGGATTTTCGGGCGGGTGTTCATCGTGAGAAACTCCGTCCCGGTCAAAATCACGTTGTTTTCAAACCTTGGATCAACAAACGGTTTGATGTCTTTTTCCGTTCCCCACCGAGCGCTGCCGTATTCTGCATCCCGCCGAAACTTCTTAGCGTTCTTGCTTTTGAAATAGATCAGCAGCCGGAAACCAACTGCGCCTACAATACCGACAAGCCAATCCAGCGGAGCAAGACCGGGTGCAAAGTCAGCAAAGGCCGGGCCAATCGTCTGGCCCAGCCCGATGAGCTTATGTGCAAAATCGTTCCCCGCCGCCAGCCGGTAGGCCGTTCCCAGCTTGAGGAACGCCCACAGGATGAACAGATAGGGAATGTTCGGAATGAGATATTTTCTGATCTTATCTGTCCTCATGGGCCACCTCCTTTGCACGTTCTTTCTGCTTCGGCTTTTCTTTGGAAAGCTGATCTGCCGCCTGTTGCAGTTGTTCCCGGATGGGAACACGGTTCGATTTTGCTTTGCTTAACACCTTCCGGGAATACTCAGAAAAGCAGGCGGTCATTGCGTCTGCCTGTCCAGCCTTGAAAAACAGCAGGTATTTGTCCGGCCCGGTTTTATAGAACGCATAGTCCACATTCCATTTCCGGGCCACGCGGTCAAAGGACTTGGCATCCCCGGATAGCTCAATGCTGTTGGTGGCTGTACCGTGGGCCATGAGCTTTCGCACACTTTGTTTTCCATGCGGTACTTGGCGCCCACGGTATGCCTTGCGGATCTTCCGGCCCACCATGCCCAGCACATACGCCAGTCCCCGCGCCGTCAGCTTGGTTGTTTTTACGGATATGGCTATCGTGCGCCGGGAAATATCTTCATCAATCAGTTACACCGCCTCCTTCCTTGGGACAATTTGTCTCGAAGTACCGTCACCGATCCCCACGGTCTTTTTTCTGCATTTGACGGTAGCCCTCCAAAGAAGAACCGTCTATGATTTCCTGATAGGCCGCCATTTGCTCCCGAATAGAGAGCTTCGGGAAAGAGAACACCTTATGCTCCTTGGGAATATCCTGCAAGCCGTGATACACTTCCACGAAATGATCGCTTTCTTTGACAACATAGCCGCCCGGGGCAAAATGGCCGTTTTCGTGGATGCAGGCATCCCGGCCATACGCCTCATAATCGAAATACGGTTTTACCTGATCCGGCACATCCAACATTTCCAGATCGTCCACATAAATACGCCCCAGCGTTTCCTCATCGGATACGCCGGGGTAAAAGCCGTAACAGTCCAGATTTTGTGTCAGATTGATGATGTCCCGCACCGAAGAACAGTGATCGCCGCTGTCGAGGACGGCCTCCAGTGTTTCCAGCTCCGATGAGGTAAGCTCGGAAAGCAGGCAGGCCAGATGATTAAGCTCGTCCAGATTTTCATACTCGCTCAAATGGTCATAGAGCCCCAGCACATCCCCATCGAAAGAGGTAATAAAAATTTCCTGATAGCGGACGCCATCCACGCCGATCCGTTTCAAGAGAGCCTCCACATCCTGGGCGGTTGTGGGAAATTTCAGTGTTTCACCCACAAGCTGGCCCTCGCTGTACTTTCCGGCGTTGGTAACGTAGGCTTCAAACAGGGTCGCCATCAGCGACGGCCCTGCCCCTTGACGGTCAGGATACCCTCAAGGGTTGTTGCCGTAATTCCCAGCCGCTGGGCCACGGCAATATCATTTTTCATGGATTCGGTCATACTGTGCCCGCAGACAACCAGCACATGAGAACGGCGGAGCAGGTCACGGCTCATGTCGATGCCGCTTTTATGCTCCTCGGGAACAGCATCGTTGAGAAACAGGGGCAAGTACAAAGGCGGACAAACAGGAGAAAAGCCTGCCTCATACACGGTGCGGCAATACTGCGCCGCCAGTTCTGCGTTTTCGCTATCGCCGCCGAGCCATGCAGCGGTGATATAAGCAAGGGGTCGTTTCATCGTTCATACCTCCGATATTTTAATAAGAAAGTTCAACCCAAACCCCACGCCCTTTCCCAGTCTTGGGAAAGGGGGCGGCTCTGAAGGATATACCCCCGCCGCTTGCCGGGGAAATAGCACAGCCGGGGCAGACCGTCAAGGGCGAGCCGCCGAAAACGGCGGTGCGCTGCACCCTTGACGGCCCACTCCCGGCTGTACTAAAAAACAGGCGGCGACGGGGGATATATACCACCAGAGCCTCTGCGCGAGGTCGGGGCCCTCGGGACAAAGTGTCTCGAAGTTGTTACTTGTCAAGTTCCTGCTTTTTCGGGGCTTTTGCCAGCTCCGGCGGCTGTTTTTCTTTCCAGTCATCCAGCAGGGACATAATCTGTTCTTTCATTTTGGCGGGAGTGACCTCCTTGCCAAAATACTTTTCCAGTTCCGCAGTAGAAATAATCACGCCTCGATCCTCCTTTTTCTGTTCTGATAAGATGCCGTCAATGACATCGCCGTTGAGCTTGCCTTCCTTATCCAGCTCCCGGAGCCGTTTAGCTTGGGCCAGCGAGGGCGAAGCCTGCTCCCCGTCAATGGAAACAGCAATAAGCCTCTGATTTTTCGGTTTGATGTAGGACAGTTCCACGGCAGGCATAAAGCCCATCTTTTTATCGTCTACCTTATCCAGAAGCTCCGGCACAAGGGAGTTGAGTCGCAAGTAGCGCATGACCTTTTTATAGTTCATCTCATGCGCCTCGCCCACAATCTCAACCGAGCGTTTTCCAACATCGCCTTCCGCAACGCCTTTCAGCCGCCCGCCCTGATGCTTAATGTCCTCAACCTCAAGTTCCAGCAGCGCGGCCAATTCACTGGGGAGCATCCCGTCACGCTGCTTGTTGCTGTCCTTCATGGCCTGCACCGCTTCGTGGTCGGTCATTTCACGGACAATAAAGGGCATTTCCTTCAGCCCCGCCAGTTCACTGCCGTGGGTACGGCGATGGCCCGCTACAATTTCATAGCCGTTTCCGTCTTTCTCCGGGCGGGCAAGACCGGGAACCATTACACCGTTTACGCGGATAGAAGCCACGATTTCCTGCATCTTCACATCGTCCCGTACCTTAAAGGGGTGCGGACGGAATGTGTGAAACGGATGAACCTCGGAAAGTTTCAGATAAACCAGCTTGCCTTCCTCAACCGGGCGGGGCGGTGTAGTCGGCTCGGGAGCCGTCTGTTCCACAGCAGCAGTTTCCTTCAGTGCCGTATCCTGTGCGGGCTTAATGGGCTCCTTGGCATCCGGGGCCTTTCCATCGCTTCGGGACACTTTGTCTCGTTTGGACGGCTTGGGCTTGTCAGGGGCCGCCTTATCCGCCTTGGGTGGGCGGCCCTTGCGGGCCCCAGCCGATTTCTCCGCTTTCTGATTTTCAGTCGCAGCCTTTTCCGCTTTCGGCGGACGGCCACGGCGCGACTTTTTCGGCTCCTCCGTATTGGCGGGCTGCGGTGTTTCTCCGGGGGCTGCCGCCTCCGGCGTTTCGGGCGTTTCCGCCTTTTCGACTTCGGCGCGGGCGTTCTGCCTCTTTTCCGCCATAAGCTCATTGATTTTGTCAAAGGACACAACCACATCGCCGGGCTCAGGTATGGTAGGCCCGGTCTGTTCCCGCCGGGGCTCAGACGCTGCGGCCTGTTCGGGTGTGGTGATAGGCCCGGCGCCCTCCGGGGAAGTATTCTCCGCAGGGCCTGTGTTCAGTTTTTCATCGGCCATTTACGATCCTCCTTTTCGTTAAAGTTGCACAAATTTGAACGCTAAAATTTTGTAGTTATTTTTGTGCCTCCTTTCCGTCTATCCACGCAAAAAAGCCGCCCGTTTTTCATGCCGGACGGCTTTTTGCGTAATGTGATAGATCAAATATTATTTTTTCTGATTTGTAGGCTCCGAAAAGCCTTGTATTTACAGTGTTCCTAATAGGAAGTAATCATATGATATAAGTATACAAACGTTTGTTCGTTAAAAAAGTAATTCATGGAGGAAATGGTGATGAAAAAATTAAGTCATTTTGTAATCATTATGGTCTTGTTTTGTTTGTTTGGAGCAAGTATCAAAGCAGTTGAGAATAGATTTCCAAACAATGCTAAATTTACACGTGGGGTAGGAAACACCTGCTTCTGGGTTTCTAGTTCAGCATCGAAATATAAAGCATCCATTCGTACACGTGCACAAAATTGGATGTATACTGGATATGATAACAAAATTTATATGACTGAGGTATCAAGTAATTATGCGACACATATGGATTTCTATGCAAAATCATCGGATAGTGTTATTAAAGGCAAGGTACTTGGTTATACAGCTTACTATGATGATAATGGTAACAGGTTAAGCCCATTAGGAAAAGGGCCTTCAAAAAATTATTTTTATACAGAGATAATTTTAAAGACTTCAGTACCGACAAATGATAATAAGGGAACCATTGCACATGAAATGGGGCATGCTTTTGGACTTGCTCATACAGAAACTTCAAAGGCGAGGCTGATGTGGCATGATACCAGCAGAACTAGAATAACACCTGCTAAACAAGAAAATGATATAATAAATTACTTATATAAATGATGGAGGGCTAAACGAATGAAAAAAACATTTTGCTTTATACTGACTGCCCTGCTTCTTACTGGATGCAGTACAATAACAGAAAAAGAAAGCACACCTAAAAACAATAAAAATGTATCAGAAGAAACATATACAGCGTCTACCTATATTACAAAGGATATGAAAAAAAAGGCGGGAGAAGCCTCATCTATTACTGCAGAAACCATAAGTAAAACAATAGGTGAATGGTCAGAAGATGCTGATTTAGTCGTCTTAGCTACTGTAATCTCGATTGATGAAGCTAAAACTGTATTAGCAAGCGGAATAACGGATGAGCTTGGCTTTACCTTTAGTACAATTCTTGTTCAACAAACCTATAAAGGTGAGGATATGAATGGGAAAACATTGAAAACATTGAAGCAGGGAGGAATTCTCACACAGGCACAAATCGAGCAGGCAAGTGACCCTGAGGCTGTTAAAAAACACGAATATCTGAGAAAGAAAAATGGCGGTGAGGATCCTGCTAATATTTATGTTAATACAAATTTAGAAAATGATGTAATGCTGGAAGAAGGAAAAACATATCTGCTGCTACTGAATTATGTTAAAGAAGAAGACCGTTATGAAATTCTAGGATTAAATAATTGTACAAGAGAAGCGCAGATACCGCAAACACGAACAATTAGACAACGTGACTTCAAAAAGGATGAAATTAAGTTAAAGAACTATGATACACAGGTGTTTGAATCCTTAGACAGTGTTTTATCTCAAATTCGATAAATCAATTACTATTAGTACGACGATATCTGCATTACAGCGACTTTATATACTGGATACGTATCCCGAAAAAGCAAAAAGCTACCTGCATGAATTGAGCGAAATCATGAAACAGGGGAAAGGACAGCATGGTATCGAAATGAATACTATTTACATCACACACCTTATTCTGAAGGGGAATATTAAAAGGCAGACGATAAAGACAAAAAAGGGATGGATTACATTTTCTGAGGCTGTGCAACGGTATCGAGGGCATATACGAAAATTTGAGTTGCTGAACAGCTTCATCTGGTATCCGTTTGTACTCGTTTTAATGTATGCTTACCCTATAAAGCTTTCTTTCTGCATATTTTTGATCCTGCTTCCATTTATCTTACTCTATTTTGTTACCTGGATTGGCGTATCAACAGGATATCTACAGACGAATGATTTACAGTATGACAAGACAAGCAAATGACAATGTGTGTGTTAAAAGCCTGTTGATCATCATAAGGTCTGTTTTTTGTAAAGAAAGTCAGGATGGATAGCTCATTGCGAAAGAGTGATTAAAAAACAATAAGTGATAAGCTATGAATAAAGATAACACATATATACACAATCATTTAGAAACAGGGAATTAGCTTGTGCTGCAGCATTTCCTGTTTTTTTCTTTCGTTATACAAACAGAGCCACGTTACAGAAAATTTTTTATCTCAAAATGACCGAATGATACCTGTAGCATACCGCTTGTCCCAGAATCCTTTCTTTTTTTTTCGATTATGCTATTGTATATATAACGCACGAAGGATAGAAATCATACCTGAATGTATCTATAAAGGAAGTTCCCCTCTATCCTGTGTGCTTTACCATATACACGGTATCAAAACACAAGGCAACACGCCATGCCACAGGGAGGATCCTATGAAACAATATACCATACTGATAATTGATGACAGCAGAGAACAGGCACAGGTAATCAAAAAGAAGATAGAAGCCCTGCATCCTGCCTTTCAGGCAGATATCGCCAATGATGCAAGCTATGCATGCAAGGGTACCTATGATGCCTATCTCAGCGATATGATGATGCCGGTTCACTCCGGTATTGAAATCGGAAATATGATTTATAAAAAAAATCCGGATGCAATCATTATTCTCATGTCCTCACTGGATAATTTTGCTATTGAGCGCACCCAGCAGTTCTCCGCATTTGCCTTTCTTCCAAAATCGAAGATGGATCAGGAGCTGTCCCCGCTGCTTCAGCGTCTGGAACGCCGCCTGAACTATGTCAATATGCGCATCCATGTCAAAGCAGGGAACACAAGCATCGCCATACCGATTTATAAAATCCATAAGGTCAGCGTTGTGAAAAAGCAGCTCTGTCTGGACATGGGGGATCAGGTCTATACCTGTGATATGTCAATGGAGGATTTTCAGCGCATATACGATGATTGCTTTGTCTGTCCGAAGAAGAATCTGTTAATCAATCCATCCTGCGGCTATTACTATGAGGCAGAGCATACCCTGCAGCTGAAGGATGAGGCTGTTCGTGTAAGTCTGCTGAAACGGAAGGAATTTAAGGAGAAATACTGGAAATATTATCATACCATGATGTAAGCAGCTGTTCATATATAAGAAATAATACAAGCAGATGCTAATGCTCAAAAGAGCCTGCATGCTGAAATTACCAATAAATATTATAAATAAGGGAAGCTTTAAAATCATTGCAGTCGTCAATGAAAGAGGCTTCCTTTTTCGAATGCAGGACAGCTTTTGAAAAATCTTATGCTATGGTACAATTCACCTTATGCGCTTTTGCAAACAATTCCACTGTTTAAAACTCTGCAAACCTCTGCGCAGTCTTTTACTCTTTTATGAAAGCGCTTTTTGCATTACACTGTAGGTGGATAGAAACAGCGCGATACATGAGGGGAACAGCATTCCTCATGATCAACAAAAAGGAGTATGGAAATGATTTGGGAAGACTTAGATAAAAATTTGATTCACCTACAGGCAGATGCACAGCATGCCAATGATATTTTTGATCAGCTGGGTGGCTGCTTTGTAAAGGAGGGCTACAGCAGAAGCGATTATGTGAAGGCCCTGAAACAAAGAGAAGCACAGTTTCCAACCGGATTGGATATCAATGGATTCGGTGTCGCAATACCGCATACGGATGCCGGCTATGTACTGCATGAAACCGAAGGAATCATGACATTAAAACAGCCGGTAACGTTCATTCAAATGGGCAGTGATGATACACAGGTGGCGGTGAAGGTTGTCTTCATGCTGGCGATTGCGGATCCCAAAAACCACATAAAGAAGCTGCAGCAGATTCTGCGTATCATACAGGACAGCGCCGTACTGGAGAAGATTTACCAGGCTTCCAGTGCTGACGAGGTCATAGATATAGTAAAACAGAAGGAAATAGAAATAGGAGGAGAAAACTTATGAAATCAGTAAACATTCTATCAATCTGTGGTTCAGGAACTGTCACCAGCAGCATGGTGGCCGCAAAGCTGAAGGATCGCCTGTCAGAACATGGCTATCAGGTAAGTGCTACCGAGGCAAAGCCAACCGAGGCTTTAAATCTGGCACAGTCAAAACGCTTTGATATTATCGCACACACCTCCCCGCTTCCTAGGGGAGATTACGGGATTCCCTGCGTCAATGCCTTTGCCTGCATTACAGGGATGGGAGAAGACAAATTCTTTGAGGACTTCCTAAAGGCACTGCAGTCAATAGGGAAATAAGCATCAGACTTTGCAGTACACAACAGTATAAATTATAAAGGAGAGATTACGTATGGTTATATTAGAATTTCTGAAATCGATGATCGACAACTTTGGGGCTGCGATTATCGTCCCGATCATCATCGGCATCATCGCCTTATTCTTCCGTGTTAAACCGCAGAAGGCCTTCCTTTCCGCTTTATATGCCGGAGTATCTCTGGAGGGAATTTCCCTGATGGTTGGTGCATTTACACCGATCATCACACCGCTGGTAAAGAATATGGCAGATGCCATGGTCAATATCACAGGTGTAAACCTGAATGTATTCGATGTCGGCTGGCAGGCAACCAGTCTGGTCGCATTCTCGACAAGTGCCGGTATGATCTATCTTGGGCTTGGTATCGTATTACAGACGGTGCTGTTTCTGATCAAATGGACAAAATGCTTCCAGCCGTCTGATTTATGGAACAACTATTCCTACATGGTATGGGGAGCCATGGTAATCTTTGCGACAGACAACTTTGCGCTGGGAATCGCATGTATGGTGCTGCTGAACCTGTATTCCCTGCTGATTTCCGATATGCTGGCTAAGCGCTGGTCTACGTATTATCAGTATCCAAACTGTACCATCATCGCGATGCATAACATTGAGCCTGGAATCTTTGCTATTGTTTTCGATCCGATTTTGAATGCCATTGGGTTTAATAAGCTGAAGCTGAATCCGCAGACGATCCAGCAGAAAATCGGATTCATGGGGGAACCGATGACCATCGGCTTTATATTGGGCGGTATTATCGGTATTCTGGGGAATCTATCTAATCTTGGTACTATGGCAGGCTGGGGCTCTGTGCTGACTGCCGCTGTCGCTACAGCTGCGGTTATGGCCATCTTCCCGAAAATTACCGGCTTCTTTGCACAGGCATTTGCACCAATTACCGAGGGTGCCCGTAAATTCATGGGGAATACCGGAGATCGTGAATGGTATATCGCTGTCAATGATGCTGTCGGATATGGCGAGCCTGCAACGCTGACCTGTGGTCTGCTGCTGATGCCGGTCATGGTACTGATTGCCTTCTTCCTGCCTGGTAACCAGACACTGCCGGTTGTCGATCTGGTCGCAATTCCTTATATGGTAGAGGGTCTTGTAGCCGTATTCAATGGAAATATGGCAAAGGTTATCGTAACCGGAGCTATCTGGTTCAGTATCGGTTTACTGATGTGTACGTATACAGCACCATTGTTTACCGAGGTTGCCAAGGGCGCAGGCTATGCAATTCCGGCAGGGGCAGCGATGATTACCAGCTTTAATATTCTTGGAAAACCGCTGATGGGGCTGATATTCCTCGCGTTCCTGAGCGGAAGTCCGTTATGGATCGGTGTTGCCGTCGTAGCATATGTGGTCTGCTATGCCGGATATCGCATGAAACAGAAATCCGTAGAGGATTATCTGGAAACACAGGCATTGAAAAACGCAGAAGCGGAGGCGTAGCGCATGAAAATAGATGTAGAGCAATTCCGTAAGCCGTGTGCCTGCGGAAGAACACATGAAATTGTTGTAGATGACATGATTATTGAGAAGGGCGCCATTCAGCGCCTTCCTTCCATCATGAAGAATTATTATAGTGAATACAAGAGAATCGCTATGCTGTGTGACGATCATACGTATGCGGCTGCCGGAAAGCTTGTGGAGGAGTTGCTTCCGGGTATCATAACCATACAGCTGAATTCTGAACATCTGCATGCGGATGAGCATGGAGTGGAGGCTGCACAGAAGCAGCTGGACCGCTATGAGGGGATTGACTTCCTTATTGCGGCAGGCTCCGGAACGATTCATGATATTACCCGGTATCATGCCTATGAGAAAAAGCTTCCGTTTCTGAGTATTCCAACTGCCGCAAGTGTAGACGGCTACGTTTCCACTGTTGCCGCGATGACATGGCACGGCTTCAAGAAAAGCTTTACGGCGGTATCACCCCGCTTTGTGCTGGCAGACAGTGAAATCTTTTCAAAAGCGCCGCTTCGTTTAACGGCAAGCGGTGTCGGTGATTTGCTGGGAAAATTTACAGCGCTGTGTGACTGGAAAATCGCACATGCAGTTACCGGGGAATATATCTGCGATACCGTTGTAGATATGGAATACAAGGTGCTAAAGGATTTGTGTGATAATCTGGAAGGTATCCAAAGCGGAGATTTAGCCGCTTATGAAAATTTGATGTATGGATTGCTGCTGAGCGGCATTGCAATGCAGATGATTGGAAACTCCCGCCCGGCATCCGGTGCGGAGCATCATATGTCGCATTTGTGGGAGATGTCCGCAATCAATAAGCCGATTGATTTCTATCACGGAGAAAAGGTCGGTGTCGGACTGTGCCTGGCTACAGCTGTGTATAAAAAAGCAGAACAGAGGCTTCGTGCAGACGGCTATCAGGTCAAAGACCATATGGAGCTGGAAACGGAGTTTATCAAAACGCATATCATCAGTCCTGTTTTACAGGAGGAGATTCTAAAGGAAAACACACCGAATCTGCTGGAGGATATACAGGGAGCTAAGCTGAAGGAAAAGGAAGCGGATATTCTGGCAATTCTGGCAGAGCTGCCGGATGCGGAAACGATAACTGGATGGATGAAAAAGGTACATGGTTTGACAACCATGCAGGAGCTGACACTGGATGAAGCATTGAAAGCGACAACACAGCGTCTGAGTCCATATGTCCGCCAGCGTCTGACCTTCATGCGGCTGTTAAAATTCTACGATTTCTATGATGAAATCACAGAAGGGTAGGGATCGATATGCTGGAAGAATTGAAGCAGCGTGTTCTGGAGGCTAATGTTTTGTTACCAAAGCATGGACTCATCACCTTTACCTGGGGAAATGTATCCGGAATCGACCGGGAACAGGGCATCGTGGCTATTAAACCGAGCGGTGTGGAGTATGAGCATATGACATATGCAGATATTGTGCTGTGTGATCTGGATGGAAACGTGGTGGAAGGAAAGCTGAAGCCAAGCAGTGATCTGATGACACATCTTGAATTTTATAAGAATTTCCCCAATATTGGCGGGGCAGTGCATACACACTCCCGCTGGGCAACTGCCTTTGCGCAGGCGGGACGGGCAATTCCTGCCTTAGGGACAACGCAGGCAGATTACTTCTATGGGGATATTCCATGCACCAGGTTGATGAGCGAAGCGGAAATCCATGGGGAATATGAGCTGGAAACTGGACGTGTTATCGTAGAAACCTTCACAAAGGAAAATTTGAATCCAGACAATATGCCGGGCGTGCTTGTGCACAGTCATGGGCCTTTCGCATGGGGAAAAGACCCCTTTGAAGCAGTGCATAACGCTGTGGTGATGGAAGAATGTGCAGCGATGGCATTTGTGAGTGTCATGCTGCAAAATAACACGGTACAACCGATGCAGCAGGTTTTACTCGATAAGCATTTCAAGCGAAAGCACGGGCCGAATGCCTATTACGGGCAATAGCTTTTGTACAACATATTAAGGATGGATATTATGATACGAGATAAGGAACAAATTCAGGAAGCGATGAAGCCTATACGGGCATTTATTCTGGATATGGATGGAACGATTTATTTAGGGAATGAATTGTTCCCCTATACCCGCCGCTTTCTGGATTCGGTAAAGCAAAGCGAAAGAGCGTATTATTTCTTTACAAACAACTCCTCAAAGGATGTCATGACGTATATTGATAAGCTGCATACCATGGGAATCGATATCGATAAACAGCAGATGATGATCTCCACACATGTCATTCTGCGCTGGCTAAAGGAGCATCATGATGGAAAAAGCGTGTATGTGGTAGGGACACCTGCACTGCTTGCGGAGTTCAAACTGCATGGCTGGACGATGGATGAAGAGCATCCGGATATCGTCATTCTCGGCTTCGATACAACACTGACCTATGACAAGCTGTCAAAGGCGTGTCATTTCATACGGGAGGGAGCAGCCTATTATGGAATCAATCCGGATTTGAATTGTCCGATGGAAAATGATACCTTTATACCAGACTGCGGAAGCATGGCAAAGCTCATCGAAGCAAGCACCGGGCGTTATCCGGAGTTCTTCGGAAAGCCAAGTCCGAAAACTCTGGAGTACATCATACAGGAAACCGGTTTTGCGGCAGAACAGATCGCTATTATCGGGGATCGTTTGTATACGGATATCGCTGTGGCAGATCACAGTGCAGTTACAAGTATTCTGGTGATGAGCGGAGAAACAAAGGAAGCGGATATTGACAAGAGCGAAGTGAAGCCAGATATCGTGATAGAAAATATTGGTGCTCTGGCGGAATTGTTATAGATGTACTTATGGCATATGAAAGAAGCGTCCTGGTAGAAAAAGGACGCTTTTTACTGTCTATGATATTGCATATGGCTTTACGTTCTTTGTAAATAGTATTTATCCTTTTTAACATCAAAAAGGCAGTAACAAGGTCTAGAAAATTGAAATATGCCTATAGTAGTAATGGAGGCTGAATTTATAAGGTATACGGTGACATCTACGATTAAATGAAAAAATCCAAGCCGCAATGGCTATCACTTTACCGGCTGGTACACGGATTCCGCATGTAAAAAGAAAATAACCGGTATTCGTAAGGTGACAACGGGAAATAAGGTGATTTATGCAGGCTGGAGAAAATAAGCATGGAATAAGAAAAAGGAGTGCGAGCTGCACTTCTTTTCTGTTTCTGAATACCTGTGTTTTTGAAATGATAACGATAAGCGTTATTTATTTCATATGAACAAATACATTATATGTAAAGACGTTCTATCCGTGGAGAAGCTGCTGTTTATGAACATGTGTGTCATGAGGACGGACGGCGTTGTGAAAATTCATGCTATGTATGAAGGTGACTAAAATGCCATCAATGCTGTCACAAAACTTTCAGATGGAGGATTTTATATAAAAAAACGGGTCTGCCTGATTGAAAGGTTAGAGCCCGTTATGCGTTTATTTAATGGTGGAGGCTGAGGGGCTCGAACCCCCGACCCTCTGCTTGTAAGGCAGACGCTCTCCCAACTGAGCTAAGCCTCCATCGACGATATTTATAATATCATAAAAGACCTTATAATGCAAATTATTTTTTAAAATTCTTAATAAAATTGATTAGCTTCCTTATCATACACGATGAATGCTTTTCATTTTAATATGTCTCTGCTGTATCTTCCATTTCTTTCCTTAATCAGAATGCAGAAATATTTCTTCTTGACCTATTATCATAATTTCATTTGTATGCATTTAAGAAACGTAACCGAAATTACATGATCTTATCCATGTTATATGACGTATGTATATACCACTCTTTTTATTCTGCCTTCAGCTTTCAACAAAAAGGACTCTGATAATAAATTATGTAAATCATCATGTTTAAATCTTCAGAATTATGTTCACGATCAGGAATCAGTTAAAGACTGCAACAGCATGGCTTTTCATGGCGTTTAGACAAATACGAAATATTGTATAAAGAACTTATTTCAAACCCGCATATAAATTATTGACGAAACGTCATTTTTGCAATATCCTTTTCATCGGTTAGAAAAAATGACGAATAGTCATCATGCGGAACTGGAGAGAATGCATATGAAAAGCAAGGTACTTCTGAACAAGAGTGAAAAAAAGAAGCGTATTGAAATAGCTGCCCTAAAGCTATTTTCCTGTCATGATGTCAACAAGATCTCCATCGATCAGATTGTCCAGGAAGCAGGAGTCGCAAAGGGAACGTTTTATTTGTACTTCCATGATAAGGTGCAGCTGATCAACCATCTGATTGTCAAGGAAAGCTCGTCCATCATCAATGAGGCATTACAGGAAGCCAAACGTCAGAATATCGACGATAAAATTGACGAACTGATTTTTCTCATTGATCATGTGATCGCTTATTTCCGAATGCATCCGGAGGTCATCAACATCATTCAGAAGAACCTTTCCTGGAATCTTGTCGGAGGAAAGCTGAGGGAGGGTGAAAATTATGAGGTGGCTGCACATATGAACAGCTATTGTGATTTTCTGGAAACCATCGGATACACCCGCCGGGAGGCATATCAGCTGCTGTTCATGATTTTGGAGCTTGTTTCAACACTCTGCTACACCTCCATCATTCTGCATCAGCCGGATGATATTGAACAGTTGAAGCCGATGCTGTTTACCACGATTCGCAAAATGATCGAACGATCATAAACAAGATTGGAGATGAAATGTATGAAGAAGCTTTCTGATTTTATAGTTAAGAAAAGAAATCTGATTCTGCTTGTTGCCGTATTGCTGCTGATTCCCAGTGTAATTGGGTATGCGCGTACGAAGGTAAATTATGACCTGCTGAGCTATCTGCCGCAGGATGCCGAATCCATGATAGGACAGAAATCGTTAAGTGATGATTTCCATCTGGCAAGCACCGGGATGCTCGTAGTCGAAAACATGCCGGATAAAAATGTTGCTGAATTAAAGAATGAAATAAAAGCGATTGACGGTGTTAAGGATGTACTATGGCGCGATGACGTGCTGGATATCAGTATCCCAAAAGAGATCATCCCCAAAGATATCCGCGAAATGCTGTACTCCGACAAGGGAACACTAATGGTTATCACCTTTCAGGAGGAGACATCCTCTCAGCGGACGATGGATGCCATTAAAACCATCAAGGGCTATGCCGAGCGCGAATGTTATCTGGGAGGCTTTTCTGCCATCACGGAGGATACGAAAGATTTAATGAATGCAGAGACTCCGCTATATGCTGTCACTGCAATTATCCTTTGCATGCTTGTACTGTTCATGGGGCTGGAGTCCTCCATCGCGCCGTTTGTATTTGTTCTTGGCATCATATTTCCGATTGTGTACAACTTTGGAACCAACATCTTCCTCGGACAGATATCCTATATCACCAAAGCACTGGCGCTTGTTTTACAGCTTGGTGTTACGATGGATTATTCTATTTTCCTACTCCACCGCTATCAGGAGGAAAAGAAGAAAAGCAATGACCGGGATGAGGCGATGTCAAATGCGATACAAGCAACCTTTACCTCTATTACAAGCTCCTCTATCACGACGATAGCCGGCTTTCTGGCTTTGTGCGCGATGCAGCTGACGTTAGGGAAGGATATTGGAATCGTCATGGCAAAAGGGGTTGTGTTCGGAGTATTATCCACAATCATTATCCTGCCTGCATTGCTGATGCTGTTTGATAAATATATAGAGAAATGGAAGCATCCGATTATTCTGAAGGAACCAAAAAAACTGCCGGGATTTCTTACCCGTCATTATAAATCCATATTACTGGTCTTTGTTATTATTTTCATACCGATGATTTATGCACAGGCACATACGAATGTATACTATGACCTCAATGCCACCATGCCGAAGGATTTCGCAAGTGTGATTGGTACAAATAAGCTGAAGGATCAGTTTCATATGACAACAACACATTTTCTTCTAGTGGATGATAAATTGGAAAATTATGAAATCAAGGACATTTGCGATCAGGTGGAAAAGCTACCGGGTGTGTATTCCGTAGTTTCCTATGAAAGCCTGATTGGTGGAGGTATCCCGCAGCAGCTGGAGCCTGCAGCAGTCAAGGATATCCTGCAGAACGGCGGAAAGAAAATGATTCTTGTCAACAGTACCTACCGTTCCGCAACGGATGAAGAGGATGCACAGCTGAATAAGATAGACGCCATTATGCATCAGTATGATAAGCATGCAGTCATTGCCGGAGAGGGCTCTTTAACCCGTGATTTGATTACAACCACCGATATCGACTTTAAGATGGTCAATATCCTGTCTGTTGCTGCCATCTTTCTGATTATTGCCGTTACCTTTCAATCACTGGCACTCCCAATCATTTTGGTAGCCTCCATTGAATTTGCCATCTGTATCAATATGGGCATTCCATTCTTTACCGGTTCAACGCTACCGTTCATTGCAAGTATCGTTATCGGAACAATACAACTGGGAGCAACGGTTGACTACGCCATATTGATGACAACGCGGTATAAGGAAGAGCTTAGCAATGGCAGTACCGTGATTGAAGCGGCGCGTGAGGCGGCAGCGAAATCTGCGCCAAGTATCATCACCTCGGGTCTGTCCTTCTTTGCGGCATGTATCGGTGTATCCTTTATTTCCAAAATGGATTTAATTAAGAGTCTGTGTACACTGATTTCCCGCGGTGCAGTTATTTCCATGCTGTCTATTTTACTGGTGCTGCCTGCAATGCTGATTATATTTCATAAAGCGATTGAGAAAACAACAAGAGGCTGGCCAAAGGCGAACCTGAAATAAGGAGGTATTTCATATGAAGAAAAATGTAAGAACAATAACCTGTGCTGCATTGAGTATGCTACTGGTTAATTCCGGTATGGTGCTGTATGCAAAGGATGATGAAACAGAAAAGGATGAAACTGTATATGCGATGCTGCATAGCGATGGAAGCGTCGATCAGGAAATTGTCAGCAGTTGGCTGCACAATGATGAGGGGCTTCACAATATTAAGGAGAAGCTGGAGCTCAGCAATGTGAAGAACGTAAAGAGCGATGAAAAGCCTGAGGTTTCAGGAAAAACCTATACCTGGAACTCCGATTCCAATGATCTATATTACGAGGGAACAAGTACAAAGCAGCTGCCGGTGCAGGTAAAGGTCACATATGAGCTGAACGGTAAAGCCATCAGCGGAAAGGATTTGATTGGGAAAAGCGGAAGTCTGAAAATTCATATTGCATTGAAAAATACACAGACAAGGAATGTGGATATCAATGGTAAGCAAACGCGGATTCATCCATTTTATATGGGAGCCGGAGTTCTTGATCTCTCTGCGGATCATTTTACCAATGTGAAATGCGAGAATGGCAAGATTTTATCTGAAGGAAATAATACCATGGTAGCTTTTGTGAGTGTTCCGGGTCTGCAGGATACATTGGAAAGCGCCGGTATTACTGCTGCAGATGCATTGCATATACAGGATGAATTTACAATCACCTGTGAGGCGAAGGAGTTTGAGCTTGGACCAATTATGTTTGCAATGACACCGGAGGTACCTGTGGAAAAGCTAAAGAATATCAATTCCATGGATGATCTGACAAACGGACTGGATGAGCTGACCAATGCTAGTGCACAGCTTTTGGATGGTACATCACAGCTTTCACAGGGAACGACAACCTTCAATGGCAAGATGCAGGAGCTGGTAAATGGCGTGCCGACACTGACTAACGGTGTATCTGCATTAAAGAATGGTACACAGGAGCTGGTGAGCGGTTCTTCCAAGCTGAACAGCGGCTTAAAGGATTTGAATACCGGCATGGTACAGGCGAAGGAGGGTACTGCCAAGCTGAATAAGGCAACAGACGGTTTGAGTACACTGGTAAGCGGTGTTGATGAAATCAATACGAATATGCAGGGATTGGCAAAGGGCTTGCAGGATGGCAGTGATGAATTAAACACTTCTTTAGATATGGATAGCCTGAAAAACATACTGGCCTCAATCAGCGGTTTACCGGATGACATTATTGCAATATCGGATCAGGCAATGCAGTTACAGGATGCCATGAATTCCCTGAATGGTATTTTGAATGATGCAAATCTGAAATCAGCAAGCAATGGTATGAAACAGGATGCAAAGGAATTGAGCGAATCCCTTTGCAGTACAAACCCTAATTCGGATTCCTGTGTACTGGCCCAAAGGCTGGTACTGGAAACAGGCAGCGTCGATAATGCTCTGTATGGCGATGTTGATCATAATGGACATAATGCTTCCAATATTACGGCAGGACTGACACAGGGAATAACAGAAATGACGAAGAAGCTGCCTGAATATAAGAAACTGGCGGAAAGTATGAAGACAACACTCTCACAATTATCATCCATGGTAAAGGAGCTGGAAGGACTGCAGGCGAAGCTATATACAGCATCTCAGGGTGCACAGCAGCTAGCGCAGGGTACTCAACAGCTAAGTGATAAAGCATCTTCTCTTATGGAATTGAAAAAAGGTATTACAACCCTGGATTCCAGTCTTTCATCCGCTGTAGGAGGAAGCAGTGAATTATACAAAGGAAGTCAGTCTCTTACAGCTGGCTTGCAGAAGGTTGATCAGGGAGCAGGCACATTGCAGAACGGCTCCGCAGTAATCAGCAGTGGTGCTGTGCAGCTGTATGATGCATCTACTCTGTTAAAGGATAAAACAGGAGAGCTGCATGCAGGCATGAGCAAATTCAAGACATCCGGTATCGATGAAATGAAAAAGCAGGTAAACCTGTCTTTGGATGATGTAACACAGCTTTTGGCTATCAAGGATGAAATTGTAAAAGAGGCTGAGCAGGAGCATACCTTCAGCGGTGCGCCAAAAAACAGCAGCAGCAAAGTAAAGTACATTTATAAAACAGAAGAGCTGCAAAAGGAAAAGAAAGCAGATACAAATGAGAACAAAAAAACAAAAGAGGAAACAAAGGATGATTTCTTCGATAAGATATCAAATTTCTTCTCAAAGCTGTTTTAAAATCAACAGAGGACAGGCATCCTGTCTTCTTTTTTTTGTTCAGAAAAATACTTCAACAGCTATAAAAAATATTGTGGAAAACGAGTAGGTACAGTATAATGGTAAAAGTGAAATTCACAGGGAGGCCGCATGGAAATCATAGAACATAAGCATGTCATATCAATTATTAGAAATACTTTAAATGCATTGGATGCGCGGCTGGTGGATCACGGCTATCGAATCGCTTATCTCATGGAGCAGACACTGCGTCATGCAGGTCTTTATGAGGGCAGGGAGCTCAGAGATATTGTCATGACCTGCTTTCTGCACGATATCGGGGCCTATAAGACCGAGGAAATTGAACAGCTGATTCAGTTTGAAACCTGGAATATATACCAGCATTCCGTTTATGGCTATTTGTTTCTAAGAAATCTGTCTCCATTGCGTCCTTATGCGGATATTGTATTATATCATCATATATATTATCGAAAGCTCAAGAATCACAATATTCCCTATGCTATCGTGGCACAGCTACTCAGCTTATGCGACCGGCTGGATGTTTATCAATTGGAAAAGCCGTTACGTGATGTGGAAGCATTCCTGCGTCAATATGAAAATGATTATTTCAGTAAGGAAGCCATTGATCTGTTTCTTTCAGCGGATGCAGAAAATCATATGCTGGATCGACTTTATGTAAAGCGTCAGTCTGTAAAGGTGAATGTGTTTGATGATATCCCGTTTACAGAGGCTGAGGGCAAGGCGTATCTTCATATGATCAGCTACGCGATTGATTTTCGAAGTGCATTTATGGTCGCTCATACGATTACAACGACGAGTGTTTCTACAACTCTTGCATCATTATGTGGCCTGCAGCAGGCGGAAATTGAAAAGGTGTATTACGGAGCGCTGCTGCATGATGTTGGAAAGGTTGCTATACCGGTGACCATTCTTGATTATCCGGGAAGGCTGAGTGAGCATGATATGGCGATTATGCAATCGCATGTGACGTACTCTATGAAAATTTTGCATGGAGTAGTCGATAAGGAAATCGAAGGTATTGCGGTTCGGCATCATGAAAAGCTGAATGGAACGGGATATCCTCTGGGACTTACACAACAGGATCTGACACTTGCCGAGCGCATTGTAGCGATTGCGGATATCATCAGCGCTCTGATTGGAAAGCGCAGCTATAAGGAAGCCTATGATGTAGATAGGATACAGGATATTTTACAGACGATGGCAAAGCAGAAGCTGCTGGATGGCGATGTTATAACTACAGCATGTGAGAACATGGACTATATTCTGCAAACGGTGAAGCGGGACTGCACACCTGTCATTGCGATGTATCAGGATATACAATCCGATTACAAAGCTCTGATGGTCAAAATCGCCAGGTGGTGAACGTGTAGCCCTTAGTATGGTTGAATTTGGCTGGAATTTTAATAAAATTTTCTTTTTGATTATGTACAGAAAGGAAAAAAGATGGTATAATAATCGCGTTCTGAAAAATAGTTTCAGCAGGAGGATAGTGTCCTCGGTATCTGCCGGAGTGGCTCAATGGTAGAGCAACGCACTCGTAACGCGTAGGTTGGGTGTTCGATTCACCTCTCCGGCACCATCTTCATATGATCAGGTTATACATTTCACCGTAAGGTTAAAAAGTCAATAAGAAAGACTTTTAGAGATGTGTAACCTTTTTTTATCAAAAGTATAGAAAGCGAGTTACAATTCCTCAGTGGAATTTGCTGAGCATGCAGCCCAGGAAAATCTGCGGGAGCAGACTGCAGAAGCCAGGATAGTAGAACCTGAAAGAGGTTTTCAACAAGGAATGGAGGAAGGGTTGGAAAAAGGCTTTGAAAAGGGCATTGAAAAAGGTATTGAAAAGGTGATAGAGAAGGGTATGGAAAAAGCTCTTCTAAAAGGAATGGAAAAGGGTAGTGTGGAAGGTCTGGAAAAAGGAAAAAAGATATTGCTGAAGTCACTGTTATTACATACATATGGAGCTGATGATGAATGGGTGGAAGTACTGGCCGATCAACAGATTGAAGAAGCGCTCAACCATATTCCGGAATGTGATACCCATGTAGCTCTAAAGGAAAAGCAGGGAATTAAAGAAATATAATGCAAATGTAAGGATAAACAGATTTTATAGCTGAATTTCATATTACAGGATTCAGCTTTTTTTCTGCGGTATCATAACATTCACGGTTAAGTATATGAAGCTGGAGAGGCTTCTGTTTTCTATTTTTTTCCGGCTGTATGGCATACATGAAAACGTAATGTGAATGCATTCATTACGGAATCGTTACACAAGCATCATGCAGCTGTAAAGAATTGCCCTGTTGGAGTATGCATTTCACGCAAGCATCTGTGCGCGGATTCCATCGTAGTCATAACCATACCCAAGGTGTTGGAATGTGCAATCCGCACAAGTTTCTGTGCGGGTTCTGAATTAACCTTTGACAAAGCATTAAGCTAATTGGACTGACAGGGAAAGCGAAAACCCTGTTTACTGATATCAGAAAGAGGATACTTATCATATCGAACAACCCCTAAAAAGCAGGGAAATCATACAGATAAAAGCATGCAGGAGAGCTTTGCCAGGCACAAAGACAGGCGAAGCAGCCATAACATTAAAAAGCCTCCGGAACACTTCATTCCAGAGGCCTTTTCTAATTAAGGTAAGCCAAAATCATATATTACAGGTGAGAGCACAGCTCATAGGCATCCCAGATGCCCTCCATGATGTCCTTTGGATGAGCGCTGTCTCCAATATTATAAATATCCTTTGCCTTCAACAGAATCTGGTCATACAGGAAGCGGTTACTCCGGTAGCCCAAAGCCAGAATTGTGCATTTGCTTTCCAGCTCCTGATCATTGCCATCTGCTTCGATAACGATGCTGTTCTCACGAATTTCCTTCAGCTTTGCCTGCAGCCGGATATCCACATGATGATGCTCCAGCAGCTCCAGAATCATCTGCTTATTCATATCCGCAGGTGCTCCGGTAGACATCAGCTTATCTGCCATCTCCACTATACGCACTCGTTTTCCATGCTGTGACAGCCAGATTGCCAGCTCACAGCCGACAAGACCGCCACCGATAATGGTCGTTTCTTCAGCGGCAGTAATTGTGCCTTTTAATACATCCACTGCTGTTACACCATGCTCTATGCCCTTGATTGGCGGCAGGAATGCATGACTGCCGGTTGCACAGATGACTACATCAGCTTCTGCAATACGGGAATCCTCGGGCTGTGCCTCACAATTTACTACAACCTGTACATGCAGGCTCTCCATCTGATGCTCATACCATTGAAGCAACAGCTTTCCATCATCCTTAAACTCCGGTACACTTGCCCAGCGGTACATTCCGCCAAGCCTTGCCTCCTTCTCCAGCAGCGTAACATGATGCCCGCGAAGTGCCAGAACTCTTGCGGCCTCCATACCGGCTGGTCCACCTCCGATAACAAGGCAGTTCTTTTGGGTATCCGCCTTTGCGAATGCCGCCTCTTTTTCCCGGTTGCACTGCGGATTGACCGCACAGGACATCAGACGCATGGAATGTGCCCGGTTAAAGCAGCCGTCATGGCAGGACAGACACGGACGGATATCCGCTACATTTCCAAAACGCATTTTATTTACGAACTCCGGATCCGCAAGCAGTGGTCTTCCCAATACCACCATGTCACATTTACCATCATTTAACGCATCTGCGGCAAGCTGCGGATACCCCATACGCCCGGCTGTTAAAACCGGTACCTTAACAACCTCTTTTACCTTTTCTGCGAATGGCAGATACAAACCGCGATCCTGGAAGAACGGCGGATGTGCCCAGTACCAGGCATCATAGCTTCCGGCATCCACATTCAGCGCATCATAGCCGGCTTCTGTCAGAATTTTCGCAAACTGAAGCCCCTCTTCAATATCTCTGCCCAGCTCCGGATAGGATTCACCAGGCAGAATACCATGACGCTCTGCACGGATAAAGCTCTTTAAAGAGAATCTTAAAATTACAGGGAAATCCTTTCCGCAAGCCTGCTTCACCGCCTGCAGGATAGCGAGTGGGAAACGCAGTCTGCCCATCAGATCACCGCCAAACTCATCCTCACGATGATTGAAATATTCCATCGTGAAATTATCCAGCAGATATCCCTCATGAACGGCATGCACCTCAATACCGTCAGCACCGCCCATCTTTGCCAGCATTGCACAGGTCGCAAAATCCTTAATCAGCTCGTAGATTTCTTCCGTTGTCAATGCACGGTGCTGAATGGAAGGATCCCAGCGATTCGTGGTAGCACTCGGTGCCACAAAGGTATTATCCAGAATCATGGCAGGAATGGCGGAACGGCCCAGTCCGGCAGTTAGCTGAACAAACAGCTTGGAATTGTAGGAATGGATATTATCGCTCATTTTTTTCAGCTGTGTCATGTAGCTTTGCGGATCCTCCAGAGGACATGGAAAGCTTGCCTTACGATGCTTCTCAATTCTGTTTTCAATGAAATTGGCACCTGTGATAATCAGACCGGTACCGCCTCTGGCACGCTCTGTGAAATAATCAATGGATTCCTGCTTGTAGGCCCAGTGATCATCCAGCTGTCCCATCGCCATCGGTGCCATGGCAAAGCGGTTTCGTATCTCAACCTTACCGATACGAATTGGTGTAAATAAAGCTTCATATTCCTTTTTCATATGCTTCCTCCTCGTAAGTGAACGTGTTCATTTAATTATATGATAGCACTTACATTCTGGATGTCAAGAGCTATCTTCATTGAATTTTTCACAGGGATACGATACAATGATGAACAGAAGCAGGTGACGATATGAAAACGGAAGAAAAAGAAATACGGCGCAGACCGCAGCAGACGGAACAAACAAGACGGAAAATAGTGGAGGCTGTGCACGAATGTATGAGGGAGGCAGATCTCAGCGATATCACGATTCGCAGTGTATGTCAGCGGGCCGGGGTATCCATCGGAACCTTCTATTTATATTTTTCCTGTAAGGAGGCTGCGCTTTTATATGGTTACCGGCAGGCGGACGCACAATTTGAAGCATTAAAGCTAACATCAGAGCCATGGGAAAATATACAGCGTATTATGACCTGCTATCTGCATATGGTAACACTGGATGATATGCATACGATACGACAGATTTATATATGTCATATCAAATATCATGATGCGTATTTTTTCGATGAGCAGCGCTCTATATTCAAGCTGCTGGCAAATGAGCTGGAACAGCTGGTGCCTCATGGGGCGGTTGCGGCAATCACATGGGGCCTGTTGACACACGCAAGAGGTCTGATTTATCATGCCTGCTGTCTGCAGGATGATCAGATTGAACCGGACTGGCATCAAACGCAGCTTCAAGAGCTGATGGACTATCTTGCATACCGTATACAAACACATAAGGGATGAATGAAATAGCAGAAGAAAGCCTGTAATTTATGATTTCTTGTGAAGAATTATTAAAATCGTGTTGTAATCCTTTTCATCAAATTCCAACTATGATAGAATAGGGACAATGAGGTGAGATAATGAAAGATGTGACATTAGTTGTACTGGCAGCCGGTATGGGCAGCCGTTATGGAGGACTGAAGCAGATTGACCCGATTGGGCCGAATGGAGAAATTATTCTTGAAATGTCTGCGTTTGATGCAATCCGTGCAGGCTTCAACAAAATCGTGTTTATTATAAAGAAAGCTATTGAGGATGATTTCAAGAAAGCAATCGGAAATAAAATTGAAGAGCATATCAAGGTGGAATATGTATTCCAGGAAATGGATGCCTGTCTGCCTGAAGGGTATGAAATACCTGCAGACCGTGTAAAACCATGGGGTACCGCGCATGCGATTTTATGCTGTAAGAATGTTATTCATGAACCGTTTGCAGTTATCAATGCGGATGATTATTACGGCATTGCTTCATTCCAGAAGCTGCACGACTATCTGGTTTCCAATACGGATGAGACTGCATACAGCATGGTTGGCTTTGTGCTTGGAAATACGCTGACTGATCATGGCAGTGTTGCCCGTGGCGTGTGCAAGGTGGAAGATGGCAAGCTGGCTGGCGTCGATGAGCGCACCAGAATTGAAAAACGCGATGGCAAGGTGCAGTATTATGAAAATGATACCTGGTATGATGTGGATGCCAATTCCCTGGTATCTATGAATATGTGGGGCTTCACACCGAAATTCATGGAGGAAGTGGAGGAACGCTTCCCAACCTTCCTGCAGGAAACTGTAAAAGAAAATCCGTTAAAGAGTGAATTTTACATCCCGGTAACCGTTGATACACTGATTCGTGAAGGAAAAGCCAGTGTGACGGTATTATCCAGTGATGATAAGTGGTATGGTGTCACCTATCAGGAGGATAAGCCAATGGTGAAGGAAGGTATTCGCAAGCTGATCGAAGCAGGCAAATATCCGGTACCGCTCTGGGGTAAATAACAGCAAGGGGAAAACTCCCCTTTTCTTTTTGACCTATATGACGGGATATGTGGTATGTGAAGAACAAGGCGGCTTGTGTAGTTTTTTCCTAATAGGAAATAAAAGATTGAACATTGGGTACCTGCAGGATTCATTAAAGGTATGCTGTTTCAATTCTTAGCCTTTAGGTTTATATGGGATTTCGACAGGCTTCCATAACATCCTTCATAGGCGATGCAGTATGATACGGTATACTTTTACTATTTTTTCTTATGATAAAAAAGGATGTGAGGGAATGCAGCAGCAAAGGGACTGGTATACAGGGATTGATTATTTTCAGTCCTATAAAGAGCAGGAGATACAGGTAGATACAATGGAAATTTTTCAGGCGCTTCCACTTACCCAGCATGAGCGTGTGGAGCTCTGGTATGTGCTTGACGGGGATGGGGATATCATCGTAAATGGTGTTGCGTATACCCTGAAAAGGGATTCGTTTCTCTGTCTGTATGCCCATCATCTGTATGAAATACCAGAAATACGAACCTCCCTGCATATTTTGCGCATACGGTTTTATATCGGACTGTTTATGCATGCCATGTGGGAAAAGCATCCAAGAGGAAGAAATGCTTCGCTGGTATATGAGACACCGGCTTGTCTTGCATGTACGGATACAGCACTGCTGGCTATGTTTCAAAACGCTTTGCAGGAATATGAAAGCACAGCCTTTGGTTCCCGGAATATGCTGATGTATATTGTCCTTCAGATTCATATGCTGTTTTGCCGCTATGCATTGCAGCTGCAGGAAGCATCGCCTGAGCCGCCTGTTTGGAAGCTGATCAAGCGTATCATCGTCGCATCTCAGGAGCAGTTTTCTTTACAGGATGCCGCTGAACTGCTGCAGCTGCATCCCCGTTATCTCAACCAGCTGGTAAAGGATACGTGTGGCTACAGCTTTTCCCGTCTGCAATCCTTTGGGAAAATAATCAATGCCTGCGCCCTTCTTCACTTTGAAGACTTATCTGTTTCTTATATTGTCGATCTGTTGTCATATTCCTCCACTGCAGCCTTTTATCGGCAGTTTCAGGCGTGGACGAAAACCTCACCGCAGGATTATCAGAAGCATCGCATTCTTGACAATGAGCATTTCTATTGCCGTAAGGATTTGTATTTGCAGATCATGCAGTATCTTTACCAGCATTTCTCACAGGATATCACTGTAGAGGATATGGCGAAGCAGTGCCATCGCAAGGGCTATGAGCTGGAACAGCTGCTAAAGCAGGAATATCATACAAGCTGGAATCAGGAGCTGAACCGTGTACGAGTACAGCAGGCAGCCGCCCTTCTTGCGGCAACGAGGCGTACCATTACCTCGATTGCTATGGATTGCGGCTTTTCCTCACTGGCAGTCTTTGAGCGGATATTTGTTTCAATAATGGGCTGTACACCGGTACAGTACCGTCAAAAGCATATGTAAAAATGAGAAAAAGACCTTTGATTTTAAATATACGTTTTTTGTGTAAGCGTTATAATTTAAGTATCAGGAGGTCTTTTATTATGTTTGAAAAACTATTTGAACCACTAAAGATTCGCGGAATGGAAGTAAAAAACCGGATTGTGCTGCCTGCTATGGGAACGAAGATGGCGGCAGAGGATGGAGCTGTGACACAGCAGATCATCGATTATCAGGTAGCCCGGGTAAAGGGCGGCTGCGGTCTGAATCTGTCTGAGGTATGTGCCGTGCATGCACCAAGTGCTCCCAGAAAATTTCTGGCCTTGCATAACGACTCCTATATCCCTTCGCACAAAGCATTTTGTGATGCTATTCATGAGGCAGGAGGGAAATGCGGCGTACAGCTGTGGCAGGGAAGTCTGGCAGCCAGCATGGATCCAAAGGCAAGGATACTGGTTGCCAGTGATCTGAATGTACATGGCTATACCATCCCTGCAGTTGATGTGGAAACGATTGAAGAGGTTGTCGCATGCTTTGGAGCTGCGGCAAAGCGAGCAGTGGAAGCAGGCTATGACTGTGTGGAATTTCATTGCGGGCATAATTATCTGCCGCATTCCTTTCTGTCACCTGCCTTCAATCATCGAGAGGATGCCTATGGAGGAACCTTTGAAAAGCGCTGTAAATTTCCGCTGGACTGCATTCGTGCAATCCGTGAAAATATCCCGCAGGATATGCCGCTTTTGATGCGTCTGGATGCACAGGATGATTATCTGGAAAACGGATTGACGATAGAGGATGTGATCCGCTATTGTAAGCTGGCCAAAGAGGCTGGTGTGGATGTATTGGACATTTCCCGTGGCAATATGATCACCGCAGGTCTGAAATATGAGGTGCCGCCGATTGATATTCCAAAGGGCTTTAATGTAGACAACTGTGCCAAAATCCGTAAGGAAACCGGTATGCTGTGTATCGCAGTCGGCCGTATCAATACACCGTTTCTGGCAGAGGAGATTCTGGAACAGGATAAAGCAGATCTGGTTGTCATGGGACGTGCACAGCTGGCAGATGCGCAGTTCTGTAACAAAGCAAAGGAAGGCAGGCTACAGGATATTGTCTATTGCATCGGCTGTGATCAGGGCTGTTATGACGGCTTCACGGATCCTGGTGTTCCGTTTATCACCTGTATGCGAAATCCATACCTTGGGAAAGAGGCGCAGGATCAGCTCATCCCTGCACAGAAGCCGAAAAGGGTGCTGGTGGCCGGTGGCGGTGTAGCCGGTTTAGAGGCAGCCTGTATTTTGAAGCAGAGAGGTCATATGTCTGTGGTTTATGAGGCAAGCGATACGCTGGGCGGCCAGTTTGTGACGGCGGGAAGAGCTCCGCGTAAAGAAGAAATGAAAGCAGCTGCAGAGTCCTATGGAGAAAAGGCAAAGCGGCTTGGTGTGGAAATTCACCTGCAGACTCCGGTAACTGCACAGCTGATTGCGGATGGCAGCTGGGATGAGGTAATTCTTGCGATTGGTGCAGAGCCGATACATTTGCGTATCCCGGGCGCAGACCGTTCAAATGTATACAATTCTCATGATATTCTGAATAAAAAGGTAAAGGCAGAAGGGCATGTAGCTGTGATTGGCGGCGGTCTGGTCGGTGTGGAAACCGCGGAATTTCTGAGTGAACAGGGCTGTCAGGTAACGGTGATTGAAATGATGGATGCCGTTGCGAAGGATTTGGGCGCCTTGCGGAAAATCTGTGTGATGGAATCGCTGTATATGCACCATATTGAAACCGTGGTGAATACATCCCTGAAGGCAGTCAGCGAGCATGGAATTCTGGTAGAGCAGGAGGGCTGTGAAAAGGAAATCGTCTGTGACAGTGTTGTAATGGCCGTTGGCGCAAAGGCCAGAGAGCATGAAGCCCTGGTACAGGCATGTGAGTCTAAACAGCTTCCGTATCATATCATCGGAGATGCGAAGCAGGCAAGAAGGGCATTGCAGGCAATCGCAGAAGCACATGAAATTGCCCGGCAATTATAATAGGAGGTAAGTAGTTTATGAACGCATCAAAGCTTTTTCAACCGTTGCAGATTTCCACTATGAAGCTGCGTAATGCGACCTTTATGGCACCGATGTCATTGGGCTATGAAAGCAGTGACGGCTGTGTAAATGAGCGCATGCAGGAATACTGGCTCGAGCGTGCACGCGGCGGTGTTGGCTGTATCATTCTGGATGCTTTAAGCGTTGATCCATCTGTTCCTTATCTGGGAAATACCCTGTGCTTCCGCAATGAGGAAGCCATCGCCTCCTATAAGGCGTTTACGGATAAGATACACGAAGCAGGAGCTTGCATTATACCACAGATCACGCATCCAGGGCCGGAAAGTATATCCGCCTTCATGGGTATCCCTCCGCTTGCCAGCAGTGTGTATGTAAATTCTATGGGACAAAAAACAAGAGAAGTAAAGCTAGAGGAGCTGCCGCATATTATTGAGCTGTATGCAAATGCTTCCCTACAGGCAAAGCAGGCTGGCTTCGATGGTATCGAACTGCATTGTGCGCATGCGTATATGCTGCTTGGCTCCTTCCTGTCACCGATGCGCAATAAGCGCTGTGATGCGTATGGTGGAAGTCTAGACAACCGTGCCCGTTTGTTGTTTGAGGTGATCGATGCAATCAAGGCTGCCTGTGGAAAAGACTTTCCTATCATTTTGCGCATGAGCGGTGATGAAAAGGATGCACAGGGGAATACGGTGGAGGATATGTGTTATCTGGTTCCAAAGCTGATTGAGCATGGCATCGATGCCTTTGAAATCAGCGGAGGTACACAGTATGAGCGACCGAATAAGATCATTCCAAGTCATGGTGAGCATGAGGGTGTCAATGTTGCTGAGGCTGAAAAAATACGAAGGGTAAGCAGTGTTCCTGTTATCGTGGTTGGAAAGATTCTTGATCCTTGTATGGCAATGGATCTGATGGATAAGGGGACTGTGGATGGCATTGTTTTTGGACGCGCCCTGCTGGCAGATGCTGCGCTTGTTAAGAAAGCCCATGAGGAAAGATTCGATGAGATTGCGCCATGCACCGGCTGTGTGATCGGCTGTGTAGGAGAACAGACAAAACGGCATCCGGCAAGCTGTGTAATCAATCCTGCCTGTGGAAAAGAACTGGAAATGAAGCTGGTTCCAGCACCGATTAAGAAGAAGGTTGCAGTGGCCGGGGGCGGTATTGCCGGTATGGCTGCCGCAAGAACACTGGCCCTTCGGGGACATACGGTTACGCTGTTTGAAAAGAGTGAGCATTTGGGAGGGCAGATTCTGCTGGCCTGCGTTCCGCCGTTTAAACAGCCGGTTAGTAAATGGATTGTATATCTGGAGCATGAGCTGAGCCGTCTGTCCGTAGATATACGCAGAAGCACAGAGTTCACAAAAGCGATGGCAGATGCTTATGATGCAGTGATTGTGGCAACCGGGGCAAAGGAGGCATTACCACCAATACCGGGCCTTGCACAGCATGGCATCGGAGCATGGGAGCTATTGAGAAATGATCAGCTGATCCTTGGCGGTAATGTTCTGGTTGTCGGCGGAGGTATGGTAGGCTGTGAGGTATGCGAACATTTGTTGCATAATAAGCGCGGGCCGCTGTATCTTACCATGATTGAGATGACGGATGAAATTGCGGCAGGTATGGTCGTGAATGAAAGGGTGCTGCTGATGGATCGCCTGCAAAAGGAGCATGTGCAGCTTATGACCGGTACAAAGCTGTTATCTGTGGATGAGCATACGGTTGTCATGGAGGTGCACGGCGAACAGATAACCCGTCATGATTTCACTCATGTGGTTTATGCGACTGGTTCTCGCAGTGATACAGCACTTGCACAGGAATTATCCGGTATGGAACAGGTGAGTGTAGTTGGGGATGCAGCTTCCGTTGCGCAGGCTCTCGAGGCAGTGCGTGATGCGACACTGGCTGCCATGGCTATATAATCAAGTGCTAATCGTTTCGTAAGGATAAATATAATAAAGAAAAACCAATTCACAATAGCAGAAGAAGGTCTGTGCTGGAATTGGTTTTTTTCTGCTGCATGTTTTACTGTTATATCTATCTCTTTAGGAGGGCAGGCAGATAAAATATAAGGAGCTATACGCAAAAGAGGTCAGTATTATTGATTCACTGTGTATCCTTCCCGTTTGGCTATCTCTAAGTGTTTATACAAAATGTATTATAAGGTAACCAGGACTATATCGTTTCTATCTTTGCAAGAATATACAGCTTGATATACATAGAAGATTTTGCATGGAATAGCATACAGAACATTATAATAGCTTTTTTCGTTTGACTTCCTTCACAATTTCTTTTACAATGGAGAGCGTCTTTACCCACAGGGCACATTACCCACAGGGCACATTACCCACAGGGCACTTTACACATTGGGAATGTTATCGCATAGTTCATTTATCCGCAGGGTATTTTGTCTACAGTATGCTTTATCCACCGGATGCATTACCCACGGTGCACATTACCCATGGGCACTTTACCCACAGGGCACGTTATTAAAGGAGTTATTATGGAAAATAAAAGAGAAAAACTATCCTCACGACTGGGCTTTATCTTTCTGTCGGCAGGCTGTGCCATCGGACTTGGCAATATATGGCGCTTTCCCTATATGGTTGGAAAGTATGGGGGCGGGGCTTTTGTTCTTGTCTATCTGTTCTTTCTGGTATTGCTGGGACTTCCCATCATCGTCATGGAATATTCAGTAGGCCGAGGGAGTGGAAAGAGTGTAGCTAGGAGCTTTCACGTTTTAGAAAAGCCCGGTCAGCTATGGCACCGTTTTTCCTATGTGGCAATGACTGGAAATTATCTTCTTGTTATGTTTTATACAACGATATCCGGCTGGATGCTTGCCTACTTCGCAAAAATGATATCCGGTGAGTTTAACGGATTGAATCCAAAAGAGGTGGAAGGGGTGTTTACCTCGTTGCAACAGAATCCGCAAGCCTCCTTATTTTGGATGCTGCTGATCGTGGCGATAGGCTGTGGGGTTTGTGCACTTGGACTGCAAAACGGCGTGGAGAAAATCACAAAAGGAATGATGGGGCTGCTGCTGGCAGTCATGGTTCTGCTGGTTGTGAAATCCTTGAGCCTGGATGGGGCGATGAAGGGTGTTTCCTTTTATCTGGTTCCCAATTTTGATGAATTGATAAAAAATGGTATTTTTAATGCGGTTTATGCAGCAATGGGACAGGCATTTTTCACCCTGAGTATCGGTATGGGCGGTATGGCGATATTTGGAAGCTATATTGACCGTAAGCATTCTTTAAGCGGTGAGGGAGTGCGCGTTATGGCATTGGATACCTTTGTGGCATTTATGGCAGGCATGATTATTTTCCCTGCCTGTATGTCCTTCGGTGTTGCTCCGGATAGCGGCCCCGGTCTTGTGTTTGTGACATTACCGAATATTTTTAATGAAATGGCAAACAGCCAGCTATGGGGAACACTGTTCTTTATCTTTATGAACTTTGCGGCACTTTCCACCATTATCGCGGTATTTGAAAACATCGTTTCCTTCACCATTGATTTATGTAACTGGTCAAGACGGAAAAGTGTTCTTTTAAATTTTGTGATCATAGCGATTGGCAGTATCCCCTGTGCCATCGGCTTCAGTATACTGTCCGGTTTTCAGCCTTTCGGGGAAGGTAGTGCTGTGCTGGATCTGCTGGATTTTCTTGTCTCCAATGTTATTATGCCGCTTGGTTCTCTTGTCTTTCTGTTTTTCTGTACGAGAAAGCTTGGTTGGGGATGGAAAAATTTTGTGGCTGAGGCAAATGCCGGAAGTGGTCTGCGTTTTCCTGAAAAAGCAAGAGGCTACGTATCCTATGTGCTGCCGCTTATTGTATTCTTCATTTTTCTGTTTGGTCTGTGGGAAAAATTCAATTGATACAATAGATAAGACCTATGTCCACTTGCCAGTGTATATGATAGGCTTGCCGTAAGGTAAGAAATTTGTGTAAAATATCATCATACTCATATGGAGAAGTATATAAAAAGAAGGAGAGACGCATTTCTGTGTCATGATCCTTCTTTTTCATTTTGTAAATTTTCTGCAGCCTTACGATTAGGATACATCTTAAAGCGCTGTAATTATGCAGGATTTCTTATAGAAAGCAACGCCATATCCGAGAATATCCTCATATCCCTTCTTCTGTAAGCCCTCAATATATTTCATGTCTCTTATCTGCCTGCAAGCTTCTTCCGATAGCTTCTGCAAATCCTCCTCCTGCTTTGCGACCTTCAATTCCAGTACCACACCTCTAGACATCCGGCTGAGTGGAAGGATTGCTATGTCAAATCTACCAAGTCCGGCTTCCCCATTGGACACTGTCTGATATTCACTCAGCATTCCTATTAACAGACCGTGATAGAATTTTTCGTCATAATCAAAATAACTGATGGATTGAAACAGGATATTGTTTAGAATATCTGCTGCCTGTATTAGATCTTCCTTCATCAGAGCCTCCACAAAGGAATTGCCGCTGTGCTCCACCTGCTCGTCAAACCATTCACTGAATATGGACAGAAACACCCGCTTAATTTCCTTGTTTGGTATCATTAACTGATAAATCCGCTTATCTTCATCCAGACAGCGGATAGCCTTTAAGTAGCCTGTATACAACAAAAAGCTGTATACATTACTGATCTGATCCATCTCCCTGTAGGTTATATCATCCTTAATTGCCTTTTCAATCATTCCTCCAGCTGCCAGAATATCAAATTCATCCCGCATTTTTGGGTTCGCTTCTTTTATGTAACGGTAAATGATATCATTACCGCTAGTATTCGCCCAGAAGGATTCCGGCTCCCTTCTGCTTGTATTCGCTAATTTATCCACATACATCAAGGCACTCCATGGATTGTAGATATCACAGCCACCGAATTGATAACCATCATACCATTCCTTCATTTGCTTTTGGTAATCCTTCCGCTGATAATCCTGCAGCATCATATCAATTTCTGGCTGCGTAAAGCCAAAGCGCTGATTGGAGATTTCATCGAAAATAGAAACCACCCTAAAATTGTTCAGACCGGTGAAAATTGACTCTTTTGCGATTCTCAAACAGCCTGTGAGCACCCCTTTTTCCAACGCATCATTTGTCTTAAAAGCTGCACTGAATACATTTCTGAGAAAATTCACCATCTCATCATAATACCCATTCAAATAGGCATTCTGTAAGGGAACATCATATTCGTCAATCAGAAGAATGACCTTTTTCCTATAATGATGATATAGACAGCTCACAATGAATTTTAAGGCATTTTGTAATTCTACTTCATTTTGTACACCCCGATACAATCGTGCAATTCGCTCTTTTTCAATGCTATTGATGTTATCGCTGGTTAGAAGCTCCTGATGATTACTTATAATTTCCTGAATCAATAAGGAAAACATAACCAGCTGCTTATCGAAGGAGCTGTTTTTCATATCCTTTAAGGTTATAAAAATTACCGGAAACTGATTCTGATATGAAACTACATCCATGCACTTTGATATTTCAAGCCCATTAAAAAGATAAGCATTTTCTTTCTGCCTAATGGAAAAGAAATAATAAAGCATACTCATGTTGAGAGTTTTGCCCGCTACTAGCGCGCCTCTTGTCGGATACCAAAGGTATCGACACTATTTCGGTGAAATCGGCGGGGTCTTGTATATAAAATTACTTTTTCATTGCATACATCTTGGATAAACATTGTTTTATCAACATAATAATAGTTATGATCAATCAATTCCTTAAAGTTCTCAATTCCAATCGGCAATCGCTTCATAAGATCAGCTCCTCATCTCTAGGTGTATTATAACAGTCTTTAGATGCAGATAAAAGGGGAAAGAGGTGATATGTAGCGCAATTATATACTCTCTTTCCTTAACAACTGGATGCCTTCAGCATCCTTGCGTCTGCAGGCTACACAAACTTCTGATAGGCAAAAAATTGTTAACGTTATACAGGAAATGAAGGTATTAGATGTACAGCAAGCTGATAGCAGCTAAAGGAAGATTTCGGTAATTATCATGATTTTATTCTGGATGAACACCACGGTTTTATGCATCTGCATGACATTACTTTATTTGCATTTTGGAAATATGGAAGGAATGTCCGTTATCATTCAATGGAAAACTGCTTTTTTTCAACTTGTGAAAGCAGCTTGCGTATCATGCGGATTCGTTGTAAACTTAGGACATATACAGGAGGTAAGCTATGGGCAATTTTACATTCTATGCACCTACGCGCGTTTTTTTCGGACGCAAGGAGGAGGAACGCATCGGGACTATATTGAAGCAGGAGGGCTGTCATAAGGTATTGGTGCACTATGGCGGACAAAGTGCTGTGAACAGCGGTCTGCTTTCACGGGTTTTAGAAGCGATAGAAAAAGCAGGAATCTCTTATGTCACTTTGGGAGGTGTTGTACCGAATCCGCAGCTATCCAAAGTGCGGGAAGGAATCGAGCTGGCAAAAAAGGAACAGGTTGATTTCATCCTTGCCGTGGGAGGAGGCAGTGTGATTGATTCTGCCAAGGGTATTGGCTATGGTGTTGTGAATGAGGGTGATGTCTGGGAGTATTATGCGAGAAAGAAGAAGGTCACAGGCTGTCTGCCCATCGGGGCAATTTTAACGATTGCGGCAGCTGGCAGTGAAATGAGTAATTCCAGTGTGATAACCAACGAGGACGGCTGGCTGAAACGGGGACTTAGCTCTGATTATGGACGCTGCCGGTTTGCAGTCATGAATCCGGAGCTGACAATGACGCTTCCGTACTACCAGACGGCAAGCGGATGTACGGATATTATCCTGCATACGATGGAACGCTATTTCATAAAAAAGGATATGATGGATATCACTGATGGTTTTGCGGAAAGTCTGATGCGTACGGTGATGAAGCATTCACGCATCCTGATGAAGGAGCCGGACAATTATGAATCACGTGCTGAGGTGATGTGGGCGGGAAGCCTGTCCCATAATGATATCACCGGAAGCCGCGGCTTTGGAGACTGGGCGTGTCATCAGCTGGAGCATGAGCTGAGCGGTATGTTTCAGGTAGCCCATGGCGCAGGGCTGGCAGCAATTTGGGGCAGCTGGGCACGTTATGTCTATAAGGAACAGCCATCACGTTTTGCACAATACGCCAGAAATGTTATGGGCATCAGCGAAGAAGATGATACAGCCTGTGCACTTGCAGGAATTGAGGCAACAGAGCAATTCTTCAAAGAAATCGGGATGCCGACATCCATACATGAAATGGGAATTGATCTGCAGGAAGATGATATCCGTAAGCTGGCGTGGAAGTGCAGCTTTGAGGATGAACGAACCATTGGTTGTTTCCGTGTTTTGAACAGACAGGATATGGAAACCATCTACCGTATTGCCAAATAACATAATAAAAAGCTGATTTATAACTAGACGAAGACTCTAACTGTCTATGACATGAATCAGCTTTTCGTATGCTTCTAAAGACTTTATCAGCGTAGGGTAAGATACCATCATACAAGATATTCCAAAACCCTTTGCTTGGAATGATAATAGTTCCAAGCAGCATATAGCGGCAGTTAGTTAAGGTCTGGACAAACAACATGATAGCAACTTCCATCCCTGCTTCGTGTTAACAGGCCGTAATCTACCAGATACCGGCGAAGCTCTACAAAATCCTCATACATGGGCTTTAAAATTGCATTCAGCTCCTGCTCGCTGAGCGCCTGATCGGGAAGTTGCGCTGCTGCCAGGGTCAGTATCATATACCGCGGCTCCTGTTTCCTTGGTATCTGATGAATGTGAAAAGGCATCTTTTGATAAAAAGTGTCCAGATTTTTGTTTTTCATAAACAATTCTCCTTTCTGTTTATTAAAAAAATAAACTATAGTGAAATAATAGCAGCTTTTGTTTATAAAATCAATAAACAAAAAGAGGAAATGCCTATTTTATTTCCTCTTTATACAATATTTCTGAATGCTGGAAATCAAATCCATATAAGAAGTGTTGTTTTCATCATAATTCTCTATCATCTTTGTCAGCCTGCGAACGATGCTCCCCTTGGTTACCTTCTCCTTTACAGTGAGCTTTACCTGTCCGATAGCTTCATCCTCCATTTCAAAGATGGTTTGCGTTATATGCATATTGCTTTGCGCAAAGGGATAACGCTCCATGACGATGCGGTTTTCCTGTACATCGGTAAAATAAAACTTCATCAGATACTGATTCCCGTAATCCTCGATCCAGCTTTTCTCATCCAGCTTCTGATATGCCTCATATTTGCGTATATTACAGGTTTCCGGATGCAGAATAACAGATGCAAGCTGTTGCTTTGTATAAGGCAGAATTTTACTGTTTTCACTTTTCTTCATATTATGATACCTCTCTTGCGTGTGATATAGTATAATGTAACACGAAATGATAAGAAAGAAAAGATACAGAATGTCATGGAAATGGAAATAACGCCAGTTTCCTGTACAGACTGCTTTGCGCAGGTATTGTATTGTGAATGTGAAATATGAACAGGTGGAAAGGAAGCATAAGGCAGTAGGACAGGCTGTTATGGTTCTTATCCATTATTGAATAAGATGCGAAGGTATAGGAAAAAAGCAGGATTATGTATATTGTATAACTCTGCCTTGTCCACAGGCATTTGTATTCGGTGATATGCAAAGTGGTAGGAAGTGCTGTTATTTTTGCATTTCTTTCAAAGGTGCAGTGTGTCAGGAATTTGTATACAAAGATTGATAAGCAAGGAGGGATGTCCATGATGAAAAAGCTATAGAAGCAGAATTTCTGGCTTCTGGCAGCGTTAGGAGTTTATGCACTGATCAGCTTTTATGTCTACCGGCAAAGTGGGATTTTTATTCACCGGGCAATCGTATGGAATGTGTTTCTAGCCCTTTTATCCTATCTGTTCATGACATTGTTCTTTGCCGCATATGAGCGAAAGAGCACACCGGGCATGGTGATGGCCTTTCTTTGCTGGCTGCTGCTGTTTCCCAATGTGCCGTATCTGATTACGGATTTCATACATATCTCACCCCTGACCTTTTATATTTTTCAGGAAAGTGGAAGCATTTATGTGCGGGAGCTTCTCCCCTGGCTGGAGCTGCTGCATCTGGCAGTTGGTATATTCTTTGGAATTTTAAGCGGCTACCGCTCCTTTTATCTACTGCATGAATTTACTGCACGACATATCGGACAGCTTCGTTCCTGGATCATTGCAGCCCTTATCTGTCTGGTGAGCAGCTATGGCGTTTACCTGGGAAGATTTCTGCGGCTGAACTCATGGGACATCATGCATCCCTCTTCTCTCATCGAAAAAATCATACAGGGCAGTGATACGTTTAGTCTGCAGTTTACGCTGGTATTTTTTCTGTTTCTGTTTGTGACCTATGGTCTGTATTATTTCTGCTTTCATAAAAAAATAGGAGGAACGCATCATGAAGACACTATATGTCAGTGACCTGGATGGAACCCTGCTCAACAGCGATACAAGGCTATCCGATGCCACGATAAAAACAATCAATGCTTTAGTAGAGGAGGGGATGCATTTCACCTTTGCCACAGCACGCTCCATCACATCAGCTTCTCTGGTATCCAAGGGCCTGCAGCTCAAAACACCGCTGATTGTATATAACGGGGTGTATCTGCTGGATCCGGATACCTACAGGATTTTATATTCCCATTCGTTTTCCAAACAGGATGCGCAGGAAATTCTAAGCTATCTGCTGGAGCATGAGATGATTCCCTTTGTCTATTCGTATATCGACGGTGTGGAGCGTGTCAGCTATATGGAGCAGGGGATGCATGAGGGCGGTATATATTATATGGAATCCCGTCCATATGATAAACGCTTTCGCAAAGTGGAAAGCACAAGGGAGCTGCTGGATGGAGATGTGTTCTACTTTACCTGTATTCATGACGGGGAATTTCTAAAGCCGATGTATGAGCATCTGGAGGAAACAACCGATTATGTCATAATTTATCAGCAGGAGCTGTATCGAAAGGAATACTGGCTGGAAATCATGCCGGGCGGTGTTTCAAAGGCGCAGGCAATATTGGAGCTGAAGGAAAGGGGCGGTTTTGAAAGGGTCGTATCCTTTGGCGATGCAGTCAATGATATAGCAATGTTTCAGATCAGTGATGAATGCTATGCGGTGGAAAATGCCATAGACGAGCTGAAGCATCATGCGACAGCGGTAATCGGTGATCATGATGAGGATGCTGTGGCATTGTGGCTGAAGGCCCATTATAAAAAAGAAACAGGAGGAAACGGTGATGTATAAACTGATCGCATGTGATTTGGATGAAACGCTTTTGAATACGGATAAGGAAATCTGTTCACGAAATATAGAGGCGATCAAACGTGCTGAGCGTGACTATGGTGTACGCTTTGTGCCTGCAACCGGACGGGGCTATACCTGTATCGATAATGTGCTGCATACACTGGATGTTTTTGATGCAAGCCATGAATATACCATTTCCAATAACGGCGGGGTTGTGACAGAAAATAAAAATTATCGAAAGCTGTCCTTTCATGAGCTTTCCTTTGAACTGGCAGAGCAGCTGTTTGCCTTCGGTATCAAACAGGATGTATGTATCCAGATTTTTACTGCGGAGGATGTTTATGCCTTTCATTTGAATGAGGATGAAAGAACGTGGCTGTTTTCCTTTAAGTCGGATTCGATTGTGTGTGAGGAAGCTACCATAGCGTTTTTAAAGGGAACGCCGATTACCAAAATCCTGTTTCAGAATACGGACATTCCTTATCTGCATACACTGGCGGAGCAGCTGCATGACATAACGGATAACCGAGTGGCTGTTTCGTTCTCCAGCAACCGCTATCTGGAGCTGAATCCGTTTGGCGTGGATAAGGGGCTGGGCTTGCGTGATCTCTGTGAGCATCTGCAAATCGATCTATCAGAAACGATTGCGATCGGTGATAATTTCAATGATATCGGAATGCTGCGGGAAGCCGGCCTGTCTGCGGCTGTTGCGAATGCAGTCCCTGAAATCAAGAATATGTGTGATTACGTATGCAAGGCGGATCATAATGAGGGGGCTGTCGCGGAGGTTATAGAGCGTTTTATCTTTTCTCATACGGCTGTATGAGTGTGAAGAATTTTGTCTGAATATCCTTTCTTTCCCATAATAGAATCGTGATTTAACTTCTTTTTCAGGAGACTGTGAATACATTCATATGGTGAAGGATTGGATTTTTCTTGTTCATAACCGCTTTTTACAAGGCTGTCTTTTTCTTTTTCGCTCTTTTAAATCACATGGATTTCTTGTATAATGTTACCTAAGTATTGAGGGGTGTTTGAAATTGGAAGTAGTGGAAAATAGATTTCGGAAGGGGATGCAGGATGGCGTGCCGATCGGGCTTGGCTATCTGTCTGTATCCTTTACGTTTGGGATGATGGCGGTATCCAATGGAATCCCTGTTGAAGTGGCTGTTGTGATTTCTCTGACAAATGTGACAAGCGCCGGACAGTTTTCCGGACTGACACTGATGCTGGCTCATGGTTCGTATGTGGAGCTGGCACTATCGCAGTTTATTATCAATTTACGTTATGCACTCATGTCCTTATCCTTAACACAGAAGGTTGACCGTCATATGAAAACGCGGGAGCGTGCGTTGATTGCCTACGGGGTTACCGATGAGATATTCGCCCTTGCCAGCAGTACATATGAGCGTGTTGGAAAATGGTACATGGCAGGACTTATTGCCTTTCCGGTGTTCTGCTGGACGCTGGGGACCTTTTTGGGAGGTGCTGCCAGCACATTGCTTCCGGATGCTGTGCGAAGTGCTTTGGGTATTGCGATTTACGGGATGTTTCTGGCAATCATCATACCTCCCGCAAGAAAGCTTCGCTCCGTACGTATCGTTTTGATTCTTTCCGTCCTCATGAGCTGCCTGTTTTCCCTCCTGCATGAGGTTGTGGCTGTCAGCTCCGGTTTTGTTATTATCCTGTGTACCATAACGGCAGCCGCCTTTGGCGCATGGTTTTTTCCGGTAGAGGAGGTGCAGCATGACTGAATATCTTCCCTACATCCTGGTGATGGCAGTTGTTACGTATCTGATCCGTATGCTGCCACTGACATTCTTCCAGAAGGAAATTAAAAGTCCGTTTATAAAATCATTTTTATTTTATGTACCCTATGCGGTTCTTGGAGCCATGACATTTCCTGCAATATTTACAGCTACCGGACACACATTGGCAAGCTGTGCCGGCTGTCTTGTCGGATTCCTGCTGGCGTATAAGGGAAAAGGGCTGCTAAGTGTAGCAGTTGCCTCCTGTATTACTGCTTACATAGTAGCCTGTATAGTATCGTAGGCAGATGACGGCATCTACACTGTAAGCTTAACGTGCCTTTCTGTATTTCTGATCGTAATAAAACAGGCACAGCATCTTAAACTAATGTGATGCTGTGCCTGTTTTTGCATGTGTGAAATATGGGCCATCCTCATTTACAGTTAAGAAACTAAGTGGCACCATAATGCGTTTGTTCCTGCTTCAGTAATTGTTCCGCATACTCATTGATCATTTCCTTATGCTTATTATTCAGCTTTATAACCTTCTGATATATGATGTGATCCAGTTGACTTGCATTATCTTTTTTCAAATCAAGAACGATGCGAATATCCAGATGCAGCAGCTGTACAATAGCTACCAGATCATATATATGCGGGGTTCTGTGATTTAGGATAAAACAGCTCATTGTCTGTGGAGAAACATGAATCGCCTTTGCGACCTCCTTTTGTGTCATGTTGTTCAGGACGATACCTTCCTTGATGGCACCGCCAATATCGATAAACATTTGGTTTTTCTTCATAACTTCACCTACTTGTACTCTTTCCAACCCCACCGGCATTATTATAAATGATAAATTTATGTATAATGGAAAAAGTAAACAAATACGGGATTTTTTTTATGAAAAAATAAGGGTTTTAAAAGTTACATATATAAATGTGTTATAAAGGCCCAGTTTAATAGAATTTAACTGCATAGTACAGCATGAGGTGGAAAGAATGGAACCTAAAAGAGAAGATGTCATACTGGCATATCTGACACTGTTGCTTGTATTGCTGATTGGCTTGCTTATGGTATGGGTGGTCGCAATGCTTTTACGCTGAAAAAAGGAATGGAGCATTTCCATTCCTACATAGCATCAGATGCTGTAACCACCGTCCAAGGGAATACATGCACCATTGATATAGCTGCCTGCAGCACTGCACAAAACCAGAAGCAGACCATCCAAATCCTCCCAGGTTCCCCAGCGTCCTGCCGGGATATCCTGTAATATGGATACATCATCCTGCTGTCCTTCACCGCTTTGCAGCTTGTTTCCCTCATTCATGAAGCCCAGTGTGATTGCATTGATTTGGATATTCTGTCCTGCAAATTCATGTGCCATATATTTTGTCATCGCCTCGACAGCACCCTTGCTTGTAAAATAGGCACAGTATTCATTTGTTCCATAGGGCAGTATTCCGGACGCATTGATGATCTTACCTCCATGCCCTTGACTGATATACTGACGTATTACCTCCTGTGATAAGGTGAATGCAGCCGTCACATTGATATCCAGGGCACTTTGAAATGCCTGCCTGCTGATTTTCAGGGTGTCCTCCTTTTTTAGAATCCCTGCAAAGTTCAGTAAAATATCCACATGACCATAGGCCGCAAGCACCTCCTTCATGACCTCATGAATACTGCCGGGCGTCGTAAGGGATACCGTTAGGGAATGATAGCTTCTTCCCAGTGCCTCAACCTCTTTTTTCAGTGCGGAGTCATCTCCGATACTGACACCGAATATATCTGCACCATATCTGGCCAGTGTGCGTACACAGGCATATCCAAGACCCTGTGAACAGCCGCTGACCAGGGCAACCTTTCCAGCTAGCTCTAATTTCATAAACAACAACCTCCTGTCATCCTTAGTATGCCATGCAGGCAACTTCATAAACCTGTTCCTGCTAAAAGAAAATAACTTTTCAGAAACAGGAAAGGGTTTTCATGATATACTGAGAGTAAGAAAGGGGGAATCGTCATGAAGGTTGTATTTCTTGATATCGACGGTGTACTATACCCCTGTTTTTCCAGAAGAACCAAATGCTTTGATGCGGAAGCTGTCCGCTTGAGACTTCACAGGGACGGAATATCCACGAAAGGTATATCCGATTGGGATGTGTGCAGCGTTGCGTGCGGGTTTCAGAAGGAGGCGGTGGAACGGCTGCGCAGACTATGTGAGCAATGTGATGCCCGTATCGTTTTGGAAACCTCATGGAAATGTATGCGGAGTCTGGAAGAAATGAAGCGGCTGTTTTCATTATGGAGACTGGACAGCTATATAGAGGATATGACAGATAATGAGGAAATGTTTTTTAAGGAAGGGGCGATTCAGCGATATTTACAGGCTCATCCAGAGGTGGAAAGCTATGTCATACTGGATGATATATCCATGCGGAAGGCATTTCCTGAGCATGATGTTGTTACACCGGATATCTTTGATGAAGAAAGTTACCGGCAGGCAGTGCATATACTGATGCAGACGACAAAGGAGTATCGTTCATGAATGTAATCTTTCTTGATATTGACGGTGTTTTGATGCCGCTTGGCTCCCATGAATATTTACGCAGTGATGCACAGGCGTTAAAGGCCTTTTATGTATCACAGGATAAACGCTTTGAAAAGGTGAATGCATATGATATTGCGGCGGTGGATCTGGACTGGTATCCACGGGCGAGCAGCTATATCCGTACACTGGCAGAAGCCTGTCATGCATCCATCGTGCTGACATCATCATGGCGGATTCACCGTTCGCTGGATACCCTGAAGCTTCTGTTTTCTCTGCATGGACTGGATCGATATCTGGTGGATGTAACGGTGGATACTGGAGATAAGGCAGAGGAGATTCAGCTGTATCTGTGGGGATATCCTGCCATCAGACGCTATGTGGTCATAGATGATATGGATATGAGGCGCAGCTTTCGTAATCATGCGGTACATGTACGGGATAAATATTTCAATGAGGAAAACCTGAAGGAGGCAGTTTCTATTCTCTTGGATACTGACTCGAATACGGTGGTTGAAGATTAAGAGCTTTCAAATTCTGTTGTATTCCAATGGATTGAAAAGTCTCTTTTTTTTGCCGCATCGGAAAGCAGGAAACTTCTATTATCTCTATTAGGTTCTAACTCATTTTAAGGTACAAGAAGGAGATGAGATACAAAAGAATCAATACTTATCGATTCCTTTGCACTTCACGATTTCCATATACCCGGAGTCGATAAAGAATCGCTATGATAGGGATAGCGCCTTTCTATTGACAAGTACTATATAATATAGTAGTATAAAGTAAAGAGGTGATGTTGTGACATCTTCCATTGATTTGATTTTGCTGGGCATGGTATACGAACAGCCCCGCAGTGCTTATGAAATACAAAAGCATGTAGAGTACCGCAATCTCGCACATTGGGTGAAAATCAGCTCCCCATCGGTTTATAAAAAGCTGCGAGTGCTGGAACAGAAGGGGTATCTGGATGTGAAACGGCAGAGGGATGGCAATATGCCGGAAAAAAGCATATACGCTATCAGCGAACAGGGAGTGCAGTATTTCCATGAGCTGATGAAGGAAATCAGCGGGCAGCCGTTTGATATCCTGTTTGATTTCAATGCCGTGGTTGTCAGTCTGAATAAGGTAAGCAAAGAGGAAGGGATGCAATGCGTTTTGCGGATTGCGGAAAATATGGAGCAGAGTGAACGCTATTTGCGAAAGCAGCAGGCGGCGCGCAGTGAAATACCTTATGTAGGCAGGAGTATTCTGGATCAGCAGCTTCGTGTATGTGAAACACTGCGTCAATGGTGTGATGAGCTGAAAGAGGAGCTGCAAAACAGTGACGGTTTGGAAAAGATGAAGGAGCTTCCGTAGCGAAGCGGAAAGGAGAAGTATGTGTTCATCAAGATGTGGTGTTGATTGTACGCAATGTGAAAGAAAGGAAGAGGTGCATTGTCTTGGCTGTAATGCCATGACGCTGCCGTTTTGGGGCAGTCCATGCGAAGTGAAAGCATGCTGTGAGAGTAAGCAGCTTTTGCATTGTGGTGTATGTGAGGAATTTCCATGTGAGATGTGTGCGAATATGGGGAAGGATAAGGGCTTTGATCCGGCACCCAGACTAGCGAATTTAAAAGCATGGGCGAATAAGAAAATAGCTGGATAGAAGCTGTCCACAATTCAACAGCTGCATATCAAGCTGCGTGCCTGGTAATAAATATGAAAAAGGGATAAAGGAGAATTTCGTTATTGTCAATAAGGGGCTATTTCCCTGTAGAAATTTGCCGGCTTCACTCCTTGATGCTGTAGGAATACATAGACATCATGCAAATTCCCAACATCTCGCTGCTTGTAAGCTGCCTTAATCCTTTCTTGGCTGTGTCAGGTAAGGACATAATGTATCATTCCCAATTGGATAATGTATTGCAGAGGGGTGATTTCCTTTGATAAAAGAAAAGGGCGCGCTGAGGATAGCTGCTGAAAAGTAATTTTATAAATAGCGCAGCACGTGAAAGCAATCGTTTCATGAAAATCGTAGAAAGGAAGAACTTGTTTTCCTATAGCTTTATGTTATGTGGACATAAAAAATAGATATCTAAATATCGAAGGGATAAAAAAATAGACGATTCGATCGTCTATTTTTTAGCAGCCTACGCTGATGCTTTTTCTTTGCGTACACTTTCTGCCTATAACATTTTTGTCCATTAGAAATATCTCTGCTTCGTGTCACGCATATTTGAGCTGCTATCTATTTATGAAACATCTGCGATATGCATTAGCTTAGAACGCTTTTTCAATATGCATCCTCATGAAGATTCTGCTTCAGTATATTCAGAAATTCAGAAAGGCTTCCTGCATGAAACAGTAGCTCCTGCAGCGGGGCATTATGCGTCATCGCGACAAAGGTATCATACAGCTTTTCAATATCCTTTTTGGCATCATCCGCAAGTCCCAGCAGAAGGATGATCTGTGCACTGTCTTTTTCGGACCAGGCGATAGGCTTCTGCAGAACACCGACTGCGATTTTGCTTTTCAGAGAACACATAACAAGGGGATGGGGAATGGCAACCACGCCGTCCATTGCGATTGATATACGCTGTTCCCGCTCCAGGACACTGGCTTCAAAATCGTCTTTTATACATTGCTCCTGATGAAGCATCGTACATAGGGTATGAATGATTTCCTCCTTGCTGTTTGCGGTTGTATTGATAAACAGCTGCTCATCAAAAAACTGTGTGATTTTATCAATTGGATGCTGTTCATCCATCGTGATAGCTTTCGCCACGTTTTCAATATCCCTTCTGGATAAGGGGATATCCACAACGACAACTGGCAGCGTCACCTGCTTGAGGGCAACGGTGGAAATCACCATATCAGCCTCATGAAGCTTGCTTTCCCCGATTTCATGGGAGGGATATCTGCCGATAATTTCCAATGTTTCCTTAAACAGGGTATTCAGCTTAGAGGCAAGGAAGCTGCCTGCCGCATAACCGCTGTCATAGACAATGACGGCTTTTTTATGCTTCAGGTATCGGGAATCAAAATAACGCTCGATCGCTGCGCCGATATGCAGGGAAATATATCCGATTTCATCCTCGCTCAGCTCAAACGGCTCATTCGCAAATGCCTGCTTGATTGCCGTTCCGCTGATTTCATAGGCTAAGATATAATTGTTGCGAATCGTATTCAGCAGCGGATTCTTTTTGTTTAGATTATAATATCTGGCATTCAGAATCGACTGCAGATGATGCGTCAGATCATGCTCCAAAATCAGGTCTGCGCGTAAATCAAAGTGATAGGATTCAAAGATGCATTCCAGGATATTTGCGACCAGGCTGTGGATATAATCTGTATTTTTCTGTGCATCCAGAAGCTCATTCGTATTCGATACATAGTGTGAGTAGATATAGTTTTTTTCATATTCATTAAAGACTATGTGAAAATCACGTTCAATTCCGTGAATCAGAGGATCCAGCAATGTACTGAGCGCTTCATGATCCGGTATTTTATACTCCTCAATCGGCTTGGATACAAGCAGTCTGGAAATGGACAGTGCGATATGCAGAATGAGATTTTTCAAATTATAGTCAGAGAAATGCAGGTCATTTTCCCGATTGAATTCCATAACGATATCCTTGATCTGTTCCAGATTGACATGGTTCAGCAATGCTGTCTGCTCCTGAGAAAAACGAAATTCGTAATGCTGGTAATTGGTTGTTATCAGATCGATGATACATCGACGCTTATCAGCCTCTTCGCCGGTTACGATATAACCGAGATTCGCCTTTGTCTGAAGACTGAGCTGATATTTGGACAAAATCAATCGAATCGTTTTCAGATAATTGATAATGGTGTTGATGGATACAAAAACCTCATCTGCCAGCGTATCCTGTGTGAGATAGGTATTGGCATACAGCATCTTGATAATGATGTGGTTTATTCGTTTATCAGCCGAGTCCATCAGCTTTTCATCCTCATCCATCAGCATATGCTCCAACAGCGTTCTCGTTTGTTCGTCTTTGATCTGCAAAGCATAGCCCTGACCGCGCTTCATGATAATTTGGGCATCATAGACAGAAAGCTCGTTGTTCAGGTTACGGATATCACTGCGTAGTGTCCGTTGGGAAATGTGGAGATGCCTTGTTAACGCAGATGGTGAAGTATAATCCTTGTGCGACAGAATATAGTCAAGCAAATTCTGTAATCGTGTGTATTGAAACAAGATTATCCACCTCCTTATCCTACGCTAAGCTCCCTCCCCCGGTACTCTTATTATATAGATTTTAAAACACAGAAGCAATACAAGGCTTTGCCGTTTCCTTTGGCGAAGCGGCACGAAGTAAATCATAAGCTGCAGCCATTTGAAACGGAAACTGCTGCTGAAGCTGTATGGATTCGGCTGCCATTTCATATGGAAAACGGTTGTCTTTCCTTTTGTGATATCTGTGAATTACAATGGAGACAGAAATTGAAAGAGATTTCAAGGCAGTGTTGAGACGCTGCATGAGAGGAGGATTTACAATGAGTAAAATTAGAGTAGGTGTTATCGGTGTAGGACAGATGGGAACATATCATGCCCAGATTTACCAGAAGCTGCCACAGGTGGAGCTGTGCGCTCTGTGTGAGTTTAATGACAGCCGCAGAAAGGAACTGGAAACAGAATTTCCAGGTATTGCACTGTACAAGGACTACAAGGAGCTGTTGAAGGATGAATCTATAGAAGCGCTGAGTATTGTTCTGCCGGATAATCTTCATCGAGAGGCTGTGGAGCGATCAGTACAGGCAGGCAAACATATTCTGCTGGAAAAACCACTGGCGAAAGAATTGGAAGATGGAAAAGCCTTATATGAAATCACGAAGGATTATGATAAAGTATTTACAACAGGCTTCCTGCTTCGCTTTGATCCGCGCTTCGCTATGATTAAGGAGAGACTGGAAAGTAATGAGCTGGGGGATATCATTCACTGTTATGTCAGAAGAAACAGTCCAATCATCGGGCCGAGACGTTATATCGGCGCAAGTGATTTGAGTATGCATGTTATGATTCATGATATTGATTATATCAACTGGTGGATGGATTGCCAGCCGGTGAAGGTGTTTGCGAAAAACCGCAGTGTTCTGTTGAAGGAAAACGGAATGAATGATGTGATCTATGCATTGGTTACCTATGAGAACGGAGCTGTCGCATGTATGGAGGCCTGCTGGACACTGCCAGAAAATTCCCCGACGATCATTGACGATAAGGTGGAGCTTGTCGGTACAAAGGGGGTTGCCTATGTGGATTCCTGTGATTACGGCATCCGCTTTGTTACAGGACAGGGCGTTCAGTATCCGGACAGTCGTCACTGGTATTATGTAAACGGTGAGGTATGCGGTGATTTGGCAGAAGAGGTCATGGCTTTTGTGAACAACGTTGCGACCAATACAAAATCTGTCATTACGCCGAAGCAGTCCTATGATGCATTGCGTGTTGTAGATGCAATCGAGCGTTCCATTAAAGAAGGAAAAGAAGTCGTGCTTTCATGATCGCTTTCCCTCATAAAAAGGGTGTCGTGATATTTCCTTATCATAAAAAGCGCCGAATCATGAGCTGTTTTGCTGGCTATGTGCCCGTCTGTAGGTTATGAAAATATTCTGAAGCAGTAAGGACGAATCATAAGGGATCTTCCTTATATAGCTAACCTTGTAGAACAGAGCCATTTATGAAGATAGGTAGTCATGAAACATACGATATATGTTTATCAAAAAAGCTTCAATTATATAGAAGAGGAGAATTAAACATGTCAAAAGATGTATCTTTGCGTGTGAAGGCCCAGCGCTTTGGCGGAAAACTCAGTGCCATGGTGCTTCCGAATCTGGGAGCGTTTATGGGCTGGGGGATTCTGACAGCATTGGGAATCTGGCTGTCAAACGATATGCTGAAGGCCTTTATAACACCGGTACTAACGTACCTGCTTCCGCTTTTGATCGCAATTTCCGGGGGGAAAATGATATATGGAGAAAAAGGAGCTGTCATTGGTGCTTTTACCACGATGGGGGTTATCATCGGTGCAGATATTTCCATGCTGCTGGGAGCCATGATTATCGCTCCGCTGTCCGCATGGCTGCTGAAAAAGCTGGATGCTGTGGTTGAACCGTTTATTCCCGTAGGCTTTGAGCTGCTGATTGGAAATCTGACGGTTGCTGTTCTGGGGGCTGCTATCGCGGTGATTGGCTGTGTCTGGCTTGCTCCGGCAATCACATCGCTGTCCGCTGTATTCTCTGCCGGCGTTTCGACACTGGAAAATAATAACCTGCTGCCACTGACAGCTATCTTTATTGAGCCTGCCAAGGTGCTGTTTCTGAACAATGCCATCGGTCAGGGAATCCTGACACCGCTGGGTACCACACAGCTGAATGAATTTGGTAAATCAGTCCTGTTTTTGTTGGAATCTAATCCCGGACCTGGACTTGGCATTCTGCTGGCATACTGCTTCTTCGGTAAGGGGAATGCAAAAGCAAATGCCTATGGGGCATCTGTGATCCATTTCTTCGGTGGTATTCATGAAATCTACTTCCCGTTTATCTTGATGAATCCCCTGACCGTGCTGGCAGCGATTGCCGGAGGCATTACCGGAACCTTCCTGTTTACACTATTCAATGTTGGTCTTGTGGGGGTCAGTTCACCTGGCAGTATCATCACGATTATGATGATGGCCTCGGCTGGAGATCAGCTGCTGATTCTGCTTGCAGTGCTGGCTTCAACCGCAGTGAGCTTTCTGGTCGCCTCTGTGATCGTGAAGCATTCTAAGCAGAATGATGAGGATGTAAATAAAAACCTGAAGGAAGCTGCGAAGCAGATGGAATCTTTAAAAGGAAAGAAATCACGCATTTCCTCTGTATTTGAGGAAAAGGAGGCTGTGACAGATTTCCATGCGATAAAACGTATTGTGTATGTATGTGATGCCGGGATGGGTTCTTCTGCCATGGGCGCGAGTGTGATTGCAAAGCGACTGCGAAAGGCAGGAATCACGGATATCACGGTTGAACATGCCCGTGTAATGGATTTGCCTGATGCCAAAGCGGATCTCATTGTGACCCATGTCTCCCTGAAGCAGATAGCGCATGAAAAGCAGCCGGATATCGAAATCATATCGATTGAGGATTATCTGAATGCACCTGAATATGATGAGCTTGTAAACAAAATCAAAGCAGCGAGATCATAATGCTGGTGAAAGGAATCTGAAAGCATTTAAGGATTCCTTTTTTAAAAAGGAGGGGTTTAATGTTAAAGGCGCTCGTATTTGATTTTGATGGTGTAATCGTCGATACAGAAACACAATGGTACTATATTTACAGGGATTGGCTGAAACGGATGTATCATTATGATTTAAGCATACAGGATTATCTGGTATGCGTTGGCTCCAGCAGTGAACGGCTGTTTGCCTTTCTGAAGCAGGAGCTTGGTACGGATGAGGAAATCCGCAAATTTGAGAAACAGGCGATGACTGAATTTATCCAGCGTACGCAAAATCTTCCGGCGATGGAAGGCGTGCGGGAGGTGGTCATAGCGGCTAAGGCAAAAGGACTACAGCTGGCGATTGCGACATCTGCGACCAGAAAAAAACCGCTGGTGCATCTGGAGCGTCTGCAGCTGCTGGAATATTTTGATGTATTCTCAACAGCGGAATTAAGCCGGCATATCAAGCCTGCACCGGATATATTTTTAAAAGCCGCAGAGCTTCTTGGCTGCTCCAGTGCAGAATGCCTGGCGGTAGAGGATTCCCGCAACGGTCTAATTGCTGCCTGCCAGGCCGGGATGCCGTGTCTGATCGTACCGAATAAAATAACAGAATCCAGTGATTTTACAGGCTGTTATCGTAAACTTTCCTCTTTAAAGGATCTGAAGCTGGAGGAACTCATTGCGGATTTTCAATTCTCATAACAAAGGAGAAATAACATCATGTTAGAACATATAAATGAAGAAAATGTCGATGTCAGGGTACATGCGGCAGATTGGGAGGATGCAATCCGCATATCCGCACAGCATTTGCTGGAAACCGGAAAAATAGAGGAGCGCTATATCGGTGCAATGATTGATGCAGTACACCGCGTAGGTCCTTATATCGTATTGGGAAATCATGTCGCTCTGGCTCATGCCAGACCGGAATGCGGTGTCAATGAGCTGTCTGTTCATTTCACCACATTAGAGCCACCGGTACCTTTTGGGAGTGAAAAATTTGATCCTGTATCGCTGATTATCACACTGGCTGCTGTTGATGCCGATAGTCATTTGGAGCTGATTAGTGAGCTTGCGGACATCCTGATGGAAGAGGATCATGTAGAGCGGCTTTCAAACAGCGCAACAAGGCAGGAATTTATAAGACTGCTGCAGGAAATGAGGGAGGACTAGCCATATGATTATGACATTTGATATCGGCGGTACCTCAATCAAATATGGACTGATGATTCTGAAGGACAAGCATCCCGAGTTTCTGATGCAAAAGGAAATAAGCAGTGATGCCAGAATTGTAAAGGGGCCGGGGATTTTGCAGAGGGTTATTGATTTGACAGCGGATGCGATGCAGCAACAGGTTATCGAGGGTATCGCAATTTCAACAGCGGGGATGGTGGATACAGAGAAGGGCTGCATTCAATATGCGAATGATAATATTCCAGAGTATACCGGATTGCAGTTTAAGAATGTACTGGAGGAGCGGCTTCATATTCCCTGCTGGGTGGAAAACGATGTGAATGCTGCGGCTCTGGGAGAATCGGCCTTTGGTACCGGAAGAGGTGCTGCCCATGTACTGATGCTGACGATTGGTACAGGAATCGGAGGAGCAGTAGTGATTGATCATGCCATTTACCACGGAAGCAGTGGAAGTGCTGGAGAAATTGGTTACATGTGGGTGAAGGGACATCATTTTCAGGATATTGCAAGCACGACGGCACTTGTTCAGCGCGTACAATCACAGACGAGCGAAGCTAACCTGAACGGGAGAATGATATGTGCACGGGCAAAGCAGGGAGATGCTGTGTGCATGCAGGCTGTTGAAGAGCTGTGCAGCAATATCGCAATCGGTATCAGCAGCTGCCTTTGTATGATAAATCCACAAATCGTCATACTGGGAGGTGGCATCATGACACAGAGGGAGCTGTTTGCACCGCTGATAGATAAGTATTTGAAAATGTACGCGAATGAAGAAATCTACCGTCATACAAAGCTTGCGTTCGCTCAGTTGGGAAATCATGCGGGAATGGCAGGAGCATTCGCCTATTGGATGGATAAGGAAGGTATCCCCTATGCGGAAAGCGATTGAAAAAGGAAGAACTAGCTGTTTGTACTGCCAGAAGCCAAAGCAGTTGAATGGAAGATAAAAGCATCACCACCTGCTTATCATCGCTAAGGTGTGTTCTTCTGTTTGTTTTTGATAAAATCATAATAGCTGCATTTATGACAAGAAAACCGGAGTATATCACATTGCAAGCTGTGTATATCCGGTTTTTTCTTATTTGCGACTTGCTTACAGGCCGTTTTTATGAACCTCATATGCTTAGCAAATCGCTGTATTTCCACAATACTTCAGGTATCTGTGTTCCGAGTAATTTAATAAACCTTACTATGTTTGTAAATCGTATATAGACAGCTGTTCTTCGATTGCTGGTAGGATCGTATACCTAGACAGGAATTTATTATATAGCTTCATCTATTACATCCATGCGTATGTAGGTAACATATTGCGTATAATCCTTTTGTGCGATATCCGCAATCAGATATTCCTCATAAGCATAGGGGCCGATGGTTATGCCATGCTTATTCGCATACTCCAGCATGTGCTCATAGGTTTTATGGATAGTGTCGTAGCTCCCCTTATGCCATGCGCAAAGATACCTTCCCTGCGTTCGGATATGCGTGTTTTGATGGATATCCTTTTCAATCTTCATAAACAGATAGGAAAAATTCAGGTAATCCCGGTTGCGTATCGTATCCGTTTTGATCATACAGCCAACCGATTCCTGCACAAGTACATTATGCTCCTTGCAGAAGCTGATATATTCCTCCATAAAGGAGGCAAAGCTTCGGTTGGTGGCATTTTCCAAATCATCGCTGCAAAGAAGGATTTCCCTAGGATAGCTGCGTATGCAGATAGCATCCTCCTCATGCGTTACCGCAAACAATGTGCTCTCCTTCATGTAGACCATCATCCGCTTTAAAGCCAGCAGCTTTTCAATTTCTCTGTCCACCTCGTCAAACTTATCCTCCAGCAGCTGTAAAAACAGACCGGGACTGCGCTGTTCCAGATATACCTTGATATCCTTTAACGGCATTCCCATTTTCTTCAGCTTGGTGATGACAGAAAAGGTATCGTACTGATGATAGGAATAATAACGGTATCCGTTCTCATTGATCATCACCGGCTTGAAAAGACCGATTTCATCATAATGAAACAGCACATGCTTCTCCACACCGCAGATTTTTGCAAACTGCCCGGCTGTCAGATATTTCTTTTCCATATCTCTATTCTCCTCTTGACTATAAGGTTACCTTATAGTTTATGATAGTATAGCTCACGAACTACGTCAAGAAAGGAAGGGATATTTTGAAACTTATTTTGCATTATCTGAAACGATATAAAAAACTATGTATCATCAATGTCATCTCTGTTTTCGGATTTGCATTGGTGGAACTTGGCATCCCTACCATTATTGCGGATATGATTGATGTCGGTGTGATGAACTCCGATACCGATTATATTATCCGTATGGGATTTGTCGTCCTGCTGATTTCCCTGATCGGTGTCAGTATGACGATTCTTCTCGGGTACTGCTGTGCCAGAATTTCAACGGCGATTACCAGAGATATCCGAAATGATATTTTTGATCATGCCCAGCGCTTTACAGCGTATGAATTTAACCGGTTTGGAATTTCATCCATGATTACCCGAACCAACAATGATGCTTTTCAGATTCAGATGTTCGTCAATGTGCTGCTGCGTACTGCATTGATGACGCCGATCATGTTCGTTGCGAGTATTATCATGACGGCAAGGGCATCACTGCCTCTAAGCGGCATTATTGTGGCAACAATTCCACTCATTATCATTGGAGTTTTCGTCGTAGCGAAAATCAGTAAGCCGATTTCAGAAAATCAGCAGGCATCTTTGGATTGCCTGAATCGTATTTCCCGTGAAAATCTAAGCGGAATCCGCGTCATCCGTGCATTCGACAACGATGCCTATGAACAGCAGCGCTTTGATGAAACAAATGCAAAATTCACAGGCTATTCCAAAAAGCTGTTCAAGCTGATGATGATGACCTCACCGATTTTTTTCCTGCTTATGAATGTGGCAGGACTGTGCATTTACTGGGTGGCATCCTTACTGATTCAGGGAGGCTCTCTGCCGCTTGGTCAGCTGGTGGCCTTCATGGATTACCTGTTTCACGCCATGTTCTCCATCATGCTGTTCTGTACGGTCTTTATGATGTATCCGCGTGCCGAGGTCAGTGCCAAGCGTATTGAAGCGGTATTTGATACTGTGCCGCTGGTACACAATGACGGCAAGCAGCTGGATGGAAATCAGGAAGGTACGATCTGCTTTGATCATGTGACCTTTGTATATCCGGATGGAGAGGAGCCTGTCTTAAAGGATGTCAGCTTCTCTGCGAAAAAAGGAGAAACGATCGCCTTTATCGGAAGCACCGGCTCGGGAAAGAGTACGCTGGTTAATCTGATTCCGCGCTTTTATGATGTCAGTGAGGGCAGCATCCGCATTGATGGTGTGGATATCCGCGAGTATGATGTATATGAACTGCGCTCACGCCTTGGTGTGATACCGCAAAAGGCATTTTTGTTCAATGGAACAATTGCGGATAATATTCGCTTTGGAAAACCGGATGCCACTGAGGAAGAAATTATACAGGCTGCGAAAACAGCACAGGCATACGATTTCATTATGGAAAAGGAGCATGGCTTTGAAGAAGAAATCACCGAGGGTGCGACCAATGTATCCGGAGGACAGAAGCAGCGCCTATCCATTGCCCGTGCCCTGGTACGCAAGCCGGATATTTATGTGTTTGACGATTCCTTTTCTGCCCTGGACTTCAAAACGGATGCCACCTTGCGAAAGGATTTGAAAAAGGTAACAGCAAATTCCATCGTTATGGTTGTGGCGCAGCGTATCTCCAGCATTATGGATGCAGACCGCATTGTTGTCCTGAATGAAGGAAATGTAATCGGTATGGGTACACACCGTGAACTGCTGAAGAGCTGCGAAATCTATAAAGAGATTGCATTGTCTCAGCTAAGTGAGGAGGAATTGGCACATGAATAAGAAGCTGTCATCACTCACACGCATTATTTCCGGTTTAAAACCGTTTATTGCCCCATATAAGTGGGAATTTCTGGGAGCTATCCTGATGGTCATCATCAGTGTCGTTACCATGGTCAGTGCACCGAGTGTGGAGGGGATGATCACCACACAGCTCGCAAATGATATCAGTCTTGCCGAGCGGATTGGCAGGCTGCAGGTCAACTTCAATGAAATCACAAAAATTATGCTGATTCTGGCTTTTATCTATCTGGTAAAAACGCTGTCGCAGGTATTCGCTGTTATCTGGCTCACAAACGCTATTCAGCATGCGATGCAGGATTTAAGAAATGCACTGCAAAGTAAAATCCGCCGTCTGCCGGTACGCTATTTTGACAGCCACCAGTTCGGTGATGTGCTGAGCCGGATCACCAACGATGTGGATGCCATCAGCAATGCTCTGCAGCAGAGCTTTGTCAACGTGGTAACCGGAGTTTTAACAATTCTTCTGGCACTTACTATGATGATTCGCATTCATGTTCTTATGGCATGTATTGCGTTTATGATCATTCCGCTGTCATTACTGATTACGGTCTTTATCGTCCGTCATTCCCAAAAGCGCTTTAAGGCGCAGCAGGATGCTCTGGGTGCATTGAATGGCGCTATTACAGAGCTGTATACGGGTTACAATGAAATTCTGTTATTCAATAAGCAGCAGGAATCTATTGAAAGATTCCGGAAGCTGAATGAGAATCTGCGGCAGAATGCCTGTACGGCACAGTTTGTGTCCAGTACGATAGGCCCGCTGAATGCGTTGGTTACGTATTTAACGATTGGCGGTGTTGCAGTTGTCGGAACGATTCAGATCATTCACGGAAATCTGAGCGTCGGAAACCTGCAGGCCTTTGTCCGCTATATCTGGCAGGTCAATGATCCGCTTTCCCAGATTTCCTCCCTGTCCGCTCAGATTCAGTCTGCCTTTGCGGCAATCGAGCGTGTGCTGGAAATACTGAATGAGGAGGAGGAAGTCGCAGAGCTGAGCCCTGCAAAACAAATTGAACATGTAAAGGGGAATGTTTCCTTCTCACATGTGCGCTTCGGTTATGGGGAAGAGCCGTTGATGAAGGATCTCAATGTCGAAGTAAAAAGTGGGCAGATGGTCGCTATTGTCGGCCCGACAGGAGCGGGGAAAACGACCCTGATCAATCTGCTGCTTCGGTTCTATGATGTAAACGGGGGAAGCATCTGCATTGACGGTGTAGACATCCGCGATATGAAGCGGGGAGAGCTGCGGGATCTGTTTGGTATGGTACTGCAGGATACCTGGCTGTTTTCCGGAAGTATTTACGACAATATCCGTTACGGGCGTCTGGATGCGCGCAAGGATGAAATCATACGCGCAGCCAAAATGGCAAATGTACACCACTTTATCCGTACACTGCCCGATGGCTATCATTCCGTTATCAATGAGGAAGCTAACAATATTTCACAGGGTGAAAAGCAGCTGCTTACCATTGCCCGTGCGATATTGAAGGATCCGCAGATTCTGATTCTGGATGAGGCAACCTCCTCCGTCGATACCCGTCTGGAGAAAATGCTGCAGGAGGCAATGCACCGCGTCATGGAAGGAAGGACGAGCTTTGTAATTGCCCACCGTTTGTCCACTATACGCAGTGCTGATCTGATTCTGGTTATCAATAACGGGGATATCGTGGAACAGGGAACCCATGAGGAGCTGATGAAAAAGCAGGGCTATTATGAAAAGCTGTATAATTCACAGTTTGCACAGAAGGGTGTATCTTCTGAGCTTTCCTAATTGCATAGTACTGTACAAAGGGCAGTTATAGCAGTAAACTGCCTGCATGATAAAAAAAGAGATTTCACGGTCTGTAAGCAGCTGTGAAATCTCTTTTCCTATACATAGAATGTTTCATAAGGATGAACGAACATCTTGGATTTTCCAATTATTAAGCGATATGCTCCTTCAGCTTTTTCTGAAGCTTACGGGCGTGCTCCACCATGTTATGATATTCCATATTTCCGCGTATGAGCACCTGATCATTCATTTGGATATCCTCATACCCATCCTTTAACTGAACACGTAAAATGATATTAACCTGTTCATTGGCATTAGCAATGCTGCTTGTCACAGCGTTGGTAAGTGCATTTGCCACGGTAGCGCCTGCTTTTTTCAGCACCGGATGAATCCGTACCTCACTGCTGCATATATCCTGCAGTGCGACCCTTCTGCCGCTTTTCACAAATACAACCGTGTCGTTTTCAATCTGCATAAAATCACTGAACTTCATAGCATACCACCTCCTGGTATTATTGATTACTATCTATAATATAACACAATAATGGAGATTCAGGCAGTAAAAAGTAAAAGATGACAGGATTTTGGAAAGATTCTATGTAAAAAGGTTTTGCCTGCTTGTAAGTGTGAATAAAATACGGTATAGTAATGGAAGAAGAATTATATAGATAGAAAACACAGGAGGTGCTTTTCACGGTAATTGACAATCGTTTTTTTTCATTAGGAACCTTTTTTGTATTTTCAACATATAATTGCATAAGCTATTAAAAAGATAATGGAGGAATCAATGAATGAGAATCAAGAATGACGATGTTCTGGCACATTTGCGCAGTTTTGGCTTTACTTTGCAGGAAAGCAATGCTCAGGGGTTTGTCCGCTGGCAAAAACGCATTGGAGATATGCTCGTGACAATCGCGAACGGACAGTTTGAAAATAAAATCCGCGTATCTCTTTTACAGGATGCTGAAGGATGCATCCGTACGTCCTATAAGGATATCCTTGCATATACAGAGCTGATTTGCTCACTGCAGGATGCCGGTCTGACAGGAATGAGCCAGGACTGCACCTGTTATGCAGATGAGGATACCGTAGAGCCTATGGAGAATCCGCTCATTTCCTTTCCGAGAAAACCGGAAGGCTTTATGGCACAGTAAAGCATAGTAAAGGGGAATCAGTTGCAATCCCACCCTTCTGCAAGTATAATGTAGGAAATAAAAAGGGGTGATATCGTGATTGACGGACATATGCATTTGGAAAACGGCCCGCTTACGGTGGAATATGCGATGAAATTTGTGGATGCCGGTGTAAAAGCCGGGATGGACACGATTCAGATTCTGGATCATACCCACCGCTTTCTGGAATTTCAGGAGATGTATGAGCCTTTGAAGCAGGCTTCCAGTTATCAGAAGGAATGGTTTGAAAAAAAGAAGCTGGAGCCGTTGCAGACATATTTTGATTTAATAGAAGAAATGAAAAGGATGGAGCTGCCGCTTACGGTACGCTTTGGCCTGGAGGTATGCTATGCGCCGCAGGATAAAGCGTTTCTGCGCGATTTGCTGGCACAGTATCCTTACGATTTTCTGATTGGCAGCATTCATTCCATAGACGGTCTGCTGTATGATATGAATGGTTTTTCCCGGGAAATATTATGGGATAAATATGATACCAATGCCATTTACAGGCGGTATTATGAAATTATGGAGGATATGATCGAGAGTGATTTATTTACACAAATCGGTCATCCGGATCAGCTAAAGCTATTTCATTATGAGCCGGACTATGATTTGAAGCCGACATATGAAAAGCTGGCGGTGCTGGCGAAACAGCATGATGTATATATGGAAACCAATACCGGCTGTCACTACCGGTATCATCATGAGGATATCGGTACCAACCAAGACTTTCTGAACATTCTTATGGCACATGGCGTAAAGATCATGACTGCCAGTGATGCGCATCAGCCGCAGCATGTTGGCATGCATATTGCGCAAATCAGCAAGCAGCTGGATTTGAAGCAGTAGAAAGGATAACAGAAACGATGGGACTATATTTTGTAAGACACGGACAGACAGATTGGAATGTCAGGGGAAAGCTGCAGGGAAAAAGTGATATCGCATTAAATGAAACCGGAAAAGCGCAGGCGGTGGAAACAAGGGAAAAGCTGAAGCATGTACACATGGATGCAATCTACTGCTCCCCACTGATGCGGGCAAAGGAGACAGCGCAGATTATCAATGAGCTGTGGAAGCTGCCAATTCAATGTGATGAGCGGCTGATGGAGCGAAGCTTTGGCAGTATGGAAGGTGCACTTCGAAGGGATGTTCCCTTTGATGACCTGTGGGCATTTTCCTCAGCCTCCATGTTTGCAGGCGGAGAGGATACCGCACATTTCTATGAACGCGTGGAAGGCTTTCTGAAGGAAGTGCTGCCCTATGCAGAGCAACAGGAAATTCTGATTGTAGCACATGGCGGCGTTAGCATTCCATATCAGTGCTTTTTTGAAGGGTATGCGTGTGTGGATAATCTGAGTGATCTCATCATCGCAAACTGTGAGGTGAAGCATTATGCCTCTGATCGGATACAGGAGCTTGTTAAGGGATGAAAATCCCTTTTTTTTGCGTTAGCGAATAGGAAGCTACAGCGCAGGGTTCAGATTATGGTAGTACAGGGTCTTACAAGGTGCAGCTTCCTTAATTGGATTCAAAACTATAAGGTGTCTGCGTAATGAACGATAGTAAAGGATAACGATCATTTATAAAAGCTGAAAAAGTATATATATTCTGTTTGAAAATATTCATAGTCTGGACGTTTTGAAAATGTAATTTTATTGTTTATATATAGGCTAAAAGCTATGGTAAGCATTGACATAACCATGGAAAAGAATTACAATTAAATGGTGGGTAACGATTTCTTGTGAAATAATGCACGAATAAGAAAACGGTACATATCCGCTCTTGCAACTGTTGTTTGATAGAGGAGATGACATTGCAGAAACAGCTACAGCTTTCCTGTGAGGGAAGGTGGCATAAAAGTAAATCTATCATGGATTATGAGAAAGGAGAAATGACATGATTTATTCAAAAGAAGTTGAAAACATGTGCACTGTAAAGTGTGGTGCGAGCCATGGGTGTGCACCTATTCCTGAAGAAGGAAAATGGGTTTATTCAAGAGAAATCAAAGACATCTCTGGTTTGACACACGGTATTGGCTGGTGTGCTCCTCAGCAGGGTGCCTGCAAACTGACATTAAACGTAAAAGAAGGTATTATTGAGGAGGCTCTGATTGAAACAATCGGATGCTCCGGTATGACACACTCCGCTGCTATGGCAAGTGAAGCAATCGTAGGAAAGACACTGCTGGAAGCAGTGAATACTGACCTTGTTTGTGACGCTATCAACACAGCTATGCGCGAACTGTTCTTACAGATCGTCTATGGACGTACACAGTCTGCATTCTCTGAAAACGGACTTCCTGTAGGAGCTGGTCTGGAGGACTTAGGTAAGGGAACACGTTCTCAGGTTGGTACTGTTTACTCTACAAAGGTAAAAGGCCCTCGTTACCTGGATCTTGCAGAAGGATATATTCTGAAAATGGGTCTTGACGAAAATGGAGAAATCATCGGTTACGAATATGTGAACATGGGTGTCTTCATGGATGCTGTCAAGAAGGGTGTAAACGCTGAAGAAGCTTTAAACAACGCTAAGAAAACATACGGTCGTTACGCAGATGCTGTTAAGTACATCGACCCGCGACACGAATAGGAGGAAAAATCATGGCATTATTTGAAAGTTACGAAAGACGTATTGATACGATCAATAAAGTTTTAAACTCATATGGTATTTCTTCTATCGAAGAAGCAAAAAAACTGTGTGACGATTTAGGTGTAGATGTATACAACATCGTTAAGGAAATCCAGCCAATCTGTTTCGAGAACGCTTGCTGGGCTTATATCGCTGGTGCTGCAATCGCTATTAAGAAGGGCGATAAGAGCGCATATGAAGTAGCGAAATCACTGGGTGAAGGTCTGCAGAGCTTCTGTATTCCTGGATCCGTTGCTGATGACCGTAAGGTTGGTATCGGACATGGTAACCTGGCTGCTATGCTACTGAGCGATGAAACAAAGTGCTTTGCATTCCTTGCAGGACACGAAAGCTTTGCTGCTGCTGAGGGTGCTATCGGTATTGCCCGTAATGCAAACAAGGCTCGTAAAGAACCGCTGCGTGTTATCCTGAACGGTCTGGGAAAGGATGCTGCAAAGATTATCTCCCGTATTAACGGATTTACTTATGTGGAAACTCAGTTTGATTATTTCACAGGAGAACTTAAGGAACTGTCCAGAACGGCTTATTCTCAGGGAGAAAGAGCTGCTGTTAACTGCTATGGTGTGGATGATGTTCGTGAAGGTGTTGCAGTAATGCATCATGAGGGAGTAGATGTTTCCATCACCGGTAACTCTACAAACCCAACACGTTTCCAGCACCCGGTTGCAGGTACATACAAGAAAGAATGTATCGAACAGGGCAAGAAATACTTCTCTGTAGCAAGTGGTGGTGGTACCGGACGTACGCTGCATCCAGATAACATGGCTGCTGGTCCTGCTTCTTATGGTATGACTGACACAATGGGACGTATGCACTCTGATGCACAGTTTGCCGGATCTTCTTCTGTTCCTGCTCACGTAGAAATGATGGGTCTGATCGGTATGGGTAATAACCCAATGGTTGGTGCCAGCGTAGCTGTAGCTGTAGCTGTTTCTGAAGCAATGAACAAATAAATAAACGTTAAAACACGATAAATAAAGGCTTTTCGAGTGTAGTTAGATGTGGGAGAAAACAGATAAGTGTAGGTTGTTCCTACATTATTCCTATACTCATATTCCTACACTGCCTTCAATAAGTAAAAGGAAGATTTAAACTGTCATTTCATTTGCGATAGTCTAAGTCCTCCTTTTTTATGTTTATCCAACATTCTATTTTGTTCAAGGGAAGTCCTCTAAAGGTAATTTTTCAATATGAAACCAGATTTCCATGGTTTTTTTTTCTTATATCGAATTATAACGTCATTATATTTCAATCATGTATGCTGCAGAAGTGAATTATTTGAATCTGATCATCCGAAATATAAAGAATGAGCTTCTTGTTTACAGAACCATAATCCGTCATACATGATTAATTCCTTACAGGTAAGCTACCATATCTTACAACAGTAAGCAAATAGATATTTCAAAATTATCTAATACCTGGCTATGATTTAATAAAAATGGAGAAATTTTAAAATATTTTAGGAATTACAACATTTCTTTTCGTATATAAGAGTGTAAGGAATAACCTTGCAGAAACGAGGAAATGTCAAATGACAAGAAAACAACCAGAAGATGTATTGAATTACCGCAACGATTTGTTCTTCAAGTACACCCTCTCTCGTGAGGATGAAGGCTCCATCTTTGCACGCAACACCATTATCGAACGTGTGACCGGGATACGGGTTAAGGAAAGTACGGTTATGAATCCTAACCTGGATCCCAAGACCATCGGAAAGAAAAAGATTATTTTGGATGTCCACGTAAAGGATGAAAATAATCAGCTGTTTTATATCGAAATGCAGACTACGTTTTCTGAAACAGAGTTGAAGCGTTTTGAATTTTATGGGGCAAGAGCGCTGAATGATCAGTTAAACAGCGGGGAGAAATATGAGCTGTTGAAGCCTGTACATCAGATAATTTTCATTGATGAATATCCATGGAATAATCAAAATCTGATGAATCATTACCAAATGCGTACCGAAAAGGGAGAGGTGGAGAATAAAAAGGCACTGATAAAACGCAGCTACATACATCTGCCGGTAATCAATGAGCTGGTAAGAAAGCAGGGAATTTTGAAATTGAATGACTTTGAGCAGTTATGCTTCCTATTTGAAAATAATGAAAATGATGCTATACTAAAAACGAAGGAAAGGCTGGTGAAAGTGTTTATGGAAAAGTACAAGGAAATGCAGAAAAATGAAAAGCTATGGTCAACGGCGATGGCAATTCAGATGGGAGAAGCACGTTATCGCAATGGTCTGAATGACAGCTATAAAGAGGGCCTTGAAAAAGGGCTTGAGCAAGGACTTGAGCAAGGAGAACGGTTGCTTCTGAAACGTCAGATTGAGAAAAAATATCATGAGGATGCCACAGAATGGTTAAAGACGCTTACATCAGAACAGCTCATTTCGATATCAGAACAGCTGTTTACCTGCGATACACTCAGTGATTTAAAACAGAAAATAACAGAAATGGATGAATAATTAGATTTAAACATTTTTTAAGAGCTGCTTTATAGGAAATCCCTATCTATAAGGCAGTTTCTTATTATCAATGGATAAATCGCTTTTAAACCTTATCATATCCCATATCATATATACATTCTGAAATCATCGTCGTATTTTATTATTGACATAGGCTCATAAAGAGTGATAAGTTGTAGACAGGAGCGCTATGCTCATAAAAATATATGATTCAAAACATTACATTTTTATGATATAGCATCAGATGACAGCGGCTTACAGCTATAAGACAGCCGTATTGATTTTGTGACTAGGAGGAGTGAATATGAGCTTTGCGGAGGGGGAACTGGCATCCATTTTTCAATTCGTCGTATTTTTACCACTTTTGTTTAAAATACCTGTTTATGCTTCGGCGTTTTCAAGAAGCAAGCGCAATGCGTCCATTATGCTCCACCAGATTTTTCTAGTTAGCGTGAATGCTGCATTTTTATGCAGTCTGTATGCTACCTCCACTATTCCTGTCAGCCTTATAACAATAGGGATATCTGTTATGATTATTCCGGCACCCGTGCTTGTAATCTCTATGATGAAATCTTACCGTATTGGAAAACCCGTTGAACGCTATCTGATATATTTCGGTATTCTGCAGCTTCTCATATGGCTGGCCTTTATGCTGTTGCCAATATTCACCATATATTCCGGTTAATTTACGGGGTTGCAGGACTTTTATACGGGTATACTGAACCATATAATCATGGCTTCAGTCTGTAAAAGTAAAAATTTATCAAAAAGATTCGTGTTTCTTTGCTTTTACTGGTAAGAAATGGTATATTATTATTGGAAATTCGACAATGCATGATATGAAAGAAGGTTAAACATGGCAAGAAAAATTGGAATTGACTTGGGAACGACAAATTTATTGATTTGTGTAGATAACAAAGGAATCCTGGTGGATGAACCTTCCATCATTACAGTAGATGCCTCAACAAAAAAATGTATCGCAGCAGGTCTTGATGCAAGAGATATGCTGGGACGAACTCCAAAAAATATGATCTGTATCCGTCCTTTGAAGGATGGGGTCGTTGCGGATTTTGAAGCAACCGATATGATGCTGAATTATTTTTTGAAGAAATGCGACCTGAAAGGGATGTTTAAGAAAAATGTAATTTTAATCTGCCATCCAACAAAGATTACATCTGTAGAGAAAAATGCAATTCGTGACTGTGCTTACCGTGCAGGTGCCAAAAAGGTGTATCTGGAGGAGGAACCAAAGGTTGCTGCGCTTGGTGCCGGTTTGGATATTGGGAAAGCGAGTGGAAACATGGTATTGGATATTGGTGGAGGTACCAGTGATATCGCTGTACTTTCCCTTGGGGATATCGTCTGTTCGACTTCGATTAAAACAGCAGGTAATAAAATTACACAGGATATTCTGGAAAATGTACGTATACAGAAGAAAATGTATATCGGTGAACAGACAGCGGATGAAATTAAGCGGAGAATCGCCAATGCACTCGTTGTAAAGGAACCGGAAACAATCACGATTTCCGGACGTGATGTGGAAACAGGACTTCCGCATTCCATTGAAATAAACAGTAATGAAGTGGAAAGCTACATAAGAAGCAGTTTGCAGGAAATCGTACACGCTACAAAAACGATTTTGGAGGTTACTCCGCCAGAGCTGGCTGCGGATATTGTTCAGCATGGTCTGGTACTGACAGGTGGCGGTGCCTTATTGAAAAATCTGGATCAGCTTATGCGCAATGAGCTTCAGATTCCTGTTTATGTTGCGGAAAATGCATTGAAATGTGTTGTTGACGGCTGTACGATCATGCTTCAGAATTTATAACATTGATATAACGGGAATCGCATACCTTGCGGTTCTCTTTTTCGTATGGAGAGGTAGACAGACGATATATTGTTTGTATATGGATGAGACAGTTTAACGGTGCTGTATATTTCCATGGAGAGGTTTAAAAAGAAGGCAAGAATGTGTATAATGAAGATAAAGGAAGTGATACGATGTTAAAGAAAGCATATATTGTTCCGCATCCTCCAATCATTCTGCCGGAAGTTGGAAAGGGACAGGAACGCAGTATTCAGAATACGGTGAATGCCTATCGTATGATTGCGCATGATATAGCAGCGACAAAGCCGCAGACCATTATTATATTTTCACCGCATGCACCATGTTATCGGGATTATATACAGATTTCTCAGGGTGCACAGGCCTATGGGAATTTTGAAGCCTTCGGTGTAGAGGATTCTGACATGAAGGTTTTGTATGATGAGGATTTTGTGGATATGCTGTGCAATGCCGCCGCTGCACAGGGATTGCCTGCCGGTACACTGGGAGAACAGAATCAGACCCTGGATCATGGTACGATGGTACCGCTGCATTTTATTCTTCAGGAGTATACGGATTTTCGATTGGTACGCATTTCTGTCAGTGGACTGGATCGCAATACGCAGGTGCTGTTTGGTGATTGTTTACGCAGAGTAATTGATGAATCACAGCGTAATGTGGCTGTCATTGCGAGTGGTGATCTGTCGCATAAACTGAAGGAGGATGGGCCGTATGGCTTACATCCTTTGGGAGCGGTGTTTGATGAACAGATTGTAAGCATCATAAAGGATAACGATTATGCCCGGCTGCTCGATATGGACGAGGAGATTGTTGAAGAAAGTGCAAATTGCGGCTATCCTGCATTTCTAATGCTGTACGGTGTATTGCAGGCATATCCGATTGATTCCCAGTTCCTATCCTATGAGGGCCCTTTTGGAGTCGGCTATGCGACGGCCATTATCAGTGTGATGAAAAAGGATCCATATGTAGCGCTTGCCAGAGAATCTCTGGAGGTATACATCCGTTCACAAACCGTGCTGCCAGTACGCAGCACCCTGCCAAAAGAATTGCTTCAACGGCGGGGAGGCGTCTTTGTATCTCTGAAAAAATTCGGGGAGCTTCGTGGCTGTATCGGAACGATTGCACCGGTTCAGGAGAATCTGGCACAGGAGATAATTTCCAATGCTATATCTGCTGGTACAAGAGATCCCCGCTTTATGCCGGTGGAAGAAAAGGAGCTGCAATATCTGGAGTATAGTGTGGATGTGCTGAAGGAAGCTGAACAGATTGAAAGTCTGGAGGAACTGGATGTAAAGCGTTATGGTGTTATCGTCAGTGATGAACATCGCCGTGGCTTACTGCTTCCTGATCTGGAGGGTGTGAACACGCCGTTGCAGCAGATACGTATTGCTTTAAACAAGGCTGGAATGGATCCGGATGAACCGTTTATGCTGGAGCGGTTTGAAGTCGTACGGCATCATGAAGACCGTATGTGATCTGTGTCCGCATGCCTGTCAGCTGCAGGAGGGACAAACGGGATTCTGCGGTGTCAGAACGCTGAAAGAAGGAAAGCCTGTATCCACCACCTATGGAAAAATATCCTCGATGGCACTGGATCCGGTTGAAAAAAAGCCGCTTCGTCACTTTTATCCTGGAGCACAGATTTTGTCCATTGGCAGTATGGGCTGCAATATGCGTTGTCCCTTCTGCCAGAATCATGAGATATCCATGCATTCAGATGCTCCTTTTGTGAAGCTCATGCAGCCGCAGGAAATTGTCGATCTTGCACTCCAACTAAAACCGCAGGGAAATATCGGTATTGCCTATACGTATAATGAGCCGCTGATCAATTTTGAATTAGTCCTTGATACCTGCAGACTTGCACATCGGTATGGACTGAAAAATGTGATTGTCACCAACGGCTGTATCAAGGAAGCAAAGCTGCTCGAGCTTCTTCCATATGTTGATGCCATGAATATTGATATCAAGGCATTTCGTGAAGACGGATACAGAAGGCTGCAGGGCGATTTTAAAACAGTTCTGCGCTTTGTGGAGCTTGCCAGTCAAAGGATTCATGTGGAAATTACTTCCCTCATGGTGCCGGGGATTCATGATGATTTGAAGTTGATAGAGCAGGAGGCTGTATGGCTTGCTTCACTGAATCCGGAAATACCGCTGCATTTGACACGGTTTTTCCCGCGCTATCATATGCAGCAGGAAGCTGCCACGGACAAAGAGCTGCTCTTTCGTGCCGTAAAAGTGGCATCCAAATGGCTGAAGCATGTCTATGCTGGAAACATCTGACAGGAAACAATACAGAAAAATCGCATATACTACTATGGAACAAGGGTGTTCTTCTGTAACGGGGAGAACCCCTTTTTTAAGGAGGATATAATATGTGTGGTATTGCAGGTATTGTAGATGGAGAGAATCGTCTTACGTATAGAAATCTGCAGGCGGTAGAGGCGATGATGCAAACGATGAAGCGCAGAGGTCCGGATCAGCAGCATACGTATACTGATGTATCGGTAACACTGCTTCATGCGAGATTGAGCGTTATGGATATAGAGCATGGGATACAGCCAATGCAGCTAAAAGGAAATCCACGCTACATCATGGTCTATAATGGAGAGCTGTATAATACAGAGGAGTTACGCAGAGAACTGAAGGAAAGGGGATACAGCTTTCAGGAAACAAGTGATACAGAGGTATTGCTGCAGGCGTTTATTGAATGGAAGGAGAACGTGGTTGAAAAGCTGAATGGTATTTTTGCATTTGCCGTATGGGATAACAAAGAGCGCCGCTTGTTTATGGCACGGGATCGCATGGGCGTAAAGCCGTTATTTTACACGCTGCAGGATGGAGCGATGATCTTTGCTTCAGAAATCAAAACGCTGCTGGCACATCCATGCATCGACCCTGTTTTACATGCGGATGGCATAGCGGAAATTATGCTCATAGGGCCTGGAAGAACTCCAGGATATGGTGTATTTCATAATATACGTGAGGTAAAGCCAGGACAATATGCATGGTATGATCATCAGGGAATGCGATTGACTACCTATTATCATTTACAGGATATAGCACATACGGATGATTTTGAAACAACGGTACAAACCGTCCATGACCTCGTACTGGATGCTATACGGCGGCAGCTGGTTGCCGATGTAGATGTCGCAACCTTTTTATCAGGCGGCCTGGATTCCAGTATTATATCTGCAGTGGCAGCGCGGGAATTTAAAAAGCAGGGAAAAACGCTGCATACCTTTTCGGTAAATTATGAGGATAATGAGAAATACTTTCACGCTACAAAATTTCAACCCAATTCCGATCAGCATTATATAGCAGTCATGCAGGATTTTCTGCAGAGTGAGCATCATAACATCGTGTTAAAGACCGAGGATCTGGTAGATGCTCTGTATACGGCAGTGGATGCCAGAGATTTACCCGGTATGGCGGATGTGGACAGCTCCTTACTGCTGTTCTGTAAGGAAATACGCAAGTATTGTACAGTTGCTTTATCGGGAGAATGTGCAGATGAAATATTCGGGGGATATCCGTGGTTCGATGTTCAAATGTGACCCTCTAAAATCCTATACATACGATTTTGAATAATATTTGTTTGACAATATCTACATTGCTTTAAAATAAAGGTTCTATTGAGAAAAAGTAAATAAAAATAGTTAATGTTGTTCTTTGTCTTGGGTTGTCTATATGGCAACCCTTTTCTTATACAAGGAGGAAAAAATGCAAAAAATAGTAAAACCACCACGAGTTGAGCTAGATGATATAAAAGATAGTCTAATAAAGCTTATCGTGAACAATGAATATTATGAAAAAGAATACGGATATGATTTTCTCAAAACACATAATCTTACGCTAGAAGATTTGAACACTCTTTCTATAGATGAGTTATTCATGTGGGACTACATTAAAACTTGTGAAATCCAAAATCTAATCTGGAGCAATACTTCACAAAGAAATATAGCAAGACTTATCCCAAACGAGGTAAGGACAGCTATGAAAGTACTTGAGGATCTCAATATCATTTATGCAAAATCTGAATCCTGTCTTAATACTCACATGAATTACAGTGACAGCATAAAAAAATCGAGTAATCCATATTTTGATACAATCACAAACCATTTGAAATCATTATCATTTGAGGAACTATTACAACTGATTCGTGTTGTTAATAATGAGGCTATTCAAGGTACTGAAACACCTCAAGGTTTGAATTACTTATCATATGGTGCAGTTAGACAATTAAGAAATTTAGCAAATCAGCAGAATATGGACTTGGATATTACTGAGCAAGAATTTGATGAAAATGAGGATGAAGAAGAATTATAGATTCACTTTGAGAGGAGATGAGAAAGGAGCTAAAAAAATGAAAACTATTGCAATTTATCAAAGAAAAGGCGGTGTCGGAAAAACGGTAACTGCTGTTAATTTGAGCCAAGGATTAAATTTACTTGGCATGAGAGTATTACTTATTGACTATAACGAGCAAGCAGACTGCACTCGTTATTTTATTGATGATAAGGATGTGATTATCGGCATGGATAATCTAATAACCATTGATACAAAATCTGAACTTGATCGTTATTGTAATGAATGTCTTATACATACAAAATGTGGTATTGATCTGATTGGTACTCATGAAAATAAGCTTAAAGAAGCATTTATACGTATCCAGTTAGGTAAAATGGAGCAAACAAAGCGTTTATCTAAGGTTCTCAAAAGATTTAAAAATGATTATGACATCTGTATTATTGATTGTCATAACAGTGAGGATTTAATGTTCCTTAACATCTGTTTATCAGCCGATATGATACTAGCACCTAGCAAAACAGATGACGGTAGCATAACAGGGTTATATTCTTTGCGCCAATATATAGACGATATTGCTTTAGAGGATAATTATGATCGCAGAATTGATTTAAAAATCCTGTTTACAATGGTCAATCGTAATAATGACGATAAAGAAAAAATTGCTGATATCGAGAGTGATCCCCTGTTTCAAGGTATGGTCTTATCAACAAAGATTCGATATCAAGCAAAACCTATAACTAAACTGTCATTGAAACATGATTTAGTTGTTGATTATAGTAAACAATACAATGTTGGTCATGATTACAAAAGACTTGCCACAGAAATCTTGGATATCCTAACTAGAGAATAATATGGGCTTTGTTCTTAATGAAGCATCCAAGGGCATGATTATAAAGGATATTGAAATTGATAAGATCAAAAAAAATCCTTTAAATGATAACCCAATTATAGATATAGATACGCTTGTATTAGACATTCAAGTTTCAGGCTTATTAGTACCATTATCAGTTTACAAGAATGATGATGGTACTTTTACTTTGATAAGTGGTGAACGAAGATACACCGCCATATCAAAAATCTTTGCTAAAGATGAAACCTATCTATTTAATGATAGAGAGTATGAAGATGCAGTCCCCTGTTATATTTTAACGAAATCAGATAATGCCTTGATGGAATACGAACAAATCAATAGAGCAAATGATACAAGAGATATGAATGAAAATGAAATGATTGAATTCACTAGACTTGTATTAAAAAGATATGAGTATTTCAAAGCAAATGGTTTACGACCTAAAGGTGAAAAAAGAGAATGGGTTGGAAGAATGATACACAAGAAAGGTAGAACTGCATCCAACTGGATCGCTAAAGCTGAGGGTCAAGAGCCTAAAGAAAAAAAGGAAAGAGAACCACAAAAGATCAGCTTTGAAACCATGTTATCTAAGACCATTAAGCAAATCGAGAAATTATTGGAGATTGCAGAAAATGAATGTAATGGTGGAGCAACTCAACAAATTGCCCATGTTATAACATTGTTAAAAAACATAGAAAAAGGAGAAAATTAAAATGGAAGATGTAACGATTTTAGCTATCACAAGAGAAAATGATGAGACAAACATTGTTTTAAACAGCGATTTAGTACTTGTATTTGATAGTCTTAAAACTACCTTTGAAATCATGATCGAAGGAGAAATCATAAATCGCAACACACTCATTGAAATTCTATATGCAACAATCAATGAAATTCGTATTTCTACGCCAATTAAAAATTAGTTATGTTAGCAGAAATCAATAACAAAAAGACAATAAAAAACATAAAGGAACGTTTGAACATTTATGCTATTATCATGCAATCAGGCAGATATAGTATTGATATGCGTAATCCATTATGGTGTAATCGTCTTATTGTAAATGATGAAAATGCAAGTGCTGGAGAAATAGAGTATGTTACAACTATTACATGTGCTTTAGATAAAATACCAGCAATCCAAGCTGAAATAATCTATAGTATATATGTGATGAAGTACACTATAGAGGAAACCAAAGAATACGTGTCTAATACAAATGTACATAGATTGTTACGTAAAGCACATATCAATTTAGCTTTATTATTAGGAGAGGCGGTGTTTTATGAGATACAATAAAATTGATCGTGACTTAACTATCTTAAAAATAAATTTGATATTAGAACGATTCAGAAACTTAATTCTGTCACAGGACTATCTAGTGCAAAATAAGTTTAGATCAAATACAGGTATAATAAAATTGCCTGATAACAATAATAGTGATTATGAAAAACAAGTCATAAATAAAATAGTAGCAAGTGATCAGGAAATAAAGTTAATTAAAGATACTTTAAATGCAATTAGCAAACTTCCCTATAAGCAAAGATATATCATAACTGAAATCTATATTAAAAATCATGATATCAGTGATTTAAAAAAACAAATTCATGGATTTACAAAGAGCTATAAAGAAGCTTTATTCTGTTTAGCTGTGAATTTGGATATCGTCGAGTATATAGATTGATAAAATTTTGAATGATATTTTGAATGATATTTATGACAACGTTTTACTTCTAAGTTACTAATGAATGATAAAATAGGGTTAATATTGACCTGTAATAATCAATATTTCATCATATTTTGATTGATGTTTGAAAATGAAACTGTCAGTTTCATTCCCCATCGAATGATAGTAATATATTAGTATGGAAGTAAAGGGCATATCTCATTTGAGCAATGCCCTTTTTACATTCCAAGGAGGTGAAACTTTGATTCATATTAGACTACCAACATAAAAACTATTATCTGTATTAAGAAAGTGAGGCGATAAAATAAACAATGATCTAAATAGGAAAATAGTAGTTGCGATGGAGCGAATAGAGTCTCTATACTATGAAACAGGTGGAAAATGCTACTTATCATTCTCAGGCGGTAAAGATAGTATGGTAGTTCTTGCCTTAATCAAAATGTGCCAAGATATATATACCTTACCTATCAACGCAATACCAGCCATATATTGTAATACAGGATTAGAGCTTAATGCTACTAATAATTTTGTTTCACATATATCTGAAAACTATTATCCTAATACAGTGGTAATAAGACCTGATCCAAATAAGTTGTTTCCTTGGATTATAACAAATTATGGCAAACCAATGAAATCAAAGTTAAAGAGTGAAAATTTATTTCGATGGCAAGCAAGAAAAGACCAAACAGCTTTAGACTTGTTGGTTGGTGTCAATAGTAAATTTACTAAAACACGCTTAGCCAATAAAGATATGCATTTACTTCATCCTGATTTTAATATAAAAGTATCAGAGAAATGTTGTAAGTATTTGAAAAAAAGACCATTTGAAGATTTTGCAAAGCAAAACTTAATGAAAGGATACATAACTGGACTGCGCATAGCTGAAGGAGGTGCAAGAGAATTAAACGCATCTCAAAGACTTAAAAATGGCGGTAAATTATGTACAGCCTATAGAAAAAATCTAATTATCAAGATGCCAATTATTGATTGGACAGATAATGATATAGAACAGTTTATACAGAAATATGCGACACCCTTGTCTAATGCCTATACAATGTATGGGTATAAACGTACAGGGTGTTTTTTATGTCCATTTTCATTGCATTTGGCGGATGATCTAAAAAAATTAAATGAATATGAACCAAACAGATACATGGTTGCAATGAATTGGATGCAAGATGTTTATATTGCTCAAAATGTATGCTTACCCTTTGATACTATGTACGAGGAAAAAAGAAAGCAGAAGTGGGAGCATCTATATGGTAAAATGCGATATGAATCTTTATTACTATATAGACCTAAAAAAGCTAATAAGTACAAAAGTTTTCAACCATCACTCTTTTAATCAAACAAAGAAAGAGAGGTTTTCATGAAAAATACAACAAGAGTTATCAAAGTTGCTGATGATATACTATTGATACATAATTGTAAAATAGATGATATATATGATATTGTAGATAAATTATTTATTGATATCAATTACAGTGTAATTACGAATGATGAAGTATGTGCTACAGGCTTATACATTTTGGATAGTAGCGGATTCGTCTATTCTGAAACCCTTTATCATTTTATCAAAAATAAAATGAATAGCAAATTAGTGTCAAAATTAAAAGCAAATGTGAAATTTACAGCATTACCTAGACATTTACAGCAATTACTATTGTATGTGTGTAAAGACAAGAAAAGTGTTTCTGTACTAGATTGTGATTTATTTTCATGGACTAAGGATGATATGAAGATATTGAAAATAGAAATCAATAAATTCAATTTTCAAAATCTTATAACGTTATCCAAGAATAAGATTATAATATCAAATGGTATTCATAATCATGTCAATTATATAAATTCAGGAATAAAATTATGAAAAAGAATGTTACGATCGGTGAAATCGCTCGATCAATTCCTATACAAGAATTTGCCCAACATGAGTATGGATTAAAACCCGTGAAAAAATCAAAGTATTGGTCTTTTGCTGGTGAAAAAGGTATATCAGGTGATGGTAGCAGTATTATGATATATCCTGATAATACTTATTGTAGTTTTTCAAAATATACAGGAGGAAATTTGGTTAATTTCATTATGGAAATGGATAATACTAACCTAATGAATGCAATAGAGCATTTATACAGGTATTACCGTGAACATGGTGCGGTCATACAAGATAATATTATTCTTCCGAATCCAATAAAAAAAGATTTGTCATCAGGGATTCCATTACCCAAAAGAGCGAGAAATAATAATGCTATTATTGGATATTTATATGAAAAAAGGAAAATCGCTTTACCCGTAATCATGGAATTTATTAACAAAAACTATTTATATCAGGATGAGTATAGAAATTGTATTTTTGTTGGTTATTATAACAATAAGCCAGCTTTTGGTTTTTCACGTTCTACTGGTACAGAGCATGAGTTAGTCTATAAAAGAGATTTAGCAAGTAGTTTCAAAGAGGTAGGCTTATTCATAGACAATAGTTCAGATGTACTTATTTGTTGTGAAGCAATTATTGACGGTATGTCTATTATGACAAAAATGATAAACAAAAATATTGATTATCATGATTTTAATTGGTTGCTTATGTCAGGAGCTGGATCATTTATAAAATCATTTGAATTTAATTATATACAAAGAATGAGAAATGTGAAAGTAGTAAGACCAGCTTTAGATAATGATGAGAAAGGTCTGCTTAATTTAGATAAGTTTAAACTATATTGTAAAGAAAAGCATCCTGATATTATTATTGATCCCCTATTATCTAAATCAAAGGATCACAATCTTGATTTACAAAATGAATGCAATTTAGATTATGAGAATGACTTAGATTACCCATAATTTCAAGGGTTGTTATTCTTTAGAAACACTGCCACAAAACATCATAAAAGCCTTTATTTAAAGGTCTATTTGCCTCTTTCATGTTTAAAAAATGCCTAAAATATGGTATAATATATATGTGGGGATAACACACAAGAATATATCAATATACATACTCTTTAATAGAGTTTATATATAGAAAGAGGGGGTATACCAATGAATAGCATAGTACAGAAGTATGGCAAAAAGAAAATTTTATATGTTAGTTTAATTGTTATTTTAGTAATATCAGCTTTAGGTATAGGAATATGGTATAAGATGGAACAAGATTATAAGCAAAGTATTTTAGATAAATTATCTATTACTTGGGTTGAAGATGTATCAGTGGAATGTGGTTCTGAGGATGTTGATTATAAGTCTTTCATTTCAGATAGTTACGGTGATGTGCTTGTACCCAAGAATCAGCTAGATACTAGCAAGGTAGGTAAAATTAAAGTTGTCTATAAAGTTTCATCACAAGGATATAGTAAAGAAATTCCGCTTGAGATATCAATAGTTGATACTACTGCCCCAAGCATAAAACTAGCTGATGATCATATTGAATTGGATATTGGTAGTAAATATGATCTAAAAAGTAATGTAACAGTGACTGATATTGCAGATGGGGTTATCAATGAATTTAAAATCAGTGGCGATATTGACTATGATACTGCTGGCGATTATATCTTAACGGTTACCGCTAAGGATAAAGCTGGTAATGAAAGTTCAAAAGATTTTAAAGTTACAATCGTATCTAAAGACTCTGATGCTGGTATTGTAGAGCAGAAGAAACAGGAAAGTAATTCTTCTACAACAACATCTAAGAATACTCAATCAGGTAATACACAATCAAATAATTCTCAATCACAGCAAAGTCAATCTAATACACCAACACAACCTAAGCCTACTGAACCACAACCTCCTGCTTGTGATGCAACTCAATGGAAACAAATTGGTAATAGTGGACATGTAAGCCGAACATGGGATGAAGCGAATACTTGGGGAATGAATAATACACCCGAAGGATATTTATATGGTGTGTATCTTGTACATGATCAATGTGGTGGTGAAGGATGGACAGTTGATTTTGAAAAACAGAATTAAATAATTATAGACACTTGGTAAATCTTAGCCGAGTGTTTTTTTATGCCAAATTGAAAGGAGCATACACATGAATTGTATAAAAAAATTAGCTAAAAGAATCGCTTTAATATGGCTGTGCTTATTGTGTGCATTCACTAATACTGGAATAACGATTTATGCGACAACGTATACACCTACAAATTTAGGAACTATATCAGGAACAGGTGCTAAATTAAGTCAAGGTGGTAGCTGGGCATATTGGAAAATGGGAATTGGTAAAATATCTGTCAACGGAGAAATAGCTTTTTGTATAGAGCCTATGACATTGGGCTTAGGTGGTACATATAGTAAAAATGATGACATTCCTATTTCGCTACAACGTACCCTCTCTAGGATAGTCTATTATGGCTGGGATACGAGTAATAAAACAAATGATGATTATGCAGTTACCCAATACATGGTATGGGAGGCAGTCGGCGCTAACATTGACGAATGGTATGGCGATTTTGGTAGTCGTTATAATTCTCTAAAAGCTAATGTGCAACATAAAATTGATCGTCATACTCTTGTTCCCTCTTTTGCCAGTGGGAATTATGAAATTGATCTAGGAGAAAGTTTAACAATTTCTGATACAAAAGGTGTGTTAAATGAATTTCACGTTAAGTCTAATGCTGGAGCAGATGTGAAAATCAGTGGAAATAATTTGATTATCACCCCAAATGAAAACACCCCTGATAACATCACGATATCACTGCAAAAAGAACTTGAAAGTTGCGTTGGTACTTCAATAGCATATAGATCTTCTGCTGATGATGGACAAGATGTCGCAGTAATTAAAGTTTCTGACCCTAGTATTGTCAATATTAGAGTAAAAGTAAATAAATTTGGAAATATGAATATTGCTAAACTCAATGAAGATGGAGTTAGCGTTCCAAACACAAAGTTTAAGCTTTCTTATAATGCAGATATGTCCGATCCAATTGGTACGTTTACAACTGGTAATGATGGCACTGTACTCGTTCAGAAATTGAAACCTAAAACAGTTTATGTACAAGAAGTAGAAGTACCTGCGCCTTATGTATTAGATAATACTATTAGATCATTAAAAGTTATCGCTAATGATACAGTGGCATTTCAAGCTAATAATCGCTATAAGGTAGGAAAAGTCAAAATTCAGAAAAAAGATGCAGATACTCATGTGAATGTATCTACTTCTAATGCTGAATTTGATATATATACTACTTCAGGAACCTTTGTACAAACAGTTAAAACGAATGCCAATGGCGTTGCGGAAAGTGGATGGCTAAGGTATGGAGATTATTTCTTCACTGAAAAACTAGCTCCTGATCAATATACACAAAATACGAGCAAAGTATATTTTAGTGTTCACAAAGATCAAGAAACTATCCAAAAGGAAATTGAAAATAAGCGAGTTACTGCATCATTACGTATCTATAAACATGATTCCGTGAATGGTAACAATCCACTTGGAGATGCGACATTGGAAAATGCAGTATATGAATTATATGCTCAGGATAATATCATATCTCCTGATGATAAGCATATAGTACATAAAAAAAATGAACTTGTTGCAACCTTGACAATTAAAAACGGTACTGCCAGTATGAACAATTTGTATCTTGGAAATTATTTCTTAAAAGAGAAAAAGCCTAGTGATGGTTATACTCTTGATACAAATACATATCCAGTTTCTTTCAAGTATGCAGACCAAAATACTGCAAATATTCATATTGAAAAAACTTTAAAAGAACGTGTTATTGCCCAACCATTTTCAATTATTAAAATAAGTAGTGATGGTACTTCAGGTGAAACACCTACAGTAGAAGGTGCTGAATTCACTGTTAAATTAAAAAAAGATGTTGAAAACATGGGATGGGATGATGCACCTGTTGCTAAGAATGCACAAGGAAAAAATACGAATATCCTGATTACAGATGCTAAAGGATATGCAGTAAGTGATGAACTACCTTATGGTACATATATCGTAAAAGAAACTAAAGTGCCTGATAATATGTATACAGGGAAATCTTTTGAGGTTGTAATAAATGAGGATAATCGTGAACCGCAAGTATGGCGCATATATAATAATGCCCCTTTTAAAGCTTATTTAAAAGTTATTAAATTTGATGAAGAAACAAATTCAACCATCACTTTATCAAATGCTAGTTTTAAAATCAAAAATACAGATACTGGTCAGTATGTAAAACAGTGGGTAATGTATCCAATTCTCCACCAAGTAGAAACTTTTACAACTTCAAGTGATGGAAGTTTTATGACCCCTAAAGAAATGCCAGTTGGAAATTATGCGCTTGAGGAAGTAAAAAGTCCTGAGGGATACCTTTTGAGCAAGGATCCGATCCCTTTTGTAATTGACAAAAATCAAGCCTATGAAGCTGGAGAAGATGAAGAAAGTATCATAATAAAAATTGAATTTGGTAATAAGCCTGTTAAGGGTCAAATAAAAATTAAAAAGGAAGCAGAATTGTTTGAAGGATTTGACTTTAGAAATACTGAATATGGAAAAGTATATGAGCCTATTTTTAAAAAGGGTATCTTAGGTGGTGTTACTTATCAAATCTATGCAAGAAATGATATTTTAACAAATGATAATACTCTTTGGTATAAAAAAGGCGATCTTGTTGAGGAAATTACAACAAAGAAAAATGAAATTCTGTATAGTAGTAAATTACCATTAGGCAAATATACCGTTGTAGAAAAAAGCACTCCTTCAGCTTTTATCAAAGATCCAAAAACATATGATGTTGATCTTGAGTATGATACTCCTGAAAAAGCTATTGTTACGGAATCTATGGTTTATTGGAATGATCGACAGCGTGGGTATATAGAATTTAAAAAGAATATCGAAGATTCTATCCATGAATATGATAAAGAAGCTTATAAAAATATAAAATTTGGTTTATTCACTCAAGAACCACTTATTGTAGATGGAAAAGAAGAATTGCCTAAGGATACATTGTTATCTGTACTTACACTTAATCAAACCTTACAATCATCTTTTCAAATTGATTTTGCTGGTAAATTCTATATCAAAGAATTGTCAACAGATAATAATTATCAATTAACTTCTGATATTTATTCATTTGATTTTTCATATAATGATAATAATAAGCCTATGACTAAAATATCAGGAGATACTGTTTTCTATAACACTTTAAAAAGAGGAAGTGTTCGCATTACTAAAACAGATGAGGAAACAAAAAAGCCATTGGTAAACGTAAAATTTGATTTAAGTACGACTAAAGATATGAAAAGTGTTATTAAAACCACTTCTTCAAGTGAGCAAGGCATTGCAGTTTTCGAGGAATTGGAGTTAGGAACTTATTACATTCGTGAGCGTGAGTTACATGGTTATGTGACAAACGATAAAATCTATGAAGTTACAATAAATGAGGATGAAGAATTGATAGAAATTGAAATTTCTAACAAACCGATCAAAGGTTTAGTAGAGTTCACGAAAACAGGTTTGACATTCAATGCCGTAAAAGAAATTGAAACACCGTTCGGTATTGCAAAACAACCTATATGGGAAGAAACACCTTTACTTGATGCAGAGCTAACCGTTTATGCAAGTGATGATATAGTGGGATGGGATGGCACTGTTTGGTACAAAAAAGATGATGTTGTGTGTAAATTAGAATCAGATCTTGAAAAAGTACAAAGCAAGCTACTTCCTGTGGGTAAATATTATGCTGTTGAGACTAAAACACCTAAGTCTTATATTCAATCAAATGAAAAATATGAATTTGAAATTATAGGTAATGGTAAAGCAAAAGTACAAATCAATAGTATTAGTATTTATAATGAAAGATTGAATCCTACCCTTAATATGCATAAGGTATTAGAGGAAAATGAGTATTATCCTGATAAAAACGCTTATAAAGATGTGGTCTTTGGGTTGTATACAAGAGATGACACCTATGATTACAGAGGAAATGTTTTACTTCCAGCAAATACACTAATCCAAACCTTTGGTATAAATGCTGATGGAACATCACAAGATATAGTTGGTTTACCGATTGGAAACTATTATATCAAAGAACTACAAACTAGCCCTAATCATAATCTTGATCCAACAGAATATGATTTCTCTTATGAATATCAAAATTCTAATATAACTGAATTTGCTATTGATATCAATAAGGGTAACGACATCCATAATGAATTAAAACGGTCTACTATCGTTATAAGTAAAGAAGATAAATATACTCATAAAGCATTATCAAATGCCGAATTTACACTTTATGATAAATACATGAATGAAATAGCCAAAACAAATAGTGATGAAGTAGGAAAAGCATACTTCAAAGACTTGCCAAACGGTATTTATTATTTAAGAGAAAGTAAAGCACCATCAGGTTATGCATTATCTAAAGAGACTGTCAAAGTCATACTTGAAGGTACTGACAAGGAATATAAAGTTACAATGACTAATGTATTATTGCCTAGTACTACTGTTAATACAGGAATGCAAGACTATTCAATTACCTATCTGTTACTTATGGCAATCTCAGGGTGTTTATTTACTATGGCATATGTACTTCGCAAAAAGAAAAGCTAGTTTATCTGCGATTTTATTGTTACTGTGTGCGTGTAGTGTTTCAGAACCTTATAAATTAGAATATAAGGATGACCCCATCCCATATGAAAGCAATATAAATTCCTGTAACCTTATTCTATCGGTTAATGGCGAATCATTGCCTACTACAAACAATAATTATATTGTCTATAAAGATGTATCTATAACATGTCCATCTTTAAATACGAATGAACTGGGTACAAAAGAATTAGTTTTTGTACTGAATGGTGAAAAATATACGCATACCTTTAATGTAGTAGATGTTGTATCTCCTATCATAAAGGGAGAAACAGATATTGAAATTACAAAAGGTGCTGATTTTGATTTAACAAATCATTATACAGTTTATGATAATGCAGATCCTGATCCTAAAGTGTCAATTATAGGTGAAATCAATATTAACGAAGCTGGTAGCTATAAAATCAAAATCAAGGCTATTGATGCATCTAAAAATGAAAGCTATTTTGATATGGTTATTCATGTAAAGGATAAGGATGAGCAATTATCTTCACCAAATGAAGAAAAGGAGACAGTTATACAAAATAATGCCTCTCCACCATATAAAAAGCCTGCCATAGATAAGCAAGAAAGTATGCCACAACTTGAAAAGCCAATAGAAAAAAGCTTTTTGTTCTCTGCTGGCTTTACTTATGAAAGTGCATATACAGCTTGTAATCAATATGGTACATCATTGATCAACGATAATAAAACAAATGGATATACGTGTACCCCTATTAAATCAGATGATGAATATTTAGGATACCGTATTACTTTTCCATAGGGATAGCCGTGAATGGTTATCCCTTTTTTCAAAAAGGAGGATATTAGAATGGCAACAAAAAAAGCAAAAACGACAAAAAAAAGTACAAAGAAACAGGTTGATGAAACAAAAGAAAAGAAACAAGAGCAGAGCAAAAGCACATCAGACAACTTTGTGAATTTCCATTTGAAAAAAGGACAATTCCGAGAACTAACTATAAATGAAAAACAATTCGCTAGTATTTTATTACCAGGCACACCTGAACAGGTCTATGAATCTTTTCTATTACCTATGTCTTTGGTAAGGAAAGCATCTTATTATTCTGATAAAAACCCTGTATATAATGTTGGTATCCCTAAAGATTGGGAAATACAAGTGCGTTCAGAAGAATTCAACCCAAATACAAATGAGTATACCATTTTGAAAGAATACAAGGTAAGCCCTATTGATATAGCAAGTAAATTTGCTAAAAAACCTGAAATGGTAAAATTCAGTGTATCCAAAAAGCAGATTATTCAAAATGGCATTCTACGTAATGAAAAAGAATATTCCAAATTATTGTTACCTCAAAATACAGCTATAGGTGGAGGAACTTTTGAAATTAAATCATCACTACTAATACCTAATCCAAATAATGAAAATCGTATGATTGTGATGCTACCACCTCAGAATAGCATTACTGTCACTCGTATGGTTGATCAAGGTGATGGAACAAAGATTCCTATTGAGGTTCAACATGATCCTAAAGACATTCAGCAAGCATATGTTGATGGGCGTAAAAATTTCATAAATCAAATGAAAGAGAAAGTCCAAAGTATTACCCCTACTGCCGAAGCAGAGGAGGAAGAACCCGAATTATAAAGAAAGAAAGGAGCATGTATGAACTGGAATACTCTATTAGAGAAACTTAAACCTTTTTTATCTGATGCATCAACAGCATTATTAGTAATTGCCCCATTAGTTGCGGTACTGATGGTAGGTGTTAATAAAGTTTTAGAAATGGTATCCGACGGTCAACAAGATCAAATGTATTCCCAAAAAACAAAAAAAATATTCGTATGTCTAGCTGTAATTTTTCTAGCTTCACTTATTGTTAAAATAGTTGAAAATTACTTAAAGTGATGATTAAATATGGAAAAAGATTATGATGAGCAAGGTTTAGATCAATTTACAGATCTAAACCTTTCTGATAAAAATTACGAATATTTAAAAGAATGTTTAGATACATATGGGATACCTGAGGATAAAACTTTATTTGACTTGTATGATATGTTTGATAAGAAAAAACGTTTTTTTCTGAAAGACCGCAAAGTTATTGATGAATTTTTTAATATAAAACCACCAAAGAAATTAGATTTAATGAACAACAATACAAATTCTGACGATAAACAGATGTTGCATATTATTGATATGCTGGAAATGCAAGATAAGGTAAATGAAGAAATTATTTATTATTTGTATGATATATATAATACGAATGAGATCCTAAAAAACGAAAATAAGGCATTTAAAAAAACTATTGAAATTTTGCTTAAAGGAAATAATTCATTAACAGTAGAAAGCATGAAAGAATTATTGAATAAAGCGATACTCCCTATTAAGTATTTCTTGACTATAACAGTCTTTTTTATATTGGCTATCTTATGCTTTATACTAATATTCAAATGATATATGTTTGATTTTTCATGGATCGAGGATCTTATACGGGAGTTTCAGTGGTTAATTTGTAAAAGTACGCTTGATATGCTATCAGGATTATTAAATATTTTAACTGGACATATATTACCATTTAGTATACTAAATGATAGTTTTGTAACCTCTAGTTTCAATGGATTGGTAGTTATTGCATTTGCTATCTTACCAGTAAAATGGTCGTTTGAAGTATTATGGGCAATGATGAGAGATGATGAGCAAAATCTTAACATATATCGTAAATCTCTTACGATTATCACGGTAGCCATCGTAATGCTGGCAACACCTATTGCATTTAATATCGGATCCTCTATTGTATCATCATCCAATACAATTATACTTTCTGGCAATGATACGAACACCATATCAGAAGGAGTTAATGAAATGCTATTTAAGTCATTTGGAGGGTTAGACGATCCTACAACAAAAAAGATCATAAAAGAGCTTAAAGATAATTCATTAGATATCAATGAGGAGGATGAAGATGACAATTACATCTATGATTTAAATTTCTTTTGGACTATTGTAGGATCTTTGATATTTTGGATACTTTTAGCTGTGATAACGTTACAGGTTTCGTTAAGAATAATTTCTTTAGCGTTTTATAAAGTCATTACACCTTTATGTGCTTTATCATTAACGAACTATAACAATGCTACTCCTTTCACTGTTTTAAGAAATAGCGTCTTATCAGCTTTCATTCTTAATATTGCACAAATATATTTGTTAGTTTTTTTGACAAAAATAATTGTTAGCATAAATCAAGTAGGTGATACATGGGCAAAATTATACTTATATTTGGCTGGACTTATCTTTGTTGTGGCAACTCCTAATATCATAAATAGCATGGTTGGTGGATATTTTGCTGGTATATCAGATAGTTTGAATCAAATGAGTAGTGCGATGCGGACATCTATGGCACCATTACGGATGGCACGAGGTGGATTTCAAGCAGTTTTTGGTAAACCGTCCATGACTGGTGAAGGTCGCTATGGAGGCGCAATAAATTCAGCAAAAAAATTAGGCAGACATATAGGCTCACTAGGACAAAAATCAAATTCAAATTCAGGTAAACAAGACAGTAAAACAAATGGATCAGCAAGTAATTCTGCAAGAAGTTCCCCTAGTAATTATTCATACCCTAATGCAACCTCAGATTCACAATCACAAAAGCCATATTCAAATAATACTGCATCTACAAGTGATAATTCAACAAGTAATGATAGTATGCAACCTGAACCAACTGAAATGAATAATGGATATGGAGAAGATACAAAGAGCGATAATCAAACACCACAGCATTCTGCCCCTATTGAAAGTATGAATAAGCCAAATAATAACGTTACTAGCAATCCTAATAAAACAGTAAAATCAGCCAATAAACCTATGAGCAATGATTCCACAAAAAAAGATACTGCTAATACCAAAGCAAAACCTTATTTTGATGCTACATCTAAGAAAGATATAGCAAGGCATAACACAGATTTCTTTAAAAATTCATCCACACCAAAAGAAAGCATTGATACACTGCAACCTGAAAATGAGCAAATAGATGATTTCAGAGAAGATAATGACAGATTGAAGTCTATATTCAAAAGGAGGTAACTATGGACGATTACAAGATCATCGTAAACAACATTAAAGTTAAAGAAAAAATCTTCATGATATGGGACGTAAAAGAGGTTTTTAAGATTATAGCGGTTTATTTTAGTTTGTATATTCTTTTGTTTTACCTGTCAGATTTACTACGTATTTTTATATCTTTGATGATTGCATTGTTATCAGGTGTATTTTATATAACGATTCCACAAATGAACCAATCGTTATCAATTATTATTCACAAAGTTATAAAAGACTTTCGAGAACCATCGTATTTATATTTTATTCCACGGAGCAATTATGACGGATTGTAAGATAAATTTCTATGATAAAAATGTAAGTTATCAAATTAAAGATATAGGAGTAAATGCATTAAGTGCTAATGATTTTGGTGTTATAGAAAAAGCAGAGTTTTTTGATGTAAGATATTCTGTAAAAAATAAAAATTGTGATATTGAATCTATCTTAATATACTATTCAGATAGTTTTGGTTTATGGGATATTGATAAAATAAAACACGAAATCATGGAAATGAAAATTGAAAATTATATCAAATTTGAAGAATTACCACTAACTTTACAGTATTTGACTAGAAAGTTATTGAAAAGTGATAATGGTATATATTTTATGGATGTTCCTGAACCTGAATTTATGAAGTTGCCTGATTTTGATAATTTATCAAATGATTGTAAAAAACTTGAATATAGTTGTGAATTATTGACGGATGACAATACCCCTTATATCACTGTATATGCTGGAGCTTTGGAAAGGATAAATTTTATTGATTGTCCTGAATTATTAGACAGATATATGGAACAAAATAAGGAGGAAGAATTAAATATATGAGAAAGAAAAAAAGTACTAAAAAGCAAATTACAAAGAAAATCAAAACTCATAATTCAATACGTGATTCACTTCCATTCTCATACGATTATGACAAGGCGTTGTACTACATAAAAAACAATAAAGAATATATTAAAATGATACAGCTTTCTGCAGTAAATATTTTTGGTTTATCTAAAGATGATCAGTATGATTATATCTCAACTTATCAGCATATTTTTACCGCAAGATGTGGACAATTATTTAGCTATGAAATTGGCGCAGATATTGATGGATACTTAAATGAAATAGATGATTTACAGGCTATGATTGATTTCACAGATGAACAAGATATGATGCGTTATGAAGTATTAGAACATGACAAGCAACAACTTGCCAATACAGCAAAAGAAATGACACTGATTGATCGAGCATTTATCTTATTATTAAAAGATACGGATATAGATCGTCTTGATAATAAAGTATCTGAGATAATTAGATCAATTAGCAATCTAATTCCCTGTAAAGTATTATCTATTCTTGATCAGACTAAGATCATATATAATTACTATAATCCGTATACAAGCTCCTTTGATGGAGCTTTCTTTGATGTACTGGGTAATGATATCATGGATTACATATGTCCTACTGTTATGGAAAAGGCAAAAGATGGTTTAAAAAAATCAATTTGCATTGATGGAATTTATACGAAAGAACTATTTGTATATTCTTATACAGCAACTCCTATATTTGCCTATCTATCATACTTGACAATGATGCCTGATGTAGACTTCTCTTTACATTTTGAACAAACAGAGGGAAATGAACTAAGCAAACAATTAAATAAAACACATAAAACATTAACTCGATCTTATAATAGAGAATCAGATACAACAGCAAAAGCTTCTATTCAAAAGCAACTATTAGATATAGAGAAAATTATAAGTAAAATGACAGGTAGTGACTATAAGCCATTATCTTTTTTTGTTTCCTTGCGGATCAAAAATTCAAATTTAGAAGATTTAAAACGCCAAATTCTTGATATAAAAAACTATGCACGTGACATTAACATAACATTACGTGAAGGAATTCAAGAGCAAACCAAGCTACTTCATACAACCGCCCCTATATGTAACAATCTTTTAAAAGAATATAATAAAATGACTACTCAAGACACTTTAGCATGGGGATTCCCTTTGGTTTTTGAGTCTCTTTATGACAAACACTTAGCTGTATTTCTTGGGTATACAGATTGGTCGAATGGTGTGGTTTTTTATAACAACTGTATCAGACAAAACGATCGTAGTAATAGCAATGAATTTCTTGCTGGAAATAGTGGTATGGGTAAGACAACCTTACTTATGTTATTGATTCTTACACGCTTTGCACGAAACTATAAGCAATATATCATTGATGTAGAAGGCAAGGAATTACCAAAACTTGCACGTTATTTAAAAGGTGCAGTAATTGATTGTGCCAACGGTAATAAAGGTATTATCAATCCCCTACATATACGATTTGACCTTCCTGATGATGATAGTGACTTAGATAGCAAAGTTGATTTAAAAGATATTTTTCCGTTATCAAGACATATACACTTTTTACGGACATTCTTTCGATTATACATTCAAGATACTATTGGCATTTTGCATTTTTCAGAAATAGAAAGAGCTTTAGAGGAAATATATGAAAAATGTGGTATTACGTATGATACCAGTGCGGAAGATATAGTGAAAAACTATAGTTCTCAAGACTTTCCTATTATGTCAGATTTATATGATCATCTTATGAAAAAAGAGGATGCATACATAGAAAAATACGGGAAAGAAAGTAAAAAGGTTGAAAGGCTTAATGAAGTTGTTGCTTTGATTCGACCTCTAGCAGTTGGTGCTGATAGTGCAATTTTTAATCATCATACAAATATAAATCTAAACAACAAATTGCTATGCTTTGTGATTTCAGGATTGCAGAATGGCGATGAACGTATATTAAGGACACAATATTACAATATCATTTCATATGTGTGGACTGATATTCTATCATCTGATGATAATACTTGGAAACAACTATATGAGGATGAATTTCATGTAATACTTGATCCTGATATGCCTGAAACTGGTAAATTTCAAAAAAACATAGTGAAACGCATTAGAAAATACAAGGGTGGTTTATCCTGTGCAACACAACAAATATCAGATGTCTTAAACGATTCAGTGAAGGAATATGGTGAGAGCATTATAGAAAATTCGACTTATGCTTTTTATTTTGGCTTAGGTCATGCTGGTGTATCCTATTTGACTTCAACGAAGCTTGTACCTAAATCAGAGCTTGATTTTGTGGCAAAAGCAAAAATAGGTCAATGCTATATGCGTATCGGTACGAATGCATCATGTCGGCTTAATGTAGCTTTGGATACAGCTACTAAAGAATTATTCGATGCTATGAAAAAAAATTAGAATGGAAGTTAAAAGAATTCTAAAATTCGCTGGAGGTGGAATTTTAGGTATAGTAATTTTGCTTATATATGTAACAATACAGGCATTTACAGGTATTTTTGCAAGTAGCCAAATGAGTGATGAGATACCTAAACAATTTTTCCAAACACCCGAAGGAATAAAATTATATAATGAGATTTATTATCCTGTTATAAATGAGTATAAGGAAAAATATAGCATTGAATTACCCTTATCTTATTTAGTAGTTCCTAATTGGTCTGCCAATATAAAAGAAACTATTGAAATTGTGAAATCTGAAGCTGAACAAGCAATAAATGCACAAGGAAAACCATTTTTACTTAAACAAATTAAAGAATATAGTGAATCATTAGTTAAGTTAAGCTTATATCAAAAACTTGATCCAATACAGTTGTCAGAAGATATTGCGAAATATAGTTATATTGATAGAGGTAATGTAAATAAGCCTAACCCTGATGGAGATAAGGATTTGCAGAAGAAGTATATATTTGCCTATCCATTTGCGCAACGTTATCCTATCAATGCTGGTTTTGGTATGTATGCTCCTTTTGGTGTGTCAACTATGCATTATGGTGTTGATATTGGTACACCTGATGGCACTACAGTTTATGCTAGTCATGACGGTATTGTAACCTATAATGGTTATGATTCTATTTCAGGCAATATGATTATAATAAAAGTTGATGATGATTTATCATATCTTTATTGTCATCTTAGTAGTTTATCCCCTCTATCCGTTGGAACCAATATAAAAAAGGGGCAAGCAGTAGCACATACAGGACACACAGGCAATGTAACTGGCGCTCATTGTCATTTTGAAATCAGATTATATGGTAAAGCAATAGACCCTATGCGAATAATCAATTTACAATAAGACTTGTTAAAAACTTCACTTGGAGGTAAAATATGAGTAAGAACAAAGGAGTGATAAATAATGATGAAAGCCAAATCAGCTTATTCGCCAGTTTTGATTGGGACATCGATGCAAAAAATGATCGTGGAAATTTTGAAACAGGAGAATCCGAAAGTTTATCACAAATTACGTTTTCAGAAAACCTTGACAACTCAAGTAAAATTGTTAGAAGAAGAAGTAGAAAAAGTAGAAGTACGAATTATGAAGAACCTAAGCTTGATCTATGGGACACCAGAGACGAGCTACCCAGAGATGACCGCAAACATAGTAAAAATAAAAAGCGAAGCAGAGAGACAGACAATGGATTACTTAGTTCAACAAGTTCGCAACATGACTTTAGCATAGAGAATGAAGATCAATCTTTAAATGCAAAGCAGAAGTTCAAGAACAATCTTAAAGCCATAAAAACTTTAAGATCATTAGAGGCAAGTGAAATACAGCTAACACAAGATGTACAGGAAATTTTATCGCATTATACAGGATGGGGCGGTCTACCCCATCTTTTTGATAATCAAAATCCTGATTGGAAAAAAGAACGAGAAGAATTACAGAAATACATATCTGATAAAGAATACAAAGAATGTATGGCATCCACTTTAACAAGCTTCTATACACCGCAAGTAGTGATAAAGTCTATGTATGAGATTGTACAGAAAATGGGATTTGATTGTGGAAATATCTTAGACCCTTGTGTTGGTACTGGTAATTTTATTGGATTGATGCCTAATGATATGCGTACAAATAGTAATATCAATGCGGTTGAAATAGACAATATATCCGGAAGTATCTGCAAATATCTTTATCCAAGTATTGAAGTGCAAATAAAAGGTTTTGAGAAAACTGAATATCAAAATAATTCGTTTGATTTAGCCATATCTAACGTACCCTTTGGTAGATACAGTGTTTACGATCGAGAGTTTGCTAAATATAATTTTCAAATCCATGATTTCTTTTTTGCTAAAGCATTATCAAAAGTCCGCCAAGGCGGGCTTTTGTGTTTTATAACCTCAACGGCAACATTAGATAATCCAAATAATAAAATACGTGAATGGCTATATGAGAGAGCAGATCTAATCGGTGCAATACGCCTACCTAACAACACATTCACAAAGAATGGAGCAAACACCACTATAACGAGCGATATCATATTTTTAAAGAAACTAGATCAATTAAGAGTTACCGTTGATGAAGAAAACAGTTGGCTTAAAACAGATGAGTTTCAAGGCAAACATATCAATCATTATTTCACTAGCAATCCTCATATGATACTCGGAACACTAACAACGAGATCTAATGCTTTTGGTGGTCATGAATTAACTGTGAATCCAAACAAAGAGTTTACTCTTGCTGAAATGCTACAAAGAGCAGTTGATCACTTCCCTGATGATATTTATCACGAAGAAGAAATTTTCTTAAATGAAAATGAAACTCAAATCACAAAACTAGAAAGTGAATACCAAAATATAAAAGATGGTGCTTATTTTTTGATTGATCGTGATATTTATCGTAGGCAAAGTTCAAATAAAATAAAATTAACTGATTATAAAAATGAGAGTAGAATTAGACAGTTATTGCTTATAGAAAACATTATAGAAAAGCTCATTCATATACAATTACATAATTTTAATCAAATTGAATTTCAAAATTTACAAGAGCAACTTAAACAATCCTATAATGAATTTATTATTCAATATGGATATATCAATTCAAAAGAGAATTTCAGGATATTCAGAAATGATCCTAACTTTTATATGCTTATGGCACTTGAAATCATTGATAAGAAAACAAATAAAGTGTCTACATCAGATATTTTTAGAAAAAGAACTATTAAACCTCGTGATCAGATAATACATGCTGAATCTGCCAAAGACGCTATGTTAGTTTCTTTAGATAAGTTTGGACGTATAAATATAGATTTTATGCAAACAATTTACAACAAGAGTAAAGAAGATATAGAGGCTGAGTTATTGAAAGAACATCAAATTTATGTTGATCCTAAAGATGGTTCCCTAACCCCTAGCAATGAATATCTAAGTGGCAATATAAGAGAGAAACTAAAAATAGCAGAAAGTAAAAATGATGATGGTAGGTTTGACAACAATATTACAGATTTAAAACGTTTTCTACCTGAGTGGATAACAGCAGATAATATCACTTGTCAGCTAGGAACTACATGGGTTCCAGCAAAATATGTATCTGAATTTATTTGTCATCTTCTAAATATCAAAGGATATCAAAAGGATTCAGTAAAAGCTAGTTATTCTCCCTTACTGGGAAGTTGGGATATAATGATTCCAAAGTATATACTTAATATGAACTATTATGATAACTGGGCAGTACCCCCATCTGAAAACTTGGATATAAAATACAGACAACCTGACTATAGTATAATTGATTTAATGGATGATGTTATTAACTCCAAAACCATTAAAATCATGAATTATTATGATGTTTACGAAAATGGAAAAAAGAAAGTAAAAAGTAAATTGAATAAAGAACGTACAATACAAGCTCGTTATAAAGCGAACAACTTGGATTCTGTATGGCAAGATTGGATTTATAGTGATTTAAACCGTAGAGAAGATTTAGAAAAAATCTATAATAATTTATATAATTCTGATGTTTTGCAAACGTATGACGGTGCGTATCTTACTTTTCCTCAAATGAATCCACTAATCACTTTAGAGGATTTTCAGAAAAATAGTGTTGCACAAATGATGTTTGGAGGTAATACCCTACTAGCTCAAGCAGTTGGTGCTGGAAAAACTTTTGAGATTATTGCAACAATTATGGAACTAAAACGTATTGGTTTAAGAACAAAACCTATGATAGTTGTACCTAATCATTTGGTTATGCAATGGTCACAAGAATTTTATACGTTATACCCATCTGCAAATATTCTATGTGCTACAAAGAAAGATTTACAGAAAGATAATAGAAATGCTTTTATCCACCGTATAGCAACTAATGATTATGACGCAATAATCATTGCCCATTCGTCCTTTAAATTGATTCCTTTATCAAAAGATTATCAGATAGATAGCATTAGAAATATGATTGATGATCTATCCGTTGCTATAGAGTTAGAGAGAGAATCAGATGTAAAAAACACATATTTGATTAAACGTTTAGAAAGTTCAAAAAAATCATATGAAACTAAAATAGAATCTTTGCTTGATCATAAAACAGATGACGGTATTGTATGGCAACAGTTGGGTATTGATTTATTATGTGTAGATGAGGCACATTATTTTAAAAATTTAGCTATAACAACGAGAATGTCTAACATTGCTGGTGTAAGTACGACTGCATCGCAAAAAGCTTTTGATTTATATTGTAAAGCAAACTATATCAAATCTAAAGGTGGAAGTGTTATTATGGCTACAGGTACTCCAATGAGTAATTCCATGACAGAATTATATACATTTCAGCGTTATCTACAGGAGGATCTATTACAGGAGAAACAAATTTATAGTTTTGATGCATGGGCTAAAAATTATGGTAAAGTCACGCAGACACTAGAAATCAGCGTTGATGGTGGTAGTTATCAAACAAAAGAAAGATTCAATAAATTTTTCAATATACCTGAACTCATGCAAATGTTTCGTAAAAATGCGATCATTATGACCTCTAATATGCTTGCAAACGAAATGAAAAATAGTAAATTACAGAGGCAAAACTCTACGATACCTACTAGAATTGGAGGAAAGCCAATAATCATCCAAAATGAACCTAGTCCTGAATTAAAAGAATACATGGAGGATGTGGTTGAAAGAATGGAACTTATACATGCGAATGCTGTTGATCCTAGAGTAGATAATCCGCTTAAAGTGAATACCGATAGTAAAAAGGCATCTATAGACCTTAGACTTATTGATGAAGAATATGGGTGCATAGCTGGCACCAAAATCATCGGTATAGCAAGCAATGTGAAAAAAGTCTATGACGAGTTTGCAGAAAACAAAGGTGTACAAGTGTTATTTTGCGATTATAGCACTCCTAATAATGATAAATGGAATATATATTTTGAATTGCGTAAATTGCTTGTTGAGCATGGAATACCAAAAGAAGAAATAGCCTTCATACATGATTATCAGACAGAAAGTGAAAAGAGTCTACTTTTTGATGAATTAAATGATGGTATAAAAAGAATAATAATTGCCAGCACACCAAAAATGGGAGCTGGAACAAATATACAACAACGCTTATGTGCAATACATCACATTGATGTTCCGTGGAAAGCAAGTGACATTGAACAAAGGAATGGACGTGGGTTTAGACAAGGCAATATGTTTGATGCCATATATGAATTTAGATATGTAACTGTTAAGAGCTACGATGCATATTCATGGCAGATTATTGAGACAAAGAGTACCTATATGCAACAGTTACTTGAGGGATCAAACACAATTCGTACTATGGATGAAATGGATGAAAATATATTATCATATGCTGAAATAAAAGCAATCGCATCAGGAAATCCCCTCATACGTAAAAAAATGGAAGTAGATAATCAAATAAGACAATTACAGATGAAAAAATCTAATTTTTTAAAGCAGAAATTTCAAGCAGAAAAGAGTATAATAGAGTTGCCAGCAAAGATTAAAAAATTAGAAGATCAAATAGCCTTATTAGAAGAAGATGTTTCTATGAAAGATAATAGTAAAACATTCTCTGTTACAATTAACGATATTACTTATACTGATATAAAAAGGGCTGGCGAAGAATTACAACGGCTAATTCAAAATTTCAATTTATTAACAGATAATAAAAAACCATTTGGGAAATATCGTGGATATGACATGGCTATTCAAAAGGTTGGACTTGAATTATACTTCATTCTTATCGCTAAAAATGATTCTTATCGTCCAGCTAGTATTAGTAATTTAGTGCAAGTGAATTTTAATAGATTCGATAAACTGATTTCAGAAATGGAAGATCAATTAACCACATTACAAAATCAAAAAGCCGTTCAGTTAGATAACCAACTTGTATTAGAAGAAATCATATCGAGTCAATTCAAAGATGCAGAAATGCTTAACCAGTTATTAAACCGACAAAAAGAAATAGATCTTGCTTTGAACGATCCCTCTACCACTGTTGAAATCGTAAATGAAGAAAACATCGAAATGGAGGCATGAGCATGAATAATTTGATACAAAGTATGTTGCATCATCTACCAAATTCATTTTATGAGGAGTATTCTAATTGGTATGAGAATATCAATAATATTCAGGAAAAGATGGAATTTCTTGTTTGTTTACTACGCAGAATAGATGATTGTTATTACAATGAATATTTTCCTGAAGTACAAAAAATTCTAAGAAAACATAACACAGATATTGATAAAATAACATCGAAACTCTTGAATGATGCTTGTTGGGCAGAAGATCAAGAATATGATGATATTGAAATATAAGGAGGGACTTTATGAAAGAATATGATTATAACGAATTTAACGTTGATTTCAGCGAATATGAGCAACAAGAAAATGATCAGAAATATAAAGTATATCTTGCATATAAGATTGCTAAGAAAGCTCATAAAGGGCAAATGAGAGATGAAGGCACAGAGTATATATCGCACCCTATCGCAGTATCTAAAAGACTTACTAATCCTGATGAAATAATCATTGCTTTACTGCATGATACTCTTGAGGATACAGATGTTACATATGAAGAAATTAAAAAAGAGTTTGGTATAGCAATAGCCGATAAAATTCAGTTATTGACGCATAAAAAAGGTATATCTTATTCAGATTATTTAAAGCTAGTATGCACTGATTTAATAGCACTTAAAATCAAAATGTTAGATAGAATTCATAATGTTAGCTCATTAAAAAATTGTCCTAACCCAATAAAGGTACAGAGATATATAGATGAAACTGAAACGGTTTTCTTACCTATTATTGATACTCATTTAAGTGAATTGAATAATCCTCACTATGATGATCTTTTTGCAGAACTTGAAAAGGAGGTTCAGAATGTCAAACAGCAAATTGAAGAAATCGGCAATATTCTTTAGAAATTATCTTGAATCACAAGATTATTTAAAACTACTACAATTTGATCTCATCCAGCTACTAGAATCTAGTGGCTTTTTTTATGGCTTTGATTATTCACTGAAAGGTAGATATAAAACACCACAAAGCATTATTGAAAAAATTGATCGAAAAGGATATAAAGAAATGAAGCAATTAACAGATTTAATGGGTGTAAGTATTGTTTGCAGAAGTCAGGAAGATGTACCTAAAATTCAGCATATAATAAACGATCATTTTAAATGTGTTGAAATTTCTGATTACTATAAGCATACCCCAAAATCAGGATATACCGCTTTGCATATGGATATCAAATATAAGACGATGCCAGTAGAAATCCAAATTAAAGATACACTCTCTAAGATAAAGCAAAAATATGTTCATGACCGAATTTATAAATCAGATCTCGAAAATAAGGAAATGGTAAATGCCATTTTTGTTAAAAAAATTGATGAAATTTTTTCTAAGAGAAAGATCACATCATTAGATGAGTATTTGACAGCACGTGATATCAAAAAATTAGATAAAGAATTATCTCATTTTCCTCAAAAAAAACGTCAGATCGTTCATTCCGTTTCTTGTGAAGAAGCGGTTGAGCTATAGAAAGTAGGCAAAAATGCCCACTTTTCAACAAAGGGAGAATGCGATCAAACGTGCATGGACAGCAAAAATATTAGAGTTAGTCATGGATTATAATATTTATGCTTCCGAGAAACTGGAGTTATCTGATTTTACGAATTATCTTAAAGGAAAATCTGTTAATGAATATGAGAAATGCTATAAAGATTTACAGAATAGGTTTAATCAAATGATCCTTGAGGAAGAAGAACCCACCTTATGAATAATAAAATACTCTTGACTTTTGATATGTCAGTGACAATCAAGCAAAAGCGTTTAGATAAACACATTAAACAAGTCGAAGTATCTGAACATCTACATATTGATATAAACTTGTACCGCAGAATTGAACAGTTTAAAATCAGAAAAGTAGATGCTATTGTACTAAAAAGAATTTTTGATTATTATGATATACCTATTATTGACTTCATACCTGCTCCAACGATAACAGTGAGTAGCAGATTGAGCGAAACAGTTATGAATGATTTAGAAAAAATCAAAGCAAGAGAACATTTAGATAATACGTCAGAAGCAATAAGGTACTGTGTTGAACAGTACCTTTACTTTGATAAATTGGCTGATTCAAAAAAAGAGATCATAAAGTTAATTGAGGATACTTTATATATAACTTATATAAAACAGATAAGGTCTGATCAAAAACGCATTGATAACCTATTGAATATTTTGAAACTGAATGGATTAAGTGATCAAGAAATATCTAATTTAGAAAATCAAGGATATAAAAAATATCGTTCTAAGACGATCTAGGAGGATGAATATGAAAATAATCGTATTTGGAAGTCATGAGTTTATGGATAATTTGCAAAAGGAATTTCATGAATTAGACAGCACCTTATATTTCATAAATCATTATGAAAATAAAACTGCTATAAACCTTATTGCGTTGCGAGTAACCAACTTGACACATATCCTAATTGATGGGGATATGTATAATGATGTAGACCTTTATTACGCAGTTAAAACTTTAAAGCTCCTGAATCCCGATGTAAAAATTATTTGTGTGATCACACAGGAAAGAGAATTAGTATGCCATTACCTTACTACTGACGAGCTTGCATACATTGTGGGTACTGGAATTGAAATTGAGCATCTTTTTCAAAGTGATTTCTCTGAATTCAATAAAAATCTCACATTTAATAATATATCTCAAAAAAAGGACAAGCGATTACGTAAAAAGTTTTATAAAACAGGATATGAGAATATGTATGTAAAAAAGAATCGAGGAGAAAAAAATGGACGAAAAAAGAAATGATTTATATTTTAATGAAATAATCAATATACTATCTGATGCTCTAAATGACCAAAATTATATGAGTGGTGGATTCTCAAATAATTTTAAATATTGCAAAGATATACTACGCACATATAACGCATTGTATAGCCAAAACGATATAGATCATTTTAGAAATTATGTAAATGAATACTTAAATAAATATAAGAATTGGCAAGAAGATAGGTTAAAAGGTATTCAAGAATTTATAATAATGAAAGGACATGATCTTACTGATAGAAACAAAGAATTGCTAAAAAAACATGCAATAAGAGGTGACATCAGTAAGTTGTCATTTCTCAGAAATGTATCTTTGGATTATGTAAATGAAATAGAGAGCTACGCTGATAGATATTGTGAGAGATGTCAGTATGAAACACCTATTACCTTAGATATAGATATACGTGATACAGTTTGTAAAGCGTCTGAGGATGAGGAGAACAACATCGCTAATTATCATGATTATTATAGACATCATTGCTATATATCGAAGAAAGATGAATTTAATAATATGACATGGTACGAACTTGTTAGAGGTGAAAAAAGACCTATGAATGATAAAGATATCATTGATATTGTTGATAATCATGGTATTTTTCAAAAACGTTTATATTTTATGATGAATGAAGATGGCGAAATAAAATGCCATACAATTTTAGATAACAATAAATTTGAAAAAATAGATTTTTGTCAGATAGGATATCCCCTACCTTTGTATTTAATAGATGATATGCATAATCAGTTTGATTTAACGCTATTAACTAGATCATTCATATTTTATGTGAATGAGAATGGTGATGAACTAAAAATGTATAGAACGGAAGATTTTGGACTTGTATCAGATAATTATTTTGCTGAGGTAGGATACGTAGAAGAAATTATAGAACTGTTCCTTGAAGGAAAGGAATATAACTTAATCTATATGGATGATAATACAAAATATAATTACAAATACCTTTTATTAGATAATAAAGGGGAGATGAATGACGAAACAGACCTATATCTTGATTTACTGTATAATGATGATTTGCTGTCAGTCGATAAAATAAAAATTGAAAATGAATTAAAAAAACTGTTTCTTGAATCTAATGAATTAGAAAATATAAAATTTGATGATAACTCGTCAGTTGGGTTATATCAGATGAATAACAAAAGCGATTATAGAAACGAAATACAATCCATGTATGCAGTTATAACGAAAGACAATACTATTACAAAACTAGATTATGTTGGCTTTAATCATTCCCTAGCATATGAGTGTTTTCAAGAAATTATCAATGGAAATATTATTGAAAACTCACAAATCATAAATGCCAAAAATGTGTTAGCAATGACATCAGATTATGGCTCAAACAAATATTGTACGAATATGGATGCCATAATTGATAATTTCTATGATATAGTCGGGACAAATAAAATCTATATTATGAAAGCAGAAAATCTAAGATATGGTCAAGATAAAAAACCTGAATATTTTGCACATCAGGATGGTGACAAATATTTTATTCAAGATTTAGTCAATCATGTAAATGGCACCATTATGAAAAACGAAAATGGTGATCTCATCTTATATACTAGAGATGCGGATTTCTCTGATGATTATTTAGATGGTAAGTACCACATGACTTTGCAAAAAATAACAGTTCGTCTATCCCCTAATCAGAATACATATGAGGTGATAGAAGCGGATCCTGAAACATTATTCAATGAATGCCAGCAAGAACATCATTTAGGAAATAAAATAAATGATATTATACAAGAAGATATTTCATTGGATGATGAAGAAATTGATCTTTAAAATTTTATAGAAAAGTATCCAGCTATTCGATTAGCCCTACCAATAACAGATTATTTATAATCTGTATTGGTAGCAGGATAAGGTCGTAACGAGTTTCGACTTTTTGGTGCTTGTTGCCAGTGGCAACAACAGATTTTACTTTAAAACAACGATAAAAACAAATAATCAATATTAACGACTTAGTGATTCTTAAAATCACTTTTTTTGTTGTGAAAATTAGATATTTTCCTTTACTAATAATGTATTTCATAGATTTTTTATATTGTCAGTAATATAGATTATTTCATCATTAAACTATTAAAACCATTCTATAAAACTATCTAATCAAAAATCATTTATTATGACAGAAAGGAGCGGTTATGAATAAACATAAATTAAATAAATGGGTAGGATTCTCAATTATATTCATAGCTTTTATGTTGATATTTCCCTTGTGTATTACAATTATAATTTCCACTTTAACAAATACTGAAATGATAGAATGTTTTCAGTTAAATAAAATTGAAATCATTATGCTATCTTTTGGTATCTCAATATATCTTATATGTGCCATGATATTTAAAATCACATATAATTTAGAAAAATCAACGAAACTTGCATCTTCTAGGTGGGCTACATTAGACGAACAGAAAACTTTTTTTGCTCAAACGAATATGGATGAGAATTTAGATGTTGGTGGCTTGCCTATACACTATCTGCCCAAAGGTATTAAATTTTGGAAAAAGGATGAATTACTTTATGAAAAGCATGATGTACATAGCTTAGTAATTGGTACAACTGCAAGCGGTAAAAGTAGAAAAATTGTACGTATTTTAATAGCACTTATTTCAAAAGCAAAAGAAAGTATGGTAGTGAATGATCCAAAGAAAGAATTATTCTTCTTATTTAGAAATTTTTTAAAAGGATTGGGATATGCTGTTTATTGTGTTGATTTTAGAAATCTTGAATATAGCGATAAATGGAATCCTTTAACTAACATTATTAGATATCTACAAGAAGATAATATTGACGATGCGGACGAGTTAGCTGGTGATCTATCCAATAGTTTAGTAATAGATAATGGAGCTGGTGAGAAAATATGGATTGACGGTCAGCGTGCCTTAATCAAGGGGTTGATATTAGCAGTAGCCCAAGCAAATGTTCCTGATTCTAAAAAGAATTTTTATAGTGTGTATCAAACTTTAGCTTTATTATCAAAACCAATAAATAAAATCATTCCGTTAAATGAATTTTTCAATTCCCTTGGTGAAACGGATATAGCAAGAGTAGCGTTTACTACAGTACAAAATGCTCCTGATAAAACAAGGGGGTCTTTTTATACATCATCACTTGCAACATTAAACATTTTTTCCAGTATAAAACTGGCTAAAATGATGGCACAATCCTATTTCGACATTTCAACATTTGGTGATAAACCATGTGCATTATTTTGTATAACTCCAGACGAAAAAACCAGTAAGGATGCTGTTGTATCCATGCTACTTGATGAGATTTATAAAACTTTGGTATTTAAAGCCAATGAATACGGCGGACGATTACCACGGAGAATACATATGATTTTAGACGAATATGGTAATTTGATAAAACAGGAAAATATGAGTAGAAAAATTACTGTTTCAAGATCAAGAGGAATCATTTATCATTTATTTGTCCAAGATACAAGTCAGATTGATGAAATCTATGGTGAAAAAGTAGCAAAGACTATTAGAGGTAATTGCAATTTATGGATATATATCGCCAGTGGTGAATATTCTACATGTGAGGAAATTGAAAGAAAAATAGGATCAGAAACAATTTGGACAGAGAGTTATTCACAAAACTATAATTCTTCTGCAACGGTTCAAGGCGGAGGTAGTTCTTATCAGCAGACCAAAAGATCATTGATTGATGCCAATGAATTGCAAACTTTAAACAAGGAGAAAGGTGAAGCTATAGTTATGAGAACATATATGCAACCAATCTTTACTACACTCCCCGATTGGTCAAAATATAGATATAGTAAAATCATAAAAGAAGATAAGACAGAAACACCAGTAGCTGATATGGAGTTACATTATGCGGTTCCAAGAGCAGTAGATTTTTTTGGTATAACTTTTTGGTATTGGTCTCAGCGTAACGATATAACCGCTCAAGTTCAGGATCATATATTAGATTATTTTGAAACTGAATGTGATGAAGATGAAATAAATCCTGAAATAATAGATAAAATTGCAGATTATTTAAACAGTCAGACATTTCAAGATTTTATCAATCATTTGGATGAGCAAAATACGTTTAATAATTCATTATCTTCAGAAGAACCCGATATAGATCCTGATACCTTATTCAATGATATTATGAATGTACTTAATAGCTAGGAGGTGTTAAAAGTAGGCAATATTGCCTACTTTTATCAAATGAAAAATAAAGATAAAGCTCAAATTATTGTGAATTTGAGATACAGGAAAAATGACGGTATCAATATTTACAGGATGTTGAACTATTACGATCGAGATGACAGATGTTGCAAATTTTCAGTAGAAACAAATAAGATGCTGGATTATTATGAATACCGACTAGGTAGTACAGGGTGTTTTGGAAAAAATGGCATTTATGAACGTAAACAAGTTGAGAAAGATATATTGAAATATCATCCTGATTCTTACTACCAAATGGTGATATCTGTAAGGTCAGAGTTTGCTATTGAGAATAATTTAACAGATATTAAAGATATGCAACAATTCATAACAAAAACAATGAACAGAAATATTATTGAATTAGGACTTGATCCTAGTAATGTTATGTGGGGAGCATACTATCACACAAATACGGACAACCCGCATGTACACATATGGATGTATGAGAAAATGCCTACAAAAAAGCTTCTTAAAATCAACAAGAAAAAATTTATGAAAATGAAGTCTACACTTGGATCGTACCTCATAAATTCTGCTGAATTACTCTCAACAAAGGATACGGCATTCAATGATTTCATAACTATATTGCAAAACAGTAATGTAGATAAAAAAGTGATAAAAAGTGTTCAAAATCATTCCTTCAGCAAATTTTTTTCACATGATACATCCTCAAAAGATTTGTATCCATTACTAATGAAATTATATAATACACTTCCTGTATCTGGTTCGTTAAAATATAATAGTGCTAATGTTTTACCATATAAAAATGATATAAATGAAGTAATTAAAATAATAAAAGATGATAATGAGATTGCACAAGCTATACAGGAATACGAATTGCAAGTAGAAAAAATTATAGACAAAAATATATTTCTTTATGGTGGGAATAAATTTGACCAACGTTATCAAAAATATAAAGATAATCAAATGAAAAAAATTGATGATCGGATCGGTAACCTAATATTGCAAACGATAAAGCAAGCACGCACTATTGATCAACCAGTTAAAAATAAAAAGAGTTTAAGTAAAAAAGAATGTAAAGCATATTCTAATTTCCTTTATTCCACCGTATTTCATGATGTTACATATGATTTAGCAGTGTTATCTTATACAGCGAATCGTTTAAAACAAGAGGCAGAATTAGCTAGAGAATATGCAGTTCAAGATAGTATTGAATTTTAAGTATCTGAATGATCAAAAAAACCAGTAGAACGATTTATGTTCACTGGTTCTTTTTTTTATGTATATTTTTTTAATGATTGCCTATACTAAAAACAGGATTCCTATATTTTAGTAATTCATTAGATAAAATCATAGGAATACAAAGCGCAATAATCTCAAATATCTTATAATAGCCACAAGGAGCGTGTTATATGAAATGTTTTAGTGAATTATTATCAGATGCTTTAGCTATATCAAATATTACACAAACTGCTTTAGCAAAGCATATCGGGTGTAGTTCTAGGACAATTTCATCCTATGCGACTGGTAAGAGTGAACCTGATTATTTAACCATGTTACGAATATGTGCATTTCTACATATAGATCTTAATGCACAGGTAGTAGGATTAAGACCTGATGTATTAAGTGTTAATGAACGATATTTAATAAAGATGATTCGTGATTTGAAAATTTCTGATGAACATATATTAAAATTGATTGATTTTCTGCAAGAATTCAATCATCCCAAAAGGACATAAGGTAATCCCCACCTGGAAGTCCTTTTTTTATTCTATTATTGACTTCTTCAATACGTAATACTACTTTATCAAGATAAATTGGATCAGTAAGAACAGGAAGATTTTTATAATGGCTTAATATGTACAACTCTCCAGCTATATCACTTTCAAGAATAAAACTTGTTTTCTCTTTTACTAAATTGAAAAGGTCAAGAATAGGAGAATCAGTTGTATATGTGAAGTTTTCAGGTAACTGATTCCATCTTTTTAAGATAAATATATAATCATCCAAAATTTCATTTTTTTTATAATCTAGCACTATATCTAACATCTCTACCAATGTATTCACTTCAAAAGTTCTAACATGATCTTTTTCGTTAAAACTAATGAAAAAGCGTTTACTGTTCCCTGTATCTAAATTTATATTGAAATTCTCAAATATGTGTTCTAAATTACTTTTGATCTCACAATTTGTTCCATATGCCATACTATGAATATATAACCTTAACTGATTATACACTTCATCTATTTCATAATTTTCGAGCTTTTCTCTTAATAATTCTTCTGTAATTCCGAAATTTTCTTTTAAATAAGCCTTTAACTCCGATATTCTCCCTTCAAAATACTCATCTGATGAATCATTCCCATTTTCATCGAGTATGCTTAATTCTTTTGGCATGTTTGTTTCTCTCCTCCTTAATGCCACGCCCCAAGTTATTTTAGATGTATCTATGTGATTTGTCAATGTGCCTGTCAGTTTTTTAAAAGTATACGAATGTGTCGCAAAGCGGGATTATGATGTGAAAAATTATATAATTTAGCTGTCGGAGAGGGTAAGTGATATTATGAAATTTGGCAATGTATTGGATATAGCTTTAGATAAAAACGATCTATCTGTTAGCCAATTAGCTAGTGAATTAAATGTGACAGATCGTACAGTATATCGTTGGTTGGGAAATACTAACGAACCTGATTTTGATACTCTATGTAAGATTTGTATGATTTTGGATATTGATTTCAATGAGATTATTAAAATCAAGCATGAAGAAAAAACTAATATAATAAACATTGTGCAAGATAAACAAGAATGTTATTTGTTAGAATTATATAGGGATTTGAATAATAAGCAAAAAAAGCTTTATTTAAAAAATGCCAAGTTATTTGCAGAAGCACTTCATCTTCATGAAAAATAAATAATTATAACTGGAATAATAAAGGGAAGTTTAAAACTATAAACATAGTTATTAAACTTCCCTTATTTTATTTTGATAAGGCATTTATGATTATATCAATCTTTTCTTGTTCTTCTTTTGACGCATGTCTATAATATTTTAATAAAGCAACTTCTTGTTTGTTATGTAAAATGATTTCTGTGCTTGGCTCTGCTAGTATTTCACAAATCTTATTGACATCTACCTTTAATAATTTGCAAAATCGCAAAAATGTTAAAATATCAGGAGAGGTAGTACCATTACGCCATCTGTTAATCTGTCTTGGCTTTACGCCAATTAAGTCAGCTAACTCAGCAGTTTTAAAATCAGTCATCTCTAAACAAAGATCAATTATTTGAGATACAATATCATTTTTCATATGTTCACCTACCATTATCCTGTACTTAAAATTATATAATATTCATTAGAGGATAAGTCGAAATTGGTCACAATAAGGCTAATGGTATTGAAAAATGCCAAAAATTGGTTTATTATATACGTGTTGAACCCAACAAACACTATTTTTCTTTATAATAAATCCTAGAAATAAAAAAATAGAAAGGAGGTCAGCTTCATAATTACCAATGTAATTATAATTTTTATTGCTACAAGACTAGGCTTGTAAAGCTGTCAGCATATGAAAAAATATAGTATTAGAGAATTGTATGAGTATGATCACTCTATGATCGATGTAATTGAAAGGGAGGATGGTATAATTCAATATCCATCAGGTAAAGTATTTTTAGATAAATATCATTGTACATTAGAGTATATTTCCGATAAAGTTAATTATACTTTACCTTTTTTTGTTCCGTTTACTCAATATTCTTCGATAAGTGAAATTTATGATGCTTATGGAAAAGCATTAGAAGTTTACTATCGTTTATGTTATGATAAACATCCTTATTCCACTATTCAAATGTATATATTTGCTCATGCAATAGATGTTACTTATGGCACAACAAAACGATTCAAAGCAATAGATAGGTATACGAATAATGGATTTGAATTTAATGATTTTAAAGAATTTGTAGATCATGAGTATTACGAGCTAGAAAAATATGCAATAGAAAATATATTCAACTGTTATGAAAATTATTCAGAGGAATTGATTCAATACATTAGTAAGCTGAGGGATAGAAAATTTAATTTACAAAATCTATATAAAACACTTTCTTCAAACATTGATGTATTATATCAAATAGATATTTCTCCGCTATATCTCATATTAAATTTTAATACATTGGATATTCTCGATGCACCTGATTATCAAGATAGGATTGTACAGCGAATTAAGGAGCTGGGAGACTATTGTTCCGAGGAATATTTGTTTCCTGATGAAGAATTCAAATGAGTGAATACTATTATATAGTTCATGAGTTTCTTAACTCTACTTTGACTTACGAACAACGGCTATCATGTGTAAATGATAAAATAAAACAGATAAATGATTATATCATTGTGGATCACGAAAAATTACGCTTTATTGGGCTTGATTTATTAAATGAAGATATTTTAAATTCACTATATGATAATTTGGATGTTATATTAAATAATCTCAAGTACAAATATCATCCTTTTAATACCCTTATATTACTTTTAGATCAAATGGATTATGAGCTGAGGCTAGGCAATAAAAAAAGATTTATGATTATTACGAATAATAACAGAAAAGAATTTAATAGTATATATTCAATCATTGCTTATTATTATAATGGATTTTATAAATGCGTGCATCGTGTTATTTGTCATACTTGTAGAACAACTACAGTTTATGCTAAAGATATAAAAGAGCAATTATTAGAATTAAACCTAAAAGAAATCTACCAAAAAATAAAATCGGATGATAAATTTATTATGTTGGAATCCGTAGACGGTGTATATCTGTTAAATAATTATAAACGATTGAAAATTCTAAAAGATACAGACTTTAATGATTTATGCGTAGAATACTTGAGAAATATAAAATAAAGTGCCTGATAATAAATTAGGCACTTTTCTTAAACTGGAATTTGTTTTTTAGCCAGTATATGCGGTATCTGCACTATTGGAGAAATCCTGTTTCTCAAGCCATATTCTTTCTTCCTCCGTTTCAGGAATATCAATTCTTTCAATCTTAAAAATAACTGGTCTTGTACCATCATTGCAACAAGCTATCATCATCCTGTCATCATTTGTCCAATTACGCATGATAGAACCACCTTGTAATGCTGAATATACATATCTGCTAATTGCATCCCATGCCTCTCCACAAAATTTCCCATTCATTAAATGATAAAAATCATCTCTTTCAAGGGTTCTTTTTAGAGTAAAGGTGTCTCCCACTTTGAAAAACGGACAAGCACCTGATTTCGGATTCGCAAGATATTTTTCTTGATAATCGACAAAAACTTTTGTTTCCAAAACTGTAATTTTGCATTCATGTTGCATTTATATTCCCTCCATAACTTCTAATTCTTCAACTCATTTAATTCTAATTTTCCAGTTTGACAAACTGAAATTTATCATGCAGAAATGGTTATATTTTCATAATTTCATCAAAATGTCTAATGACGAAAATTTCATTACAAGATAAATAAATAGACAAAGGTTGGTTACGCTTATAAGCATCTACTTCCTGCATCAAAGATGCTTGTTCTGTTATATACTTAGAAACATAACGTTTTGCCATATCAATTGCATACTGGTGTCCAATATAATCCTCTATGAATGGAATACTTATGTATTTATTGTTATCATCGTTATTGTAAATGGAATCATATGTGTAGAGAAGTCCTTCTTTGGACAGTCGTATTCCTGTCGCTATAAAATCTTTTTCAAATTCATTTGCTAGTAAAACAATGCTATTTTCTAGTTGAAAACATATATCTTCAACAACACCATCAAAATATTCTTTATATGTGATATCATACCATTTATTTCCGCCTGATAGTTTTGAATCTAAGGGTTCATAAGGATATGCAAGAATAAGCTTATTCGGGATTTTATATTTTCTACAATTCACCAACGATACCCATTCTATGCGAATAGATTCCCCTTGGTGATTCCATTTAGACGTATCAAAACAAATCTCAAAGGATAAATCTCCAACAACTTTTTTATGTTTGCGACTACTTTTTAGATACTTCCAACCATGTTTAGCCAACTTATTTTCTATCATTGTATTAACAGTTTCAATCGACTCTTTGACAGGTAATGCTGTTTTTCTTTTTTTAAATAGGTTTTTGATCATAATATTCACCAACTATCTATATACTAAATTCTAATTTATAGAATAATTATAACATCATTAACTTATAGTGATAATAAAAAAGTATCAAATGGATACTTTTTTTATACATATTCTTTGATTTTGCCTTTTGCATTAACTGTTATAAGACTAATGTTGAGCTGTTCTCTCACATATTCAGAAATACTTTTGAAAGTCATTGTATCAGGCGCACTATGCTCAATAAGTATACTGAATTTATCTGCCTTAGTTCGATCTACAGTTTTGATCATATTAAACAACTTTGTTTGCATTGTTGTTGGCTTACCTCTAGTTTCCAGCAGTAAGTTTACGATCCATTGCCCATATTCTCCATCCACAATACAAAGATCGTCATTCACAGTATAACTTAGACCAGCCTCATCCAACCAATTTAAAAAAGCTGTTTTCTTAAATTCTGATGATATGTGATTATCTTTCTTCTTCACACTCTCTCCTCCTCACATAATAGTTACATATATTATATTTCATTTTTCAAAAAAATTCATTATAAAATAACATCTTTAGTATTTTTAAAGTATTTCCACGTAGGATCAGATGAAAATGTTTGATTAAAACATTAGTATATTTGGTCTTTTTATTTTTTGCTAAAAAGTCAATAAAACTACAGGAATCAATATAATAGTGCAAATTATCTTATGTTATTTTAATTTTCGGTTTTTGTAGTCACAAATTGACAGAAAACGCAAATGTAACCGCTTACTATAAATGTGCAGGGTGAGGTTTTAAGTTAGCAGAAAGGAAAAGCGCCTGCTATCTGATTACGTTTTACCCAGTATTTGCTAACGCTCACTCTTGTGGGCGTTTTTTGCCATTATGAAAGGACATAGCTGGTATTACGCACGTTATCCATAACCTATCCAATTTTTCAGACCTAAGAAAGATTGGAGGGTTTTATATGACAAAAAAATATACTTTAAAGGTCAAGGGTAAGGCTATACCAGTTACGCAAGAGATATACAAAGAATACTACAGGATACATGATCGACAACAATACCTCGATAAGCTGGCAAAACAAAAAAATATATATTTGGAATTTTGTGAAGAAAAAGGAATTCCTATTGAATATGAAATCTATAAGCAGAACAAAAAAGCAGATGAAGAATTACTCCAGCATGAGGAGGATATACAAAAGTTAAGAAAAGCATTCGATATGCTAGATGAAACTGAAAGAAAAATAATTGATGTTTACTACTATAAAGGATTAAATACAGCAGAATCTGCACGTCTTTTACACATGAAAACTACTACTTTACATAACCATAAGATCAAAATTCTAAAAAAGTTGAAAAAAATCATGCAAGAAATGGAATAACTTACCAATTTTTTCCCTAGATAGTGAGGAGGTGACAATCATTTGATCTTTGACAATCGAATATATGCAATTACGTTCCTGATTGAGAGCCATTTAGGTACGCCGAGATACAGTCAATCTGTTAGCGAAATAAATCCTATAAATATATGTGGCAATATATGGCGATGATTCAATCAGGCATAATGATACTCCCATTGAGTCGAGGTTAGCCCAGACAATGGTCGCTTTGATTAGCGATGGGTAATCCAGTGGTACGTGCTACGTACAAATTGCATATTTGCTTATGTGAACTGCATACACATAATAAAGAGGAGGAGATAAAATGATTGTTACAGAAGTTTTCAACGAGAAAGGAAATACTTTACAAGAGATATTAGAGAAGATTTTACCCGACATGGTAAGAGAAGAAATAGAGAAAAAAGATTCTCTTAAACCTGAAAAAAGCACTCACTAATTAGCTGTCAAAGATAGAAAAAACCGCCTATTTATGGTATAATATAGGTGACAAAGGACAGCGTTAATTAGGAAAGGAGCGCTATGATTGAGGTCATAAAAAACGCTGAATTGATGTCGGGTACATGGGGATTATATTATCGCTTATCGAGAGATAACAACGTTAACGAGAGTGATAGTATTAAGAACCAACGTGATCTAATAACCAAAGTAGTAAAACGTAGTGGCATTAAAAAATTCAAAGAATATAAGGATGATGGCTTTTCAGGTGGTAATTTCAATCGACCTGACATTGAACGATTAAAGCAAGATATTCTAAACGGAACTATTAAAGGTGTAGTAACAAAAGATTTCTCTAGACTTGGGCGTGATCATGTTGAGACTGGTTATTTCATTGAAACATTCTTTCCTGAACAAAGAGTACGCTATATTAGTCTTTTGGATGATTATGATAGTGGTGCTGAAAGAGTGAATAATGCATTACTGCCTTTGAAACTTGGTAGTAATGATATGGTTCCTTTACAAACCAGTATTTCAACTAACAGTGTATTCAAGACTAAAAGAGAAAATCGAGAATATTGGCATAATCATCCACCTTACGGTTATATGCGTGATCCAAAAGATGCCACCCACCTTATTCCAAATGAGGAGCAAAGTATCATTGTCAAAGAAATATTTATGCTTTACATCAACGGTAAACCTTATTCTGAAATTGCGAAGTTATTAACCGCAAGGGGTGTAAAAACACCTTGTCAGTATTTGCCTAATCCTCAAAAATTAAGTAAACACCCTGAAATATGGAAAGGCAATACAATCAAAAGGATAATAAATCATAAAATTTATAAAGGTTGCTATGTATCAGGTACTACAAAATCTGTAAGTTATAAATCAAGAAAACGTATACCTGTTGCAGAAGAAGATCAGGCAATAGAAAGTAATTGGACTGATGCTATCGTTGACGAAGAAACTTTCGCATTGGCTAATGCCATTTCCAACAGGAAAACGAAAGAATGCGCAGATAATAAAATTGATTATGATAAATGTCTCCTTAAACCTCTCTTGTTTTGCTACGATTGTGGTGCAAAAGTTTCCCTTTCTTTTGATAAGAATAAGAAAAAATTCTTTTGCCAATGTAACACTTATAAAAAGTTCAGCTCTAAAGGGTTATGCAGTTCACACAAATTAGATTATGATTCACTCGAAAAAGCTGTTTTAAACAACATTAAAAAACTGTTTTTACAATTCGACTATGATAATATTGATGATATTGTTGCTGTATGCAATGATGTACAGGATATCAATAAAATGATCCAACGATCAAGAGATAATATAGATGGGTTAAAACGTAAGCTAAATTTACTTTATGAAGATAGACTTAATGAGGTAATTGAAGCAAGTATCTATATGAGGTTTGCTAATCGAATTAACAATGAAATTGAAATAGAAACAGAAAAAATAAAAGAATTGCAATCTAGGCTTGAATCACATAAAACATCTGATCTTGATAATGATGAAATAAAACGGATTATAAAATCCTTTCTGTCATCTGATACTCCATCGAAAGAAATTATAAATCGCCTTATTGAAAAGGTATATATTGATAAAGAGCGAAATATAAGAATCCATTATCGCATAAGGAAGTTAAATCATTATGCGTAAACTGAATACTACCTACTATAAGTCAAATAAAATTGCTTTGTATTATAGACTTTCAGTAGCGGATGGAGATGATGTAGAGAGCGAAAGTATCAAGAATCAAAGAAAACAACTTCATTTATATATGGAAAAGCATAATTTAACATATGTTGATGAATATATAGATGATGGTATAAGTGGAATGACATTTGATCGTCCTGATTTCAATAGGTTGATGCAAGATATTGAAAAAGGAAGAATAAATACAATCATTACTAAATCTCTTGAAAGATTTGGCAGAGATTCTAACAAGGTTGGATTTTATGTTGAAAAATGGTTTCCTGAGCATAGAATACGTTATCTTGCAATAAATGATAACGTTGATACTGCGATAGAGTGCGTTAACAGTGATTTAATTCTTAAAATAGGGTTCAATGACTTCTATCCATATCAAACGTCAGACAGCATAAAAGCAGTGATTTACAGCAAGCGACAAAAAGGAGAATATTTATCTTCATTTGCTCCTTATGGATACATGAAAGACCCTACCGATCATCACCATTTGATAATTGATGATTCATCTAGCAAAATTATCAAAAAGATATTTGAATTATATATAAACAATCATTCTGCTAAGGCTATTGCTGATATTTTGACTTCAGAACATATTTCAACTCCAGCGAGATATCGCAAAACTGGAAATTTGTATGAGACAGATACAGACACTTGTTATAAATGGGATAAATCTTTCATTTTGAATACAATACAAAATAAAGTTTATTTAGGAAGTGTTCTAAGTAACAAGTATATAAAAGTAAGTCTCAAAAGCAAGAAATCTGTTAGGCTGGATAAAAAATATCTATTATGCAAAGATAACCGTCATGAACCTATCATTGATGAAGAAACCTTTGATATGGCGAATACAATGAGACTTGATAAAAAAAAGATTGCAAAGGATGTTCACAAAGCACATCATCGTTTTACCCTATTTGGCTACACACATGACAGTAATGATTATTATTCATTAGTTATTGACGAAAAGGTTGCCTACATTGTACATGAAATTTTTGATTTATATGAACAAGGATATGGGTATAGAAGTATTGCAGATATCTGTAATGAACGTAACTATATTACACCGAAATGCTATTTAAAAACACAAGGTTCTACAACTTTTAAGGATGTATGGACACCTGATAAAATCAGATGTGTACTAAAAAATGAAGGATATTATGGTTGCAATGTTCGTAAAGTAAATGGTGTGAAAATCGTAACTCCAAACTGTCATATTGCTTTGATAAGTAAAGATCAGTTTGAACATGTACAGGAACTGATGGCAACAAAGCAAAAACCAACTGCTTTATTAGATAAACCCATTCTATATCAATATATATATTGCGGATGCTGTGGACGAAAAATGCAAATAACTAAAATTACTGAGAAAAGGAAAAAGCAAAATGTATATTGCCCCTCTGAAAAAGTAAAGCATATCATTCCTTGCAGTATCAGCCAAAAACATATATCTTATTTAGATATAGAAAATGAAGTTACTTTACGATTAAAAAATCTTTCAAAATATGTGCAGAGTAGTGACTTTGAAAAAAAAGTTGAGCAAATATATTTAGAACCTGTTGCATCTCATATAGTAGAACGCAATCGCTTGGAAAAGGAGCTAGATATCCAAATGCACAAAATTGATATGATTTATTCTGATCGAGCTAACGGTATGATTTCTGATTCCTTATTCTATGATAAGATTAAGGAGTATCAAAAAAATGCCATCCTGCTTAATAAGCAATTAGATATTGAGCGAGACATTATCTCAAGCTATAAACGTAAATCAAAGGCTGTTTTGGATGAAGCAGAACTACTCAAAAATATTTTTAAGAGTAGGAATTTCAAAACAAGGTTCTTAGATGAGATTATCTCAAAAATCAATGTAACAGAAACTTCTATTGAGATAGTATATAAGATCAAAAATCCTATATTGATTGGTGAATCTGAATGATTCACTAAAAAATATATGGTGGGGGTCACTTTTACCCTCGACGTGGTACCGGGATCCGAAGATTCGCTCTGCCTATGGATTCCCATGGGCACAGTCCACAAAATACCGCATGAGCTTTCTGAAGGATGAGCTGGCGGAACACATCAACGGAGTTACCTATGTTGATCAGCGGTATCAGGAAACACTGAAGCAAAGTGATATCCTATGTGGACGCTCCAAGGAAGAACGCCGTCTCCGGGAAATGGTGAATCTCAATATGAAGTGGTTTATGCAAACGCTGCTTGACCGCAAGGATCGCATGTCTATGTACAATTCACTGGAGGTGCGAGTACCCTTCTGCGATATGCGTATTGCACAGTATCTGTACAGCATTCCATGGGAATTTAAGGATTATCAGGGCTATGAAAAGGGACTGCTGCGGGAAGCGGTGAAGGGATTGTTACCGGATGAGGTGTTATGGCGTAAGAAAAGTCCATATCCGAAAACATGGCATCCAAAATACCGTGAGCTGGTCAGTAAACAGATGGAGGAGCTGCTGGCACAGGGCGATGAACCGCTACTTCAAATTGTGAAAAAAGAGAAGCTGCAGGAGCTTTTAAGGGAAGACCGCTCGATTCCATGGTATGGACAGCTGATGAATACCCCGCAGACGATCGCATATCTGCTGCAGGTAAATTACTGGATGAAAAAGCTTCAGGTACAGATTCAAATATAGTGAAAGCATAGCTTTGTCAGAGCGAAAAAGCAGCGAGTACCCGGTATGTATCAGGGCTGCTGGCTGCTTTCTCTCATGAAAAGAACAGAAACTTACTGCAGATATATAATCTGCATATGAAGCAGACTGTATGTCCCAGAAAAGGGAAGAAACAAAAAGGATTTATTTTGTTTTTTATTGTTATTATAAATTCATTGTAGTTGTTAATCATAAATAAGCCAGTATGATTTTCATCAATTATTACCTCTTTTCAAATTCAAATAGCTGTTTAGATTTTAAAGTGATTTTTCTTGAAATCGCCTGTGCAAGCTACAAGGTATAGGCAATACTTTATATGAAATTCTTATGCAATGGTTAAAATATATACATTATGATATTGTATTACATTGTATATGTTATGATAGACAATGTATTAAATAGCTGATATAATATAGCTATAAGAAAGGTGGTATATGCATGGCAATGATAAGTGTAAGGATTGACGATGATTTAAAAAAAGAAACAGAAGAAGTATGTAACGAATTGGGTTTAAATATGACTACTGCTGTTACAATATTTCTAAAGAAATTATGCCGGGAACAACGTATTCCTTTCGAAGTATCAATGTATAATGAAAAAGTGACGCAAGCTATAGAGAATGCTTTAAATGGAACAAATTTAAGCAGGAAATTTCATAGTGTTGATGAATTACTTGAGGATTTGAATGATGAGAGCGATAAGGTATGAGAATAACTTTAAAAAAGATTTAAAGAAAATAAAGAAACGAAGCTATGACTTAGAGAAAATAAAAGCAGTAATCAATATGTTAGCAAATGATATTGAGTTACCAGTTGAATATCGTGACCATGATTTAGCTGGCAAGTATAAAAGTAGAGGAATTCGTGAGTGTCATATAGAGCCGGATTGGTTGCTAATGTATATTAAGGATAATGAAGAGTTAACACTTATCTTAGTAAAAACTGGCACACACTCTGATTTGTTTTAACTTTAAAAGATAAAAAAGAGGGGGCTTAGTCGCTAATGGGCAAAGGCGCTATCTAAACAGCACGGGAAATTGTGCTGTTTTTACTACTTCATTAAAAAGGTATATAACATTTCTTATAGGGGACTAATTTGCTTATTCTATATGAATACGCTTCATGAGTTTGAATTTGTTATTTCTAAATCCAGAATTATATGAAAAGATATTGCGTTCTTGACTAAATCTTTTATATATTTGGGTATTTCTATAATATAAGATAACGTAAAGATACAAACATATCTTATATGTAATAAGCTGATTTTACATTCTTTCATATATTTTTGCTTTGTTTGCTTCTCTGTTTTGATTAGAATCTGATATACATAAGGGATGTGACTGCTACTCTCATAATATAGATATTTCAATGTATGAAGAAGGAAAAGGAACGTAGTGATATATCGAATCAGTCTGTTTTCGTAGTAAAGAGCCTGATGACATATGAAATTACGTATTCTCATTTGAAGAACCCTTGTCTAGGTAACATGATGGTACCTGCCATGATACAGGGAAGTACAAAGCAGTATATCTGAGAAAAGCACAGCAACGCAAAGGAAAATGCATAAAAAAACAGTTTCATATTGAAACTGCCGGGATTAGGTGTTGATTATTTGTGTGAGCGGATCTGATGAATAATCAGATACAGAAAAGCAGCTCCGCACAGGGCAATGAGTATGTAGGAAATGATTTCACTTCTATGCGACGTATATTTACCGCCGATTTCTGCTATACTGGCAAGATTCAATGGTTCCATGGGACTCCTTCATATATATGCTTTTTTGTTTTCATTATATCATAGTTTTTACCGTTTCCTATAGCATCATGCAAAATCCTGTAAATTTTAAGAAATATTAAGAAGCTTCTTTCTTCTTCTGTTCTCTGCTCATGATAATCAGTGCCGTAAGTATGATAAGACATCCTGCTGTTTTTGCCGGAGTTAAAGCCTCCTGAAGAAAGAAAACACCGCAAATTACGGATGTGATTGGCTCAAAGAGACAGAATAAGGAAGCGGTACTGGAGCCCAGCTTCTGAATCCCCTTCTGTAAAAGTACAACGGCCAGAAAGCTGGATACCAGACTGAGCAGCAGAATCAGCAGATAGGCATTCCATGGCAATATAAACTGAATTGAGGAGAACAGCAGGTGATAGACGAGGGTTTCAAGGAGAATGAAAATGGCGAGATAAAAGGATATCTTATAGGCATTTTGATGGGATAGCCGTGTTTTCTCCAGCTGCACCATATAAAATGCATAGGTGAGTGCAGAGCTTGCGGCCATGATCAAACCGGTGATGCTTCCTGCATTGGTCAGATCAAAAAAGCAGAGAGCTCCAACAAATGCCATCCCCAAAGCCAGCAGCTTGCGTCTTCCAAGCCGTTCATGATATACCGCAAAGCAGAGAAGCGACACAAAGACCGGATACAGAAAATGCAGGGTAGTTGCACAGCCGACATCAATATAGGCATAGGAAGAAAACAGCAGGATGGTTGTCAAACCGCTTCCGAATACGGCTATGATACCGGTATTTCGCAAATCCCTTACAGAAATGGTAAAGGATATCCCTCTTGCTTTCATGATAACTGCCAGCATGGGAATTACAAACAAGGAACGGTAAAACACAACGGTCATGGAATTAGCCCCGTATCCATAGACGGCAGTTGTAATCAGTGGCGTTATGCCGAACAAAACAGCAGATAAAACAGTATATAGAATACCCTTGGTATACATACGATCACCCTCATGCTAACAATTATATATCATATGGTGTATGTGTGGAAGTATTTTTAGAATTGTGATATTCTGAAAAGGTAAAGAAAGGGATGAATATCATGTTTGAGCTTAAAAATGTTACATTTAAACATATTCTTCATATACAGCATGTATGTCTGGATCGCTGTGTTACCTGTATAACCGGTCCCAGCGGCAGCGGGAAAACAACAATGCTAAGATTATTAAACCGTTTGAATGAGGCCGATGGGGGAACCATTTTGTTTCACGGTGAGGATATTCAGAAAATGAATCCGGTGGAGCTGCGCAGAAGGGTTGTCATGCTGGGGCAGACGCCTGTGATTTATCCGGGGGATATAGAAGAAAATCTGCAAATAGGCTTAAAGCTCAGCGGACGCCTTCCGGCAACGCGGCAGAAGCTGAAGGAGTATCTGAAAAAGGTTGATTTAAACAAGGAATTGAATGAAAGCTGTGCGCGGTTATCCGGAGGGGAAAAGCAGCGCTTATGTCTGGCTAGAGTCATGCTGATGGAGGCTGAGGTCTACCTGGTGGATGAGCCTAGCTCGGCGCTGGATAAGGAAACCGAAGGCTTTGTGATTGAAAATCTGGTACAGTTTGTGATGGAGCGTAACCGTCAGTTGATCATGGTAACACACTCGCAGGAGGTATCCGCAAAATATCCAAAGAGTCTGTTGCGTATCGAAAACGGCGATACAAAGGGGTATGTATATGAATAATTCAGTTATGGATCTGTCGCTTATCAATCTTTCCATCGCCTATATTTTTGTGCTTGTATTGCTGATTATCTTCCGCGCAAGAGGAATCCGCAGAGAGCGCATGATTTTAATTGCGACAACCCGTATGACTATTCAGCTAACCATTATGGGATACATTTTGCTGTATGTGTTTAAAAATCCAAGCTGGTGGCTGACTCTGCTTATGCTGGGAATCATGCTGGGCTTTGCCATTTACAATGCACAAAAAAGAGTACGCTATCAGATGAACAGTGATTTAAAACGCCTCATGGCCATTTCTATGACCGTCGGCTATCTCAGTACTGCGGTTATTTTCATGCTGCTGGTTCTGCAGGTACGCCCCTGGTTCAATCCACAGTATTTCATTCCAATTTCCGGTATGATTATTGGAAATTCTATGACAGGCATCGCACTTGGCGCAAACCGTCTGTGCGCCAATATGCAGGATCACAGAGAAAAAATTGAAAACTCACTGATGCTAGGCGCATCACCAAAGCTGGCGGCTCATGAAGAAGTGAACGACGCCTTTGACAGTGCCATTTTACCAACGATGAATAATATGATGACAATGGGAATCGTTTCGCTGCCGGGAATGATGACCGGACAGATGCTATCGGGAACCTTTCCTCTGACAGCGATTAAATACCAGATCGGCATCATGCTTGCCATTCTGGGCTGTACGGCAATAACGGTTGTTGTCTTTGTGACCCTTGGCTATAAAACATTTTTCACACGTCATGCATCCCTGAAGTAAAAAGATCTTCGATTTTTGTTTGCTGGATAGCATTTACAAGCACAGTATAATAAAGAAAGAGAAGGATTGTCACAGAAATACCAGAGTGAAACATCATAAATATAAGATTAACTTTCTTATGTACTGGGGTGATAGAAAATTTGCTTTTTAATTCGCTGTATTCGACTGGTAGATAATTTTCTTTCTAATTATCATGGGTTTCCTCATCCGATGCAGTACTGCTTTTCCATATCCTGCTATGCTGTATGGCAGGATTCTTCCGGATTTGCGCATGCTGCAGTAGGTAATATATATGAAACAGCGCGTGAGTCACTGCTTTTATGCTTTCACAGGGCATTGTGTGCAAAGCCAAAATGATAAGCGTTAGGGTATACTCATAGTGGAGGTGATGCTGCATGCAGGCATGGGATGCAATACAAAAGACATTGGATTATATGGAGGAGCATTATGATGAGGAGCTGACAATCGAGCAGCTTTCTGAAATCGCACATCTTTCCAGATTTTATTATCAGCGCTTATTTTACAGACTGGTGGGGTATACCGTTAATGACTATCTTCGCAGCGTGCGTCTGAAAAAGGCGGCAGGACTGTTAAAAAAAGAGGAAATGAAAATCGTGGATATCGCTATGCGGTGCGGATTTTCCAGTCACAGTGCATTAACAAGAGCTTTTCGACAGGTGTATGGTATTTCACCGACAGACTATAAAACAAAGGATATTCATCTGGATCATGTGATACGACCACAACTGGGAATGAAATATACCCTGATTGATGAGGGTGTTCCGCTGATCTGTGATGATATGGTACTTGAAATTCATCGCGTAGTATGTAAGGATGCCATCTGGTTCAGCGGTTATTTGAAAGAAGAAGATCAAACAAAAATCGCACAGCCGAAGGAAAATACACTTGTGGAGCTCTGGAACAGGCTTGAACAGGATGCACTTTTACAGGCAGCCGCCATGGATGAGGGGGATGACATACTTACGCCTTCACAAAGCCCGGGTATTTTTACATATATGGCTGCGGTACAGACAGAAAACCCGGTGCAGGGCTATGCCTCCTTTCAGATGCCGCCGGGTACCTATGTGATGTGTGAATATGAAGCGGAAAGCTTTGAGATTCTGGTGCAGGAAGCGCTGTATAAGGCCAGTGCCTATCTTTTTGAGGTGTGGCTGCCAAGTCACGGTTATGAAAGCGATGCCTTTTTGGTTCAGCGCTATATTCATCCAAAACAGGAGGCTTGTAAAATACAGCTGTGGGTCAGAGTATCAGAAACATTTTAATCGTGTACAGATAAAGAACAGACACTGTCTGCCATGGATTTTATGAAGAATGGATTGACAGTGTTTTTTCTTTACTTTTCATAGTGCTTACGTTATCATATACATGCAGGAAGTATAATAAAATACATATCCAATCATATGACAGGAGGTATGTGCAAATGAAAAAAAAATATGCGGTTCTGTTTGTCAGCGGGGCATTGCTGATCAGTAATGCGGGCCTTCTGAAAGCAGAAAGCTTTGAAGGCAGAGAAAGTGAAATGAATGCTAAATGTGCAGTCATTAAGGATACGAAAACCCAGGAGGAATGCAGCAGATATAAGAGTTATCTGCAAAGCAAGTCGGATAATCTGGATAAGGAAATCCGTGATATTAAGAGTCAGATTGCCAGTGTTAAGGGAGATGCAGAGCAGGTAAGCAAGCTGATTGCGGAAAACAATAAGAAAATTGAGAGCTATGAGAAGGAAATCAGCAGTATTCAGGCGAGCATTGATCAGACGCAGAGCTCTATCAGTGATTTAAAAAAGCAGATTAAGGATAAGGAAGAAAGCATTAAGGAACGTGACAAGCAGATGCGTGCACGGCTTTTGGAAATGCAGGCATATACGGGAAGTAATTATTATATTGATTTCCTTATGGGATCAACAAGCTTTACCGATCTGCTGAGAAGAACAGAAATTGTTGGCGAATTAAACAAGTATGAAAATGATCAGATCAAAACGCTGAATAAGGAAAAGAAAAAGCTTGATCAGGACCGCAAAATCGTTGAGGAACAAAAGGAGCTGCTCGTTGTACAGCAGAAGAATATAAAATCCAGTAAGGCGAAGGTGGAAGCCTTTAATGAGGTAAAAAAGGATTTGTTAAGTGATTATCATGAGAAGGAAGCAAGTCTGGCAGCACAGAAACGTGAGGCGCAGATGGCGCAGGCAAGTCTGCCAAAGGTGGATTTATCGCTTGCCGCAGATTTTGACGAACCTGCTGAAGAGCCGCAGAAGCCGGACAATTCTCAAAATAATGGAAACGATACCGGAAATAGCGGCAATACGGATAATGGAAATACCGGAAACAATGGGAATGAAAATGGCAATACGGATAACAGTGGCGGAAATTCCGATAATAATTCTCAGGGTAATACTGGAAATTCAGGCGGTAACACAGGTGGAGGTTCATCTGGCGGGGGAACTGCACAAAGCTCCGGGTTTATAGCTCCGCTGCAGAGTGGCTGGCATTATGAAGCTGGTACCTGGGCATATCCGGGTGGCGGCGGTCACATGGGAATGGATTTCTCTACCGGATCAACAACAGGCATTCCGGTGGTGGCACCGGCAAACGGTATCATCATTCATACATATCAGGGCTGTGGATACGGTGCTTTGAATAACTGGTGCGGTATTCCGGCTGGCGGTGGTAATAATGTTGCCCTGCTGACCAGAGTGAATGGTGTTGTATATGCGATGCCGTTCTATCATTTAAGCTCTGTGGCTGTAAGTGTGGGGCAGCGTGTGAATCAGGGACAGGTTATCGGATATTCCGGAAGCTCCGGGAACAGCTCCGGGCCGCATTGTCATGTGGAAATCATCCGTGTCGGATCAATGACAATGTCTGCTGCACTGAATCAGTTTAACCGTACAGGCGATTTGACCTTCGGCACAGGCTGGAATGCGGATGCACCAAATGCATGCGGGACAGCGCCATGCCGGGAACGGCCGGAGCAATACTGGCTGCAGTAGCTTACGATTTTAAAAAAAGAGGCTGTGACAACTAGACATAAAGTCTGCGTCACAGCCTTTTCGTATGGATTCAGTTAAATTAAAAATATATCATGATATTTGTTTTTTTATTGCCTATATAGCTTTCCACCGGCATCTATTGTATCATCCTTCTCACAATACCGTAGGAAGATAGGCTGCGGATTCATGCTGCCTGTCTTATATTCTGATTTGAATTTATCCAGGTCCCAATCAAGTTCATAGGTCGTACAATCATCATTTTCATCCGTCATTTTTACATCGATTATCGTGTATTTATAATCTGCATTTTTAAATTGAAAGGTGTCATCTTTGATTATATAAGTGGTTGTTCCATCTGCACTCCTCCATGTACCTTTTAAAAAAGACGGAATGACATCTTCTTTTACTTCACCACTCTTATATACTAAATAAATGCCGACTGTTCCGGATCCACCTTCACTTTTTAAATCATCAGAAATGACTTTAATGCTGATTGTATCAGTATCCTGGCTCATAGTAGTAAAGGAAAAGCCAGTTGAATCCGTGATTTTTAAATAAGCTCTGACTTTTTCTATTGCGAAATCAGAATCAAAAGTATTGTTTTTCTCCTGTGCTTTTAAACTATTATCTTCTTCATTGACTTGTTGTCCAGGCTTATTATCATTCTTTTTACTGTCTGTAACATTCTTCTTATTATCTGTAATGTTATTTTGGTTTTCCCTGTTCTTCTTTGTTGATGCACATGAAGAAAAGCACAGACATGCAAGTAGTAAAATGAAAATTTTTTTCATAGCTATGATCTCCTTTATGGCACTATTTTATTCTTATCCTCAGAAAAATACAAGAAACGATTCCTTAATTCTATTCCCGATAAAGAATAAAAAATATTATCTATAAGCTCATAGATTTATTACATAGATAATGAAATAAGAGGGATGTCATGAATCGAATAATTATTGAAGTTGGAAAAATGATCTTATAGGAAGTGCGGAGAAGGAAAAGCATGTAGGGGTTTTTCGTTGTTCATATGTGGAGCTGTAGACGGCTAAAGCATAGTTATACGCAACTGTGATATGCTCATAGATGAGTTTGATTTTTACGATGCTGCCTACATAGTATGCTAGTATTTATTTCTTATGAAGAGAGTAAATAAGAACATGCTTATAAACATCTGTTCTACTATTTATTTGCTTGTTTTTTTACTTATTTTAGTTAGGATTTCTCTGCCAGGCTTGATGATCGTAATCTGTAAAATCCTTCAGCTTGGTTTAGCAAACAGGCTTGATTTTCTCATACAGCTTGCTAAATATACTGAAAACATTGTTTATAGTAATGAATAAAAAAATGATTTTTAAAAATGCAAAAGGAGCATTATCAGTGCAAAGGAGTGTTTGCCTGTATTTACACTTCATACTAGAAAATCCACAAGCCATAAAACACACCAATGTAAACTAAAAATGAAATAATGGTTTACAAAATGAATAAAGTTTGATATTCTAAGTATCAGTTATGAAAAGGAGCTGTTACGATGTCTATACGAAGTGATTTGATTAAAGAGCTGGAACAAAACAGAGCAAAGCCGATATCCGGACAAGAGCTGGCAGACCGGCTGCATGTCAGCCGTAATGCGGTATGCAAAATGATTCATACGCTGAATGAGGAAGGGTTTGAGATATGCTCATATCCGCGAAAGGGTTATCTCATGGCCGCTACCTCAAATAAGCTTTCATCGGAAGCAATATCCTGTTATTTAAAGCAGCAACTGCCGGTATATACCTTTGAGCAGGTGGATTCGACCAATCAGCTGTTAAAAAAGATGGCGATTGACGGGAGTGAGCATTTAACACTGGTAGCCGCAGAGGAACAACGTGCAGGGAGAGGAAGATTTGGTAGAGCATTTTATTCACCCTCCCGTACAGGAATCTATATGAGCCTGCTGTTGCGATTGCCACAGCAATTCAGCGATGCCTCTATGATCACAATCTATACCGCCGTCGCTGTGCACCGTGCCCTGTATAGGCTGTATAAAATTGATACACATATAAAATGGGTCAATGATATCCTGTATCAGAAAAAGAAGCTGTGCGGTATCTTATGTGAGGCTATTAGTGATTTTGAAAGCGGGCAGATTGAGGCTGTTATTGTCGGAATCGGATTGAACGTTTCCACTATGGTATTCCCTGAGGAATTAAACGATATTGCAGTATCGCTGCCTCCGTTATCCGTAAACCGCAATGAGCTGATTGCCTGTATTGTCAATGAGCTGCTGGAGCTGCAAAACGAAGACAGAGACGCAGTGCTTGCACAGTATCGTGAGAAATCAGTCGTACTGCATCGTCATATCACATGGATGAGGAATGGAATGCGCTGCAACGGATATGTAGAGACTATCAATGATGCCGGGAATCTGGTTGTGAGCTGTGAAGGAACAAGGGTTATTTTAAATTCCGGTGAGGTTTCCGTGAAGGAGGCGCATGTATGAAGCGTTTGACTACCCGAGAGCTGACGCTGTGTTCCCTGTTTGCGGCATTGATTGCCATCGGTGCCTTTCTTCAGATTCCGCTTCCCAATTTTGATTACTTCACCCTGCAGTTTTTCTTTGTACTCATGGCAGGCATGCTGCTGGGGGCGCGTCTTGGTGCTATGTCAGCGGCCTTGTATGTTCTTACCGGCTTGCTTGGTATACCGGTATTTGCGGCAGGTGGTGGAATTTCCTATGTGCTTCGCCCCAGCTTTGGCTTTCTGCTTGGCTTTATTGTCACAGCGTATTGCAGTGGCTGGATCATGGAACACGGACAAAGAAACTGGAGAACCTGCTTTCTGGCAGCTCTGGCGGGGTTACTTGCGACATATGGTATCGGCCTGGTGTATAAATATATGCTCTTAAACTATTATACAGGCACAGGTATTTCTTTTTATCTGCTGCTGCTCTCCTGTTTTCCTCTGGATTTACCCGGAGATATTCTCTTTAGTATTCTTGCGGCCTATGCCGCCCTGCGCTTTCCTACTGCTGTATTGCGGGGAAGGGAAAGGAGTCTGTATGCTGAGCATATACAAAAATAAGGTTTTACAGGGCGGTTCTTTAAGCCGGGCGGAGGCAATGCAGCTGCTTACTGCGGATTTGCAAGAGCTGTGTACAGCGGCTGATCAAATTCGCGCGTATTTCTGTAAGGAGCAGGTTGACCTGTGCTGTATCATCAATGGCAAAAGCGGTTCCTGTTCGGAAAACTGCCGGTATTGTGCACAGTCTGCTCACTATCCGGGAACCTCCCTACAGCATGAGCTGTTATCAAAGGAAACCATTTTACAGGACGCATTGTGCAGACAACGTGAGGGAATCCAGCGGTATTCCATCGTCACCAGCGGCAGAAGACTATGCAAGGAGGAGGTAGAGAAGCTGGTACAGGTTTACCGCCAGCTTAGCGAGCAGACCACGTTATCCTTATGCGCGTCCTGCGGTCTGCTGGACAGGGAAGACTTTCTCAAGCTAAAGGCTGCAGGAGTCACGCGCTATCACAATAATCTGGAAACCAGCCGTTCCTTTTTTCCGTCCATTTGTACGACACATTCCTATGATGATAAAATGCAAACGCTGCATGCGGCAAAGCAGGCAGGTCTTGATCTTTGCTGCGGAGGAATTCTGGGGCTTGGTGAGCGCTGGGAGGATCGCATTGATCTGGCACTGGAGCTGAGAACGTTGGAGGTCTTATCTATTCCTATCAACTTTCTGAATCCTATCCCCGGCACCCCATTACAAGCACAGCCTGTCATGAGAGAAGAAGAAATGCTGCGCGCTGTTGCCATTTTCCGGTTTCTGCATCCGCGTGCCTTTCTGCGGCTTGCAGGAGGCCGTTCCCTGATGAGGGATAAGGGAAAGCGATTATTACAAAGCGGCGCAAATGCCTTAATCAGCGGGGATATGCTGACGACAGCAGGAGTAAACACCGCAAGTGATTTACAAATGTTAAAGGAGCTGGGAAGACAGGTAGTCAGGTTATGAGTCAGGGGATTTTTATCACCGCGACGGCAACAGATGCTGGAAAGACCTATGTCAGTGCGGGATTGCTGAAGCAGCTGCTGTCAGAAGGTATTCATGCCGGTTATTACAAGGCTGCCGCAAGTGATGCACATCGTGTCGAAGGAAGTTGGCTGGCAGATGATTTGGATACCGTTCGAAGGCTCAGCGGAGTAGAGAAAGAAAGCAGCCTTGTTTCCTACACCTATCACAGCAGCGTGTCCCCTCATCTTGCGGCCGTACTGGAGCAGCGTCCCATAGAACGCAGTGTTATAAAAAACGACCTGCAGCACATGTTGGATACACATGAGTTTTTAATTGTTGAGGGCAGCGGCGGTATGGTCTGTCCGCTTCGTCTTGACGAGGAGTGTATCATGCTCAGTGATGTTATGCGTATGAGTGGCTTTGCATTGCTCATTGTTGCGGACGCAGGACTGGGCACGATCAATTCCTGTATGCTGAGTGTCCATTATGCACAACAGCTGCATATCCCGATTGCCGGCTTTTTACTCAATCATTATCATGACAGTGACCGATTGCATCAGGATAATAAAAAAACAATCGAACTGCTCAGCGGTTACCCTGTACTGGGCTGTCTTGCGGACAATGAGCCTGTTCACCTGAATTTACAGCGTTTATTTCCATAAACAGGGTAGTGTAAACCGCCTGTTTGCAGCATTTGAAGAAATTTCAAATCTTACAAATTCTGAAACTGCTTTACTTTCCACTATCGCTAGGGTATCATTATTAGGTAAGAGAAATTGAGTGATAAGCCTATGAAAAAACTTTACAGATATATAAAATTTCATTTGAAAATGACCTATAAAAATATAGTCCGGCACTTTGGTCTGACCTTTTCCGCATCCGTAGCGGTAGCCATTACCCTGATTCTGATTTCCGTATTCATGCTGATTACCAGCAATCTGAACGGGTTTACAAAAAACATCGAACAGCAGGTTACGATACGTGCCAGTATTGATACGATCGTAAAGGATAAGCAGAAGCAGCAGCTATTGCAGGATATTAAGAAGCTGGATACGGTGAAAAGTGTGAAGCTTTCCACAGGAAAAGAAGAGCTGGAGAATTATAAAGCAGAATACAGTGAGGATTCCTCTTTGTTTGATATGTATGAGGGGAAGGCAAATCCAATTCGCGACACATTTCTGATTGAAATGAAAAACGGAAAGGATATTCAGCAAACAGCTAAAAAAATTGCGGATATGAAGGGAATCGTATCTGCGGAATATGGCGGGGAATCCACCAGCGGTATGATTGCCACCTTTGAAAAAATCCGAGAGGGCGGCATGCTCTTCATCATATTCCTGGTAATCATTGCCGTATTCCTGATATCGAATAAAATTAAAATGTCCATCTATACGAGAAAACAGGAAATCGCTATTATGCGCTTTGTCGGTGCCAGCAACTGGGCGATTAAGTTTCCTATGATGCTGGAGGGAATCTTCATCGGTCTGCTGGGAAGTCTAGTGCCTGTCCTGCTTACGATATTTGGATATCAGTATATTCATAATGCTCTTGGCGGTACGTTTATGAGCAATATGTTTGTGCTGCAGAAGGTATTTCCTTTAACTCTTGAAATATCAGAGGTGCTGGTTCTGATTGGCATGCTGGTCGGTCTTGTAGGAAGCTTTTTTTCCACAACCAGATATCTGCACTGGAAGCGCTAATTATATTTATGCACGAAGATAAGGTAGAAGGCTGTATGAATCAGCAGCTGCTTACCTGCAAGAATTAAGAGCCGGCATAGTCTGCACGGCTTTTTTTGTGCCAAGCTGTCTCTGCTTACATTTCGTACGGGATAGAGATGAATCAAAAAACATGAAGCAGCTGTCTGGAATTGCATTCTAACCGGCTGTTTTTTTTATTTTCTTTACGAACAAGGCGTATGTTAGATAACACAATAACATCATTTATAGCCCTACACTTTTTTGACAATGCTCCCTTCCTGTCCGACAGATTGTAGAATATGTGTAACACATATATATACATCGTTTATTTTGTGATTTTTATGATGGAAATGCAGACAATTGATTTTTCTTTTAATTTTTATGATAATCTATAGCCATGGAACGTTCTTCGTCGAGTAATAATCATGTAAAGTAGAGGTGATGTCTAAAAAAAGAACACAGCAGCATGTTAAACAACGGAAGAAAGCTATACCAGGATATGCTCGCAAAATGCGAACAATGGTTTATGTATCTGCAGGACAGGATAAAGGATAGGAGGAAGTGCAGATGATCAGCTTATATCGTATTGATGACCGTGTGATACACGGGCAGACAATTGTAAGACTACTGCCTCAATATGCATGTGATGGCATTATCATCATTGATGATCATATTTCAGGAAATCCGCAGCTGCTCGGTATCTATAAGCAGGTTGTACCGGATACCACAAAGCTTTATTGCTTTTCGATAGAAAAAGCACAACGGAAGCTGCAAGAGGCAAAGGTGTCTAAAAAGCATTATATTGTCATTTTCAAAAGTATTCTTACAGTAAAGGAGCTTCATGACAGAGGTGTGAAAATCATGGAAACAATCAATGTAGGAACAGCGAGTAGAAAAAATGACGCTAAGGATCTGGTTGTCGGATTTGCATTAAATCAGACAGAGATTGATTCTTATAATTATCTGGATGAAAAAGGATATACATTTTCGATTCTGCCGGCAGGTGGTGTGAAGAAAACACTATCCTGGAAAGAATTAAAAGACAAGGCATAGAAAAAGTGAGGAGGAAAAAATATGTCATTTGTACAATGTTTACTGGTTTCTGTTTTCTGTATAGTCAGCGGAAATGAATTTCCACTATATGGTTCGCAGTTTGGATGGTATGTTTTAGGGAGACCGTTAATCGGGGGCTTCGTATGTGGAATCATATTGGGAGATGTAGCGGCAGGAATACAGCTGGGTGTTGCGGTTCAGCTTGTTTACCTGGCACTGGTTACACCGGGAGGCTCCGTTCCCGTGGATATTTCTTTTGTTTCCTATCCTGCTATGGCGATAGCCCTGGCTGCCAAAATGGATAGCGGAACAGCAGTGGCACTGGCATCTACTATTGGTGTTCTCGGTTCCTTTATTCTGCAGTTCGATCTGACGATTGCGGCATTTTTCCATAAGCTGCAGGACAATGCGATTGAGGATGCAGATTATAAGAAATACAATAAAGCAATCTGGCTGTATCCACAGCTGGCAAAAATCATAACCCGTGGAGTACCGTGTTTTCTGGCTGTATATTTCGGAGCACAGTATGTCGGAGATTTCATGAATCACATGCCGGAGTTTGTACAATCTGCATTGCTGTCCTTAGGTGCTGTGCTTCCGGCAGTGGGAATCGGAGCACTTCTGACACAGAGTGTTCGCGATAATTCCTATATTCTGTTCTTTCTGGTAGGCTTTATTAGTATTGTTTTCATGAATTTAAATATTCTGGCACTTACTATCTTCGGCGCTGTATTGGCATATTTGTATTATAAAGCAAGCACGGGAGAATTAAAAACCTCTGCAGCAGATGAAGAATTAAGTGATGATGAGGAGGTATTATAGGATGAGCTTAGAAAGAAAACCAGAGGCTGTTTCAAAGCAGCGGCTAACAAAAAAAGAATTGAACCAGATTTGGCGAAGATTTGCATGGTCTTTTCCGGCAGCCTGTTCATGGGAACGTTTTCTGGGAATGCAGTATTCCTGGTCTCTTATCCCGTTATTCAGAAAATATTATAACAAAGAGGGTCAAATTGATGGTATGAAGCGACATGCGACCTTCTTCAATACGGAAAGTGTTTTCGGTAGTGTTATCTGGGGTGTGACAACAGCAATGGAGGAACAAAAAGCACTTTACGGGAATGTGGATGATGATTTGATTGAAACAACAAAAATCAGCTTGATGGGCCCTCTTGCAGGCATTGGGGATGCGATGAATCCTGGAATGCTGATTCCGCTTTTGCTATCCATTGCAATAGCGTTCTCTGAAAACGGTAGTCCTGTCGGTGCTATTTTCTATATGATTGTGTACACTGCCATTGTAACCGTCATTATGAAGGTGCTGTTTCGTAAAGGCTATGAACTGGGAATCAATGGGATTCAGACACTCATTGGGGAAAAAGCTAATAAAATAAAGAATGCAATCATATTGTTTGGTACGACAATCATGGGAGGTGTGGCTGCGAGCTATGTAAATCTGAATCTGATTCTCTCTATTCCGAGTGGAAATGATAAGGTTCTGATTCAGGATTTACTGGATGGCATCTTTCCGAAAATACTGCCGCTCCTGCTGGTACTGGGGACCTGGCAGATCATGCGAAAGAAAAAAATCTCTACCCTGAAAATGATTCTGATTTATCTTGCAGGAACCTTTATTCTATCCTTCTTCGGTATTATTGGATATAGTACGGGACATCATGGATAGGATGTGTTCAAAATGGAAAAAATATTGATCGTTTCCCATGGAAATCTTGCTCAGGAGTTATGCAAAGCCTGTGAAATGATAACAGGACAGCAGGATTTACTGGATGCAGTTTGCTTAAATGACTGTGGTCTGGAAGAATTTGAAGCTGGAATTCAATCGTATCTTGAAGTAAATCAGAAGCAGACTCTTTATATACTTTGTGACCTTCTTCATGGTACACCATTTAATCAGGTATTGATTAAGATGCTGGATTATACAGCAGTGGATTACCATATGATAACCGGTGTGAATCTTCCGGTGTTACTGACACTGTATATGAGTTTACTGAATAGAAATGATGATGATGCCCATACCGTCTGTAAAAAGGCTATAGAGGCTGGACAGACTGGAATTACATTGCGGGAAGCAGAAAGGACAGACATATGAAAAAAGTATTGATTGTAGGTGCCGGTAGACTTGGTAAAGGGTTTCTTGGTGAGGTATTTGCTGCGGCTGACTGGCAGGTATCGTTTCTGGATAAGGATGCTGCTGTTATCGATGAAATGAAGAATGGTTATACTGTTGAGATTTATGGTGTAGATTCTATTTGTAGAAGAAAAGTAAGAAATTATGATACATATTTGTGCAGTGATAAGCATGAGGAGCTTTCCAGTTTTCTTGAAGCGGATATCGTTATGCTGCCTTTGTATCCGGATGATTTAGAGGACGCCTTTCAATACCTGTTGTATGACTTGAAGCAGCAGATGCAGAATACGCCGGATAAAAAGCTGGACATGGTCTTGCTTACGAATATGACCTATCTCACAGAGAAGCTTTGTGCATATGTGAAGAATCTCACGGATACGGCGTTTTATACATGGTTTCATGAACATATCTTCCTGCGTGATGCGATTATCAGACGCTCCACCGATGCTGCAGATGATAAGGCAAACCGGTCTGTAACACTTACGAGTATGGCTGCGGCCTCTTTGCTTATCGAACAGCCGTTGCATACAGATCTGGGGAATGTACAATGGATGGAGCCGGCAAAGAATGTCCCAACACTGAAGGAAATAAAAATATTTACGCTGAATGGCCCTCATGCAGCTACTGCATATGCCGGTGCTTATTATGGCTATGAGGATATCCCGACCGCATCATCTGATCCGCAAATATCACGTTTTGTAGAACAGGTTGCACAAACCATTAACCAGGTATGTATGAAGGAATTTCATGTAACAGAGAAGGAGCTTGAAAATCTGTCAAGAATACCGAAATTAAAAGGAGAATTACCGGATAGTGTTTTCAGAGTCGGATATGATCCTATACGAAAGCTGGGAAATGCAGATCGACTGTGCGGACCGCTCAAGCTGTGCCTGAAGCACCATGTGGATGCTTTGCCTTTGATAAAAGCTATTGCCTATGCCTTACACTATCAGGATGCAAAGGATGAAAATTCAATACAGCTGCAAAGGATGCTTACAGCTGCAGGAACAGAAAAAACAGTTATTGAGCTGACACAGCTGCCTCAAAATATCGTTATGCAAATCGTTGAAGAATATAACAGTCTCAAAAAGAGTTGACAGCGTCAGCTCTTTTCGCCAATATAATAAGTAAACGGAGGTTGTGATAATGGAACATTACATAATAGCAACGCATGGGAATCTTGCAGAGGAATTGAAAGCGTCACTTTGCTTTATCGCAGGAGAGGCTTTACCAATAGCAACGGTATGTGCCTATACAAGAGATTGCGATCCCGAGGAAAGAATAGCTTCTCTTGTACAGAGCTGTGCAAAGGAGGATCAGCTTGTAGTTTTCGCAGATATGCTGGGAAGCAGCGTATGCAATGAATTTATGACCTATCTGGATGATCCGCGTCTGTATCTTCTAACCGGTGTAAATATAGATATGCTGTGCAATGTAATCCTGCATACGGAAACGCCCCTATCTACAAGGATAGCGCATGCCCTAAAATCCTGCAAAAAGCGTATGCTGCTGCTTGGTGAACACGATGCATAGGCTGTTATATGTTGATTACCGGTTTTTGCACAGCAGGATTTTTGTTGCCTGGCGAAAGGCTTATCAGTTTGATACTGTTGTAATTTTGAATGATAGGATAGCCGTTAATCCGATGAAGCAGGCGATATATCAATCCATCCTGCCACAGGGGATGACGCTGCAATGTCTGCGGTTACAGGATTATGAAAAGGTCTTAGAGAATGAATTCTGCTTCTGGATCGTAGAAACTCTGAAAGATGCATACTGGCTAACAACACATATGGATAATCAGACCAGTATTAACATCGCAGCACAGAGAAAGCAGGATACAACGGGCAATGCAGATATCCTTGCGGCATTATCAAAAGCAGGTGTTTCAGTTATGTATAAACAGGTTCCTGATGAAGGGAGTGCGGGCTATGGCAGAGGCTAAATGGGAAATCATGCAGTATCTGGATCAGAGCAGAGATGTGAGAAATCTGATTCAGCAGGAGGCTTTGAAAGAGTTTACGACCATTCAGATTGCAGCCTCACTACATATCAGCAGAGGTCTTGCATCACAATATTTAAATGAGCTGTATAAGGAAAACCGATTGGTAAAGATACAATCAAAGCCTGTATACTATTTTTCACTACATCAGCTGGAGATAAATTATCAGCTGGATTTCAAGCATAAGCTGTTTATGAGTGTTGAGGAATTTAAAGCCTTTTTACATACTGAGCATCAACAGGCAAGTGACTTCCGTGCTGCCATTGGATATGACAGCAGCCTTGCGCATGCTTTGACGCAATGCAAAACTGCTCTGGAATATTCGGATCATGGCATTCCTCTTTTGCTGTATGGTGAAAAGGGAACAGGGAAAACATTTCTGTCAGTGCTGCTGTTTGAATATGCTTTGAAACACAGATTGCTTCCTGCAGATTCGTTTATGGCACTCGTACAGGGGAAAACCTTTCAGGAGGATAGCCGTTGCCTTATGGTGAAAATATTTGACAGCCGCCTGAAAGTTGAAAGGAAGGAAATGTCAATAGATGATCTGTATATGCTGATCAAGGAGCCATGCATTGTATTCTTTGATGATGTAGAGTACTTAGGAAGCAAGCAAAGGCAGGAGCAGATTATCATAGATATGATGATGAATACATTTGATACATCCGCTGCTTATCTGGTGTTTACGACCTCTGTGATTTCCAGTGAATATCTGAGTGAGAATATTGTCAGAAAAATACCTGTTATCATAGAGCTTCCATTACTGAAAAATCGTTCAGTCAGCGAAAAAAAACAGTTTCTGAAATCCATTCTATTGAAGGAAACAAAGCGTGCAAAAGAACAGATTAGAATCAGCAGCAGTGCATTGAATGCCATTATCGCCGGAATCTATACCTCCAATATTCATGATTTTATCAAAGCTATTCAATACAGCTGTGCTTTTTCTGTGAAACAAGGAAAGGATAAGATCATCTCGGTGATGTCTCTGCCGAATGATATTCTTCAAAATCTGGATCTACCGGATACAAATGAGGACTGGAGCCAGTCCCTGCTCCCTGAGGATATTCGTATAGATGAATTTGCGATAGAATATCAAACACTTTTACGTCAGCTCTGCCAGTCGTATACTGCAATAGGGAAAATAGATGAAGCAATCTGTAAGGAGTGGTATATACGCTATCTTGAATTTGCGGATTTTCTTATGTATGAGCAAAATTATAGTAATGAGAAAATAGATATTTTGAATGATATGCTGCATGATCTGTTCCAGAAGCAGGAGGCAAGACACACCATCGTGATTCCTTCCAGCTTTTCCCTGTTGTTCGCAAGATATTTGTATTTGAAGGAAACTGTGGGTATTTCCATGGATACCAATATGGAGAAGCATATGCGGCTGGTGGAGACGATGCTGGAGCAGACAGCCTCCCAATATCCGAATCAGATTTTTCTGGCAAAGGATACAGTTTCCAGACTTGAGCTTGTTCTAAATATGAAAATGGATGCTATGGATTTGATGATTCTGTTTGTGAATTTTCATCATCATAATAGAAACATGCTGATTAACCGAAGCTTATCCTTCATCATATGTCATGGATATTCTACTGCCAGTTCCATTGCGGATGTGACAAACACGATTATAGGACAAAAGATTTTCAATGCTATAGATATGCCAATTGACAGCAATGCACAGGATATTTCTCACAAGCTTTATAAATTTATCAGCCAGCACCAGAAACGGCAATATGACAAGATTGTTATCCTGATTGATATGGGTTCCTTAAAGGCAGTTGCACAATCTTTGAGAAATCTGCTGGATGTGACTGTCTGTATGATTAACAATGTTAGTACGGGAATCGCTTTGGAGGTCGGTCTGCAGATAAAAAATCACACCTTCCAGCCTGCGGAAATTAAGCGGTTATGCAACCAGGTGCGCTGTGAATTCATGGAGCTTGAGGGAGCCAGAAAGCAGGATACAATCCTTTTTGTATCAGAGAATGAAAATGACGGTACCGATCAGATTCTGGCGTTGTTTAAAAAAAGTATGCCCTACGACACAAATATTGAAATTTCCTCCTGTGATATTCGCGTTGTGACAGACCCACAGCAGTGGGAGGATATTCAATCCCGGCATAATATTCTGTTTATATCTGGCTTAAACACCACATGCTGCAAGGATGCTCCGTTTATTCCTATCGAAAAAATTATATCTAAGGAAGCGCTGGAAAAAATAAAAATACTATTAAAGCCGGTTATGGAAACATCCATGATTGATGAATTCCAGTCAAATCTTGCTAAATATTGTTCACTTGAGAATATTATGGAAAGTATAACCTTTCTCGATCCAAACAAGCTTTTTGAACTCGTTCAGGATTCTGTTCAGAATCTGGAATTGAATTTATGCAGAAAATTTGAATTTGGAACAAGAGTGGGTCTATATATCCATGTCAGTTGTTTGATTGAAAGACTGGTCACAAAGCAGGAGGTGAGTTATCACTTATCTGAGAATAAGGAGGTTGACGCAGTATTCCGTAAAAAAATACGTGACAGCTTCTATAACGTGACAAACGTGTTTGGAGTAGAATTACCACAAAGTGAAATAGCATACATATATGAATATATTCATATTAGCTGATAGCAATAATTTCATACAGCATTTTCTTTTCCATAAAGGAAACACTGTGCTATACTGTACACATGAAATTACAACATGATAAACAGAATTTTACAAAAGAGCTATTGCAATGGTACGATGAAAATGCCCGTGTTCTGCCATGGAGAGAGGACGCTTCCCCTTATCGCGTGTGGGTGAGTGAAATCATGCTCCAGCAGACGCGCGTGGAAGCAGTAAAGCCGTATTTTGAACGGTTTCTGCAGGCATTACCAACTCTGAAGGAGCTTGCCGAAGCGGATGAGGATACCCTGCGTAAGCTGTGGGAGGGGCTGGGCTATTATAACCGCGTCCGCAATATGAAAAAATGTGCGATGGTATGTATGGAGCAGTATGGAGGACAGCTTCCGGATACCTATGAGGAGCTGTTGAAGCTTCCCGGCATCGGCGCCTATACGGCAGGGGCAGTTGCCTCCATTGCCTATAAACGATGCGTTCCTGCAGTGGATGGCAATGTATTGCGAGTCTTCAGCCGTGTCCTGGTGAGTGAGGACGATATCCTAAAGGAGCGGACAAAGAAAAAATTTCAGAACATTATACAGGATTACATACCGAAAAACAGAAGTGATGCATTTAATCAGGCACTGATGGAGATCGGTGCGATGGTATGTGTACCCAATGCGGCGCCCCGCTGCAACATCTGTCCGCTGGCTAAGGATTGCATGGGATACCAGAGCGGGGCAGCTCATCGTCTGCCAAATAAAACAGCAGGCAAGGCAAGACGAATCGAAAAAAAGACGGTACTGGTATTGCTTTGCGGCGATAAGGTCTATCTTCACAAGCGTGAGGATCAGGGTTTACTGGCCGGACTATATGAATTTGTCCTGCGGGATGAATTGTTAAGCCGTAAACAGATTCAGGAAGAATTTCAGGAGCATCTCATAAAGCTTGTACCGCTGCATAAAGCAAAGCATATTTTTTCTCATGTGGAATGGCATATGAGTGGCTATATGCTGGAGCTGGATAAGGAAATTCTGCAGGGAGTCTGGTGTACACGCAAGGAGCTGCTGGATAGCTATGCAATTCCAACTGCGCTAAAGGTATACAAGGAGGCGCTGCTGGCATGGATGAGGGAGGAAGACTGATGGAATTATGTGATGAGCTGCTGGATTATATCCCTTATAATATACAGGAGGAAGCAGACCGTACGGTCATGCTAAGATATTTAAGGGATTTTTCCAACGTTTATACAAGAGAGAATGTATATGGTCATATCACAAGCAGTCCATGGATCATCAATGCGGATGCTTCCAGAGTATTGATGATTTATCATAATATTTATGATTCCTGGGGCTGGTGCGGCGGACATGCGGATGGTGACAGAGATCTGATTCATGTGGCGCTGAAGGAAGGAACAGAGGAAACCGGACTGAAGCATCTGCAGCTGCTGGATAAGCGGATACTCGCCATTGATATTCTTCCGGTACCTCCGCACATGAAACGGGGAGCCTTTGTTTCCGCTCATGTACATCTGAATGTTACCTATTTATGTCAGGCAGATGAGCAGGAAGCACTGACAAGCAAGCCGGATGAAAACAGTGGTGTGAAATGGATACCGGTTGAGGAAATCGAGCAAATCGTCACAGAAGAAGATATGAAGCCTGTCTATCGGAAGCTCATGGAGAAAAGCCGAAGCCTTCTTCGTTTATAAATGGGTGTAAGCGTATGCAAATAGATGTTTTCTATGAAAATCATCCATGAAAAAGGAGACAAAAAAAAGAAAAAGGATTATACTGTAAGTGTAATATCAGGAAAGGTTGGTCTTAATATGAACATGCTGGAACAAATTAAAGGTGGACTTGTAGTGTCCTGTCAGGCGCTGCCTGATGAACCATTGCATTCTTCTTTCATTATGGGAAGAATGGCACTTGCGGCGAAACAGGGAGGTGCCGTAGGTATCCGTGCACAAAGCAAGGAGGATATCATCGAAATTAAAAAAGTCGTTGATTTGCCCGTTATCGGTATTGTAAAACGCAGCTATCCGGATAGTGATATTTACATCACTGCCACGAAAAAGGAATTGGATGAGCTGTTTGAAACAGGCTGTGAAATGATTGCGATGGATGCGACACTTCGTGATCGTCCGAATGGTGAAAAGCTGGAGGATTTGGTGAACTACGTTCATGAACACGGGATTCTTGCAATGGCAGACTGCTCTACATATGAGGAATGTGTAAATGCAGAAAACATCGGTTTTGACTGTGTATCCACAACATTATGCGGATATACGCCATATTCTAAGAATGTGGACGGACCGAATATCGAACTGTTCAAGAAGCTTGCAGAAACAATCAAGGTACCGATTCTTGCAGAGGGAAAAATCAATACACCGGAGGATTTGGCTGCTGTATATGAAGCAGGTGCTTACAGTGCTGTTGTCGGTGGAGCCATCACACGTCCAAAACAGATTACAGAGCGTTTTGTGAAGGCTTTGAAAAAGTAAAAAGGGATATAAGGATATCGTAGGATGTTATGTGTGAAATTGCATGAAACAGCTTACGGTATCTTTTTTTATACAGGAGATATTATAATTTTAAGCTCATAAGGAAGCATAACAAAATCCTGAAATGTATTTGTAAAATCATATTTGTATAATCAAGACAGTATAGTCTGGCTAGTAAGCATTTTGAAGTCCAATAACCGATACAGGAATCTCATTTCGTGTACACAGGATATTCATGAAATCATTGTGTGCAGAGTCAGTCGTTTGCATAACAAGTATGCTGCATATATGATTATGAAGTATTTGATAATCTGCATGATCTGTAGAGAAATAGGCAATACTAGGCGAAAAAACCGCACATTCTGTCAGCTTTTGACATATGGTATAAGGAATGTGGGGTTATGCATATGAACATGAAAGTTATGAAATTTGGCGGTACATCCTTACGCAGTGAAGCGACAAGGAAATATGTGTACCGTCATGTGCTGGAATGCAGCAAGACAAATAAAGTAATTGTTGTTGTATCGGCCATGGGTCGTTATCCGGATGCGTATGCAACGGATACCCTGCTGTCTATGGGCAGTGAATTTCTGACCAGACAGGAAAAGGCCAGACTGGTTTCCATGGGAGAACAGCTGTCTGCACTGAAAATCTGCAGTGAACTTCTGGATATGGGAATACGGGCGTATGCGCTCCCTTTTTTCGATTGCGGAATACTTACTGACGAGAATTATGATTACGCCAAGGTTTTAAAGCTGGATCATACCGGAATTCGTAAAAAGCTGAACAGCTATGATGTGCTGGTGGTGGGAGGCTTTATCGGAATCTCTCCCAGCGGACATGTTACAACGCTTGGCAGAGGCGGCAGTGACTATAGTGCAGTCCTGTTTGCGGATATGCTGGATCTCAAGGAGGTCGATATTTATACGGATGTCGATGGTGTCTATGACAAGGATCCCAAGCTGAATGAATATGCAATCAAATATGATAAGCTGACCTATGATGAAATGCTGAATATGAAATCACGGGTGCTTCATGATCGCTGCGTGAACTATGCGAAGGATCATCATATACGCATTTATCTGAAGGGTACCTTCTCAACAAGTCAGGGAACCATCGTGGAAGATTAAGCCTTTTTCGGAAAAGCATCATTCATATAAATGCGGGAAATCATATAAGTGCGTACAGGGATTGGTTTGAGCTTTACAGCAGGATTTTACTGATTATGAGCATTCTTTCTAAAATAGGAAATAATCTTCTTACAATTCACGAACATTCTTATCAAATATTGGATTGTTTATATGGATTGTGATACAATAACAACGAGGTGATCAGCTTGAAGAACATCATATTGGTAAAGCATCTGGATGATGCTGCCAAGGCTAAAAAAATAGAAACGGCACTGGCTGAAACAAGGGTAGATTTTCAGGTAAATCTGGAGAAGCAATGTGTTATCGTGGAAGGAAATTCCGATATGGTTGCGGTTGCCAGAAAAGTTATCAATGATCTTGGTTTTATGATTATATAAGAAAAGGCAGCTATGTTTGCAGTTGTCTTTTTTCTTGGAGGAAAGCGTATGATACAGATTAAAATAAAGGATAATGAACAGGATTACAGAGCTGTCCGCATAGAAGTTTTTATGAAGGAGCAGGGGTTTCAAAATGAATTTGATGAAATCGATGCCGTTGCCACACATCTGACGGTATATGTGGATGGAGAGCTTGCTGGCTGTGCCCGCTGTTTTCCACATCAAGAGGATGCGACCTGGGTGTTTGGCCGTATAGCGGTATTGCCGCAGTTTCGTCATCAGGGACTGGGGGGTGTTCTCCTGCAGGAGATGGAGAAGCTTGTTAAAAGCCGCGGGGGAAACCGATGTCTGCTGGATGCTCAGTGCCGTGCCTGCGCCTTTTATGAACGTTATGGTTATACCGTATGTGGACAAGAGCATATGGATGAGCATGTACCGCATGTCCAGATGGAAAAAATGCTGTAAAAGAGTTGTGAGTAACCATCGAATTAAGAAAAGCCTTTTTCTTTCTGCAAGAAAAACGTGAAGCGTGGGGACTGCTGTGTGAGTGAGTGTGGATTATCAATATAGGTAAATAGTCAGAATACAATTCCTATATTTTTCCATACTTTTCTTACATAAGATATAGGTTATGATAAAGCACGGTATGAAAGCCAGTCATATAACAGGTGTGTGAAGAAATTACATACATTGAGGAATTTCCTTTTTAAGAAAAGTTAAATATGCTAGTTTATTCACAAAGTTAAAAAAGTGTGCTATACTATGCAATAGGTGATAAACATGACAGAGAAAAATGTGCCCAAGGCAACGCTGCAGCGATATCCTGTCTATCTGAAGGCATTGCGCAAGCTGAAAAGTTCAGGTGTAGAAAGAATCATGTCCAAGGAGCTGGCCAGTGTCGTTAATATTGAACCAACGACAATCCGCCGTGATTTTTCTTTTCTGGGAAATCTGGGAAAGCAGGGATATGGTTATGATGTCAATCGGCTGATTGAGATTTTTAATCAGCAGCTTGGTATGGATTTTGATGAAAAAATCATTCTGGTTGGTGCCGGTAATATGGGCCGGGCACTGATGAAGTATAATAAATGGGATTATGTTGTAGGTGAGATAGCCTGTGCCTTTGACGTCAATCCCGACCGTCAGGGTGTCCGCTTCGGTATTCCGGTGTATGATATTGCAGATCTGGAGCAGAAGGTTCCCGATGGCTGCCGTATCGCAATCCTGGCGATTTCCGAAAATATCCAGCAGACAGTTGATCGTTTGATTGCCTGCGGTATCAGCGGTCTTGTGGATTTTACACACGAGCATATACAAATTCCGAAAGGGGTTGTATTAAAGAGTGTAGATGTGGTATCATCTATACAGGAGCTGGTCTTTGAGACCAACAATTTGAATGTAGAGCGTTGAAGCAGAACAGCATAGATTACGTGCGACTAGCGAATGCAGGAAGGTGGAAGCTGCATGCAAACGGATGTATGACTGAACAGCTGCGGAGCTGAACCGGAGAACTTATAGTAGACGGTTTCGTGTGGGAACGATATATCCCGTAAAAGATGCTCATGCTGCATGCAGTATGGGAATCAGGATGGCACCGCGTATATTACGTTCCTGAAAGGGGACGTTTTTTTGTGCTATAAAAAGGAGGAAATGAAAATGTTTGAATTTATGACAATTCGCGAGCTGTATGAGATCGTCATGAGCGGTTCTCATGTAGAACAGGACAGTATGGAATATGTGCAGCTGCAGGGGTGGATTCGTACAAATCGCTGCAGTGGAAAGCTGGGCTTTATAGAGCTGAATGATGGAACGTATTTCCGCAATGCTCAGCTGGTGTATATGAAGGAGCTGAAGAACTTTGCGGAGGTTGAAAAATATCCGACAGGAGCTGCGATTACCGTAACCGGAAAATTCGTGCTGACACCGCAGGGAAAACAGCCGTTTGAAATTCAGGTAACAGAGGCAACGCTGGAAGGTGACTGCGATCGTGATTATCCATTACAGAAGAAGCGCCATAGCTTTGAGTATCTGCGGGAAATTGCGCATCTGCGTCCTCGTGCAAACTCTTTTTATGCAATCTTCAGACTGCGTTCTGTTTTATCTATGGCAATCCATGAATTTTTTCAGGATCAGGGCTTTGTTTATGTACATACTCCGATCATTACAGGAAATGACGGCGAGGGTGCAGGAGAAATGTTCAAGGCGACAACCAGAGAGGATGCGGACTATGAACAGGATTTCTTTGGAAAGGAAGCATTTTTGACAGTTACGGGCCAGCTCCATGTTGAAGCATTTGCCATGGCATTCCGTGATGTCTATACGTTCGGCCCTGCATTCCGTGCGGAAAATTCCAATACCAGCCGTCACGCCAGTGAATTTTGGATGATAGAGCCGGAGATTGCCTTTGCGGATTTAGAGGATGATATGAATCTGATTGAGGATATGGTGAAGTACTGTATCGATTATGTTCTGGAAAACGCTCCGGAGGAAATGAAATTCTTCAATACGATGATCGATAAGAGCTGTATTGAGCGTATCACGAAGGTGCGCAATTCTGATTTCAAGCGTATGACCTATACGGAAGCAATCGAGCTGCTGCTGCAGGCGGATGTGAAGTTTGATAACAAGGTAGAATGGGGCATGGATTTAAATTCCGAGCATGAGCGTTACATCTGTGAAAAAATCGTAGACGGCCCGGTATTCCTTACGGATTATCCAAAGGATATCAAGGCATTCTATATGCGTGTGAATGATGATGGAAAGACCGTGGCAGCGTGTGACCTGCTTGTTCCCGGCGTTGGAGAGCTGGTTGGCGGAAGTCAGCGTGAAGAGCGTTATGATGTGTTGGAACAGCGCATGAAGGAAATGGGTATGACGACAGACAGTCTGCAGTGGTATATGGATCTTAGAAGATATGGCGGCTGCAAGCATGCCGGCTTCGGTCTTGGCTTTGATCGTCTGCTGATGTATCTGACGGGTATGCAGAATATCCGTGATGTGGAGCCATTCCCGCGGACACCGAAGAATCTGCTGTTTTAGCCATAAAACAGATACAATGATATGAGCAGAGATGGGCTGTGCGTGAGGCTTGCCTTTCTCTGCTTTTCTTAACGATTGATTTCGGATAAAGATATTTCAGGGGCTGTTTTGAAGGCTTATTGCCTGGTGCTGTAGCCGCAAGTCTAGAATATACTGCTCATGAAAGCACGGTATACACAGTGAAAATATTATGAAGAAAGTTCATTCGTATCTGTAAGAGCCGCTATGCTATATGGTTGCCTGTTATTTATTATAGTGTTTAATTTCTATAGCATTTTATATTATTTTTCGGGTCTATCTGTTATTATTAGTGACAATCACAGCATTGCTGGTGGTTGCTGTTTACCATATTCCCAAAATTCCATATACCGCTGAAAAATATGTGTTACAGCAGCTTGGGTAGATGGTAAATAAGCTTGTAAAGAAATCAATGAAAGAAAAAAGAGGGGCTTTATGAAAACAATACGCTTTGCGCAATTATCGGATGCACCGGCACTTCTTTCTATCTATGCATATTATGTGGAAAATAGTGTTATTACTTTTGAATATGAAGCTCCAACGCTGGAGGAATTTGAAGGACGAATGATGCATATTCAGCAGGAGTATCCATATCTTGTTTGTGAAATTGATCAGAAAATCGTTGGCTATGCCTATGCACACCGTCATATGGAACGCGCCGCTTATCAATGGAACGTGGAGCTGTCCGTATATCTGCAGCCGCAGGCTCAGCATCGTCAGATTGGAAAGGCATTGTACACTGCACTTTTGGAAATTCTTAAACTGCAGCGTCTGCAAACAGCGATTTCCTGTATCACATTGCCCAATGCGGCAAGTCTGGCATTGCATAAGAGCTTTGGCTTTAAAGAGATGGGCATACTGCATAATGCCGGTTATAAATTTGATGCATGGAGAGATGTGATCTGGCTGCAAAAGGAGCTGCAGAAGCATACCGTACCACCGCTGGAATGGCTCAGTATCGAACGTCTTGATTTTATCCGTATCATGGAGCTGCTGCATACTGCCTGTATGATGATCATATAAATACGCAGTATGCAAATGAAGTCACGTACCGGAAATGAAGGAGTTAGTCAACGTTATGGTAGGATTCCTATATCAAAATGATTTGATATTAGAAAAGATGCAAGACCATTCCTGGAGCGGATAATTTTGCATCTTTTTGTTATTGTTCTAAGAAAGAATCATAGGCAGTATACCTATGTTTCGCTTATAAAATAGCAGTGATAACTATTTTCTGCTATATATAAGCATATATAGCATTTACTTGCTTATCAGCAGGTCAATAAATTTTAGAATTGCCTGTTTCTGTTCTTTTGTCATAAGCTCCCACTTTCTCAGGAGATTTTGTTCCTCCAGCTCATGCTTTTTCATGAGTGCTTCTTCATAGAAAAACTCACTCAATGTCATATCCATAGCTTTCAACAGAGCCTCCAAAGTAGGAATCGTGGGCAGATTATTTTTACGGAACAGGGAATTGATGGTGCTTTGTGCGACATCTGCTTTCTGAGCTAATTTATATTCCGTAAGATTGTGCTGCTTCATAAGAAATTTAAGCTTCTCTAAATAATCCATAGCGACCTCCTGTATACATATCTATTGTAATACGTTAAAACGTTGTAAAACTAACGTAAAGGCGTTATATAAAACGTATATACGTTAGTTTTAACGGAAAAGCGATAGATATGTTATGTTAAATAGAATTTATGGTCTCATCCTAACAATATGGTTTATAATAAGACCTAAAACGGTACGAATATGCAATTTCTGAAATTATCATAGGAGAGCTTTTTATATAGGACAGTATAGAAAGCATATAACCTATTTCATATAATTTCTTATTTGGTTGAAATGCTTTGCATGTTATAATGGAGCTATAGACAAGGAGATGACAGGATGAAACGTTTGCCGATTGGTGTAGAGAATTTTAAAACAATGATTGATAAGGATTTTTATTATGTGGATAAAACGAGCTTTATTCAGGATGTTTTAAATGAAGAAGTCATATTGTATACAAGACCTCGTCGCTTTCACCGAAATAGTGTCGATACCTTTGGTATCCGACAAGAGGCGCGCTAGTAGCGGGGAAAACGTTGAATATGAGCAGGCGGTGCCCGCTCAGGCGTGCTTTATTATTTCTTTTCTATTAAAGAAAAGGAGCATGCGGATTTATTTCATGGCTTGAGCATCATGTCGAATCCAAAGGCTTTGACCTATCAGAATCGCTATCCTGTAATCTTTCTAACTCTGAAGGATATGAAAAATAATACGTTTGAAAAGCAGTTGAAAATGTTTAGTAAAATCATAGTCAATATAATCGAAGCATTTCCGGAATTATGGGATAGTGATAAATTGAGCAGTGCTTCTTTAAAGACGATAGAGATGTATCATGAAGGAGCACAGGAAGAAATCGATTTGCAGGTATCCCTACAATTTATCGCACAATGCCTGATGCAGCATTATGGAAAGAAAGTAATTATCATAATAGATGAATATGATGTACCTTTGCAGAATGCTTATCTGAATGGGTATTATGATGATATGGTGAATTTTCTCAGAAATGTATTCAGCACTGCCTTGAAAACGAATGATGCATTGGAAAAAGGGGTATTAACCGGTTGTCTGAGAATTGCAAAGGAGTCGACACCACAGGCGGGCTTTAGCCTCTTTACAGGACTGAATAATTTTAAAGTGAATTCCATCTTTGATGAAGTATCTAGACAGAGATTTGGGTTTACGCAAAGTGAAATAGATCTATTGCTTCAGGCGTATCATGCTGAGGAATACAAGGCTGTGGTAAAAGAATGGTAGGCGGTGCCCACCCATGGCGTGACGGCTATGAATTTGGCGGCTGTGATGTGTACAATCCCTGGAGTGTCCTGATGTACATGGATCGTTTGCTCAATTCCAGTAGAAAGCTGCCGGAATCCTTTTGGGCGAATACGAGCGGGAACGATATCATTTATCGTTACGTAAAGGAGGCAAATCCTCTCATGCGGGAGGAATTTGATGTACTGGCATCCGGCGGTATGATTGAAAAGCCGATCAAGGATGATTTGACCTACCGTGAAATGGATCAGATCAATAATGTGTATAGCTTTCTCTTGTATACAGGATATTTAAAGGTTGTAAGCTGTGTGAATGAGGAAGAAAAAAGATACCGTCTGATGATACCTAACAAAGAGATTAAACGGGTGTATGTATCCATATTCAGGGAATGGTTTGACGAGCAGGTAAAAAATAACGGAGCCACCTTTGTGGAAGCGTTGAAGCAAAAGGATATATCAGGCGCAACAGAGCTGTTAAATACTGTTTTATTTCAAAGCATCAGTTATTTTGATTACGATGAGAAATTTTATCATGGCTTGTTGCTTGGAATGATGAGCGAATATCAGATCGTATCCAATCAGGAGTCAGGGTTGGGAAGAAGCGATATCACACTGCTGCCAATCAGCAGGCTATCAAGAGGGGTGCTGCTTGAATTAAAGGTCGCAAAGCGTGAAGAGGATTTACAAAAGCTGGCAGAGCAGGCGTGTAAGCAGATTATTGATATGAAATATATCGAAGGCCTAGAGCGAAAAGGGTATAAAGATATCATTGGCTATGGTATTGCCTTTTATAAAAAATCCTGTGTGATTGTAGCTGTCTTGGATTAACTGAGGGAGTATTTAGGCATTGTAAGCAGATAAAAAGCCACTGTTTGATCTAGGATAGTGACTTTTTTTGTACACCTTTCGCACTCTGTTTATATTTCGCTATCTGTTTTGAGAGTTGGTATCGAGTAGCAAATCAATCAGTTTGAGCATACAGCGCTTCTGCTCCTTTGTCATGAGCCTCCAATTTCTAAGTAAATTCTGTTCTTCCAGTTCAAGCTTTTTCATGCGTGTCTCATCATAAAAGAATTCACTCAGAGTCATATCCAGGGCTTCAAGCAATGCTTCCAGTGTTGAAATCGTAGGAAGGTTGCTTTTCTGGAATAAGGAATTGATGGTACTCTGCGGTACATCTGCCTTTTTAGCAAGTTGATTTTCATTTAGTCCATGCTGCTTCATCAGAAATTTCAGTTTATTCAGATAATCCATGACAATCTCCCCTTCTATATATATTGTAATACGATAAAACGTTATAAAAATAACGAATAGACGTTATAATTAACGCATAAACGATAGCATTAACGAAAAAGCGATATATTTATGTCAACATATACGGAAAGTTCTGGTAGATAGATAAGTTGTCCTGTTCTTCCGTTTTACATTGCACATTAACACTGCATAAAAGTAAAATCACACTACAAAAGAAATAGGATGGATCATTTCTATTCACGGATATTTTCCATATGTGTGAGGCAGTGTTGGATGGTATGAAAAATGAATAGCACGATTCTGCTTTGTGAAACAGCATATTGTTGATCATTTCTGTATCAATATTAAATATGAAGCAGTAGAGGGTTTCTTACCATTTTGTGATATTTAGCGAAAAGCGTTGTGTTCCCTTTATTTATCTTCTATAATATAACATGGTGATTTATGATGAAAGAGTACATATTAAAGACGAAAAAAGATGGCTCCAGCATTACGGTACGGGATGTACAGCTTGTACTTCTGGAAATGCTGAAGGATATAGATTCACTGTGTAAAAAGCATAACATCAAATACTGGCTGACTGGTGGAAGTGCCCTTGGTGCGGTACGCCATAAAGGCTTTATTCCATGGGATGATGATGCGGATATCGGTATGCTGCGGGAAGACTATGAAAAATTTCAGAAAGTAGTTCAGGAGCTGGGGGATGACTATATCACACAGTGTTTTGAAACACATAAGGAATACAATGTTCTTGTTCCTCCGATGAAGGTACGTAAAAAAGGCACCTTCTGTGTGGAATACAATGCATTGCTGAAAAATAAATGTAAGGACAGTGACGGTCTGTTTATTGATATCTTCGTTCTGGATCATGTGAGTGAACATAAAGTAAAGGACTTTATTTGGAGAGTGCGTAATGGAATCCTGATGGTGCTGATAACGATATTTGAAAATCTGCACATCAATCCACTGCTGTTGAAGCGCCGCTTTGTACGCAATGCAAAGAAATATGGCGAAATCAATAAAAATTCTCCTTTGATCGGATATGATCTGACCTGGACGTTTAATTCCTTTTTTCATCCGGTTGTATACAGCATGGAAAGTGTTTTTCCTATACAATATCTGGAATTTGAGGATACGATGCTGCCGGTTCCAAAACGGCCTAAGGATATGCTGGATGTTGAGGTATCTGTCCAGCATATGAGCTATCCGCCGTTAAAGGATCAGGTACCCAAGCATATTAAGGATATCGAACTGCATGTTTAACAAAAAAATGGATGGAAGAAGAAAACAGAAACGGAGGATTTCTTATGGCTTACGCACCCCGGCAAAGAAGGTATAAGGTTCGCTGGAAGATTGTCATACCACTGCTAATACTCGTAGCTCTTGTTTTGTATGCAGCCGTGGGACTGCTATTCCCGCAGAAAAAGGAAGAAGTAAAAAAATTCACGGTTTGCGGATTAAACAGTGAGGATACCATACAGCTTTTAGATAAAAAATCCGCAGATACGATAACCGTGAAGGATTATGTGTTTTATGGAGAATCTTTGGGCTTGTATACACAGACCTATAATGCCAAAAGCGACAAGGATGATCTGGCTGGTAAAACAGTGGAGCTGCATAACCTTTGTACCGATGAGACTATACCGATGACGATGGATTCTACTGTCGATCAGAAAATAACGCTGGAGGATCTGGCTCCGGGATATTATGAGGTAACTGTGATTGATAATCTAGTGAAAAAGCGTGTGATTTATGATGGCTCTTTGACATCCGAGGCGTTTACGACCGTACAGCGCAAGGGAAGTGTCAATGAAGTGAGGCTGATTGCACAAAAGGATTTGTTGAAGGATTATGATAAAACGCTGGATCAGAATTATTTGTTTTTATCCGTGGAAAAAGCAAAACCAAAGGCTGGAGATATTGATGTGTTACTAGATCCTTATGGCATGAATACTGATTTGACCTATATACCGGATGAGGGAAATAAAGGAAACGGTATTACAGAATATAAGGAAACCTATCAGGCTGCCGTATGGATGAAGGAAGAGCTTGAAAAACACGGCTTGCGTGTGGAAATAGCAAAGAACAGTGCCAAAGAACAGCCAAAGCCTGCCTATGGTGAGGATGGAAGACTGGCAGACGGCTATAAAAAGCATGCTCGCTACTATATTTATCTGCGCTTTAATACTAATCCGGATGAGAGTGTGAGCGGTGTGGAAATCTGGCATAGTGCTTATAGCAGTCCAACGCTTGGGAAGCATATTATGTACGGACTGGAAAAACAGCTGGGTATGAGTGGCAGTGCCTATACAGATGCCAACAATCCTGGGGTCGGTGCAAGTCCGCTGATCAGTGGCGGCTATGACATGTATTCTAACATTCGGGAAGCAGGCGGGCGCGCCACCATGGCAGGAAAAGGCAGTGAAAATGCCCGTAAGGAAAATCAGTCCTTTGTGAATGCGGATGGCATGCAGGGGATTGAAATTGATTTTGCCTATGTAACAAATAAAGAAGATGCGGAAAACTGGCTGAAAAACAAAGAGAAGATCGCCCGTCAGGCGGCTGCTTCTTTCGCCGGCGGTATCAATGCGGCTAACTAAGAATACGAATCGAAAAGAAGAAGGTGGAGATGATGAAATATCAGATTCATAAGGGAAGCAAATATTACGGAGCGACAACCGTATTTGAAAATATACAATTTGAAATAAGGAATACTGAAAAAATAGCCATTGTCGGACGCAACGGCTGTGGAAAAACAACACTGCTGAAAATCATTGCGGAGTCAGAATCCCTGGACAGCGGGGAAATCCATAAGGAAAACCGGTTGAGCATCGGCTATCTGGCACAGACAACCTTCGTGAACGAGACTGCCCTTGTTGAGGATGAAATGGAGAGTGCCTTTGAGAATGTGAAGGCGCTTGCTAGACGTCTGGAGGAGCTTACTGAAAAAATGCGCAGCGATCATGGTGATGATGTGCTGAATGCCTATGCGGATGCACAGCAGCGCTTTGAAGAAATGGGCGGATATACGTACTGCAGTGAGCTTATGACGATTTTTACGAAATTCGGATTTCAGGAGGAGGATCTCAAACGTCCGGTTTCCTCCTTTTCCGGAGGTCAGAAAACACGTCTGGCATTTGTCAAGCTGCTGCTGAGTAAGCCGGATATCCTGTTGCTGGATGAGCCGACGAACCATCTGGATATCGATACGATTGAATGGCTGGAGGGATATGTGAAGCGCTATCCAAAGGCTGTGGTTCTGGTATCGCATGACCGTATGTTTCTGGATGATGTCGTTGATGTTGTTTATGAAATTGAATACGGTGTCATGCGCCGCTATCCGGGAAATTACAGCAATTACGTGGAAGTGAAGAAAAGTGATATGGAGCAGCAGAAAAGCGCTTATATCCGCCAACAGAAGGAAATACAGCGGATGGAGGAGCTGATTGAAAAGTTTCGCTATAAGAAAAACAAGGCTGCGTTTGCACAGTCGAAAATCAAGTACCTGGATCGAATGGAGCGAATAGACGATCCCAAAAGTAATGAAAAAAGCTTCCATGCCCGTTTTGTCCCCAATGTAAAGGGTGGAAAACGGGTGCTGGAGGTGCAGGATCTGACCATTGGCTATGATGAGCCTTTATGTACTGTGAATCTGGAGGTCATGCAGTCTGCCAAGATTGCAGTCATCGGGCCGAATGGAAAAGGAAAATCAACCTTTATGAAAACACTGATGCATCAGGTGGAGCCGCTTGCGGGAAGCTTTCTGCTTGGTCATCAGATTGAAATCGGTTATTTTGATCAGGAGCTTGCACAGTTCAACAGTGCCAATACGGTTCTGGAGGAGGTCTGGAATGATTTTCCGGATTTGAATCGTACGGAGGTACGCACGGCACTGGGCTGCTTTCTGTTTACCGGAGATGATGTGTTTAAAACTGTTGACTGCCTGTCCGGAGGAGAAAAGGTTCGCCTGAGCTTTGTAAAGCTGATGCTATCACATCCGAACTTTCTGTTGATGGATGAGCCGACCAATCATCTGGATCTGATAGGTAAGGAAGCACTGGAGGAGTCCCTAAAGGATTACGAGGGAACCATGCTGTTTGTTTCTCATGACCGTTACTTTATCAGTAAGCTGGCAACAGCAATCCTGGTGATTGATGATGGAAAGGCACTCTATTACCCTTTGACCTATCATGAATATATGAATAAGGATAAAGAGCAGCCGGTAGAGAAAAAGCAGCGCTCTCCTGAGAAAAAGGAAACCGGCAAGCCGGAGCGCTATATCAATTACGGTAAGGAAATCAGTAAGCTGGAAAAGAAGATTGCCGGAAAGGAAGAAGAGCTGGAAGCCCTTCGGGAGCTGCGCTTTGAACCGGAATATTATCATGATTATCATAAAATGCAGGAGCTGGATGATAAAATTGACCTTATTCACAATGAAATTGAAAATCTGATGCAAAAGTGGGAAGAATACAGTGAGAAAGTAGAAAGCTAAGAAAGAAGGGATTCATTTGAAGGTTTTTGAACATAACAAGCTGGGACATATGGAGCTGAGCAATCGCATCGGAGTACCTGCCATGTGCACCTATATGGTGGAAACGAAGGATGGTGTGGGGAATCTGCATCATGTGGCACATTATGATACCCTGGCGAAGGGACGCCCTGCCTTTATCGTACAGGAGGCGACTGCGGTCAATGCCCATGGGTATATCAATGCGGAATGTCTGGGGATATTTACTCCGAGACAGCGGCAGATATTGAAGGATATTGTAGATTGTGTACATGTTTACGGTGTGAAAATCGGTATTCAGCTGAATCATGCCGGAATGAAGAATTCCTTCGGAAATCAGAAATACGGACCAATGGATAGGGACGATGTGATTGGTCTGGATGAAGCAGGCATTGAAGAAATCATTGTGAATTTTGAATTTGCAAGCCGCTGGGCGAGAGAGCTTGGCTATGATTTTGTAGAGGTGCATGCAGCGCATGGATATCTGATCAATCAGTTTTTATCACCGCTAACGAATCAGCGAAGCGATGCTTATGGTGAAGATCGCACTCTGCTTTTGCGTCGTATCACAGAAGGCTGCCGTGACAACTTTGAAGGGGATGTCATTGTGCGTATTTCTGCTGAGGAATATGAAGCACAGGGATTGCATGTTGATGATATGCAGCCAGTCGTTCAGGCGATTGAGGAAGCTGGAGCTGTCGCAATTTCCGTTTCAAGCGGCGGATTGAACAGCTCCGTGATTGAAGCATATCCGATGTATCAGATTCCCTATGCTAAAAAAATCCGTTCAATGACCTCACTGCCTGTCATGGGAGTCGGGCTGATTACAAAGGAAGCTGAAATCGAACAGCTTTTAATGGAAGAAAGCTGTGATTATGTTCTGCTGGGGCGTAAGCTTTTGCGTGATCCGTTTTTTCTACTGAAATGGCTGGATCATGTGCATATGCTTCATGAGGATGAAATTGGTCAGTGCCTGTATCGGGGAATCCATAGGAAATAGAATACGGCAGCCTTTGGGCAAATGTCGTGAAGCTAAGAAAGCAAAAACAAAGCAACATCTATTTGTGTTATTTAGATGCTGCTTTTTTACTGTTCACATTATGAAAGCGTAAGGAAATGTTAAATTTTTTTCGAAAATAAGTCAAAAGTATAATAAAAATGTTTTCATGTTATACAATTAAAATAATATGTAAAGCGGCTTTTGTATAATGATGCTGAACTTCGTCCTATTCTTTATCCTGATATTTATATGGAAGCATTATTATTTCTTAGCTTCCTTATTTATTAAAGTAGTTAAACTTAATACCAATCATTGGTCTTCGTGCTGTTTTTTATTTTCATACAGCGTAAGAAACAGCATGTGTCAAAAATGAAACATGAGGTATTGTATGATACATATAGGCGGTGATGACATGGTTGTGCAAACAGAACTGGTGCCTGTATGTATGAATGCAGCGTGTGAACACAGAATAAATAGAATGCGTGCTGAGGTAGTTGAGGCTTTGTGTATCGAAATACATGCTGTAAAGATCATAAAGCTGCATCATATGCTTATTTGGGCTATGCGCTTCAGAAATTACAAACAGCTCTTACGTATTTTGAATGAAAGCAATGTATCTACAAATACAGACCTGTGCTATTTTTTCTGGTATGAGGATGAACCTGTATTTCTTCAGAAAGAGCCGTTTTATGATATATATTGTAGGCTATGCAGAAAGAGTCGTGCATCTGTTTCCATAACTGCATTAAATAATAGAGCATCACAGCTGTTCAGTCAGTTTCTAAAGAAAGCTTATCGAATAGACATCTGTAAAAAGCATGTGCGTATTACTGAAAATTATCGGAGGGTAGACATCGTATTCTGTAGCAGTAGCTTTCACATCCTTCTACAATATGCCTGCTTTCTGGCATTGTATGAACTACTTTCTGTATGTGGAGCTATCGTGCTTGTGGATTGCTTTATGAGGCTAACTGCAGAGCAAGCTGTCTTGGTATATGGAAGTATATGTGATTTGAATATTCAGAATAAACATATTATTTTTATAAACAGAAGAAATTGCAGGGCATTGAAAAATCATGTTGCAGGATTCCCGCAACAAGAAAAGGTGGTTTAATGAGACAGATAACGATGAAAATTTTTGGTATCGGTGATCGGGGAAATTCTATGATTTGGCATATGCTGCAACAACCGCTGCAGGGCGTGGAATATATCGCAGTGAACACCAATCAGCATTCTCTGAAACAGTTTTCTGTTAAGCAAAAGCTTTTGCTTGAACAAAACCCTATAAAAGGATATGGTACAGAAGCTGCTACAGAGCTTGGAAAACGTTCTGCACGATCCTGTAAAGAAGAAATCATTGCACGTATGAAAGGTGCTGATATGGTATTGTTATGTGGCGGGCTTGGCAGTGACATGGGAAGCGGCGCACTTCCTGTATTTGCACAGCTTGCAAAGCAAATGCATACCCTGACGATTGCCTTTGTGACATTGCCCTTTCCTTTTGAGGAGGAAAAGCGAATGTGTATAGCGAAGAGTGCACTGGAAGATATTTATACAAATGCAGACACCTGTATCACTTTATCCAATCAATATATTCTCCAACAGCTAAAAAATACGGAAATCGAAAGTGCCTGTTCCATGGCTGACAGGATGATACAACAGGGAATTCAGGCGTTATATGAACTAATTACCATACCGGTCTATATCAATGTGGATTACGCCGATATCCGTACAACGATGGCAGAGCAGAAGCATGGTTTTATTGGTGTTGGTTATGGTCGTGGTGCATATAAGGGGGAGCAGGCTGTCGCACAGGCTTTGTCGGCATGTTTTTTGGAACATGATATAGCGGGATTGCATCATGCAATCGTACATATATGTGGAAACAGTGCACTGACGCTGGATGAAGTACAACAAATCATAAACCGTATTCATGATGAGGCAGGAGAAGCATTGGATATTATTTTTGGGATGGCATTTAATGAAAACCTGCAGGATGAACTTATTGTGACGGTATTAGCAGCTGGGGGATAATGCTTTTTACGCCTATATCAAAATCGTGATATAATGAAAGAATGAAAGGAATGATGATGTGAATAAAAAAATGCTTCCTGTATGTGTATTGAAAATTTTGGAGGAATACAGTGATGCTTCTCATCCCCTGCAACAAAAAGATATCATTCGATTGCTGGAAGAAAATTATCAGCTGGAAATCGCAAGAAAGGCACTGGGAAATGTTTTGCGTGAGTTGGAGGAGCTGGACTATGATATTTGCTATAAAAACGGATACTATCTGGATGAGCGTCAGTTCACAAAAAGTGAGCTACACTTTCTGATTGACAGTGTTTTAGCAGATACCACCATGACCAGGCTGCAAAACAGAGAGCTGCTTGAAAAATTACTTGGTAAGGAAAGCGCGTATGTTAAAAGGGGATTTACCCATGTACATACTGTCTCTCAGCTCTCTCATGGAGATAATCCTGAATTTTTTCTGTCCATTGAACTGATACAAGAAGCGATTGAAAAAAACTGTAAGGTTTCGTTTGATTATTATTCCTATGGGTTAGATTTACAACTGCACAAACGCAGAGAGCGTCCATATGTTGTAAACCCGTATGAAATGATGGTATCAAACACACATTATTATCTAATAGGAAATTATGATGCCTATGATGATATATCTCATTATAGAATTGATAAAATACGAAATGTAAAGATCCTAGAAGCATCACGCAAGGCTGTTACACAATTACCAGAATGCAGAAATGGATTTGAATATCCAAGGCATCTGACGGAGCATATGTATATGTTTGCAGGAGCAAGTGAGCATGTGAAAATCAAATTTAAAAACTGCATTGTCGATCAAATTGTGGACTGGTTTGGGAAAGAATGCCGGATAGAACAGATTGATCATATGTATTCCTATCTATTTGTAAAGGTGAACCGCAATGCTTTAAATTACTGGCTGAAACAATATGATGAATTTGCAGAAGAAATAAAGGAGGAGTAAGTAAATGGCAATAACATACAAAGGAGAATTTCTGACACATAATATGTTTGATTATGCTACAAGTGAATTATCACAGGATGCGTTTTTCTGCTGGCTGCTGAGTTATTCTACACAACAGGATAAAAAAGAATATGGAGATTTGTTTCGAGTGTCACAAAGCTTTTTGAAACATATGCTAGGTAAGGAAGAAAGTGATTGCGAATATTTCGTAGAGAAAATCGAACGGCAGAAGAAAATTATAAGCAAAGATCAACAGGGATATATTGATATTTTTGTGACATTGAAAAACAAGGGTCAAACTCTGTATCTGATCATTGAAGATAAAATCAATACAGGAGAACATGATAACCAGTTAACAAAATACTATTCCGCGTTGCTTCAGGAACAACAATATAACTGTGATAATTTATTTCTGTCGTATGTAAAATCAGAGTATATGATAAAATCTGAAAAACAGGCTATGGAGAGTTTAAAAGAAACTAAACTTTTTCATGGACACATGACAGTGATTGATCAAACAATGCTGTTACAGATTCTTAGACAAGAAGGTGATGCAGCAGAACACATTATTTTAAATGATTTCATAAAAAAACTGAATGATAAAATAACTGTGGTGAATTTCAATGATTCTGCTTCATTTAAATTGGTTGGAACAAACAGTACAGTGAATTATGAATATTTTGAGTTTCTTACACAGCTGGATATTATCAAAGATCATAAATTTTGCTGGTGCGGTTATGTAAATAATGCAAGAGGGGGATTTCACTGTCTTACATGGAATGAGCATAAATTTGATAAGGAGCCCTTTTCATCCATCTATTTGCAAATGGAAATTCCGCCCTATAGTGAAGAAGAAGAGAACAAGGAATTGCGTATTGTGTTGAAGCTGAAGGCATATGAAGAAAAAAACGCACTGTTGGCTGCTGATCCTGATCTTGGACAGAAAATCAGAGCAATCAGGGAAGAAATCAATGCTTCCATTATGAAAACTGATAATGGAGATGAAGAATTTTCATATGAAACAAAGTATTTTAGGATAGGACATACGATGAGAGCTGGATATATAGCATTTGAGGCAAAAAAATATCATGATGCAATCAATACAATGAATACATATGTGGATAGTGTCTTGGAAACCTTGCGCGCGAAGCATATAAATGAATCTGAAGCTAAGGAATAATAATGCAGGTTATAAAATGAATACGCATAATTCCTTTCATTCTGCACATCTTAACAGCAGGTGATGCAAATGAATAAGGAATATGAGAAACTGAATACCCGTTTAAAGGAACAGATGCAGACGGATTTAAACTTCGATATCGTCGTAAAGCCGCTGCTGGTGCAGGGTGTTCATATGAACCTGTATTTTGTGGACGGCTTTGCAAAGGATGAAATACTGGAAAAAATGATGGAATTTCTGTTGAAGGCTGATCTAAAGAACTGCGTGGAAACTCAGGATGTGCAGACCTTTTGTGATTCATGGCTTTCTTATCTGGAGGTAGATGTACAGCCGGACTTTGCGGCAATGATTACCTCTGTATTGAGCGGCAGTGTGCTGTTGATTGTGGAAGGATATACGAAAGGCATTGTCATTGATGCCAGAACCTATCCGACAAGAAGCATGCAGGAGCCGGAGGATGATAAGGTGCTGCGCGGCAGTCGGGACGGTTTTGTGGAAACCCTGATTTTTAATACGGCACTGATTCGCAGAAGAATACGGGATACCCATCTGCGAATGGAGTATCACAGTGTCGGCTCGATGAGTAAAAGTGATATCGTTTTATGTTATATGGATGGTCTGGCTGATAAAGATTTACTGGATGACATCCGCACAAAGCTGTCGGAAATCCATGTAGAGGCGCTGACCATGGCACAGGAGAGCATTGCAGAGGCACTGGTTCCCCATAAATGGCTCAATCCGTTTCCCAAGGTGCGTTATACCGAGCGGCCGGATGCTGCCAGCAGCAATATACTGGAGGGAAAGGTCATTTTAATGATTGACAACTCTCCCAGCGTCCTCATTCTGCCAACCAGCTTTTTTGACTTTATACAGGAGGCACAGGACTACTATCTCCCTCCGATAACCGGAAGCTACTTACGCATTGTGCGGATTATGGTTTTCTTTTTGACGCTGCTGGTTACACCGCTCTGGTATTATCTGAACTGCAATCCTGCACTCACACCCGACTGGCTGCAATTTGTCCTCATTCAGGATAATATGAATCTGCCGATTATCGTGCAGTTTCTCGTATTGGAATTTGGTATTGACGCATTAAAGATGGCATCCCTGAATACGCCCAGCTCGCTGAACAGCTCCTTCAGTATTATCGGAGCGCTGATCCTTGGCGATTTTGCGGTAAATGCCGGCTGGCTGGCACCGGAAATCATTTTATATATGGCCTTTGTAGCACTGGCAAACTTTACACAGCCAAGCTATGAGCTGGGGTATGCGATCAAATTCATGAGAGTAATGCTGCTGGTGTTTGTCGCAATCCTGCCAGTATGGGGCTTCTGGATTGGTCTTGCCTGTATGCTGGTCATTATGGCAAGTAATCGCACGGTTACCAAAACCTCCTATTTCTATCCGCTGGTTCCGTTCAATCCGCATGACTTTAAAATGATTTTCGCAAGGAAAAAGCTGCGTGGAAAAAGCAGCAGCCGTTCTTAAAAAATTTTCTTCCATAATCCGAAAAACATGTTACCATATGCATGAGGATGTGATCTGCATATGGAGAAAACGATACAGGATAATTTATTGGCGCATTTCATGGAGCTTTTGCTGATGCCGGCTCTGCTGTACAGCTATCGCGATGGCGGTGTCCTGTACTGGATTGTATTGATTCTGATGGATGACTATATAATAAAGCATCAGGATGTGAAGGGGTTGCTGCCGCTGTGGGGGGATGAACGCTATAAAAAGGATGTCCGTCTGTTGCTGGTTCTTGAGGGCTTCATGCTTGTGGGAATCATCATCATAGCCTTTAAAAACTGGCAGGTTTCCGCAATTCTGCTTGTGAATGACCTGATTCTTGATTTTATCGGGATTTTTGGACAGGATAATACAAAGAAAAACAAATAGGAACTTTAAAAATAGTGGATTATGTGCTAAAATAATGCCGTAATGTTAAATGTTAATAGGAGGAATTATAACATGGCAAATTGTTTAGTTGCACAGTCTGGTGGACCAACTACCGTTATTAACGCATCCTTGGCCGGTGTGGTACGCGCAAACCAGTTGAACCCTGTATATGACCACGTATATGGTGGATTAAATGGTATTGAAGGAATTCTGGAAGACCGTTTATACGATCTTACAAACATGAGCGAGTACGAAAACAGACTTCTGCGTCAGACTCCGTCTTCTGCACTGGGAAGCTGCCGTTACAAGCTGAAGAGAAACGATGAAACAGATTACCGCAAGCTGGTTGAAATTATGGACAAGCATGACATTGAAATTCTGTTCTACATCGGTGGAAATGACTCTATGGATACTGTTGATGCACTGAGCCAGTGGGCAAAGGCAAACAACATTAACAAACGTTTTGTTGGTATTCCAAAGACAGTTGACAATGACCTGATGGTTACTGATCACTGCCCTGGATTCGCTTCAGGAGCTAAATTTGCTAATGCAGTTGTAAATGCTACTTGGCTGGACTACAACGTATATACACGTGAGGAAGTATTTATTCTGGAAACTATGGGTAGAGATGCAGGATGGCTTGCAGGTTCTACAGTTGTTACCGGAAGAGTTGACCTGATCGTTCTGCCAGAGGTTGATTTCGATAAGGAAAAATTCCTGGCACAGGTTAAGAAATGCATGGATGAAAAAGGAAAATGCTATATCGTTACAAGTGAGGGTGCTCACTATGCAGATGGTACATACATTGCAGCAGGGGAAGCTGTAAATGACGGTTTTGGACACGCTGTATTAGGCGGTGCCGGAGAAAACCTGAAAAACATGATTCTGGAGGCTGGAATCGCTCCACGTGCAAAGGTACAGGATTTAAGCACAGCTGCAAGAAGCTCTAACTTCGCACAGTCACTGGTTGACGTAACGGAAGCATTCGAGCTTGGTATGTCTGCACACAGCAGAAGCGCTGACGGTAAGTTCACAGGACATGTAGTTGCTGTACAGAGAGAATATGTGGATGGAAAATACAACGCTAAATTCATCTCCGGACCAGCTGAAAATTTCGCAAACCATGTAAAGCATGTACCGGTTGAATGGATTCTGCCAGATTACCAGGGTCTGACTCAGGAATTCTATGACTATATCACACCACTGATTCAGGGTGAACCTACACTGATCATGGAAAACGGTATTCCTAAGACAATCGTTCCTTTTAATAAGAGATAGTCGGTAAATAAACATCAAGGAGGATGTGTTCTCAGATTGAGACCATCCTTTTTTTGTACTGTGATAGAAGTGCGAAAGGGTGTCCATAAATAATGCACAAATTTATCATTTTGTCTGAAAATAAAGTGATTCACAGCAACCTGATGCATTTGCTTTCATAAAAATGATGGTTTTCTTTCATGAAAATGTAAACAAAAATGACATTTTCGTGTGAAAGTGAGAGTTAAAATATTGTAATTCTATGTGAATTACGATATAATAAGGTCATTATCAGGAATGATAGGAGGGAATTAGATGAAAAAGCTATTAAAAGTGATGGCCGCAGCAGCATGTGCGCTTTCACTGACAGCCTGCGGTTCATCCAAAAAAGAAGACACAGTCGTAGTTGGATGTGAGGAACTGACAGGAACCTTTTCACCAGTTTATTATTCTTCTGCATATGATGGATATGTAGTAGACCTTGTTTACAATAAACTGATGGAATATGATTATGACGGCAATCTGCAGCCTGCATTGGCTGAAAAAACGGATGTTGCCAAAGATGGAAAAAGTATCACCTTCCATTTGAGAAAGGGAGTTAAATTCTCAGACGATTCTCCATTTACAGCAAAAGACGTAGAATTCACTTACAAGGTTGTAACTGATCCTAGTTATACTGGACGTTATGGACAGACAACACAGTATGTTAAGGGATCCGACAACTATCGTAACAAGAAAAACAAAAAGGAGCCTGAATTCCCAGGTATCCAGGTGATTGATGATTATACAATCAAATTTGAATTTACAGAAGCTAGAAATGACAATCTGCTGACTCTGATGAGTATCGGTATCATTTCTTCAAATCAGTTCAAGGATGATTACGCTTACAAGAACACGAAGCCTCTTGAAAAAGCAATGGGTACTCCAATTGGTACAGGACCGTATGTGCTGAAAAAATGGGAATCCGGTTCAGGTGCTTCTTTCACCAAGAATGAAAACTACTGGGGTGATGGTTTTGAAGGCGTAAATAACATTGTCATCAAGCCTACAAAAATGGAGACAGAATATCAGGAGCTGAAGTCTGGTAACGTTGATATGCTGTTAGGACAGATCGAGCCTAAGAAAATCGGGCCTGCTTCTACAAATAAAGATCTGGCTATGAACCACTATCTGCGTGGTGGAATGGGTTACATTATGTACAACACTGCTAATGGTGCAACAAGTGATGTAGCAGTACGCCAGGCACTGACATATGCATTCGATCGTCAGGCATTTGTAGATTCTTACTATGAGTGCAAGGATTGTAAAGATCTGGATGGTGTAAGTATCGGTTATGTTCCTACTACTTATAATAACCCTATTTCTAAATTAGGTAAGGTTATTGATGGTACGGAAAAGGTTGACGGATTAGATAACTATTCCTATGACATTGAAAAAGCGAAGAAGCTTCTGGATGATGCAGGATGGAAAGTTGGTTCTAGCGGATTCCGTGAAAAAGACGGTCAGAAGCTGGAAATTAAAATCCTGTCCATCAAGGATCACGATATTCTGAGCAATCTGATTCCTATGTGGAAAAAGGCTTGGGGTTCTGAACTGAAAGCTGATGTTAAGGTTGCTACAGTTGACTTCAATACATTGCTGAGCAAAGTATATGCTGACAAGTCTCTGAGTGAATGGAACCTGTTCTTCATGGCTACTTCTTATACTTCAGATTCTATGTCTGACATTTACACAACATTCAATTCTGCATATGCAAAAGAGAATAACGATAACTATTCCCGTCTGAAAGATACTACTCTTGATAAGCTGATGGACGAAGCTATCCAGGAAATGGATGAAACTAAGGCTATCAATAAATGGGTTGACGCTCAGAAACGTATCAATGAAGACGCTGCAGTAATCCCTGTATACGGAAACACTTACTTCGATATTTATAACACGAAAATTAAAAATCTGAAGACGAGCGCTCTGTATCCTTGGACGAAGGGTCTGAAAGACGTTACGGTCGAATAGTAGTACTGGCTATAAACGAAAGTGTTTCAAATAAGAGCAAGGAATACTTGCTCTTATTTATGTTTTTTATTTCGGAGGTGATCTCATGCTGAAGTATATAGCAAAACGTTTGTTAAATCTGATTCCCGTAATCTTTATAATCTCCATTGTGATTTTCGGTACTGTAAAAAGTATGCCAGGAGATCCGGTTGATGCATATCTGGGAGTCGGTACACGCGCAACACCGGCACAGAAACAGCAGATACGTGAGCAGTTGGGATTGGATAAATCCATACCTGAACAGTACGTTATCTGGATTTCAAACATGGTAAGAGGTGATCTGGGTCAATCCATGAAGTATAAGGCACCAGTGTCTGATATCATTGGTGACTATGTTTGGAATACGTTCCTGCTGAACCTGGTTTCTCTTATCATTGGAGTGGGATTGTCCATTCCAATTGGAATCCGGCAGGCAACAAAAAAATTCTCAAAATTTGATAACTTCTGGACAGTGTTTTCCTTACTTGGAGTCTCTGTTCCTACATTCTTTTTCGCTTTAATTCTGATTTTCTTCGTGGCGTTGCCTTCAGGGTTTATACCTGTAAATGGTATGCGAACCCCGAATTTGGCAATGTTTGGTTATGATAACATCTTCCAGGAAATCAGTGATGTCGCATTGCATATGCTGCTGCCAACCATAGTACTTGCGTTTGGTAACTTTGCGACATTCTCCCGATATGTGCGAAGCTCTATGATTGATGTTATCAATCAGGACTATGTACGTACAGCTCGTGCTAAGGGATTGAAAGAAAAGACGGTTATTTATCGCCATGCCTTTAAAAATGCACTGATTCCACTGGTTACCCTTCTGGGCTTATATATTCCGTCCCTGTTCAGCGGTGCCATGATTCTGGAAACCGTATTTTTATGGCCTGGTCTAGGTAAAATACTGATTGAGGCAATTAACTCACAGGATCAAAGTATTATTACAGCATGTCTGATGTTTTCAGCTATTCTGATGGTTTTGGGGAACCTGCTTTCAGATATCCTGTACTCCGTGGTTGATCCGCGTGTCAAAGTAGAATAGAGGTGATTGGAATGGCAAATGAAAATGTAAAAGAAAATAAAACAATTAAACTGGACAAAAGCGATACAATGGGCCCTTGGCAGATTGCTTGGAATAAGTTTAGACAAAATAAAATTGCTATGGCCGGTCTAATCATCTTTGTGTTGATTGTTCTGGCAGTTATATTCGTTCCTATCATTAGTGGAGTGGATGTGGATGATTATAGTTTTGATTTAAAAAATATTGCGCCAAATAGTACGCATTGGCTTGGAACTGACCAGCAAGGACGTGATGTATTCTTCCGCTTATTCCTGGGAGGACGTATTTCTATCATGGTTGGTATTATAGCTGCATTGATTACGGTTTTCCTTGGTTGTGTGATTGGTGGCGTTGCCGGATACTATGGTGGCTGGGTCGATAATCTGTTAATGCGTTTTGCAGAAATTGTATACTCTTTGCCATTTACACCAATGATTCTGGCATTGGCATACAATATGCTGTGGACTCCTTCCAACATTAAAATGTATGTCGTATCTCTGCTGATTGGTGTTCTATCATGGCCGGGACTTGCCCGTTTGGTGCGTGGGCAGATATTATCTTTACGAGAACAGGAATTTATGCAGGCTTGTGAAGCACTTGGTCTGAATGATTTCTCTAAGATATTCAAACATCTGATTCCGAATGTATTATCCATGATTATTGTTAATGCGACATTGTCAATGGCTAGTGCAATACTGACAGAGGCAGGTCTGTCCTTCTTGGGTATGGGAGTTGCTGAACCTACTCCATCCTGGGGGAATCTTATGTATCAGGCTCAAAACTCAACGGTTTTCCAGACGTATCCGTGGGACTGGCTGCCTGCTGGTGTCATGTGTTTGCTGACCGTTATCTCCATCAACCTGATCGGAGAAGGATTACGTGATGCCTTTGACCCGAAAGATATACGATAGGAGCTGGTGAGTATGGAACAAGTAAAGAATAAGAAAATATTAGATGTGGAAAATCTGAAGGTTTACTTCTATACAAAAAAGGGAGTTTCCAAAGCGGTCGATGGGAACAACTTCAAAATGTATGAAAATGAAACACTGGCTATCGTTGGTGAATCCGGTTGCGGAAAGAGCGTTACTGCCATGAGTATTCTTGGTCTTGTTGATGAGCCTGGTAAAATTGGTGAAGACAGCAAAATCATGTATGGTGATAAAAATCTGGCAACCTTAAAGGATGATGAAATACGTAAGATTCGTGGAAATGATATCTCTATGATTTTCCAGGAACCGATGACTTCACTGAATCCGGTATTTACTGTAGGAAATCAGATTATGGAGAATATCCTGCTGCATGAGGATGTAAAAAAAGAAGAAGCACACGAGCGTGCTGTCAAGCTGCTGGATATGGTTGGAATTTCCCGCCCGGAAAAGGTCGTTGATAATTATCCTCACCAGTTATCCGGTGGTATGCGTCAGCGTGTCATGATTGCCATGGCACTTGCATGTAATCCAAAGCTGTTGATTGCGGATGAACCGACCACTGCTCTGGATGTAACGATTCAGGCGCAGATTCTGAAGCTGATGAATGATCTGAAAGAAAAAACAGGAACATCCATCATGCTGATTACCCATGACCTTGGAGTCGTTGCACAGATGGCAGATCATGTAAATGTCATGTATGCAGGAAAAGTGGTAGAAAGCGCACCAGTATTTGAAATCTTCAAAAATCCAAAGCATCCGTATACTGTTGGTCTGATGAGCAGTATGCCGTCTTTAAATAGTGGAAGCAAACGTCTGAGTACGATTGAAGGAAATGTACCAAATCCTATCAATTTACCAAAAGGTTGTTATTTTGCTGACCGCTGTCCGAATGCAATGCCAAAATGTAAGGAATCTCAGCCACACGATGTAAAGGTTGGATCCAAACATCATGTCAGCTGTTTCCTGTTTGATGAAACGAAAGGGGAGGAATAGTTATGGAAGATAAAAAAGTAATTCTTGAAGTCAAAGATCTGAAAAAATATTTCCCTCTTGGAAAAGGAAAGCTCGATAAAAATAAAAAATATGTTAAAGCGGTTGATGGTGTTTCTTTTAAGCTCTATGAAGGTGAAACGCTCGGTCTCGTTGGTGAATCAGGTTGTGGTAAATCCACATTAGGACGTGCTATCTTACGTCTGCATGAGCCAACAAGCGGCGAAGTTCACTTCAATGGTGAAGATATCCTTAAAAAAAGCCGTAAGGAAATGCGGAAGCTGCGTGAGGATATGCAGATTATTTTCCAAGATCCATATAGCTCCCTAAATCCTCGTATGAATGTTTATAATATTCTGAGTGAACCTCTGGTTGCACATGGATATTTTAAAAAGGGTGAAGATCTTAAACAATATGTTCTTAATCTGATGGAAAAGTGTGGACTTCCTCCTTATTACTGTTACCGCTATCCGCATCAGTTCTCCGGTGGACAGCGCCAGCGTATTGGTATTGCCCGTTCTTTGGTTCTTGATCCAAGCTTTATCATTTGTGATGAGCCTGTTTCAGCACTGGATGTATCCATTCAGTCGCAGATTATCAACCTGATGATGGATATGCAGGAGGAACGTAAAATTTCCTACATCTTTATTTCTCACGACCTGAGTGTTGTAAAACACATCAGTAACCGTGTTGGTGTTATGTATCTTGGTTCTCTGGTTGAGCTTGCGGATAAAGATGAAATCTATGAAAATCCGCAGCACCCGTATACCAAGGCGCTGATGGCTGCCATTCCGAAACCGGATCCGACACAGCGTTCCAGTATGGAAGCCATTCATGGAGAGATTCCAAGCAATGTCAACGTACCTAGCGGATGTAAATTCCACCCTCGTTGTCCATATGCAAAGGATATCTGTAAAACGCAGGAGCCGGCCGCAAAAGAAATCAGACCGGGTCATGTCGTTCTCTGCCACTTCGGTGGTGAATTCTAGTGTTTAACAGACCAAAATTCAGAGAGCTGTTGAGAAAGAAAGAAGTACGGGAGGGGAAGGAAGCAAATCTGGAAAAAGGTGATTTCCTCGCTCTTGTTATGGCGGCATTCACGGTATTCGTACCGGTAATTCTGCTTTTCTGCGCAGTTCTGGGTGTTTTTATCTGGCTATTCACTTTGTATTTTCATTGATATAATAAAGCATGTATGTATTCCTATTATGCATATATGCTTTTTTTATTGCTACTTGCAGATACAAACGGTATGACGGCTGCATCGGTATGTATCGTATGCTTTCAGAAACAAAACAGCTATGGTAAATTCATTGTAAATGCATATAATTATATTTATGCTCTGCCTGAAAAAAAAGCACATCATTTTGTGCTTTTCTTCATAAGTGCTTTCAGGTAGGTATCCGGATCGTGTGGATGTAATCTAAGTATTTCTTCTGTAATATTTTCCACGCATCCAACAGCGCGGACGGATTTTCCCTTTTCGTTTTGTATAGCTGTCAGTGTTATCCGGTTAAAGACATCCCCTTCTGCCATATGGGCGCGAATCACACAGGATGCGCGCGGACTGCCATTATAAATGTCATTATAGATACTGCGGAAAATATCCTCATAACCTTCGCAAACACTGCCTTGTTCGATAAAGCCTTCCGGTGCATTGATCATAATACAATCATCAAGATCAAAGGCTCTCATCGCATTTTGAGAATAAGAGGCAACCCTATTTTCTATATCCAATTCAAATATAGTGATTTGGCTCGCTTCCATCGCTATACGGAAGGACTCTCTGGATAAACGCAGGTCTTCCATAGTCTGCATGTAATCACTGACATCACTAATGGAAGCATATACGATTTGTGTGTTTCCACGCGTCGCAAGGAAATAACACCGATATTTTAACCAGCGATCACCTGTCTGTGTTTTTAAGTGCAGAATTTTTTCACTTCCGTGTTCATGAAACTCATGGGCATGAACAATCAGATTCTGGAATTCTGTTCTTCCGTTATCCAGAAAATCAAGCAAACCATCCTCCAGCCGTATGCAATCAGCCGTCAGCTGATAATATGCATCATTGACTCGGTATAATTGAATCGTATGCTCCATAATGCGAAATACTGCGACAGCACCAAGGATGTGATTCAACATCATATCAGAAAGCATATCCTCTCGGAAAAAGTCCTTTAAATGAATAGGCTGATCCCGGTAATCCGGACTTTGCAGATAATCGGAGGTATCAACAAGCTCACTCTGTAAAAGGAGCTGTTCAAATTCCTGCAGCGGCATCGGTTTATAATAATAAAAGCCCTGTGCATGCATACAGCCGATATTCAACAGAAAATCCGCCTGATCCTTATTTTCCAGACCTTCAGCAATAACCTTCATACCAAGCCATCTTGCCATCTGCAGGATAGAATCCAGAATATTGCGGCTTTTACTGTTCTGGCTGTCAAGGAAGCGCATATCCAGCTTCAAAATATTGATATTGATATCCTTCAGAATATTTAAAGAGGAATACCCGCTTCCAAAATCATCCATCAATACAGTAAATCCATGATTCATGAGCTGATCAATCGTATGTATGATTTCTTCACTTCCGGCATAGGCACTTTCTGTAACCTCAATTTCCAGCCAGGAGGGATCCAGCTTATATTTGCGTATCAGATCCTGAAAATAGGTGTACACATTCATTTCCATAATATCCATACGGGACACATTGACGGATACAGGCAGAACAGGATGTGTTTTTGACCATTTATGAAGCCATATGGCTGTTTGTTCCCATACATAGGCATCCAGCTTTTTGATAAAGCCGTTTTTTTCAAAGATAGGAATAAAATCCTTTGGCGGTATCAATCCCTTTTTCGGATGAATCCAACGGACAAGCACCTCACCACCGACGATCTTTCTCGTTTTCATATTGCATTTTGGCTGAATATACAGCTGGAATTCCCCATGTCCCAGCGCATTATCGACATTTGTAAGAAGCTCCTGCTCCTCCATGAGAACATTACGCATACTATCATCATATCTGCACCAGCGTTTTTCATACTTTCCTTTTATGGAATTGGCTGCCATCATGGCACGGTCACACATCAGGGGGATCGGAATATGACGGTCTTTGATATCATAAACACCAATAACATAGCTTACATCCAAACCTTGCGCACATTGCCTGAAAATCGTACCGATATCCTCACAAATTTCTTTTTCATGACCCTGTAAAACAAGAATAGCAAAGATATCGGAATGAATCCGACCGCAGGCTGTTTCTTCCTGTTGAAAGCTTTTAAACAGCAGTTCTGCAAAGGACGTCAGCAATTCATCACCGCGTCTTGTGCCGTATTGATCGTTAATAAGCTTAAAATGCTCAAAATCTATTATGAACAGCTGGTAGGAGAGCGAAGGAAATGCAGTTAACAAATAATCTGCATGGGCATAAAAGCCATGCTTATTATAAAGTCCGGTCAAAGAATCATATTCCTTGTACTGCTTCAGCTCCTGTTTCAGGTCATTGATTTCCTGCTGGAGCTTCCTGATTTCATCTTTCACGGGTATTCCCCCTTTTATATATATAGTATAGTCAGGAAAGGGGAAAGATGTAAAGGTTTTGTTTCAAAATTAAGCAGGAAATATGCAAGATGAAAAGGCAGTATATTATATTTATTTTTCAAATGTGAAAAACAGTGCTGCAGAAAACGGAAATGGATGGAAACACCGTGAAAAAACAGGCTGTGATTGCATTCTATATTGCTTATAGGCTCAAAAAATGTTATTATTTTAGATAGAGATAGACTCATGGAAGCGTTGTGATTCTATCAGATAAGGACTACTTTTTATAAGTATTATATGAAGTAAGAGGAGGACATACTTATGTTAAAAGGTATTGCAGCATCCGCAGGGATTGCGATCGCAAAGGTTTACAAGCTGGAAACACCGAGCTTCGAGATTGTCAAAACAGAAGCAGCACCTGCAGAAGAGATAGCGAAATTTAACGCAGCTCTGGAAAAAACGAAAGCTGATATCGAAGGTATCAAAGAACGTGCCGCAAAACGTCTGGCTCCGGAAGAGCTTGCCGTGTTTGATGCTCACCTGATGATGGCAGGAGATCCTGAGCTTGCCAGCCAGATCATAGGAATGATCGAAAACGATAAAGTGAATGCGGAATTTGCAACCAATGAAGTAGCTAACATGATGGTTACCATGTTTGAATCCATGGATAACGAATACTTTAAAGAAAGAGCAGCAGATGTTAAGGATGTTACATTCCGTTTGAAATGTAATCTGCTTGGACTGACAATTCCGGATCTGAGTGCAATCAATGAGGATTCCGTCATTATCGCTCATGACTTGACACCTTCCGATACTGCTCAGTTAAACGAGTATGCGAAAGGCTTCGCTACTAATATCGGTGGTAAAACAAGTCACTCTGCCATTATGGCAAACTCTTTGGAAATTCCTGCAGTAGTAGGCTGCAGCGGTGTGCTGGATGCTGCTAACAATGGGGATACAGTCATTCTGGATGCACTGGATGGCGTAGTCATCCTGAATCCAACGGGTGAAGAAATCAAAGAATATGAAGCAAAACGTGCAGCTTATATGGAAGAAAAGGAAGCATTGAAGGTATTGAAGGATGCAAAATCCGTTACAACAGACGGACATGAGGTTGAACTTGCCGGAAACATTGGTACACCGGATGATGTTGAGGGTGTGCTGAACAATGGTGGTGAAGGAGTTGGTCTATATCGTACAGAATTCCTGTATATGCACTCTGATCATTTCCCAACAGAGGACGAGCAGTTTGAAGCCTATAAGACGGTTCTGGAAGGTATGGGAGGACGCCGTGTTGTCGTTCGTACACTGGATATCGGTGGTGACAAGAAGCTTCCTTATTTCACATTTGATCCTGAAATGAATCCGTTCCTGGGATATCGTGCAATTCGTCTGTGTCTGGACAGAACAGAAATCTTCCGTACGCAGCTGCGTGCATTGATTCGTGCTTCTATTTACGGAAAACTGTGCATCATGTTCCCAATGATTGCTACTGTTGATGAATTCCGTCAGGGTAAGGCAATTTTTGAGGAAGAAAAGGCGAAGCTGATCGCTGAGGGTGTTAAGGTTGCAGATAAGATTGAAGTCGGTATGATGGTGGAAATTCCGGCAGCTGCAGTAAATGCTGATAACTTTGCAAAAGAGGCAGACTTCTTCTCTATCGGTACGAATGACCTGATTCAGTACTCTATGGCAGCAGACCGTATGAATGAAAAGGTTTCTTACCTGTATCAGCCATACAATCCTTCTATCCTGCGTCTGATTAAAATGACGATTGACGGCGCTCACAAAGAGGGAAAATGGACTGGTATGTGTGGAGCAATGGCTGGTGAAGAATACGCAGTGCCTGTCCTCCTTGGTCTGGGACTGGATGAATTCTCCATGTCTGCAACACAGATACTGAAGGCTCGTCAGATGGTGACAAACCTGAGCAAGAAGGAAATGGAAGGTCTTGCAGAAGAAGCATTGCAGCAGGCTACTGCTGAGGATGTTCTTGCATTGGTTAAGAAAGCAATCGCAAAATAATGATAATTTAGAAACCGGATGGTCTATGGCTGTCTGGTTTTTTTTATTATCTGTGTGATACACACATAAAGATCATGAATGAAAAGCTGTGCAGCAGCCTGTATGGCTTATTGTTTCCATAAGGAATTGGTGAATCATCTGCTAGGAATGAATACCTGAAAGAAGCATTCTCCTATGGTAATCTGTAATACCTTATAAAAATATCTGCATTCCTTCCTAATGAACTGCCAAAATTAAAGACCGGTAATACCAATAATGATAAAGGTCTTCTACATAGTTGTAATGCCTCAAAAACTCAAAACAGCGTGTTATACAAGAGCTTTCTATGGAAATTCCTATGTGAATGCATTCGGATCAGCGGGATACATTTCGGATTCAGAAGTAAAGATTATTGTACGATGTATCATTTCCTTTATTTAAAAATGTGCATTTATAGACATCTAAGCCTGCGAGAGTGTTTAAAAATAGGTATGAATGTGATATGATTATAGTATGATGAATGCTGAAACAATGGAAAGCCTGTATGCGCATATTGAAGAATGTCGGATCCTTCATGATTTTGAAGGTATTTTTCATTATGCATCACAGCTTTATGACATAAGCAGAGAACAAAAGGATAAGCATTATCAGATTATCGCCTGTTACTTTTTAGGTAATGTATCCTATAACAGGGGAGTATATCATGAAGCAATGCTGTATCTGCAGGAAGGGATATGCATCGGTGAAGAGGAGCCCTATCCGTTTTTTCAAATGGTATCCTACAACCTGGCAGGGATGGTCAGCGCTACAGTTGGCGATGAAATCATGTCTGTTGAATATATGCTGAAATCCTACTATATTGCACTGGAGCATCAGGAGCTCGGATATTTTTACATTATTCTCAATAATCTCGGTGTTCTCTTTCTTGATCTGGGGTATTATGAAATAGCAAAGGAGTATTTTAAGAAAGCTATTGCAGAACGCAGTATCAAATGCTTTGATGATTTAAAAATCAATGACGGCTATAATATTATCAATCTGCTTGGCACAAGTGTATTCCTGCAGGATGAGGAGGAGTATGCATATTGGCTTCCATGGTATTGGGAATATCACAAACGGTTTAAAGAGATTACGGTAGATAATGATTTTCAGTTGTATCAGGTCTTACGTGCCGGCTATAAAAGCAATATAGATGTCTTTCGTGATGAGGTAACACGCTTGTTGGATATCGTAGATAGAGAATCGGATCGTTTGCATACCTTTAAGAATTTGCTGAAGGTATTCAAAATTTGTATGCAATATAAAGATAAAGAGCTTACCTCCCAGGTGCTTGAGAAGCTGAATCTGATATTGCAGGAATATCCGGAGTATCAAAAGCATTCCGAACTGAAAGAATGTCAGGTTCTTTATGCAACCATCTTTGGCAAGGAAGAAGAACGATTGACTGCTCTGCAGGAATATTATGAGGTTCGTCAAATGGAGCTTGCATCTGCGCATAACAATATGAAGAATACCCTGCTTTTGAAAATTGATATGGAGCGTCTGTTATATGAACGCAGTCAGATTCTGGAGAAAAATAAAGAGCTGGAGCGCCGTTCGGAAATAGAGGAATTTACAAATGTTATGAATAAGACAGCATTTCGTTACCATGTGACAGAAGAACTGGAGATTATGCATCAGGATCAGTATGTCTGTCTGCTGGTGATTGACATTGATAAATTTAAAAATATCAATGATACGTTCGGTCATTTGATTGGCGATCAGGTTCTTCTCAATGTGGTTGCCGTACTAAAGGGAATGCTGCGAAGCAGTGATTTTGCCGGACGGATCGGTGGGGATGAATTCTGCGTTTTCATGAAGAATATTTTATCTCTGTCATATTTGCATGAATGGCTGGACGAGCTGTTAAAGCGTCTGGTGAATACGACAGTGAAGGATCAAAAGGTGTTGAGTGCCAGTATCGGTGTTTGCATGAGTGATCACACCTGCCGCTATGATGAAATTTTTCAAAGGGCGGATGAAGCGATGTATCGCGCAAAGCATGCAGGTGGCAACCGCTATGAGATCATAGAGATATAGGATGACAAGATATTGCTAAAAATGACAAGATTTTTTATGTTTGATACGGTATACTAGGTACTGTAGCCGGCATTATGCCGCTTGATTACAATGTTATCAGAATAGGAAAGAGCCGCGGTAAACCCCAGACATGAATACAGTTCAACGGTTTTTGACTGATAAGACGGTATGAGGATCGTCTTGTACCTGATAATTTTGTATAGAGAAATGATTCTTACGTTCCCTTTCAAGAATCATTTTTTTTATTTGTTTGTGCGTTTCCAATCGGGTCTTGATATGTTAGAATGATTTCATGAGAGCAGGGATGAGAATGAGAAAAATAGGTTTATTGATAGTATGTCTGTTTGTCTGTTTTATGAGCGGCTGCAGTGTTCCGGAAAAAAAGGTAGAAAAGAAAGCCTCCCTGTATTTTCTGTTTGCTACACCGCTGTCCACACATACGTTATGGCAAAAGGCCAGACAGGGAATGCAGGATGCCTGCAGTGAGCTGGAGGTGCATTGCGACTGGAAAGGGCCGATTAAGATTTCCACAAGCGATATGGTGGATGTTATCAATACAGGGCTGCTGAAGGAAGCAGATGGAATTATTACACAGGGAGTCATTGATAAGGCGCTTATACAAAAGGGAAAGGATAAGGGGATTCCGTTTGTCCTTGTCGATTCTCCTGTCGAGGGAAGTGACCCGCTGACAACGATCAGTAAGGACTTTGATGAACAGGCCAGATTGCTATTAACGGATATTGAGAAAAAGCTTGGCAGGGATAAGCCGCTTCGTATAGGAATACAGGTCAGTGATTTGAGCTTTGATTTGGCGAAGGAACAGATTAAATCCATTGAACGGGTATTTGCTGCACATCCCGGCGGCTTTGAAATCGTCGCAAAAAGTGAATCACGAAGCGATCAGCTGACTTCACGCAATGAGTGGGTTAAGGTATTGCAGAGGTCCACAGGGATGAATGTTTCAATAAATCTGGCCGGAGAGAATGCGATTGGCTTTGTAGATGCGAGGGAGTATATGAACAATAAGGATCATATTCTTGTATACGGTGTGGATGACATGAAGGAAACGCTGGAGCTTATACAGTCTGGAAAGGTGGAGGGAAGTATTGTGACATCCTTTTATCAGTACGGCTATGAGTCCATACATATTCTTTATGATTATGTAGTAAAGGGGATACAGCCGGAAAAGAAAAAAATTCCGTCCTATCTTATGCTTGTGAACCGGGATAATTTGAAAACCTATGCTGCTTCCCTTGAGAAGGAGGAGAAGCATGTGGAATAAATCTAAGAGCTTTCGCAGTAAAATCATGAATTATAATCTGATGCTGATCGTTGTGATCGTACTTGTTTGTACTACCTATGTGCTTATCAATGACAGGACGATTAGAAAATACAATTCCACGTATACCACATACAATGAACTGAATCAGTTTTATGATAATCTGAAAAATCTCAACGATGCTTTGCAGGTATATCTGTATTCTCCGGATGATGTAAATTACAATACATTTCACCGGTATCGCCTGGTTCTGGAGAATAATTTAGAAAAGGTAAAGGAAAGTCTGAAAAATCAGGATCATGTATGGCGGTTTGAGCTGCTAAACAACATGGTGAATGGATATATGGCGCAGGCAGAGCTGGTTATTGCTTCAGATCTTCAACAGGAAAAGGAGTTTAGTGGCAAGTATCAGGAGCTGCTGTATGATTATGATCTGATCAATAAGACGGCAAGTGAATATTACGGTCTTGCGACACAGGATATGCAGCTGCAGAAGGCGGCTGTTAACAGCAATCAGAAGACGATGCAGCTTGTTTCTCTGTTTTTTATCCTCTATCTGATTGTGTGGATGATTTATTTCTCTATTTCCACGATTAAATCAATTACCGATCCGCTGGAAAAGGTGATCAATAATATGAACCGTATTAAAAAGGGGGAATATGATCTTACACAAATTTCCAATACGAATAAGGAAATGAATGTCCTTTGTCTAGCTCTGGAGGATATGGCAGACAGTATTGAAAAGAATATCCAGTATGAAAACGAAAAGGCAAGGCTGGAGCGCCGTGTTCTGGAACAGCAAAACGAGAATCTGAAAAAGGATGAGCTGCTGGCACAGAGTGAGCTGCGCATTCTGCAAAATCAGATCAATCCGCATTTCCTGTTCAATACGCTGAATATGATTTATAAAAAGGCATATAGTGAGGGAGCGTATGAAACAAGTGAGCTGATGGAGAGAACCAGTCAGCTTCTGCGCTATGGGTTGGACAATGCCAGTAAAATAAGTTCTTTGAAAAAGGAAATCAAGGCAATTCAAAATTATAATTATATCCAGGAGAAGCGATATGGTGACAGGATACGTTTTTTGATGGATGTGGAAGACGATCTGCCGGATATTCCAATGCCGACGATGGTTTTACAGCCGCTTGTGGAGAATGCGGTATCTCATGGTCTTCAGGATACGATTGAGGATGGGGAGGTCGTCATCGAGGTCAGTCTGCTGCATAACGACATTATGATCTCTGTAAGTGATAATGGCAAAGGGATGCCTGCGGATGAGCTGGAAAAGCTTATTCTAAACGATTTTCGTATGGGGAGTGATGAACGTTCCCACCTGGGTCTTTATAATGTCACAAGGCGTTTAAAGGCCTTCTATGGTGATGCTGTGCGTATTATTGTAAACAGTCTTGAGGATTGCGGATTTGAAATCAATATACAGATTGATTTGAAGGAGAACGGTTATGTATAAAATCATGATCATCGAGGATGAACAAATTGAACGGGAAACGCTGTATAAGATTATTCAGGACAGCTTTCCCGAATGCAGGGAGCTGTATGCGGCTAAAAACGGGAAAGAGGCCCTGACGATGTTTGAGGAATATCATCCGGATATCATTCTAGCGGATATCAATATTCCGGGAATTAACGGTCTGGAGGTTATCCGCCGGATTCGTAAGACGGAAAGTGAAGTCGGCTTTCTGATTCTGTCCTCCTATAATTACTTTGAATATGCACAGGAAGCAATACGTCTTGGGGTTGAGGATTTTATATTAAAGCCGTATACGATTGACCATCTGAAGGAGGCTCTGCATAAGACAATGGAGCATCTTACACAGAAGCAGAATGAAAAAAAGCATCAAAGCGATTTGCTGGAGAAAATAGAAAAAATCACACCTGTTGTTGAGAATGAATGTCTGTTTGCGATATTATCCGATGAGGATGAGCTTGTTCTGCGTAAGAATCTGCGTCTTTTGAGTCCGCGTATTTGCAGTGGCTTCTGCTTTATCATCCATTCCTCCCATTATGATCAAAGCTATATGGAAACGGTATCCTCTGGGTTCAAACAGCTTGGCTTTCGCTGCCTGAAGGAGCTGTTTCATGAACTGCAGATATTTTTTATCCTGGCAGAGCGTGCCATCGTTCAGGAGGATATTCAGCATCTGGAAGACTATATCGAAAAGCTGAGAGCAGATACCTTTGAGTTTGGTATTGGGCCAATCGTAAATGAGCTTGCATTGTTTCACCATTCCTTTCAAATGGCAAGAGAGCGGATTGGAAGCATAGAGTCGGTGAGTGTACAGCTTCTGCAGGATCATGAGGGAAAGGGCAGTACGGATATAGATCTGGATAAAATTGTTGCACAGTTTTTGATCATCTTTCAGAAAATGGATGAGGAAGGGCTGAAGAAGGCTATTCATCAGCTATGTCTGACACTGATTCCGCATGAGCGTGCTCAGATCGTACAGGAAGTCAGTGCGTTATTCGCAAAGCTGCGCAGCGCTTTACAGGAGGAATATGTACATATCGATTTGCAGGGGATTGAGATCGTTCCCTTGCAGATCAGTACGAATATTCATCAGGAGGTACCGCTCTATCTGCATATGCAGATGCATCGTCTGTATGATCCCATTGTTGAGGAACGCTTCCGCAATACGAATCAGCTGGTGCGTCAGGCAGTGCGTTATATCGATGCCAATTACCGCAGGCAGATTACATTGAGCGATATGGCGGATGCCCTTCAGATATCCCCGTTTTATCTCAGTAAGCTGTTGAATACTTCATTGCATAAAACCTTTACCGAGCTGGTCAGTGAGCGGCGTGTGGAGGCGAGTAAGGAGCTGTTAAAAAGCGGGAAGCGCATTAAGGAAATTGCATACGAGGTGGGCTTTCAGGGACAGAACTACTTTACGAAAATATTCAAGAAGTATACAGGGCTGACACCGAAAATGTATAAAAATTCATTCGATGATAAGTAGAAAAGAATGCTAACTGCAAATTATTGCTAAAGATAACAAGATTTTACTATTTTAACAGTTATATAATAACATTGCAGATAAAAAAGACCAATTTAACTATCATAATACTATCTGCAATACCATAATGGTAAGGCTGTTACCAGCCGGCCTTACTTTAATCCTTTTTCTTTAAAAAAACCATGTTTCTCCCAGAACATGGTTTTTTTATGGTGCTGTGCATGGTATTGATCTAAGCGGTATTGCCTGTCAGCTTGTGAAGGTAACTTACAAAAATGATGCTTTGTATACATGTAAATAGGATATGGATTCACAAATACATTAGAATTAGAAGTGTTGCATTTGCTCTGCTTTGTGTTGAATGATTCAGCAGGTGTAGCTTCTAATCTACTTCAGATATCCTGAAAACAGTAAAATAAGAAGGGTGCTTATGCGCTATATCTTTACTATCCTTTATTTGTGTGAATTGTAAAGAGTAACAGATTATCACGACTTCATGTCTTACAAAGATATTTATACAAAGGAGGAACGATGATATGACACTTAAATGAATTATGTATCACAGATTCAGTCGAGCTTGCACGAATTGGAGGAAAGATAAGCGGAAGCTGGATGGATGCAGCCTTTAAAAAAAGAGCTTAGTCAGGACATTGATTGGAGCATGGTTGATAAAGAGGATAATCTTCTCACTATGGAACGCAGCCTAAAAAAGGGCGTGGAGTTAAAATACCTGCTGAAAGCGGCTCATACGGACAAAAGCTATGACCAAGAGGTCTATAGGAAAGGCATTGATACCAGCTATTACTATGAGGGTTACACAATCTACAGGGCAAAATAGAGTATTCGAGCGAAGCATAAGCTGGAGATACTTGCTCGACGTATACCGGATACAGAGGCAATATGAATAGCAACAAGAAAAAGCAATTCCTTGAAAATTCGGGAATTGCTTTTTGTACCTTTTACTTTGTCAGCTCCAGAAATTCATCAATACGCTGTGCGCAGGTTTCCAGACAGCTTGTCCAGAATGCCTTATCACACAAATCGATGTCTGCCATTGCGGCAACATCCTCCACACTGGAAACTGTGGTTGCCTTTAACAGCTCGCGGTATTTCGGAACAAAGGCTTCCTTTTCCTGCTGATATTTTACAACCAAACCTCTTGCGAACAGGGCACCGAAGGCGTATGGGAAGTTATAAAAGCTCAGACCGCTGGAATAGTAATGGGATTTACAAATCCACATATACGGATGCAGGTAGTTTGGATCCAATCCATCTCCATATGCCTGCTTTTGTGTTTCCACCATAATTGCTTCCAGCTCATCCGCAAACATAAAGCTGTCGGCTCTTTTTTCAAACACCGTTTTTTCAAAGAGGAAACGGGAATAGATATCACAGATGACCTGCGTCAAATCCTGCAGCTGATTTTCAATCAGAGTGATTTTTTCCTTTCCGTTCGCTTCTTCGATTGCGGCATTCATAATGATGTTTTCATTAAAGGTGGAAGCCGTTTCTGCGACAGGCATTGAATAGTCGGTATTCAGCGGGCGGTGATCCTCAATCATCATGCCGTGATAGGCATGTCCCAGCTCATGTGCCAGGGTAACGATATCACCGAGTGCTCCGTCATAGTTTGTCAATACACGGCTCTGCTTTACACTGCTTAAATTTGCACAGAAGGCACCGCCGACCTTTCCCTTGCGTGGAAAGAAATCAATCCAGCTTTCATCAAAGGCGCGCTCCATCATATCCGCCATGTCATCCGCAAACGGGCGGAAGTGCTTTAACAGATACTCCTTGGCCTCCTCGACACTGTAGGTTTTGGAGTCCTCTCCCAGCGGAGCAAACAGCTCGTACCATGGAAGCCCGTTCGTATATCCCAGAAGCTCTGCCTTCCGTTTCAGATAAGCATGAAATTTCGGCATATAGGTCTGCATTGTTTCCAGCAATGCATCCAGGGTTTCCTGTTTCATATGAGAATTGTGCAGTGTCATGGCAAGCGGAGAAGCAAAGCCGCGAAGCTCGCATTCACTCAGTACCTGCGCCTTGATACTGTTCAGAGAAAAGGCAACGGCATCCCGTATTTTATCGTATGCCTTTAATTCAGCCTCATAAGCAGCTTTCCGCACGGATGCATCACTGTCATAAGCCTTATTGCGAATCTGTGATAGGGTTGCTTTTTCACCGTTATAGTCAACCTCTACAATGCTTGTCAGGTATTCCTGAAGATTTGCCCAGGCATCACCACCGCTGATATTCATTTTTGACAGGACTTCCTCTACATCATCACTCAGCAGATACTTACTGTCCTCTTTGATCGTATGCAGCAGATAGCTGTACTCCCGTAACAGATCATCCTGTTTGATACAGGCATCCAGGTTTTCGATTTCAGCCACATAACGGTTGAACTTAGCATTCGCCTTGGTAATACCGCTGCATTTTTTCGCATACTGATTCATTAGGGAAACTGTTTCCCCATCCGATGTATTCGTTGACTGCTTCAAAGAAATAAAGTGTCCCAGCTTATCGGCAAGTATATGAAATTCTTCCAGCATTGCCAGCAGATCATGCAATGTCTGCACCTCATCCTCATGGGACAGAGTATCCGCCCTCTGTGAGCAGGTCTGTATCATGGCATCCATCTTTTTAAAATCACGGATGAACGCTTCATCATCATATCCCTTGTATAAAACATCTAAAGACCATTCCTTCATCATATTATCTACCTTCTTTCTTCCTTTAGACAATACCCATATTATATCCCATCTATACAGGAAATGCATAGCTTTGGCCGTTTATTTTAGGGAAATGCAAATATTCGGCATATAGAGCTGCTATTATCTCGGCAGAAGCAAAACGGAAAGGGATTCTACAGACAACAGCCAAAGTGCATCGTTCAAATCTCCTTCTGGAACGTGCGTATTTTTTATGAAGGGTGAATAACCAAACGACTGATACAGTATGAGGAAAGCTAAAAGAAGCACTCACTCATGCTTTTAAATGTCTTGCTTAAACAGCTTTTTTTGTACGATGAATGAACAAACAGCTGAAACAGATTCGAATTCTTGTAATGTAACATACATGAAAGCTCTAAGCAGTGAATCATGATGAATATAGGCTGTAGTTATCATATAGGATTGCCTGTGCAGAACAGAGCACCTGTTCAGCTGTTAAAGGCAGGCTCTAAGGTATTCAATATAATAGTTATCAGCTTAGAAAGATGCTAAATGGAGAATGTTTACTGTCTTCCTAACAGGGCATATATTGGGGAAGACTAAAAAACTGTCACTCAGACAGTTCCTCATTGCATATTTGTATGACGGCGGGAAATTGTGTAGATCGCATAGGCACACAGGATTAGAACAGTGCTGTATACGATGAATATCATCGTGCTTCCCGGTACAGCTTCAAACAGTGTCAATGAGCCAAAGAGGAAAAAGATAAAGGAGCTTCCCACCTTGACGGTATCCTCACGTAAATGAGAAAAAATAAGCTTCCCGGCAAAAATACCAAGAATATTTGCCAGTATCAGACCAAAAGATGCGCCAAGAAAGACAGGCAGATGCTCTCCCATATGATCGGCTGCCAGCGCTACAGTTGCCAGCTGTGTCTTATCTCCCAGCTCTGCGACTACAAAGGTAAAGGCAATGGATACCACCGGTATTTTCAATGCAAAATGATGACCCTCCTCCTCACTGTCATTACAGCGAAGATTCATTAAGCCAAAAAACAGAAACATGGCACTGGCCGCAAGCTTAATCAGCCGCATGGGGATAAGATCACCGATCAAATCACCGGCAAGCACGGAAACACCGCTGATCGCAAAGACACCGAGTATCATACCGGCAATTACGGTTTTTACAGAATAGCGGTTTGTCAGCGCCATAATCATGAGCTGTGTTTTATCCGCCATCTCTGCCAGAAACACAAATAGAAATGTATGAAACAGCATAGGTTCACCTCCTTCAAATATATGTGTTTATGGCTTCTGCTATGCATGATACAATGAAATCTCCTAAAATAAAAGAAGAAGTAAAAGCAGGTATACAAAAAGAAGGTTCTTACTCGCTTGTGGGTACAACCTGAAAAAGAGAATTCAAAACTATTGTGTTCTCTTTTTCATAAACGCCCTAAAGTAAGAAAGAACCAAAAAGAAAAGATTCCTTTTTGCTGTTTGTGCTTTTGACACTGTTCGCAATAGGGAATCTGTTCAGCTTTAGGAAATGTATGCCAGAATCAGCTTCATGGTATTTTCCACACCGTCATAATGGGTACGCTCCATGCCGTGTGAAGCATGCACACCAGGGCCAATCAGGGCACCACGGATATCACTGCCTCCACGCAGGGCTGCACTCACATCACTGCCATACATTGGATAAATGTCCACAGCGTAGTTCAGATGCTCCTGCTTGGCAAGCTCAATCAGCCGGCTGGTCATTTCGTAATCATACGGCCCGCTGGAATCCTTTGCACAGATGGAAACATCCTGTTCACTACAGGCAAGATCCAAACCGATACAGCCCATATCTACGGCAATCAGTTCACTGATGCAGGAAGGGATGTGTGCCATACCATGTCCAACCTCCTCATATGTGCTCATCATAAAAATCAGATCACACGCAGGAGTTATGGCATGCTCCTTCAAATGCTGTAGAACACCCATCAATGCACTGGCACTGATTTTATCATCCAGAAAACGGGATTTGATAAAGCCGCTTTCCGTGATTTGTACCTTAGGGTCAATCGCGATGAAATCACCGTTGCAGATCCCCAGGGCTTCCACGTCCTCCTTACAGCAGACAACCTCATCAATGCGTATTTCCATCTCGTCAATTTCACGCTTTCTTGTAGAGGCGTCCTTATATACATGAGATGCCGGGGAGCAGGAAAGAACAGTACCGGTATAGCTTCTGCCATCCCTTGTATGGATGCGGCAGTATTCCCCATCCAGTGTCGGAATGATCGGTCCTCCGATATTTGTAACTGCAAGCATACCGTTGCTCTTGATTGAGCGTACCATCAGACCCAGCGTATCACAGTGTGCGCAAAAGCCGATGGTCTTTTCACTGCTTGCGCCCTTCACATAAATTAAAAGATTTCCTTTGTTGTTCCGTTTTGTTTCATAGCCTAAAGCAGCAGCTTCGTCTGCTACCAGATCGATTGCTTTTTTTGTAAACCCGGTCGGGGAATCTGTCCCTAAAAGCTTTGCCGCAAAATCCAATACATACGTTTTATTCATTTCATTACCTCACTTGCTTAAATAAACGCCGTCGTTGCCATCAATTTCACTGACTCTGACACGAATGACCTCGCTCAGAGAGCTTGGAATGTTTTTTCCTATATAATCAGCGCGGATGGGGAGCTCCCGATGTCCGCGATCCACAAGAACAGCGAGCTGAATTTCTCTGGCTCTCCCATAGTGCATAATGGCATCCATAGCAGCCCGTACCGTTCTTCCCTTAAAGAGAACATCATCGACAAGGATCACCTTTTTATCCTTTACCGGCAGGGAGCTTTTGGGAAGTGGATAAGGCTCCTCCCGATCATCTCTCCAATGAGACACATCCAATGCAAAGCAGGGAACCTTTACAGCCTCTACATTCTCTATGATATCTGCCAGACGATTGGCGAGTATCTCTCCTCTTGTCTTAATGCCGATGAGAACAATATCCTCTACACCGCGATTATGTTCAATGATTTCGTGCGATATACGAACCAGAGAACGTTTTACCTGAAGCGCGTCTATGATTTCCTTTGTTTCCATGTACTACCTCCTGACGTGCAGCTACTATAAGTATAGCTGTTCATCCTCGTTTTCGCAATCATTTCCAAGGATTTCACGTAAAATGGCAGATGCATATTCCTCATATAGAAGAGTGTTGGTTTCCGCTTCTTTTGTGTACAGAACATACACAGGGATATCCTGCAGATAAAGTATTGTGAAGAAGTCACGGATGAGGGTATCGCAGACCCTTTTGTTTTGCGCACAGCCCAGCGGGTTTATGAAATAGGAGGAAATTAGCTGTCCATGCCTGCGGCAGGGCCCCTTGCGGAAAAGGTCCAGACATTCATCCAGTGTATCCAGTCTGCGCCAGCCATGCTCATCACTGACATTATCCAGATAAAATACGTGTGTAACCTTATGAAACTGCAGTGTCTGTTCATGGGGGACAAGGGGCAGTATCTGGTACAGCTCCTGATTGTCCTGCAGTAGAAAGAGGCTGCTGGAATATTGGGTGAACACTGTTGTGATACGGGAATGCGTGATATTTTTTAAAGCACCGATTTCTCCGCCGGTACTGACGATTTCCTCATCCAGATAATGCCATGTTCCATGATCATCATACACCGCATGTGCACTAAGCGCTTCCTGTTCACAAAAGCGGAGGCATTCATATAGCAGTTCACTCTTTCCTGTACCGCTCTCACCTGCGAAAACGAGTCCTTTCAGCTGTTTTTGTGTATCCAGCTGCAGCATGGAGGCGTGTACGGGAAGGTCATGCTTTTTTAAACAGATGGTATTGTATAGGGTTTGCAGCATATCCTTTAGATATTGTATGTGATGCATTCGCTGCGTACCGCTGACCAGACCGATGGTGATTTGATTGGTTTCATCATAATAATAGCTTGCCTGTTCCTTTCCACAGGATAGGCCAAATATCAGAATAAAGTCCTGCTTCAGCGCCGGCGGGATCAGCGGGTACAGCGCAGATAAACAGACGGCTAGCTGTACACAGTCACGGGAGATATAGACGATACCCTTTTTATCAGCGATCGCAATGCTCATGGCAAAAAAAGCATTGGCATCCATACTGATATCACGGTAGATAAAGGAGGAGGAACGCAGGATTGGAAAATCTGACGCATCCGGCTGGTGAAAAAGCGGTATATGGTGGAGCTGAACCTTGGAAATAAACGGGATATGCTCCAGCGGAAGATGGGCATAGGGGTGGGAGAGTGCGTATGTGGTCAACTGCAGTGTGGCATCAAAGCTGAAGGGCTGCATATGCAATAGACTGCTGTCCTTTTGCCGCAGAGCACTCATATTCTCAAACAGGCTGTCAAGGGAAGGCGTCAGCGCTGCTTCACAGCTGCATAATCGAAACTTGGGGAGTGAGGCTGCGTACATCAGAAATTCCACAAGATAGGGACTGGGGTGAGGCTGTGTGGTAAGCAGGTCAAAAATTTTTGTTTCTTCGATATCGTAGGGATATGCGTCAATAAGACGGCGCAAATACTGTGTTCCATCACAGTCCTGCGGAAAGAGAAGCTCTTTTTTCATGAACGATCACCTGTTTGTAAGCTATGCGAATGCTGTCATAAAAAGTACAAAGAAGGAGAACAAATGTGTTCTCCGGTGTTGTTGAAAAAACGTCCTGGTGAAACATCTGCATGTTCATATAGCACAAGCAACAGGCTGTCTTTAACAGGAGGCTTCTCAGATTTGGTTATATGAGCATCGTGCAATTTAGGATATTTAATGCTTATCAATCCTTTTGTACTGTCTTTCCTTATCTGTGCCTTAACGTGTGAAATTTGTATCTTAATGTGCAAATATACTGTAACCGGAAGCTGCCAGGTTATGTATGAAACGCTTCTTTAACGTTTTATTTTCATAAACCGCTGAAAGGCACCATTTTTTATGCGGCAATTCATTACTCTAAAAATCAGGGAGATGGTAAAGTAGGTGCCCTATGGTTATAGAATGGATATATAGCGACAGGCGGATAGCTATTTCCGGTAGGTGTTTTATTTCGATGGAAGGCTGTTTAGACTTGATTTGCATGTGCATCATAGCTTTTCTTCATATTCTGAGCTTTTTACACAGCGCAAAGGATAATTTTTAAGGAATGAATGTTATAAAAAGGTTACTTAGAACAAATCCATCAGCTCCTCTTTGCTCATGCTTGTGATTATGCCTTCGTTATTGTGAATAATAGAATCACTCAGATCCTGCTTCAGGCTCTGCAGCTGCATGATTTTCTCTTCAATCGTATCCTTGGCAATCAGCTTTACTACCTGAACGTTGTTATGCTGACCAATACGGTATGCCCGGTCGGTTGCCTGATTTTGTGCGGATACATTCCACCATGGATCAAAGTGGATGACCACCTCTGCACTCGTCAGATTCAACCCGGTACCGCCTGCTTTTAAGGAAATCAGGAAGACCGGTGTATCATCACTGTTAAAGCTGTTAACCAGCTGCTGACGCTGCAGCTTTGGCGTGCTTCCCTTTAATAAATAATAGGGGATATCCTGCCGTACAAGCTCTTTTTCCAGCAGGGATAGCAAAGAGGTAAATTGGGAGAACAGCAGAACCTTCTTACCGGATTCCCGGCAATTTTCAATAAATTCCATGCAGGCGCTGATTTTGGCACCGACACCGTTATAATTTTCATACAGCAAACGCGGATCACAGCATAACTGACGAAGTCTTGTCAGCATACTTAAAATCATGATTTTACTGTTTTCAAATCCCTTTTCCTTGAAGCTCTTATGTAAATCATCGCGAATCAGGGATACATTGGCCATATATAATTTTCTGGTTTCCTCATCCAGCTCGATCAGCATGGTGTTCTCCACCTTTTCCGGAAGCTCCTTGAGTACGTCCTTTTTCACACGCCGCAGTATAAACGGTTCCACCATACGCTTGAGCTCCTTCAGCATTCCCATATCGTTTTCCTTGACGATTGGCAGCTCGTACTGCTTTTTGAAATACGTATAGGTATACAGATATCCCGGCATGAGGAAATCAAAGATACTCCAAAGCTCTGCGAGTGAGTTTTCAATCGGTGTACCTGTCAGGGCGAAGCGGTGCTGTGCATGAATCTGCTTGACACTGATCGCATTTTTGGTGTTATGGTTTTTGATATACTGTGCTTCATCAATAATCTGATACTGGAAGCTTAATTGCTCATAGGCTTCGATATCCCGTTTCAAATAGTCATAGGATGTGATGACGACATCATAATCCCTGCATTGCATGATTGCCACCCTTCGCTCATCACTGGTACCGCTGATAATGATATTTGTCAGAGTTTTGGAAAACTTCTCTATTTCACTTTGCCAGTTGAGAATAAGGGAGGACGGACAGACGACAAGAGACAGGGAGTCGCTGTTATGCAGCTTTTCATCCTCCAGCAGAGTGATGACCTGCAGGGTTTTACCGATACCCATATCATCCGCAAGGATACCGCTGAAGCCATAGGCAGCCATGGTTTTCATCCAGCGAAATCCGGTCTTCTGATAGTTACGTAAAATGGATTTCAAAGCCGGCGGTACAGCAAAATCACTGTCCTTTACATTCCGGATTCCACGGATGATATCCTTGAAGGAGGAATCTCGATCCACCTTGATCATTTCACTGTCCTTCAGACTGTTGTCAATATACAGGGAACGATATTTCGGTACCTTGATAACACCGCTGTTCATTTCTTTTTCACTTACATGCATCCCATCAAGAATGGCACTCAGCTCCTGTAAAGCACTGTCCTCGATATTGACAAAGGAGCCGTTTTTCATGCGGTAATACTTCTTGTTCATCCGATAGGAGGCCAGAACATCCTGCAGCTCATTGACAGGAAAATCATAGGTGTCAAAATTGATTTCCAGCAAATCGCTTTCAATGCGCACACCCATGGAGATATTGACGCTTTCCTTGATTTGCAGCTTCTTGAATTTATCGGTCGCAAATACCTCACAGGTTGTTCCCAGCTCCTCAAGACCATGATTGAGAAATTCATACATGGCATCCTGGGAATGCTCGATATAGGCGATTCCCTCCATGGCGTCAATCCGGGTCATATAGCGGGTAAATACAAGGCGGACCGCAATTTCATCGTTGAAGTTTCTGGAGGTGGAAAGGGCACTTGTACTGAAAGCGTTGTATTCCTCATTTCCATAGCAGTACATCAGCCGTGCGGAAATGACATTATGCTTGGGCATATCAATATATAGTCTGCATTCCAGCGGCAGCGGAGCAAATTCTGAAATATCCACTCCGTGCAAGGGAATGTGTTTGCGTGTATTCATAATCACATTATTATAAAAGGTCGGCATCAGCTCTTTACTCAGAACCAGCGGCTTTTTCTTTTCCAGACAAGTCGTAAGCAGACGGCTGCAGGTTTTTGTGTAGGCCTCATCACAGCGGTACAATATGTGATCCATCAGTACATACAGGTGATTGCGTCCTTCAAAGAGCCGATAATTCAAAGTGCTCAGGGCAATTTCGTAGGAGGTATCCTCCAGCTTTTTCACCTCCATGTGCAGCTGCGGATTCTCGTCTGTAAAGCGCATATTGATCAACATTTTTTCCTTCATCCGGTGCATGACATCCTCTCCGGCGTACAGGCTGTAAAATTCATCCAGTGCATCCGGTGTCATACACATATTCCGTGCCTGCGGACAGCGTGCCAATGCATGTCTGTTTTGAAAATAAAGGACGTCATGCTCATGATGCAGCATGAAATCAATCAGCTTTTGGCTTTCTTCATCAAAGCTCAAACGGTTATGCAGAAATTCAAGCTCCTTGCCATAGCTCTTTTTCACATTATGACGGATATCATCCAAAAATTGGGCAATATCCTTTACGATATAGCGCTTTGCATTTCCAACCTTCAGGGTCAGAGCCAAAATAGTACGCTGCCGTATCTCCAGCACCGGCTCGATATGTATCGACTGCTTCAGATTCATTGCCAAGGAGGAATAAATAATCTGTTCCTCATAAGCATTCATGAGGGCAATCGCATAGCTGTCATGCTCCTGTGCGGGTATCTGGGCATCTGCTTCCTTCTGCTTCTTTTCATGCTCCTCATTCAGCTTTATTAAAACAGCGGTACAATGTACACAGGACAATGTGTTTTTTCCATGCTGCGGACAGCTGCATAAATGTGCGCGCACGGTTACATCATCCTTATCAATGGACATATTGACTTCCCTATAGTCCTTTCCATCTTTGATCGTAGCGTTGACCATAATAATCTCATTGGATGTAAAATCATCAATATCCAGAGAGACGATTCTTTGTTCCTCTACCAGCCTTTTTGCGTTTTCATATTGTTCATCACTTCCGGCGAAATCCCGGATCTGTGCATTCGTAAACTCCATACATACACCCCTGCTTTCATCTTATTATTGTACCATCTTTTTCAAGTAATTTGACCTTGTATATGAAATGTTTTTCTATAAAAGACAGGAAAAGGTACTGTAAAGAGTCTGTTAAGGATATCGGTCTGTGCTTGCGCAGGGCTTTGGTTTATGGAAAAATGAAGAACAGGAGGCGGTGCTATGCGTTTACGATACAGATGGCTGACAGTTTTTTTGCTTGCTTTGTGCTGCGGCTGTCAGGCACACAGAGCTAAGGCAGAGGTAAAAGAGGTTACGATATATGATGTGGCAGCCATGGTTAAGGAGAAGCAAAGCTTTGTGGTTGTCCTTACGCAATCCATGTGTTTCTCCTGCAAGGATTTTAAGACGATGCTTTCCACATGGGAGCCATCACAGGATACGATTCTTTATGTCGTAAAGCTGGAGGAGGCAGCACAGCAAGAGGGAATTGTAAAGGAGCTGTTTCCTGATTTCTATGCGACTCCGGGCATTTACTACCTAAAAAAGGGAGCTGTGTCAGACCGGTTTTCAGCTTCTGATTACAGAAGCTGTGCAGAGGCTTTTACTGCATGGATCAAGAAGCATGAGTGATTCTTGTGCAGGAAACGGCGTATCGTCTAAGAAGGGGAAAACACGGAAATTTTATCCGGTATAAAGTAGGTATAATTGGTGCGAATGGTCCTAACGCAACTCGTGAAAACCACATCAAAGCAAGGCTTACGGCAGCAGGCAGATGCGTTTTATACAGTCGATATATATTCATTTTCCTTTACGCAGTATGGCATAATGTGTATATATGTTCAAGTGTGCTGCAGACTGCCGAAGGAATCAGATTGAGCGGTTCGCCAATCTCCTTGAGATTAAAGACCAGTATCTAAAATATGTTGTTATGCTTGACGAGCATGCGGCAGGTAATCTCAATAACGTAAAAATCATTCATCTGGCGGATTTTCTTCCAGTAAAGAATCCGGATATGATTCAAAGAATACGCTACAGCATCATGCCGTTTTCCGTGTGACAGGCGGTAAGACATAGTTGTTGTAATACTGAGGTAAGCTGCATACGTATCTAATAGGAAAAACTATGACTTGACTAGGAGCAGGGCTTGCGATAAAGAAAATAGTCAGCATAGAGCAGAAGCAATCAAATACGGACTTGACGAATTGAAAACATGCCGTATAATAAAGCTATAAGAAGAAAGATTGAGGAACAGAAGCGATGAGAATTAGATAATTTCATAAACAGTATCGGATAAAACGTTTAGCATACCCTTGTGTATGTATTGTTTTGCGGATTGTAATGGAATTATCATTGTGTTTTTATCATTTTGTTCCTTTTATAATGCCTGCTGTATCCTATATAGCAGAAGCAGGAGCATAGATTTTTATATATGGTAATCCACCCGCTATAAGGGAGGAATCATAATGCTGCTTGAATTACAGCAAATAGTAAAGAGATTTGATGACAGGGAGCTGTTCAGGATACCGCTGTGGCAGCTCCACCAGGGCCAGCGAATTGGTCTGATTGGTGCTAATGGAAGTGGAAAAACGACGCTTCTACGTATTCTGGAGGGCAGCTGTATACCGGAGGAAGGATGCTTGAAGCGGTTTTGTACGCTCTCCTACTTTGCACAGCTGTCCCAGGATACGGTGTATGGTGATGGTAGGAAATTACGTGAATTATCAGTTGCCCATCTGCTTGAACAGGAGCAGTTTAGTGGCGGAGAGCGGCAGAGACTTCGTTTATCAGAGGCATTGAGTAAAAATTGTCATCTTTTTCTGCTGGATGAACCAACGAGTAATCTGGATCAAAAGGGGATAGCCTATGTTAAGCAGCTGCTGCAGACAATGGATACCTTTGTGCTTGTTACACATGACCAAACACTTCTTCAGGATGTATGTAATCAGATCATTGAGCTTTCATATGGTACCCTGCATGTGTATGATGGAAATTATGAAAGCTATCTTCGACAAAAGGAGGCGCTTAGAAGAAGTCAGCAGCACCGCTATGAGACGGTTGAGAAACAACGCCGTAAGCTGCAGGATGCATATGAGCGGAAAATCAGACAGGCTGATAAGGCGGCAAGAAAGCCGCGGGGGATTTCCAGCAGTGAACAAAAAATGCGAGGAAAGGTGGCTTTGCGAAAGTCAAAGGATGGTATTTATAAGGCGTTGCATCGCCAGGCGGATGCGATAGCCACACGTATTGACCAGCTGGAAAAGGTGAAGCCTGTTGATGAGCAGGAAGCGATTCGTATGAACCTGCAGGCGATGGATCTGCCGCAGGGGAAATGGCTGTTAAAAGCACAGAGGCTGCGTGTTTCATATGGCGATCACTGTGTGCTGAAAGATATTCATTTCTTTATGAAAAATCATAGCAGAGTAGCTTTGGTTGGGGAGAATGGCAGCGGGAAAACCACGTTGCTTCATGCGATTGCAGAGGGGAATGACGCAGTATGGAAAGCACCCCGTGTTAAAATCGGACAGCTGTTTCAGCAATTTGAAAATCTGCAGGAGGATAAGACGGTGTATGAAAATGCGGCTGCAGACAGTGTACAGGGGGATGCAGTTATCCGGGGAATACTGGATCGCCTGTTGTTTCGGCAGCAGGATTTAAGCAAACGGGTTGCGTTTTTGAGTGGCGGCGAACGGATGCGGTTAAGCTTTGCCAAGCTGATGGTAAGTGCTTGTAATCTGCTTTTACTGGATGAGCCGACGAATTATCTTGACCTTCCATCCATACGCTGTATGACAAAGCTGCTACAAAATTATGAAGGCAGTGTATTGTTTGTATCACATGATGCTGCCTTTATCCGGGATGTCGCAACTGAGGTATGGAAACTTCAGGGCGGAACACTCTATCTGCCACAGGAGCGTGTAAACAAAGCGGATAAGGGAAAAAAGGACTATGAACGCGAAAGGGAAACAAGGCGGATGATTCTGGATATGCGCAGGAGTGAGGTGGTGAATCGTCTACTGCAGAATCAAGGAGATAAAGAGGTACTGGAGCAGGAATACGATGAAATCATGGAAAAACTGAAAAATCTGTAGAAAGGGATTTGTCAATCACAGCATTTCATGATACCATGGACAGGTAACAGGGAAACAGCAGAACATGTACAATATGCAAAAGCGTGAGGTTTCATTGTTACGATTGCTTATAAGACGTGTGGATTTGTTTCAGCACCATGCGTTATATAAAAACTCATGCAGGGGAAATCGTGTGCATGAGGATAAATTCTGTGAGGATAGTGATATCCAGGAGTCAAAGCATTATGAACAATGGAAAAGGCATAGAGGATGATGGGTGCAGTTATGCATCATTGCTTCAAAATATTTTGCAGAAAGCATCAGTGTCCAGGACAATTAGGTGCTGGATTCAGGAGCTTTCATTGTTCATAGCCAGGATGAAACAGACACTACATGAGAGAGAAAATTACAGGAAGCTCATTTACATTACGAAGGTGAATGCTTTGCCAATCCTGCGGCATATTAAAGCAGTGAAGTGATAGGGAAAGCAAATCGATTGCATTTCTTATGGCAGCAGCGGGAATACAAATATGTGAGCTTTGCGATGTGCGTAAGATTATAGCAGCGTAGAGTTAAATGGAAACAGGCTGTGTTTATCAAAATAAAATGTTAACAAGGAGAAGCATACATGGATATACATAATCATAATCTGAACATACATTATTCAATACCTGAGAATCTCTGGAATGCGCTTGTGGAGATGTTTGCGCAGCTGCCGCATTACAGAGGGTTTACGGATGGATGTCCGCAATGGTACGGCTATGATGGAAAACTGATTGAGGCGTCGCTGGAGGCTAGCGGATTACAGTTTTATGCTGAACTGCCACAACAGGAATGGGATGACTGGTTTGCGGATTTCAAGAACAAAGCGGAGAAAATTCTGGGATATCCGATTGGTGAGCCGGAGGATGGGTTTGATTTTCGGATTTATGAATGAGTTCACCGCATAGGGAATATGTGCTAGGCAATGGCTGCTTATGACTTCAGAGGCTTATTAAAAGCAGGAAGCATTGTAAACTGAGGGCAAGTAATGGTCGTACAAGGTATCCTGGAATAGTCTTGATCGTGTGTAAGGAATATGCGCAATTGTATAAAGCAGTAATACGAATTTGTATTCTTTGTATAAAGGATATGATGATATAAGGAGATTTAGGTAAATGATTAGGATATTATTTATATGCCACGGCAACATATGCCGTTCCACAATGGCGGAATACGTTATGAAAGATCTCGTGAAAAAAGAAGGCTTGCAGCAGCAATTTTATATTTCATCTGCTGGTACAAGCCGGGAGGAAATCGGGAACGGTGTACATTATGGAACCCGTCGCAAACTAAAAGACGAAGGTATACCGGTTGGTGATCACAGGGCCGTTCAGCTACAGAAAGAAGATTATAAAGCATATGATTATCTAATCGGTATGGATGATGCGAATATGAGAAACATGGAACGTATTCTACATGGGGATCGTGAACATAAGCTGTATCTTCTGCTTGATTTCACAAATCGCCCCGGAGCTATTGCTGATCCCTGGTATACTGGTAATTTTGACGATACTTTTCGGGATGTAACAGAGGGCTGCAGAGGCTTTCTGGAATATTTGAAAAAAGAAGGCTGCTTGAAATAACGCATAACCCAGAATATAAAAGGGTAGGTTACATACCAGGATTCTACTATCCGCTAGTATAAAAAAGGACAAGCTTCTGGAAAGATGATACGGGAATAAGATTCTTTTAAAGCATAATAGAAGCTGTAACAAAAGCTGCCCCTGGTTAAGATTTCTTGTGGATACAGTCACAAACCATATGTCAGATCAGCATCTGAGGCATTTGCTATATATTTTATAATTTGATATATAAATAAAAAACCATCGATTCCTTTCTGTCAGATATCTGTGGTTTTTTTAACATATATTTATCAAGCTGATGATTGAAATACTTATTTTTATGAGTGATAAGAGTGCTGTATTATGAAAAATCTGCATATAATTTCTATTCCCATACCTACGCAAATATTTCACACATTAAAAGGTGAAAAGCATTCAATTTATGGAATTGTATAAACCAAATCGATAAGCATCCTTTTATAGCTGTATAGCTTACAGGAGGACTCTATTTCTGGCAGCTTGGACAATAATAAATACTGCCTCCCATATACTGCTCCTTTTGAATAGTGCCGCCGCATTTTGGACAGCCTTCTAAAAAGTGCCTGGATGACATGATGGTATGATAACCGCCCTTTTCATTAAATATGGTCTTTTCTGTATCCCTGCCTCCATCATCCACCATTCTCTGCAATGTATGCTTTATAGAAAGAAATAAAGAGCTTCGCTCATCACCAGTTAATGTGTGTACTTTTCGTTTTGGATGCAGACCGGCATGAAATAGAATATCCTGACATACACCATTACCAATACCGCTGAAGCGTTGCTGTGTTGTTAAAAAGGCTTTGATACTCAGTTTTTCAGTTTCCTCATTTATTTCATTTAAAAAGGTATCGAGGGTGAAGCTTGGATCTAACGGGGACAAGCTATGAAGCTCTTTTGTATAATATGTATCCTGCCAGCCCACTGCCTTTGAGAACACGCTGATTACCGCATACATAGAGGTTGTGATATTCAGACAGCTTCCATCTGTAAAGGTAAGCAGAAGCTTGCTTTTTTTGAAGGCTCTTGGCTGGGTATACCATCGTATATTAGCACCATCCCGAAAAACAAGCACAAAATCCTCAATTTCCAGTTCAACATAAAAATTGCGGTCTATGATTGCTGTTATGCTTCTTCCCTTCAACAGCTCATGATAAGTATCCGGGTCGCCGTAATAAAATGTAAATTTGTGATCGGTAAAGTTTCCAGATATGCTCTGGATGGTTTTTCCGATACAGCATTTTCGTAAATCCTTTGCAATGGTCCTTGCCTCCGGCAGTTCAATCATATATATCACCTGTCTGCATTGTATCAGAAATTTCAGGTTCTGCCTATCAATAAGCTGCAGAATACAGTAAAACAGCATAAAATGCCAAAAAGGATGAAAAGTTTACTGTGGGCACTTCTATATATCAGCCAGAATCCGTTATAACATAGGGTAGTTACATGACAGTTGTTACATAAAATTCAATATAAGAAAAACACTCTACTCCTTTTTCACGGGCAGAGTGCTTTCACTGCTTATCTAGTATCGTATAAATCGTGAGGACTTATATCGATCGTGTTAGTCTTAGGGGGCCTGCCATTACAGCATTGCATAATAACGGTCAAAGCAGAATGTGTGTCAGAAAATATCTGCACACCGTTGATTACTTCTTTATCATAATCCTCTTTCGTAACATGTACATCATATTGCGCATATGGACATACTTGCGGATCGCTATGCATGGAGTGTATGCTGTCTGGAGCAGGAAGAGGGATAGGCTCGCTTTGTCCTGTTTCATCGGTATAACAGCTCATGATAAATGAAGAAGAATCCTCCGTTCTCTCATAAACGCTTATAACTGCCTGTTCAACAGGAGAGCCATTCGCTTCCAGCGTTTCAATTGTTAATGTACCTGTCAATTTTCTCACCTCCATTATAAAATATGCGATGTGAATTGCATTGTTTATGAAAAGAGCTGATATTCCTTTCAGGATTTATATTTGACCTCTATATTACAATATTCGGTATTCATGCTGTCTGGTTTCCATTTGGAATTATGAGGTAGCATCTATTATTATTGCCTACACATTACGGGTAAAAATTAAATACTCTGTATGTATGCATCAGATTCTTTCTGCCATCAGTTAAAAAAAATAAACGAAAAATCACAGACGCTCTTTCAGTTTTATGAATCCTTTTCTTGTACCTTCATACAGAACAGTTTTACATATTATAGCGGTTTATAATGAATGGTACTAAAGCCTTCTTCAAAAATGATTAGAGATTTTACTGACGATATGATATCCATCATTTGACACAGGATATAATTATCACCTTATGCAATAGCTCTTGTTTAAGTAGTCTATTTAATAAAAGAAACCGATATTTCAAGATATTTTTGGGATTACTGAATTTGAATACAAAAAAAGCCTTTATTTAAAGGCTTAAACGACTTTATGGCAGGGGTAGAGAGGATCGAACTCCCATCAGCGGTTTTGGAGACCGTTATACTACCATTGTACTATACCCCTAGGTTTTAACGCTTTATTATATTATCATAAAATTGAACGTATGGCAATAAGAAAATTTCAAAAAATGAAGGAGCAGCCATCCTTGTAAATATATATCCGTAAATAAAAATACATTTGCAGTATGTCATTTTAACCTACTTCTATATCATGCGATCAGATGTAAAAACATCACTCCTTTTTCTTCTCTGTAAACATCATCATACAAACAACTATACATGACTTATTATCTTAACCACCTGCATTCGTATACCCATGTGATTTACCAAAATACAAGGTGTGGTATTATCCTGAAAAGGAAGGGTGTGAGCATATAGGTTTGCAGAAAAAATAAAAAGTGATACAATAGCATTGCCATCAATCTTCTCTATTAACTCCCGATGGTGCTGCTCTTAACATCCAAAGAGCGGCTTTTTTTATGCATTTAACATAAAATATGACCTGTATTTCTAAAAAGCAACCATACCTTACCTATAATGTGGAGAAGCTCCTGTGCATATGCTTGAAAAAGAAAAATATAGTATGCTTCAGCGCTCAATCCTCTGTGTAAAACGGTGAAGGAAGAACAGTCAGAAAGAAGAGGATGTTTCTTCCACATGATTTCTATACGATACGTAAAACCTGCAAATCGCACAGTCAGACAGCATGATAATGCAGATATGGAATCAGTCCTGCGTGACTAGGATATTGAGCTTTATACTGATGATTAAAGACCTATGTATACATATCAGCCCTGCTGACAATCACTCGGTTTTTACCGTTTCGCTTGGCCTCGTATAATGCTTTATCTGCTGCATTGATCATTGCAGTCGGACTATCAAATGCTTCCTCATAGACTGCAAGCCCTGCACTGAAGGTAACCTGATGCCCGTTGATTTCATCAATTTTCAGATTTTCAAAGCTTTGCCGCAGAATGTTCATTAGCTGCTCTGCTTCTTTTATACTGCAGTCTGTAAATAATATACAAAATTCCTCACCGCCATAACGTGCAGAAATGATATTGTCCGCTTCTTGCTCTTTCATAATGGCTGCCAGCTTCCGTAAAACACAGTCTCCGCATGTATGACCATAGGTATCGTTAATAGTTTTGAAATTATCGATATCCAGCATTGCAAGAACAGGCTTTTGATCATGCGCTTTTCCCTGTTCGATAGCATCCTCCAGTATTCTGTAAAAGGCATTATGATTATACAGCATAGTCAGTGCATCCATGCGGAGTCGTTCAATTAACAGAGCCTGTTCCTCATTATAAGAAATTAGTCTGCACCTTACCTTTTGTTCATATTGCAAAATACTGCGGGTAATCAGATATGCAGCAACCATCAGAATCGCTCCTGCAATCATATCAAGTATCAGAAAAAGACGGCTTTGCGGCTGTGCCAGGGCATAGCTGAGAAGCATACAGCTCAGATAACAGCAGCTGTTCAGGAAAAATGCTTTTCGGGTTACTTTGAAGTCCGCGAAGATTGCGCTTAGAAAAATCGGGAGAACAAAGCTCACCGATGCAATGCGTACTGCATTATGTACAACGGCAATTGTCAGGCACATAATTGTGAACGTCATGATGAGTAAAGCATTTTTACTGGATGAGGAGATACCCGTATGATATTCGGTATAATGATAAAGACTTACGGCAATCAGATTCACAAGTGTGGGGAGTACAATATACTTCACACTGTAGGAAAGCGGGTCATCCCCCTCGATGATCCAGCCATTGCATGCCCAGATAATACCGATGATTGACTCAAGAAGAAAAATCAGCAGCAGAAGAATCCAGGCAGATGCTTCAATTTTGCGGCGAAACTGTTCATACAGCAGTTTGTTATCTTTGTACTGCATATCGTGTCACCGCCCCTTTTCCTATACTAACGTATCCATTATACATGAAAAAGAGATCGAAAACCATGAGTTTTTTATACCTGTAGGATTTCCTGCTTCCATACAGCAGTAAACAAAAAGTAGAGAGCAGAAAATATCGGTATTGTATCATAAGCACTGTATATTTCTGTTCTCTGAATGCTGTGAATAGAGATATATGTGAAGAATATCTCTGTACTTTCATAATATCAATGCATAATATAATTACCTATAGCTACTGATCCTTTTTTTCAGTGATAAACAGATTGTGATTGCTATGTCCCAAAAAGGATGGTTTTTCACAGGTCTTTAAATGATAACGCATCCACACTGCAAATTCCGCAGCTGTAAAACGGTTGATTCGCTCACTCATCAGCTCCGCAAGACCATCTGCGGCGATATGCTTCTTTTTGATTAACGGAAATGGCTGAAACAGCTCCTCAATATGTTGCTCATCATGAAAGACAAACGGATCATTGTGCAGCTGCAGGGTTTCATGATCGAATGCATCACCTGTAAGAAAGCCCTCCACATGCATGGCTTCGGATGCCAGAACCATATCGTGTGGAATATAGGCAAACAGCAGGATGCCTCCTTTGCGGCAGACACGGCATGCAGATGCTATTGCCTGCAGCTGCTGCTCCTTCTCCTTCAAATGGTACAAGGGGCCTAAGCAAAGCACCATATCAAAGGTGTCTGTCCAATCATCCGGCAGATGTGCTGCATCACTCTGCAGAATTGTAAAATCCATAGTTGCAGTTTTTCCGGCTTTCAGTAGCTCCACATGTCTATCCACCGGTTCCACTGCGGTTACGCAGAAGCCCTCTTTTGCCAGCGCCAGAGAATAAGCACCGCAGCCTGCACCAAGCTCCAGAATACGTGCCGGTCTTTTTGCATACATATGAATATACTGCATCGTAGTCAGATATTCCACCTGACTTGCATAGCCCTGAAACAGTCTTGTTTCCTCATGAAAGTCCTCATACAATTCTTGTAAATTCATTATCCTATCTCCTTTCCTTTCCATCAGTATAACGGAAAACAGGGAAGGAAATTGGAAATCTGCAGTTTGATTGGAAAACAGCTGCTTAGATATCGGAAAAAAGGACAGGTGCAATTACAGATGCAGTTGTTCCATATAAATATGAAGGTCCTTATAATTCCTCGTCCTTGTGATTAGCAGTTGCAATTCATGCAGAAAGACAAGCTGAAACTCTAAAGCGAGTTCAGACAGCAGAGGCAGACATTCTTTCATGATATAGCTCTGTGCAGCTTTTGCATCGGTATGAGGCAGCCGCTCGTAAAATCCCCATAAAATCTGTAAGCGCTCGCTGCAATCTTGGACATCGTAGGTGTGGGATAACAGAGAATCGATGCATTTCTTTTGCAGCCGCTGATTGTGAATATACCAGAATAGAAACGGAAGAAGCTGTTTTTTACGCTCCGCAAGAAACAGCTGAAGATAGTGCTCCTCCTTTGCATAATCCTTTGCCGTATGATAAACGCCGGACAGATTGAAATAGTATGTAAGCTTGCGTTCCTCTTGAATTGCATGGTTTTGCAGCAGTCGTTCACAGGTCATATGCAGACCTTCAAAGGCTGGCACATGGATCCGGGCACTAATCAGGCAAAGCCAGTGATACAGATCAAACAAGGCTGTCCAGTTTCCGCTGTTTTCCTCCTGCTTTCTGTACTTCTGCAGCTGCTGCCAGGCAGGCAAATCATTATGCTCCAGATTGGTCTGATGCAGTGCATAGGTGATACAATTTCTGACACCGTCCGGATGAGCGAGCATGGGGAAGAGATGAAGCAGCTCTCGCAGCTGCTTTTGATCATGAGGCAGCTGATATTGATACTGGTACAATATGGTGGCGAGCACAGATTGCAGCTTTAACGGATATATGCTGCGATACTGCATAAACCAGGCGTATTCTGATTGTGTAAGCAATCTGTCTTCCTTAACAGCCTCAAGCAGGATAAGAATACTGTCATACAGGATGGCTTCCCAGCTGTATTGCCTGTAAGGGGCAAGCAGACGCAGCAGCTCTTCCAAACAGGTGATACAAGCTGTATCTTCATAGGCATTCCAGGCACGGAATAGCTCTTCCAGTACAGGGTTCAGCAGGGGATCAGGATCACATGTATAATTATAATGAAGATCAAGCTGAGCAAATATCTGATCATACAGCTCCATATCCTGTAAGATTTTTCCATTTTCCATCGCGATATAGCTGCGCAAGGAAACTGCATGGTGAAGCTCTTCGATCAGCTCCTTTTGCGTATAGCCCGATTGCAGCCTTTTCTGGCGAATCAGGCATCCATAGCGTTTCCTGTGCGTCTTACAAATATCCAGCAGCATAGCATTACCTCCCTTCATTTGATTTCTATATTCCGGTTTTGCAGGTAAGTGCATTATATCATATCTTCTTTTTCATTTTGATAAAAACAGACAGCTTTCATTTAGTTTTATTGGGATATCTATAGAGCTGTCCTTACAGGGAAGCATCACTTTGAATAGAAAATTGGTGGGAACAGTGTTTGAGGAATGATATGAAAATATTTAGAGAAAGTTAAGATTTACCTGATATACTTACTGTCAGTTGAGAGAGCGGGGTGTTTCATGCAGACTACATTGAGAAAGAGAATCCTTCAGATTCTGCTGCTTTTGTCCCTTACTGCCTTTGCCTGCTGGTTTGCTTTAAAGGACGATTGTGAGGAGGTTCTATATAATATATCCCATATATCCTGGTATTGGATCGTTGTCCTGATCGGTTTGGGAACTTTATATTATCTGCTTCAGGGAATTGTACTATATCGGATTGCACGGCCATATAAGGCGGATATCCGCATACGGGATGGTATTCACAATGCATATATCGCTGCCTTTTTTAATGGTGTTACACCGCTGGGCGGAGGACAGGTAGCGCAGACCTATGCGTTTCGCAAGCTGCATTTGCAATACAGTGATATTGCAAGCATTCTCTGGAAAGATTTTTTTCTGTATCAAAGCACTGTTCTGGTATACGTATCCGTTTTGCTTCTGCTTCGTTTTACGTATGCCCTAAAGCATTTTCAGTTTTATTTCTTCCTTGTTCTGCTTGGCTTTGCGATCAATGCCTCTGTCATTCTTATTTTATGGACGATGGCCAGATTTCCAAGGCTCTATGTAAAAATAAGCCGCGGTATCGTAACGATCGGCTATCGTTTTCATATCGTAAAGAATAAGGCATATACGCTGGAAAAATGGCAAGGTCAGATTTTGTATTTCAATGAGGAAATCAAAAAGCTGAAGCAGGATGGACGTATGATTGTAGAGGCTGTTCTTCTGAATTTTCTGCGTATGACGATTTTTTATGCGATTCCCTTTATAGCTGCAATCGCATTGCAGGTACCGCTGGCATTATCGGATCTGATCAATGTTTTGCTGATGTCAGCCTGTATTCATATGCTGAATGCCTTAACACCACTGCCCGGAGATACCGGATGGACGGAAAGTGCCTTTATTCTGATTTTTGCTGTACTGTTTGGCAGAACGGATGCAAGCAGTGTTATGATACTATGGAGGGTGGCAACCTATCATATACAGATACTTATCGGTGGAAGTATCTTTCTGTATGTAAAATCCGCAGAGCGATCTCCTTCTGATAAGGAGACTAGTCCTGCCGAAGTGAATATAAAAACGTAAACATATTCGTATAAAAAGCGATAAACAACAGGCTGCATGTACGCCTCTATTGTAGCTGCAAAAGAATAAAAATACCATCTGCTGGATATCTTTAACCATATGCGGGATAGGACAAACATATGTGACAGCAGCTCTTGTACATGCGCAGAATCTAAATCCGTATACGAGTGCAGGTTGATACTGGAAGGCAGGTCTATTCCAATGTATAAAGGCAGAAATAATGCAGTGAATGAAGTGATGTTTAACATTCCGGATACCATAAGATGCATAAAGTATGATAAAATAGTAAATATAGAAAAAGGATAAAAGGATCTTATGGTATGAAGATAGATAATAAAAACGGAAATGTATTATTTCAGCGCAATGACCTGTGCTCTGTATATGCAAGCCTGCATCCGCGTAATGAATACACGCTTCTGCATTTCAATATAAAAAAGCTTCGTTACTTCATCGGACGTCATGATTATGAAACAGGGGAAGAGCTGCTGCAGGCTGTTTTAAAGGTTTTCATTAAAGAGCTAAAGGAGGATCAGTATCTTTTGTATGAAGGCAGGGATGATTTTTTGTTCCTGATTCATGAATGGCGGAAAAAAGAGCTTATAAATTTTCTTATGCGAATGGATTATGCTGGTTATGAATTGGAAGATGTTCGTTTTTTTAATAAAGTGTTTTTTTCTATCGGTGTCTGCCGTTTTCGTGATTTTCCAGATGCAGATTTTGAAACGTGCTGCTTTTATGCAGATCTTGCACGACTGACTTCCAATGAGCGGGAAAAGAAAAGCTCGGATTATAAAATTTTCACTAAGAAAGCCTTACAGCGGTTTCAGCAGCGTTCTTTGCTGGAGGTAAAAACAGTAGAAGCCTGCCGTAAAGAGACCTATGCAATTTACATTCAGCCCAAGGTAGATGCCAAAACACAAAAGATTTGTGGCGGTGAGGCCTTACTGCGTTGGTTTGATGAAGCAGGAAATGAGATTCCACTGACAGCTTTTTTACCTGTTCTTAATGAAAACAGTTATATTCGCTATGTCGATCAAATGGTATTTGAACTGGTTTGCGGTATGATACAGGATAGCCTGCAAAAGGGAATGAACATGGTTCCAATCAGCTTTAATCTTTCAAAAGCGAGCTTTGAGGATGCGCCGTTTATGAGAGAATATATGGAGCTGTTTAAAAAATTTGACATTCCTAAGGAATACATAGAGTTTGAGCTGCTGGAAAGCATCAGTATGGATCACTCCGGCAAGCTGCTTGAGGTTGTGGAAACAATTCATGAGGCCGGCTTCCGCTGTGCTTTGGATGACTTCGGCAGCGGTTATTCCTCGATGAGTGTACTTGTCAGTGCACCACTGGATATCATTAAGCTGGATCGCTCTCTTTTCCAACTTCGCTATGACGGAATGGAAAATTATGCTATTGTGGACGGATTGCTTGATATCCTTCATCATTTTCCTGTTAAAATCATTGCAGAGGGTGTGGAGGATGCGGCTATGGCAGAGCATTTACGTCAAAAGGGCTGTGACATGATACAGGGATTTTATTATTATCGACCGATGCCCATGCATACATTTCAGAAGCTGATTGCAGAGCAGGAATAGCTGTCGTGTTTGAAATAAACTATTCCCTTGATTCTTTGTATCCTGAAAAGATGTTTCGTATTCTTTTCGTAGGAAAGGAAATGGAAAAGAGGAATGGATAAAACAGCAGATGTGGATATATGCAAAAAGTCAACCTGAGAAAGCAGAAAAAAAGCTTATATGCCCGCATTACAAAATAGATGGCATATAAGCTTTTTTATCATCTAGCTGCTAGTTTACAGTCATTAACAAGGCTCTATTTTCATATAAGCATGAAGAAAATAAGGATAATTCATGCATATAGTAACCATGCCGATTTTTTTGGATACCAGATTGGTTGCGGTTCCAAATAATGCAAGAGACAATCTGATTCACGAAAGGCTACAGCCAATGAACAGCACTTTTTCCTAGCAGTACACCAAGCAGGCAAAGCAGTATTGATGCTGCAATATAGGTGATTCCCAATCCTGTTTTATGCTGCTCCAGCAGCGTGACAGCCTCCAGGGAAAAGGTGGAAAAGGTAGTAAAGCCGCCGCAGACACCTGTTTTCAGTAATAAGAGGCTATCACTGGTCAGCAGGGTCTGCTTTATACTCAGCGCAGCCAGTATACCGATGATGACAGCACCAAGAAAATTGATCAACAAGGTCATAAACGGAAACTCACTTTTCACCGGTATCATGGACATGCCATAGCGCAGCATGGCGCCTGCTGCACCACCAAGACCTACGAGTAGAAATTCTTTCATATACATCGCTCCCACAGCTATTTTAGCATATTTCAGAAATGAAAACGCATACCTTGTTAAACTTTTTCCAAACAGGCACATTGTTTCTCAAATTCCCTTGCGGATTCACTGATATAAGCTATAATAGGTACATTCAAGGGAGATTAGGGAGTGATGTAATGTTTACAAATGAGAATCTGAAACGGCTGATTCTGCCTCTTATCGTCGAGCAGATTCTGGCTGTGACCATCGGTATGAGTGATACAATCATGGTTTCCAGTGTTTCAGAGGCAGCGGTTTCCGGACTCAGCATCGTGGACACCATCAATATTTTGCTGATCAATATTTTTGCGGCGCTGGCAACCGGTGGAGCAGTCGTATGCAGCCAGTATCTTGGCAGTCAGGATCGAAAAAGGGCATGTGTTGCCGCAAAACAGCTGATTCTCTCCACCGGTTTTCTGGCTGTGATCATTATGGTGATCGCATTGATTGGATGCACATTTATTTTACAGCTTGTTTTTCCGAATGTTGAATCCTCCGTGATGTGGAATGCACAAACATACTTCAGGATTTCCGCCTGGTCTTATCCATTCATCGCTCTGTATAACTCGGGGGCTGCATTGTTTCGTTCCATGGGGAACTCCAGGATATCCATGATTACCTCTCTGTTTATGAATGCGTTTAATATTGCAGGAAATGCCGTTTTAATTTACGGCTTCCACATGGGGGTGGCCGGTGCTGCCATATCCTCACTGGTATCCCGTATACTGGGCTCGCTGTTTATGCTGTATCTGCTGCGAAGTCCTGATAATACGATTTACATAGACGATTACCGTAGGCTGGAATTTCATCCGGCTATGATTCGCCGCATTTTAACCATTGGAATACCAAACGGCCTTGAAAACGGGATGTTTCAGATAGGAAAAATTCTTGTGCAGGGGCTGATTGCAGGGTTTGGCACGGTCGCAATCGCTGCTAATGCAGTTGCGAACAATATTGCACAGATGGAGATTATTCCTGGTGCTGCCATCGGTCTGGCAATGATTACAGTTGTCGGACAATGTGTAGGGGCAAAGGATTATGCACAGGCACGCCTGTATATAAAAAAGCTGATGAAAATTGCCTATGCTTCCATGATTGCACTGAATCTTCTCATACTATGTCTTGTGCCTTTTATTCTGAACATATATAATTTAAGTGCACAGACTTATGATACCGCACTGGAGCTGTTGCTGTATCATGGCATTTTCGCCATGGTGCTTTGGCCGGCATCCTTCACGTTCCCCAATGCACTGCGGGCGGCAGGAGATGTACGCTTTACCATGTGTATTTCCATTTTGTCGATGTGGCTTTGCCGCATCTGTCTGAGCTGGCTGCTGGGTAGTATGCTAGGGCTTGGGGTGCTGGGCGTATGGCTTGCTATGTTTACAGACTGGCTGTTTCGGATTCTCTGGTTTCTGTGGCGGTATCGCAGGGGTACTTGGATGAAGAAACGCATACTTGTGTAAGGAGAGATTATGAAATATACAACGCTGTTATTTGATGCGGATGGAACCCTGCTGGATTTTGATGCGACGGAAAAACGTGCTCTCCAAAAGGTGTTTGACCTGCATGGCTATCCACTGAATACTGCTATGAAAAAGCGGTATCTGCAAATCAATCAGGAATTATGGTCTGCGTATGAGGACGGCAGGATTTCCCGCGATACAGTGATCTACACCCGCTTTGGTAAGCTGTTTCGTGAGTTTGGAATCGCGGATGACGGGATAGCATTCGAGGATATCTATCAAAAGGAGCTGGGAAAGGGGCATGATGTAATTGCACATGCACTGGAGGTTGTCCATACGCTGTATGCTCACTATCAGATGTGCATTGTGACAAACGGTGTGGTGGCTACGCAATATTCCCGGCTGAGAGATTCCGGACTGGATCAGTATTTCCATCATATTTTTGTATCAGAGGAAATCGGTCATCAGAAACCGGAAAAAGCATATTTTGATCATTGCTTTAAGAAGCTGGAGCATTTCAATCCAAAGCATACACTGATTATCGGTGACTCTTTATCCAGTGATATGCAGGGAGGATGTAATGCTGGTATTGCGACATGCTGGTTTAATCCCCATGGCAAGCAGAATCACAAGCAGCTTCCTCTTACCTATGAAATACAGGATTTACGGGAATTGTATACAATTTTGAGGGAGGACGCATCATGAGAAAGGATATTTTGCTGTTTGATTTAGATGGTACATTAACAGACCCTAAGGCCGGCATTACCAGGTCTGTGGCATTTGCATTGGATAAGGCGGGTATCCACGTCGAACGGCTGGATGATTTATGTTCCTTTATCGGACCTCCTTTAAAGGATATGTTTATGGAACAGTATCATTTCAATGAAACACAGGCACTTCAGGCGATAGAGGATTACCGGATATATTTCAAAAGGCAGGGAATGCTGGAAAATGAGGCTTATCCCGGTATTATAGAGCTGCTTGCGGATTTACGGGAAAAAGGAAATACACTTCTTGTGGCAACCAGTAAGCCGGAGGAGTTCGCAACCAAAATCATGAAGCATTTCCAGCTGGATTCCTATATGCTGGATATATGCGGTGCCACAATGGATGGCAGCCGCAGTGAAAAAGGGGATGTCATCGCCTATGCTGTGGAAAAGCATCAGCTGCCTACAGAGCGCTGTGTTATGATTGGTGATCGCCGGCATGATATCATTGGCGCAAAGAAGAACGGAATGCTTGCAATCGGTGTACTGTATGGATATGGCAGTCGGAAAGAGCTGCAGGAAGCAGGTGCTGACATCATTGTTGAGAATATGCAGGAGCTGCATAAAGTATTTGATAAAGGAGGATTCTATGGCTGAAAAAAAGAAAAAAACCTCTGCGGAATTGCTGGAGCAGGCGCGCAAAGCAAAGCAGAAGCCTCGTACCAAGGCGCTGGAAAAAACGCTTGGTAAGGGGAAAAACAATGCGAGATTCAATAAAGTAAATTTCAATGGATAGAAAAAGGGCGGCTATACCAGTATGGTAACCGCTCTGTTTTTATTTTCTATATGAACGCATGAGGTGGTACCGCCATCCTCACCATCCAGCGTCCATGATATGTCTTCCTGTGATTCTATGCGGATATCGGCAGCCTTGCGGAAATACATCCAGGTTTCATTCACCTCATGCTTCAGCAGAGCCGCGATAATATTTTGAACATCCAGCGGATTGTTGGGAACCCTGATCAGCAGCAGCTCAAATTGTCCGTCATCCAGCTGTGCATCCTTGGAGTTCACAGCAGTAAAGCCGGCAACAAACTTGGAATTTGTAATACAGCCGAAAATACAGGAGTCCTCGATTATTTCTTCCTTATCTACGATTGCTCTGACATGATAACGGGGAATATTGGTCAGCTGCTTTACGCCTTCCAGAAAATAAGCTATTTTGCCGAAGGAGTTTTTTGTGCTCTGCGGTGTGGAGTAAGATATTTCTGTGAAGATTCCAAAGGCGGCAACATATGTGAAAAAGCGATTGTTAAACTTCCCGATATCACAAGAGAACGGACGATACTGCTCGATATTGTCCATCATTCGATGTGCGCTTTTTGGCAGCTTCAGCGTTGCCGCAAAATCGTTGACGGTACCGCTTGGCAGATAGGCCAGCACTGGTTTGTTTTCCGTTTCCATAACGCCGCTGATGACCTCATTCCAGGTCCCATCTCCACCGATACATACCAGAATATCACAGCATCCCTCACAAGTTGCCGCAAGCTCCTTTGCATGACCGCCATATTGCGTCACATGAACCTGGACACTGTCCTGCATCGCGCAAAAACGTTCGCAGATCGTAAATAATGCAGTTTTTGCCGTTTGCTTTCCTGCCTTTGGATTCATGATTACACGGATAGTTCTATTCATAAGCATGCCTCGTTCCTATATCTGTAATTGTAATGCATAATGATGGAAAAGAAAAGTGCAGTGCAAGTAAATTTATTGGGTTATACACAGTGAGTTTAATATCCGAGCACCCCGTTTACGGATTCATCCGTTAGCACCCAGTCTTTATATACATCAATCATACGATATTCTGTTGGCGTATCCCGTATGATAACTCTTGCTATTCCGGCATTGATAATCATCCGTTTGCACATGGAACAACTGTTAGAGTGCTGGATCAGCTCTTTACTGTCTGCTTCATAGCCTACCAGAAAGAGGTCAGCATCCAGCATTTCACTTCTTTGTGCACTGATAATAGCATTCGCCTCTGCATGAACACTTCGGCATAATTCATAACGCTCACCTCTTGGTATTTGCAGCTTTTCACGGATACAGTGATTCAAATCCAGGCAGTTGGTACGCCCGCGGGGAGCACCTACATATCCGGTGGAAATAATTTCATCGTTTTTTACGATTACAGCGCCGTAGCTTCTTCTTCGACAGGTGCTTCGCTGTGCCACGGTTCCGGCAATGTCAAGATAATAGTTGATTTTATCTACCCGTTCATGATTCATATAATGTTCCTTCTTTCGTAAGTATTTTAATTTATTATATAGGTAAGTGTTTTAGAATACAATTATCTAAATATAGCAAATATAAAAACATATCATCCTTTATCTATTTTTAGGATAACTCATGTCCAGAAATTCCTGAATTAAAAGAAAGCTTTCTTTATAATTTGTAAAAGATGTGTCATAGAAAATGAAAAAAGAAATAAAGCTCCTAATCATTCATAGGGCATTTATTTCTTCTTTTTGTTATATCCGCATATCTGCTTGTATCCGAAAATATATAAGATTCTCACGAATCCATTCTATTCAGCTAGATGAGATTTCTGTAAGATTTGGAAAGCTCGCCATAAGCATAAAATAAACTTCAGATTTAAAGTCCTTTTATACAGGCAAGAACTGCATCATAATTTGGTTCCTCTGTAATTTCATTTACATATTCCACATAGCGGATTGTATTTTCATCATCAACTATAAATACAGCACGTGTCAGGAGGCCCAGCTCCTCAACATAAGTTGCGGTAGCATTTGCGAAGCTATGATACTTATAATCACTTAATGTAATAACATTTTCATTGTTCTTTGCCTGACACCAGCGATCCAGCGCAAATGGCAGATCCATGGAAACAGCATAAACTGTTACATCCTTCAATTCCTTCGCATACTTGATAAACTTTGCGACCTCCATGCTGCATACACCGGTATCCAAAGAAGGAACACTCAAAAATATACGTTTTCCACTTGTTTCCTCACTTTTCAACTCGCTCATATCATTTTTCACAGCAGTGAACGGCTGCATTTTCTCGTTGATCTTTACTGCTTCCTTCTGTAATGTTACAGGATTTCCCTGAAAGGTAATATTCATTTGATAACCCTCGCTTTCTGTAACATAGTATACCCAGAATGTTTGAAAAGGTGAACTTATTTGCCTGAGAAATTTTTCAGTATTGTTATGTCGGACACCTCCTGTATTTTTTTCTTATACATTGTTTATAAAACTGTTTTAATTTCAGCCTGAATCCGCTATACTGTTAAAGGAAAGTTGAGGGGTTGTGAAATGAATACAGATCAGCTGCTGGATGTGGCCAGCTATGCAGGCAAGCTTTTGATAGAAAGCGGTGCAGAAATCTATCGTGTGGAGGAAACCATGGTACGCCTTTGCAAAAGCTTTCCTGAAGTGGAGGATGCACAAAGCTTTGTAACAACGACCGGCATTATGTTTTCAATTACGGTTGCGAAAAAAACACATACAAAAATCCTCCGTGTTCACACACGCGGTGTTGATTTGAATTGCATTGATAAGATCAACAGCCTTTCAAGAGAAACAGCAGGAAGTAGCTATACCATAGATCAGCTGACGCAAAGGCTTGAAAGAATTGGAGAGGAGCGCCGCTATTCCTTCTGGACGACATTGTTTTTCGGGGCATTGAGTGCCGGAGGATTCGCTGTCTTCTTTGGCGGCAGCTATATGGAGGCGATTTTAAGCTTTTTGATTGGGTTGGTAATTAAGGCAGTCAGTGCGCTTATGGAACAACGCGGGCTGCATGGTTTTTTCACCAATGCGATCGCGGCGGCAATCGGAGCATTAACGGCTTTAGCTGCACATGCGCTTTGTCCGCAGACAGATGTGGATATTTTAATCATATCCAGTATCATGCTTCTGGTTCCTGGACTAGCCATTACCAATGCCATCCGGGATACGGTGTCCGGCGATTATCTGTCCGGTGTAGCCAGAGCGACAGAGGCATTTCTGGTAGCTATTGCTATAGCAGTGGGTATCGGTGTTGTTTTATCCATGTCCATCGGACTGAGCGGAGGTATGTAGGATGTATTTGATGAAAATGTTGATTGCCTCCTTTTTTGCCTCTTTAGGCTTTGGGGTAATGTTTAATATACGGGGCAGTAAGCTGATTCTGGCAGGAATAGCCGGTTCCATCGGGGGTGTTGTTTATCATGCTTCACTTATTGTGGGATGTGGAGAATTAACTGCGATGTTTTTAGGCTCCGTTGCCTTGTCATTATACTCTGAAATATTTGCCCGTATCTGTAAGACTCCGGTTACCACCTTTATAATCTGTGCGCTGATTCCTCTGGTTCCCGGTGGCGGTATGTATCGGACAATGCTGAAAGCAATCGAAGGAGATGTCATGCAGGCGCTGACAATCGGTCTGGATACCCTTACCATCGCCGGGGTGCTTGCCCTGGGGATTCTTGTAGTATCAACGATTATGAAAGCAATTTTCAAACCGGAAAGAAGGAGTGTGAGAAAGCATGTGGAACGCTGAAAAGAAAGTAGAATTGCTGGCTCCTGCCGGCTCTATGGAAGCACTTCGTGCAGCGGTGCAGAACGGCTGTGATGCGGTATATCTGGGCGGTAGTATGTTTGGCGCAAGAGCCTTCGCAAATAATTTTGATGAAGAAGAGCTAATAGAAGCGATCGCCTATGCTCATGTATATGGCGTACGCGTATTTGTCACTGTTAATACACTGATTCGTGAGGAGGAATTTGACGACTGTGTTGCTTATGTGCAATTTCTGTATGCGCATGATGTGGATGCTGTGATTATACAGGATCTGGGACTTTTTTCCGTTTTGCATGAGCGTTTTCCGGATATGGAGCTGCATGCCTCCACTCAGATGCATATCCATAATCCACAGGGGATTCGCTTCATGGAAGCCTGCGGTGCTAGTCGAGTCGTAGTACCAAGAGAAACATCGGTAGAGGAAATACGGGAATATGCGGAACTTGGTGTTGATCTGGAGGTGTTTGTGCAGGGGGCATTGTGCGTATCCTACAGCGGACAGTGCCTGATGAGTGCTTTGACACTGCATCGAAGTGGAAATCGTGGAGAATGTGCGCAAAACTGCCGGATGCGGTATCAGCTGGAACAACAGGATGGAAAGGAAACTAAGCTTTTCAACGGTAAGGGAGAATATCTATTAAGTCCAAAAGATATGAATACTTTGCAGAGGGTGCCGGAGCTGATTGAAGCAGGTATTGCATCCTTTAAAATAGAAGGCCGCATGAAGCGTCCGGAATACGTGGCGCTGATGGTGTCATTGTACCGCAAGGCTATTGACGCATATTACGAGGGGCAAGCGTTTTCCTATGATGAGGCAGTGGAGCTTCAAATGAAGAAAATCTTCAATCGTGAGTTTACACAGGGACATCTGTTTCATAATTACGGGCCACAGCTGATGAATCCCATACGCCCCAACCATATCGGTGTTGAAATCGGTACGGTTGTGAAGGTGAGCAGAGATAAAATAGGAATCCGCCTAAGCAGAGCGCTTCATCAGGGAGATGGTATCCGTATCTTACAGGATGGCAGGGATATCGGATTCAAAGTGAACTTTCTATATAAAAACGGTCTGCTTGTGAATCACGCAGATGCACAGGATATTGTAGAGCTGGATAAGACGGAGGAGATATCCAAGGGTAGTAAAGTACTGAAAACAAGTGATACGCAGCAGCTGCGGGAATTGCAGAAAAGCTATGAAGGCTTCGTGCGTAAGCTTGAAATTTATGGTCAATTTACGATGCAGATTGGCAAGCCGGCGATTTTGGAAATCATGGATCTGGAGGGAAGAACCGTCTGTGTAAGAAGTGAGTCAGCTTGTGAAGCAGCCAGGAAGACGCCGCTGCAGGAGGAACGCATCAATGCACAGCTGAAAAAAAGCGGAGATACACCGTTTGTATTTGCACACATTTCCTATCATTTGGATGCCCAGGGAATCCTGCCAATCAAAGAAATCAATCAGATGCGGCGTATGGCACTTTCACGTATGGAGGAGGAACGGAAAATCTGGCATAAAGACCGCCGTATTGAAATGAAGCCTAATGTGATGCTAAAGGAAAAGGCAGAGCTTCCCGCACTCTGTGCTATCGTACATACCGAAGAACAGCTGAATGCCTGTCTGGATGAAGGAATTGAAATGGTATTTGTGGAAAGCAACAAATTGTATGAAGCGTATGCAGATAGAGAACACGTATTTCTACGTACGCCAAGAGTCATGAAGGGCGTATATTCCTCATCCCTTTCCATGATACAGGAAACCGGGGGATTAAGCTGTAAGCAGGACTTTGTATGTGATACCTCTTTGAATATGATCAATTCTCATACCGCTGCATTTCTGTTCGCACATGGTGCTGCGGGAGTTACGTTTTCTCTGGAGAGCAGCTTCCAGGATTGCATAAAAATTAAAGAATGCTTTCGCAGTCAATATGGAATTGATGCCCCCTTCCTTTATACCGTATACAGCAGAGATGAGCTGATGCTGAGCGAATATTGTCCCATTAACGCTGTTGTATGTAACAGCACAACACGTCACTGCGGCGCGTGCAGGGGAAGTGCAAGCTATGCGCTTGTCGATATGAAGAAGCACCGCTATCCGATTTTATGTGATGATGACTGCCGCACTCATATTCTGCATTATGAAATACGCAACCGCATAGACGAAATACAGGAAGCGAAGAAGCAGGGAATAAGGCATTTCCTATGCACCTTCACGGTGGAGGATTCCCATACCTGTCATGATATTTTAAAGGCCTGCAGGAAGCAGCTGCAGCATGCATAGGGAATATCATTATTTAAGCTCTTGTATGATGTATGTGCTGAGGGAGGATTTGTATGATTGATATAAAAAAGGCAAGGCAGCAGTTTCAGGACTATGTTGGAGCATACGATATCCGTGATGAGCGTATCGCATTGAAAATTGTACATTCCTATAAGGTTGCCGAGATTGCTAAGGAGCTGGCAGTGCATCAGAGCTGTTCACAGGAAGATGTGGAGCTGGCGGAGTTGATTGGACTGCTGCATGATATTGGCAGATTTGAACAGCTGAAGCAGTATGGTACATTTCTTGATGCTAAAAGCGTAGACCATGCTGCTCTTGGTGTGCGTATTTTACAGAAACAAAAGCTGCTGCCGCTGTTCTGTGATGATTCCAGACAAAGGACGCTCATTCTGCATGCGATTTCATATCATAACAAATACGAGCTGCCAAAGGGATTAAGTGAGCAGGAGACACTGCAGGCCGCTATACTGCGTGATGCAGATAAAACGGATATTTTTCGTGTCAATCTGATGGAAAAGGAAGAAAACGTCTATCTATGCAGAAAAGAGCAGCTGTTGCAGGAACATATCACATCAGAGGTGCTTCAGGACTTTATGAGCTGTCGCCCTGTTTCATCGGCAAAACGAAGGACACATGTCGATATTCTGCTTTCACATATGGCATTTGTTTTTGATTACCATACTGTATATGGCTTATCAATCGTTTTAAAGAACCGTTATATCGAGCAAATGGCAGATCGGTATCAGTTTTGTGATTCACAAACACACCGTGCTGTTCAAGCGGCCAGAAATCATGCGTTACACTATATGCAGGATAGGATAAACAGGGAATCTTAATGTTTTCCATAAGCATCGTGATTTACAAATGAAATGAAACAGGCATCTGAAGCTTATGCTCTTTGGATGCTGTTTTTATGTTGCCATACCACTCCTGAAAAATAAAGTGATGTATATACAAAACAAAGATACTTATTATAAATGTAGTAGCTTGAAGCCTGCAGATCATAAAGGAAACATAATAGAAAGCATACATATGCTGCATATCCGTAAGCTCTGATACATGCAGTCTGTAAACAATTTAGAAAAGTTTAAGAATTAGGTATCCTATATGATAAGAAATCGCAGGCATAATGGATAATGTAAAGAAGGGGAATGATGACAAGAAAAAATATTTCATTTTTGAGAGTAAGGCAGCAGGAATATTTGACGAACGCAGAAAAAGAAAACAGCTGCTGCACCTTGTATCTGATGGTAAGCGCCAAAGAATATCATGATCGTTGTTTTAGCTGGTATTGGTAATACTGCTTGCAAAAAAGAAAGGAGGAAACGGCTTTATGTTAGAATTTATTATCTGTACCTTTTGCGCAGTCACAACCTTTCTGGGGTTTCTACTGCATAACATGGAAGAATCGTCTGGAATATAGTACAATAACACATAGTAAGAGGGAGTGAACGCTATGGATCATACAATACTCGTTGTAGAAGACGAAAAGGGAATACGGGAAGCAATACAGATTTATTTGAAAAATCAGGGATATCATGTGTTTCTGGCAGAAAATGGACAAGAGGGCTTGGAAATTGCGAACAGAGAAACGATTCATTTAGCTGTTGTGGATATCATGATGCCGGTGATGGATGGCATCACGATGACGATGGAAATACGAAAAAAATACGATTTTCCTATCATATTTCTGAGTGCAAAATCCGAGGATATCGATAAAATAACAGGTTTGAATATCGGAGCGGATGATTATATCACAAAGCCGTTTGGCTCTATGGAGCTACTGGCCCGTGTCCGCAGTCAGCTGCGCCGCTATGAACAGATTTTACTGCTGAAGGAGCATGCGTCCTCCACGCTCAAGAGTGAAGAGGAAATTTATTGTATAGATGCTCTAACATTGAACAGTACGACAAAGGAGGTCCTTGTGGATGATGTGCCGGTGAAGCTGCGTCCAAAGGAATTTATGATTCTGGAGCTGCTGATGAAGCATCCCGGACGGGTATTCTCTGCTCAGCAGATTTATGAGGCGGTTTGGAATGAAGAGGCAATCAATACAGAAACCGTTATGGTGCATATCCGTAAGCTGAGAGAAAAAATCGAGCTGGATCCCAAGCATCCGCGGTATCTAAAGGTAGTTTGGGGAATCGGCTATAAAATAGAAAAATAAAGCAGGTGGTTCTATGAAGAAAAAAAATATATTTCTCACATCGTTCATTGCATTGCTTACCGTAATGAGCTTCGCAATTTGTTCTGTTTACAGAAATGACCAGATTCAGGAGCTTGGCCGTTCCGGGAAACAGGCTGTTACGTGGTATCTGGAAAATCAAATACAGGAAACAGTGCGTGGAATGGCGCAGTCAGTGCGTCCGAATGACGAAATCGTGAAATTTGATTCCGGGCTTCCGGATTATATGAAAAGTATGATTACCAACGATTTGAAGGAGAACTTTGCGAAAAGCTATCTGGAGTTGAAGAAGGATAACAATTTTCAATATTATATCAAGGATTTAAAAAGCGGAAAAGAGTATGGAGATAAACGTCTGAGAGACATGTCACAGGAGGAGCTTCGTACAAGCAGTCTGTTGTATGGTTTGATTGAGTATGATAAGGAAGGGAATCCAAAAATATTTGGTGATTTCGATGATTTGGATTTCCAGACGCAATCGCTGACACAATATCTGCATTATTTTGATGTAACACAGGAAAAGGGGAACATCGTCACATATCAGGTGAATGATGAAAAATTTACGCAGTCTCAGGTGGTTATTCAGAATCCCAGACAAATGAAGATTATGTTCCGTATACCGGAGAAGGTTGTTAAGGATCAGGGAGTCATTGCACGTACGGTTTATGACTGGACAAATTATACACAGTTTTCCGTTATTGCGGCGTTGATTGGAACCTTGCTGTTGATTCTGTACCTGCTGTTTTATCCGATTTCGATTGTCGAGGAAGTGAATCCGTTTTTAACCTTTAAAAAAGTGAAATTCGGAATTCTGTTTATCCTTCTGGCAACCGGTATCACCATGGGAACAGCTGGTGTTCTGGCATTAAGCGGAGCAACGATCAGTGGTACTTTGCTGAGTGTATTGAACGAGTATCACATCATGATGCCGCAGCAGCTGCTGTTTTTGGCAAATCTTGTTTGCTGGATGCTGTTCTTCCTAATGGTCAGTATCGCTCTGTTTGAGATAAAGTATATCTTTGTTAAGGGCTTCTGGAGATTCCTCAGGGAGGATACGCTGGTAGGAAGCATGGTTAGCGGTATTCATCGCCATATCGACAGCTTAGCGGATATTGATTTGAAGGATGATGCAACGCGATGCCTGTTGAAGTTTATGCTGCTGCAGATTGCCATCATGATGGTACTGTGTCTGTTCTGGTGGTTTGGAATGTTTCTGGCTATTCTTTATGGATTTGCTCTCTTTATGTGGCTGAAGCAGAAATTGAACAGCATACAAAGCGATTACGAAATCCTGTTGAAGCAGTCACAGGAGCTGAAGGAAGGAAATTTTCAGACAGAGCTGCCTGCGGATGTGGGGATATTTAATGCCTTGAAGGATGAGTTTTCTGAAATCCGTACAGGCTTTGAGAAAGCAGTACAGGAGGAAACCAAGTCTCAGAATATGAAAACGGAATTGATCAGTAATGTATCTCATGATTTGAAAACACCGCTGACTGGTATCCGCAACTATGTGGAGCTTCTGCAGCAGGAGGGCATCAGCGAAGAACAGCGAAAGGAATATGTCAGTATGCTGGATCAGTATGCAAGGCGTCTGCATATCCTGATGGAGGATCTGTTTGAGGTTAGTAAGGCAAACAGCGGGAATATTCAGCTGGATATGGTAGAATTGGATATCATTGCACTTGTGGAGCAGGTTCAGGCAGAGTGCAGTGAGCTGTTGCAGGAGCGGCAGTTAGAGGTTGTATGGAACCGTCATGATTTGAAGCAGGTAAGTGTTATGCTGGATGGAAATAAGGCTTTTCGTATATTTGAAAATCTGTTTATCAATATTCATCATTATGCATTGGCGCATACCCGTGTCTATATCGATATCCGGCAGGTAAAGGATCAGGTGCGCATTGAATGTAAAAACATTTCGAGGGAACCGCTGAATTTTGATGCGGATGATATCGTTGACCGCTTCGTTCGGGGAGATAAATCTCGGCATGATGGCGGCAGCGGGCTTGGACTGGCAATCGCCAAGAGCTTTACAGAGGCGATGAAGGGAAGCTTCCGTATTGAAACAGACGGGGACTTGTTTAAGGCGATTGTTGAATTTCCGCTGATAAATGATTGAACATTCGTCACAGTAGGAAGAAAAAATGCTCTCTAAATTAACGTAGAGTTTTAAGATGATTGAGATAGGTTCTAAAGTATTTTAGGATTTCAAAAAGGCAGTGAAAATGTCAGAGTATGAATTTGCACTGCCTTTTAAATATCAAATAACATCTTATGAGAAAGACTATTTTTTGTATTTCCCTTGTTTGTGCCCCTTCGTTTTTATGGTATATCACAACCAGCTATATTGAGAATAGCATCTTTATTCATATGGTACATACAACTATTTCTGAATCTGGCAAAATTAACATATCCAGTACCTGTTCTCTTAATCAATTTAACAATAGAATTTCTTGATTCCATTATGCCATTGGATAGACGTCTGCCATCAACCACTATAAAAGAATGATTGATTTCGTCATGTCAATTATTCAACATATGGAGGGTTTCAACCATTTTAGGTATTTTGCAATCCTTTACCTATTCATGAAATCAGAAAATTTATCATCTGCATTCTTGTGATCACTGGTCATGTTAAAAATTGCATAGGAATCTTTTAACAAATACGCCTCCTTAAGTTCGCCTGATATATCTAAGATCAGCTCAAGCAGCTGGAAACAATTGATATATCTGCGCAATTGCTTATTAAATTTACGCTTATTTTCTCTTACTTCACCAGCGAATACCACCCTATGGAAGTTTTAAAGTAAATAATAATCAATTGAATTGGTCTTTCTCCCTTTCATGAAGCGAATTCTTACCTTGTCTAAAATGGAATTGATATTTTTCATTACATGAAATGAATAAACAGGGATAGATGTATTTTTGAATTTTATATGGAAACATCACGATAAAATACCATACATGTCCATAATGATATACCTTATACTGTTCCTCTCTCGAACAGGAATTCTTATCAAAATAATTCAAAAGAGAATATTTTTATCTATTAGGCAGCATATCAACTAATTCATGAGCATTAAAGTTAAGAAGAATACAGAAATACTTACTGTGGTTATCCTTCAGTGCATAAACCCATAAATATAGATGATTTTAGATACAGGGCTTTTGGGTACCCATATATACAAATTAAATATCTATTGTACTTTTTGGGTGATATGAAAATATGTCAGGCAAAACTGGAGAAAGTTGCATTAGATTCCTTAAGCTCCTGTAAAGTATTGATAAAAGTTAAATTACTTAAAGAATGGCCAGGAGGAATATAAGGATTATCCTCATAAAAATTTTTCCACACTGGTTATAGAAAAGACGTTTTGCATGGTACTCGATCACATAAGATAGAGTGCTTGATTCGTTTGGTTTTATATTTTTACGTGTGATGTAGGTGTATCACAAATTGGGCAATTACAGGGTAATGGATTTAAGGTATGCAGGATGATGAGTATGACATTTTCAATTCGTGAGGATGCATCTTAAATTGATTCTTGAGGAAGATTGAGTAAATTTATTATAATGTCCGGTTGAAGGATATCGCTGCCAACTGGCATTGGCATGTCACACCTAGGGTGTAAATCACAAAAAGCGTAGTTGCCAGCGAACTCGTGGCCTAACGAACATGAAGTCCGACTCAACAGATCAGACGGTTGATATAAGGCGGTGTTGACGGATGAGGTGACGAAAAACACTAAAGTCTAAATTGGCAATTGGAACTCAATAGCATATTTCAGATAGGTAAACAAGGAAAGGTATGTGAACTATCCCATCATATGAAAAAATGAGCAAAGCAAAGAGACACGTGTGTGCCTAAAAAGGAATACATAGTGTGGATGGTGTCTCCATGGATTAAGTAGATGAAGATATCAAAGAGCTTTAACAACCTATCAAATGATAAATCCTAAACTTATAAGCACACACTGACAAGGAGAATATATATTAAAGCAGAATGGAGAAATGCATAACCTAAACATACCTACAGTAATGGATAAAATCATTTTACAAGCTATCGTGCAGGTGCTTACATCAATCTATAAACTTTATTTCTTACTGTATAATTATGGGGTTAGGTACAATAGAAGTCGTAAAAGGCAATTCTTAAAATGGTAGAATATTTAAAATAATGAGTTTATTTGGATGTCCAACATCGACTTGGAAAAATTATTTGATAGAGCACCGCATGATATGTTGATGAGGCAGTAGGACTTAGTAATATTATCATGTCAGAACATAGACGCTCTGTTATTTTAAATGTAAGTCTCACTCTCTGCCAGATAACTGGTCTTAATTGTCAGATTTTTGAAGTATTTGTAGACTATCTACTGACTGTACTCAGCTCAAATAATGAGGAATCAACTATGAATTGAGACTAATGTAAGAAACCATACAAATATTCAAACATACCAAGAATTTAGATACCTTTCCAAGGATACCAACAGCAACAGTAATTCCTTTTTTTAATCGTAAGTTCTAATAATATTCTTAATGACCTGTAAAATGAGAAAATCAAAAAGAGGTATTATGCGTGGCTAATTTTATCACAAGAGAAGTTTCAGCGCATAATAGCAATTTCTCAATACCATCTATGAAGAATGTAAAAATGATGACGAGATGTTGATTGCGTTCGGTGATATCGAAAAATGATTTAAATGTGAAAAATGCGGCTTTGTGGGAATGACAGGAAGAAGTCGTTGATATAAAGATGAAAAGATGCTCATAATCAGTGTAACAATCGATATGATATTGAAAAAATAAAGCAAATTTGTATTTTATGAAATTCATCATAGCTCGCTATTCTTTTCTTTGATCATCTTACTTGCTGTATTTTCTTTTACATCCCTATATTCATAATGAATATAATCAAACAGATAACTAATGTTGTTTTTATTCGTACTTGCGTATATAATAGCAATTATAATAAGGAGGCCTTTATGGATTATATTTCAGTTAAAGACGCTGCTATTAAATTTAATATTTCAGAAAGAAGAATACAAAAACTTTGTGAGACCAATAGAATAGCTGGATGTGAAAGAGTGAGCGGTGTATGGATAATACCTTCAGATGCAGTAAAACCTATGGATGATAGAATTACATTTATTCCTGACGCATCTGATTATTTGTCACTCAAAGATGTTTGTGAGGAGCTTTCTATTTCTATGGCAACTGGACGAAATTGGATTAAGCTGGGAAAACTGATCCCTGAAAATAGTGTGGCTAAAAAAACATACTTTGCAAAAGAATACATATCAAAGTTAAAGACAGAATTACAGTCAGGGAAAAATTTTGCATTAAAGAGCAGGCGTAATAAAAAATTTGTATCTGGAAATGCCTTATATAATTCTTATGTATCGGAAAATTGTATAAATATAACTGTTTTACAAAAGCTATTAGCTTTAGTTTCAGAAAATGAAATTGAGCTTACTGAAAGTGTAATACAATACATAGTTGCAGATTGCGCCTTACATCTATTCGGAAATAAAAATAATTTTGAATGGAATAATCAAAATTATTTACTTTTGAAATTTTTAAGACAAGAAATTTCTATTGGAATTCATGATTCACTTATTCTAGACCTAATAGATAATAATAAGACTGCTATATTATTTTGTGAGCAAAATAGTTTTTTGTTCGAGATGATTTATGAATATGAATTTCAAGAGGATATTCTCGGTCTTATCTATATTTCATGTAAAAATATAGGCAATAGAAAAGCTACCGGCTCATATTACACCTCAAATAAGGTTGTCAAACAACTGATAAGCAAATTTGATTTCCAAGAAAACGAACGAATTCTTGATCCATGCTGTGGGACTGGAAATTTCTTGCTACAACTTCCAGATACAGTATCATTTGATAATATCTATGGAAACGATATTGATGCCATTAGCGTAAGGATTACAAAACTAAATATGGCATTAAAATTTGAAGCAAATATTGAAGCTATAAACAAACATATCACCAAACTTGATTACCTTACAGAGTTTGAAATTAGTAATAACTACCATTACATTATCGGTAATCCACCATGGGGATACGACTACTCTGAAGATAAAAAGTCGATATTAAAAACCATATTTAAATCTACTTCGGGTAAAAATTTAGAATCCTATGATCTATTTATAGAGCAGGGCATTAAAAATCTTGCTGTTGGAGGACACCTTGCATTTGTATTACCTGAAGCATTATTAAATGTTAAGGCTCATACAGATATTAGAAGTATAATACTAAATCAATGTTCTATTCGTAAATTAGATTTTTTAGGGAATGCCTTTTATGGAGTGCAATGTCCATGCATTATAATGGATTTACAATATCAAAATATGCCACTAACTACTATTGGAATGATTGTTAGTAACAAAAATTTAACATTTACAATCAAAACGGAGAGAACAATTACTCCAGACTATTTTAGATTTATAGCTTCAGATGAAGAATATGAAATTCTTCAGAAAGTGCGTGATGTGAATTCTGTTTGTTATTTAAAAGACAATTCAGATTTTGCGCTTGGAATTGTAACTGGTAATAATAAAAAATATATTTCTGAAATTAAAACAAATGAGAATGAAATGATTTTGAAAGGTGCAGATATAAGTAAATATCATATCAATAAAACATCAAATTATATTGTTTTCAAACCAGAAAATTTTCAGCAAATTGCACCTATCGAAATGTACCGTGCTCCAGAAAAATTACTATATCGTTTTATTAGTAACCAACTTGTATTTGCATATGATAACCTACAAACACTTTCCTTAAATAGCTGTAACATAGTCATTCCAAGATTTGCTCAAATAAAAATGAAATATGTTCTAGCCATTCTTAATTCAAGAGTAGCCCAGTTTATTTTCAAAAAGGAATTCAACTCAGTTAAAGTACTCCGTTCTCATATCGAAAGTATACCCATTCCTTTTGTTGATGAGCAAACACAGGATAAAATAATCGCTGTAACGGATTTACTCATTGGCGGCTTAAGCAGCGAACAACTATATGCTAAATATGATGAGCTCGATTTACTTATATGTGAATTATTTCAATTAACAGCTAGAGACCAGAGAGTTATTAGGCAAGCTGTAGATGGAGACAATAAATTTCTCGAATAAACATATGAAACAAAATCAACTATCATTGCAATATGTTATTAAAACCTTTTCTCTTTACAGCATTCATAACTTCATTTTCAGCAACGCAAAATGGAGCAAGTTCCTCCTCTGTCATAAACACCTGTCCTTCAAATACTTCTGCTCCTGCTATACCTGTATTTTCGTTTCTATGTTGAGGGCCCAGTTTTCCTGTTTGTAGTAGTTCTTTATCAGTTAATACCCAATAAATTAAATCATCTCTGCACACACCAATCCATATAAATACATCGCAACAAGAAAGTTTCAACTGCTGGTAATGATATTTGAATGAGCTCTTTTTTGCTTCAGAGTGTAGATATGCTCTGCTTGCAAGGCTACCTCTTGTACTTGTGTTGTTCGCACGACACGCTTTTACCTCTATGCGAATTCCGTCTAGCCATAAATCAAATTCTCCATCAAATCTGGGATACATTGAAGAAATGTTTTCTTTCGTGGCTTTTTTTAATGCTGGAAAAAGATTCAAAATATGTTTTTCTCCCCAAGTTTCTCCAAATGTACGCGGAGCCATATCAAATAGATCCAGATACTGGTTTCGCTTTGTATATGCATTTTGCAATTCTATATATTTATCATAACTAATAGTTCTCATAGATATTAAATATGCTAATATACGTCCCTCGATACTAAACGGGAAAACAGCTTTCTCATTTTTCAATGCTTCTATTATTCTTTCGTCTGCATCAGTTTGAGATAATAACATATCTAATTCATGCTGTAATTGTTTCATATTACCAATTCTCCTCTTGAAGTATCCTATATAATTCCGTATAACTTAATATCTGATCTAAAAAACACTTTCTATGTAATTGAATATTTCTTCTGTTTAAGTGAAACTGTCCTTCGCCAACATTTCCACGATGTTGTTTATTTGAGTAGTTTTCAAAATTCAACACTTCAGAACGTGTAACTTTATATATTTCTATTCGATCTGAAAAGAATAATCCGTAATATAAAATGTCAAACTCCTTTCCTTTAATTTGTTGTATATTTGAATCAAAGTCATAAATGTCAGCTTCATGTGAAGAAATAGCTCTTGTCTTATAGTCTGCATTCATGACTTGCCGCAATACGTTACGATCATTGATAGCCTCTTCATTTTTCTTTAATGCGGTAGAAAATTTTATCTCCACGCGGTCATTCGTATTCATATCTCTTTTATCGAATGCTAATGTCCCAGAATCATCCATTCCATATAATTTTTTAATCATGATTTCTGCTACTGTACCAAATCTACGAGTTCTTAAATCAAAAATTCCATTTTTAAATTGCTGAATTTCATAACTATAATCATCCATTTAAATTTTTCTTCCTTTCTTCCAATTCTTCCATTGCAGTAAATAACTCACTTAGTGAAAGATTGAAACCATTTGCGATTTTAGAAATGTTTTGTAAAGAAATATTTCTTTTTCCGGCCTCTACGGAAGCATAATATGTTCTATCCATTCCAATAGAGAGTGCAAATTTTTCCTGACTCAAACCTATACCCTCTCGAATCAGTTTTATTGTTTTTCCAAAATCCATTTGAATCATTTAGGCACCTCCTTTATTATTTATAATTCTACCGATTCTATGTCTATGAAACAACGGATTATAAGTAACATCCATAATACAAAAAAACTACACAAGATTATGGTTCTTACTCGGTTATGGGTAAAATGGCTATCTAAACAGCACGCGAATTGTGCTGTTTTCTTTTGTTTATATATTTCTTATATTTGGGTATTATGGTATAATATTGGTAAGGATGGTACTGAATATGAAATATAATAAGCTTGATCTAAATGAAAAACTGTTTGGCGATGATTTCATCGTTTATGATTGGAAAGAAGACGATAAGAAAATCGAAATTTATGTGAAAGCTACCGCACATAAAGATATATGTCCTGTTTGTGGATTTCCTGTCAGCGACCTACATAATACATATCACAGAAGAATACAGACTTATCCCATCAGAAGTAAATGTACTTATCTGGATGTCATTGCTTATAAGTATGACTGTACAAATGATGAATGCGACAGAAAGGTGATCATGCAGAATTTACCTTTTGTTACTCCTTCCCAGAGAAGAACAGATGAATTGAATTGCCTCATACTTGCTGTCTCTATGTTTTTAAGTAACGAAGGTGCGAGTAAAGTATTGAAGCTTTTAGGCGTCGTAATTAGTAATGATTCAATCAAAAGACTATTGGACAAAATTCTTATTGAAGACAATCCTTCAGTTGAACAAATAGGAATTGATGATGTAGCTATCAGAAAAGGACAAACCTACTCAACAGCAATTTATGATATGGAAGATCATCATTTGATAGCACTTCTTGATGGAAGAGATAAGAACATTGTGAAGGAGTGGCTTAAGAACCATAAGAAAATAAAAATCGCTACACGAGATAGAGCGAGCGCCTATGCTTCTGCACTTAACGAGGTAATTCCTGAATGTATACAGATAGCTGATCGCTTTCATCTTCTTCAGAACTTGATTGATAGAATGAAGGATATATTTAAGCAGGAACTACCAGAAATGATTTTTATAAGAGATTCTCAAATAATGGATGAAGAACCAAAAAAAGCAGACGTTTTAAAGATTGATTTAGATTATGACGGATTAAATGAGCTTCATTATGATAATAGTGAACCAGCTGATGAAAATGGAATTATCATAAAATTTGATAAAAGTTTCTCAGATAAAAGTAATAAGCAGCACAAAGAAAACGCGGAAAGTCGAAAAAAAACAACAGTTGATAAGGAAAATACAACAGCGATGGAGTGAACTTGATAATAAAAAATATAAAATAATCATGGTAGAATACAAAATATCGCAGTTGACCACCAAAAAATATATACATATGAGCGAAGAAAAAATACAATCACTGGATAATCCTACAGTATACAAACCTAAAAAGAAACCTACCAATGATTACGTCAATATCATCTATAAAATGTATGTTGCAGGAATAAAGCCAGAGGTTATATTCAGCTATATCTGTAAATCAGGCTACAATGGCTCATGGAGTGCTTTGGATGGTCATATCAGACGGATGTTGAAAAATAATTTTGGAGTGAAATTACCGATGAAATGGTATCTAAAAAGTGAGTATCCACAAGATATTACAGCCATTAAGAGAAACGAAGTTCTAAAATATATCACAACTAAAGATGAGAAAAAAACGAAGAGTGGGAAAATAGAAATAAATATAGCAGCTATTGAAACAAAATATCCAATAGTCTCAAAACTAAAAGAAATATATGATTCCTTTCATACATTACTTATGGGAGATGATCCTAATAATTTGAACGATTTTATAACAATGTATAGAGATACAAAATCAAAAGGATTTATAGAAGGCATAGAAAAAGATATTGCCCCGATCAAGAACGCAATATCCCTTCCGTACAGTTCTGGATTTGTTGAAGGAAACAACAACAAATTCAAACTCATCAAACGTATTTTATATGGTAGAAGCAATTTAGTCAATCTATTTCGTAAATGTTATGTTCCTTTTTTGATGAATAATAAATATTTTAGCTTAACCGCATTATTAAATGGTGAAAACAGCACAATTTCTCGTGCTGTTTAGATAGCCATTTTACCCATAACCGAGTAAGAACCAAGATTATGTGTAGCCTTTTCTCTGTTTTATTTTAGTTATATAGGAAGGTTTAAATGAAAATTTGATTTTCTCATATTCCTAATTGAGTCTATAAAACGTGGATCCTTTTTCTATGCAGGAGTCATTTTGAACAATCTATGCCGGATATCTTTCTGCATTTCCTCTGATTCTATATCCAGTATATTTTACCAAACTCATAATTTTGTATTCTACTGAAGCCATCATATTCTATTGAAATGCTGCCATGTAAAGTATAAGTGTAACGGATGCGATTTCCATCATTCTTATAGTATAGAAATGGGAAGCTATCTGCATCATCATAGCGCGAATTCATTCCTAAGCAGATAGTACAAGCTGCTTTTTATTCCTAAGTGAAAGCCACGGTTATTTGCTTTTCAGAATATGGGGATCAACCTTGTTATGCTCCTCATGTATGGTATGCAGCTTCTGCGTGGCAGGCCCTTTGATAATTTCTCCGGTATAGGAAAATCTGGATCCGTGACAGGGGCAGTCCCAGGTTTTTTCATCCGCATTGAATTGCAGAGTACAGCCCATATGCGGACACAGAATATCAACGATATACAATGCATCCTGTTCGTCACGGTAAACCCCATAGCGGTGATCATCCAGCTCCATGATCGTTCCTTCTCCGATACGCGGATAATCACTGCTGCTTTTTTGCAGCTTACTCTTCAAAAAGGCACTGACAACATTTAGATTCTCTTTGACGAATTGTAAAGAGAAGATATTTGAAAGCCGCTGAGGAGAAAACATCATCCGGTAAGGAGAGCCGCGATGCAACGCATAGGAGCATAGCAGCTTTCCTGCGATGCAGCTTGTGGTATTTCCCCACTTATTATAGCCGCTGGCAAACAGGACACGATCCTCGTGCTTATCCAGCTTACCTATCAATGGCAGCTGGTCAAATGTCATATAATCCTGCGAATTCCAGGCAGCGGTGATCTCCTGTACGATGAAATCTTCGCGCAGTGTATTTTCAAATTCCTGTCTGTTCATATCCGCATTATGTCCGCTTTTATAGCTGTTTCCGGCATACAGCAGCGTATCCTCACAGGTATTGTAAGACTGTACCACCGGATCAATGGACAGCATCATATCCTTTGGAAGCTCCTGCTTCACACGGGCACTGATTACACTTTCCTGATCGCAGTACATACGGGTAAAATAGAAATGGCCCTGATCGATAAAAGGAAACTGGGTGGCAAAGATAACGATATCCGCATGGACGCTCGTATTGTTGACAAGCAGCCGATACCCGTGCTCCTCCTCCTGCATATCTGTTACAGGGGAATGCTCGTAAATATCGATACCGCCCTCATTCGCGATGCTCGCAAGGGCACAGCCATACGCATACGGGTCAAAGCGTGCCTGATACTGCATACGCAATCCTGCCTCCATGGGAAATGGCGCATCCGTTTTATCGATATAGGTACACGGGATATGCAGATCCAAATAGGCCTGGTATTCCTCCTGCAGCTTTGCAGTCTGTACAGCATCACGAGTAAACAGCAGGGCATCGCAGCGTGTAAAATCACATGAGATATCATGCTCTTTGATAATTGCCTCCATGGAATTTAAGGCTTCTTCATTTGCTTCATAATACTGTCTTGCCAGAACCTTATCATAATGCTCTATTAAATCCGCATAAATCAGCCCATGCTGCATGGTAAGCTTTCCTGTATTCCTTCCGCTGGCACCAAAGCACAGCTGATCCGCCTCTAAAAGAATCGCATCCTCCTCAGCCTGTGCCAGATAATAGGCGGTACTGATTCCTGTTAATCCGCCTCCGATAATGGCAATATGTACATCCGTCTCCTTTTGCAGTGTTGGATAGTTTGTCGTTTTTGTATTCCGTTTCATCCAGAAAGATTCACTCATGTTCTTCACCTCACTTACAGACTTCCCAGAAACGTGCATTTCTTTCAAAAAAAGAAAACTCCGTTTAAAAATTTTGTCGAAGCCCGCGGTCTATCATTTCACAACTATCATATACTTGAAAGAGGAGGAACAATATGATTACCATTCAAGATATAAAAGTGAATGTTACACGCTCTGGGAACGGAGCGCCTGCTGTGGTTCTGCTGCATGGCTGGGGGCAGAATCAATATATGATGAAATTCCTGCAGGATCATCTTTGCGACAGCTTTACGGTTGTCAATCTGGATTTACCGGGATTTGGAGAAAGCGAGGAACCAAGAACGGTATGGAGTGTTGATGACTATGCTACGTTTCTGCATGAACTGTTAATGCATATTCATCTTACACGCGTGATATTTATCGCACATTCCTTCGGAGCCAGAATTGCCCTTCGCTATGCATACCGCTATCCTGTGGAAAAGATGGTACTGACAGGTGCCGCCGGTATTCAGGCAAAACGCGGACTGAGCTATCATATCCGTGTAAAAACATATAAGCTGCTCAAACGGCTGCATGCTGCCCCAGCTATGGGAAGCAGTGATTATCAGGGGGCATCGTCTGTTATGCGGGGAGTTCTCGTTGCCAGCGTTGAGGATGATCTGCGACCACTCCTAAAAGACATAGCCACGGAAACATTGCTTGTGTGGGGAGAAAGAGATACGGCTACGCCGCTTTGGATGGGCCGTGTCATGGAGGAGGAGCTGCCGGATGCCGCCCTGGTTGTTCTGCCAAAAGAGAATCATTTTGCCTACTTCCACCTCAGTATACAATTCTGCCGCATCGTGGATGCGTTTCTAAGACCATGATGCTGCTCTGTTTTCTGGCGGTGTATCTTTTTTTTCTTTATGTTCCATTGAAGCAAGCCATGCATATGTTCCAGCAGAATCGCTATAACAGGGGACGTTATCAGGCGTGGCTGCGTTCCTATATCCGGATTTCCTGGAAAACGATGGCAGCGATATTTCTAACGCTGCTGCTGAGCTATGGACTTTTCTTCCTGCAGCCGACTTCCATGCGGGAGGTACTGCTGCTTATGCTGGTCACAATTTTTGCCTATATCAGCAGTAAGCTCGAGGAAGAACGAAGCTATCGCAAGCCATTCGTGAAAACTGCAAGAATTCATCGTCTTACCGTATTCTTATACACCTTCTATACAGTGATTTTGTGTATGCTCCATACGCTGTGCTCCCCTGCTGTATGGATACTAGTCACTCCGTTTTTATATGGTTCCCCATGGCTTGTTATATTGCTCTGTGCATGGATCCTGTCTCCACTGGAAACCGCTATCCGAAATCATTATGCGAGTGATGCGCAAAGATTGCTTCAGGAGCATGGGGATTTGTCCATTATCGGCATAACCGGCAGCTATGGAAAAACAAGTGTAAAAACCATTTTGAATGAGCTATTATCCGGTGTCTATTATACGCTGATGACACCCGGCTCTTATAATAATCAGATGGGAATTACACTGACGATTCGTACAAAGCTTCAGCATCTTCATGAGGTGTTTCTATGTGAAATGGGAGCGGATCATGTAAGGGAAATACACGATCTGATGCAGTTTGTAAAACCGCGTTATGGTGTTGTGACCTCCGTTGGTCCGCAGCATCTTGCTACATTTGGTTCCATGGACAATATTCTACATGAAAAAATGCAGATGATCGAGTGTCTGCCACCGGATGGCACCGGCTTTGTTAATCGGGATAATGCCTATATACAAAGCTACACGATAAAAAACAAGTGTCATATTGTCTGGTTTGGCATGCATGAGAGTGCGGACTATCGCTGCAGTAATATCCGCTATAGTGAAGAAGGTACCTCCTTCACGGTGACAGCAGAAAACCAGGAGCACTCCTTTCATACCCGGCTTTTGGGAAAACACAATGTCGTGAATATCACCTGTGCTATCGCAGTGGCGCATACGCTTGGTATTTCCTGGGAAATTATGGCGCTTGCTGTCGAAAAGCTGCCCTATGTGGAACATCGTTTGCAGGTTCGCAAGAGCTTCTGTACCCTGCTGGATGATGCCTATAATTCCAATCCGGAGGGAGCGCGCTGTGCACTCGAGGTTATAAAGCAAATGAAGCATAAGCGTTTTATTATTACTCCCGGCTTTCTGGAGCTGGGGGAAAAGCAGGAGGAGGAGCAGTACACACTGGGGCAGGAAATCGCAGACAGCGTGGATGTTGCCTTGCTGGTCGGACGCATACAGACAAAAAGTATTGTAAAAGGACTTCAGGCACGGCAATTTCCTGCTCAGAATATCTATATATGTGACAGCTTTCAGGAGGCTTTATCTATCGTTCAAAAGCAGGCAGATCCGCAGGACTGTGTTCTTTTGGAAAACGATCTTCCGGACGCATTTAATCATTAGTACATGAACACGTTTTAGGCATTCGCATACACTGATAATGTGTAAGGAAAGGAAGAATGCTATGAAACTTAAAATTGCCGTGGCGTTCGGCGGCAGAAGTGTAGAACATGAAATCAGCGTTTTGTCAGCACAGCAGGTGATGGCAGCGATGAATGAGGAGCGTTATGAAATACTGCCGCTGTATATTGCGAAGGATGGCAGGATGTTTTGTGAGGAAGAATTGCGGGAACTGGAAACCTTTCAGCATATTGAGGAATTCATAGCAGATCATGACAGTGTTTCTTTGATACGCAGAGATGCACATACCTATCTGATTCCATCGCGCAGACGATTGTTCGCAAAGGAGCGGGAGGTTGATCTGGTTTTCCCTGTATTACATGGTACCAATGGTGAGGACGGGACCTTTCAGGGATATCTGAAAACACTTGGTGTACCTTATGTCGGCTGCAGTGTGCTGGCAGGGGCTATCGGTCAGGATAAGGTGATTATGAAGCAGGTGCTGCAGGATAGCGGATTGCGAGTGGTTCCCTGGTTTTTCTGGACATTGCATCAGCCGATGGAACAGTCTTTTTTCAAGAAAGCACAGCGACTTGGCTATCCTCTTATCATCAAACCGGCAAATTTGGGAAGCAGTGTCGGCATTGCGGTAGCGCATAATGATGTGGAGCTTCATAAAAGCATGATTGAAGCTTTTCAATATGATCATAAGGTCGTGATTGAAAAGGTGATTGAACCGCTGCGGGAAATCAATGCATCGGTATTAGGGGATGAGGATGGCTGTCGTTGCAGTACGCTGGAAGAGGTTATCAAACAGGATGAAATTCTGTCTTATCAGGATAAGTACAACGGACAGGGGAAATCCAAGGGTATGGTTAGTACGAGCCGCAAGCTGCCGGCAGAGCTGACAGAGGAACAAACAGAGGAAGTACAGCGCATGGCGATGGATACATTTCGTTCCTTGAATGCTGCCGGAGTGGTGCGGATTGATTTTCTGATGCAGCAGGACAGCGGAGAGCTGTATGTGAATGAAATCAATACGATTCCAGGCTCTCTGTCATTTTATTTGTGGGAACAGGAAGGGTTGTCATTTTCGGCTCTGCTGGATGAGCTGATTGCTCTGGCATTGCAGCGGATGCGCAGGGAGCATACGATGATTTTCAGTTATGATACAAATATTTTAAGAGATTACAAAGGCGGCGGGAAGCTTATAAAATAAAAAGACTGCGGACAATAAGGAGTTCTACTCACTTTAAGGTACAAGGAAGGAGCATGAGATATAAAGGCTTATTGAACATTGATTGTATTTCACGATTCCCTTTTACCCGAAGACGCGAAGAATCCAACAAGGCTCGCGTCTTTTCTTTTTGCACAATAAGGCTAAAAGGGCATGAACTCTAAATAGAATAATTGAGAAAGGATACTTGTATTTTTGAATTCAGATATGGTACACTGTAGGCAATTCATGTAGGAAAGGAAGGGGTTTTTCATGACAGCATATGTTCCAACCGGCAATATGATTTCTTATATCCAAAGACCCCGGCTTTTCTGTCTTTTATAAGTATTCAAAAGGCATGCCTTATTCTGTATACCCTGTGTTCATAAGACACGCATTCAAGATTGATAACCTTAACAGCATGCATCCTTCAATAACAGACCTGCAACAGCCCCGGCCATGGTGTAGGGACTGTATTCATACATGATAGGAGACAGCCCTGCTGCTTATGGAGACCTGCTTTTTATGGTGCACATTATCAAAGAGGTCTGTCTGATCATATTCCATAACTAAGACAAGCTTTATTAGAAAGGAATGTGATCATGAAGGAAAATTTAACCATAGCATCTGTAATTTCAACATACAGTAATAAGAAAGCGTATGATAATTATTGCAAGAAAATCTTATCGAATAAACAGATTCTGGCATATATTTTAAAGGGATGTGTTCCGGAATATGCAGATACAGCATTAACGCAGCTTCCGCAATATATAGAAGCCGTCTTTGAAAGGGATGCCATCACGAAGGAAAGCATCTATGGTAAAAATGTTGAGGATGAGGCAATACCGGGAGCATTGATAAAATACGACCTCCTGTTTGAAGCAGCCCTGCCGCAATCAAAGGGTGCAGTAAGGAAAAAGCCCCTGCTTGAGGAACAGAAACGATTCGCACAGGACAAGGCATGCTTGATAATCAATCTGGAAGCACAGTATAAGGATGATCCGGGATATCCTCTGGTGAGCAGGGCTTTATACTATTGCAGCAGATTGATGGCAAAGCAGAAAAACGCAGCGGATGGATTCCAGCATTCGAGATTTGGAGATATGAAAAAGGTGTATTCCATATGGATTTGTATCAATCATTCAGAGTATAAGAATGATGTCGTCAATAAGTATGATGTTCATGAAACATGTCTTATGAAGCCCTGGAATGCACCAAAGGAGCAGTATGATCTCATGACTGCCATTATGGTATATCCCGGAAAGCAGTATGATGGTGCATATGCGTCAGCACAAAACCCAGCAGACAGGAATATGAAAAAATTACTGGAGCTGTTAAACATTTTGTTTATTTCCGGTCTTCCAGCAAGGTCGAAGATAGAACTATTGGATAAAAAATATGGTATAATGATGACGAAGGAAATAGAAAGCGAGGTCATGACGATGTGTAACCTGAGTGAGGGGATAGAAGAAAGAGGGATTATGAAGGGCCTTAAGCAGGGGATGACGCAGGGCTTACAACAAGGAATCGAACAAGGAATATCACAAGGAAAAGCAGAGGAAAGGATAAATACAACTCTGCAACATGTGAAAAATCTAATGCTGGCAACGAATACCAGTGCAGAAAATGCAATGGATCTGCTTGATGTAGAAGCAGATATCCGACCGGTTATATTCGACGCTTTGAAATGCTCCTGATGCGATAAAAAATAGCTGCGAAGACTTACTATATAATAAAAAGGACTGTGAAGTGATTTGCAGTCCTTTTAAATGATATTTAAAATGGATATCTAAATTATCGTGAGGAGGAAAGGGTGCTTTTAAATCGTATGAAATTCACGAATTTTTAAATGATATAATTTCATATCCACACGATCTGTTCAGATGGCTTATGAAATGCTGTCTTCACTGTATCCTTGAGCATAACAGAATCATATTATAAGTTTTAAGAAGCCCGAATATTATTACTGTCTATTTATTTCAGAGTATTTTTCATTTCCTGCTGGTGGATGCCTGTACCATACAGCCTTACACAATCACATTCGCACACCTTGTAGGCAGCTTTCTGTTTATGTAAATAGGGGGAAAAGCCCTGGTATTCATGTTATGCAATATCATTCATAACGACCTTGCTTCGATCACTGCTTTTTCGATAAGCATTGGGAGTCATACCGCAGGCTTTTTTAAATACCTGTGAAAAATATGACTGGGAAGAAAAGCCACAGGAATCGGAAATCTGTGCAATGGAATAATTTGTAGTCTCCAGCAATTCCTTTGCCTGCTGAACACGCAGCCGGATGAGGTAATTGATAGGAGAAACCCCTTTATACTGCTTAAACGCATGTACCAGATAAAACTTATTCATATAGGTTTTTTCACTCAGCAGCTCCAGTGTGATATCTTCCTGATAATGATTGTTAATATACTGCTCAACAAAATGACATTCCTTGGTGATTTTCTGAGAGGGTGCTACTATTAGGTTTGCCTTTGTCCTGCGTACCATATTGATAATCAGTACCTCCAGAAGATTCTGGCATATGGCTTCATAATCATCATCCTGCTGTGCCATTTCCTGTACCAGGGTTTTCAGATAAAACAGGATCTCATGCTTGAACTCATAATAATTATGGACACTGTAATCCTCATACTCCATGTGATTCGTAAAGCTGGTAAACTGCAGTCCTTCGATTCCAAGAACGATATATTCCAGCGGAGATTCATCTCTGCTCATTTCTGTATGCATGACATTGGGATTTACGATAATTAAATCATCGGCCTTAACATCAAATACATCATCATTAACAAGAAAGCTTCCTTTCCCGCTGGATACATAAAACAGCTCCGTACAATGATGGGCATGCGGTGTGCTGTGCCAATCCCCTTCATAGCGGCTTGTGGAAATATAAAGAAGGTGGAAGCTCATTTTATCCAATTTGCGATTTTTCAGCTGATAGCGTTGTATGCTCATGATATCACATCCTTATATCTACTTTTATTATAATAGACACTGTACGAGAAGACAAGAATTATATTTGTTGGCAAAAAGTGAAATTAACCAATATATCTAAAAAGCAAGACTGCAGACATCGGTTTATCAAATGAAATGGAACAGGGAATTCTCCTTTTTTAGATATCTTGCCGGATTTTTTTAAATACAGGGATTTTTGGAATTTGACAAGCCTGCAGGAAGCCAATAAAATGAAGGCAATGGATATAATCAGGAGGAAAACGACATGAATACGAAGAAGGGTCGTGTAACAGTACCGACCGATGTGGATGTTATTGATGAAACCTTACAGATCATTGAACGGTGGGGGGCTGATGCAATACGGGACTGTGATGGTACCAATATGCCTGAACAGCTTCAAAAGCTGGATGTAAAGCAGTATGCGACGTATTATACGACAAGGAAGGATAATGCATGGGCTAGTGCCAATCCGCAGGAAATACAGCAGATGTATCTGATGAGCGATATGACGACAGCCTGTGAACCTACGCTGTGTATACCGCTGATGAAGCATTATTACAAGGATCAGCTCAAGGTCAATACGCTGGATGATATCAAACGCTGGTGGGAGGTTATCGACCGGACTGCTGGAGTGGTTGTGGAAACAGCGCAATGGGAATATGATGAAGAAAAAGAGGCGGTTATCATACATGACTGTATACCGTTTCATGCATATACCGTTAGCTTTTTGGCCTTTGTCATATGGGATCCGGTGCATATGTACAATGCACTGACCAATGACTGGAAGGATGAGGAGCATCAGATGACCTATGATGTGCGACAGCCGAAAACAGAGGCATATGTGCTGGACAAGCTGCGCCGCTGGATCGATGAGCATCCAGAGGTGGATGTGATCCGGTTTACGACGTTTTTTCATCAGTTTACACTGATGTTTGATGAACAGGCGAGAGAAAAATTTGTAGACTGGTTTGGCTACAGTGCCAGTGTTTCCCCCTATATACTGGAACAGTTTGAACAAGAGGCAGGTTATCGCTTCCAACCGGAATATATCATAAACCAGGGCTATCATAATTCCACCTTTTGTGTGCCGACAAAGGAATATCGCGATTTTATGAATTTTCAAATGCGGGAGGTTGCTAAGCTAGTGAAAAAGCTTGTGGATATCACACATGAAGCAGGCAAAGAGGCTATGATGTTTTTGGGTGACCACTGGATTGCGACAGAGCCGTTTGGCCCATATTTCAAGGATTTAGGAATCGATGCGGTGGTTGGCTCTGTTGGAGATGGACGTACCCTGCGGCTGATCTCCGATATCAAAGGCGTACGGTATACGGAAGGACGCTTCCTGCCATATTTTTTCCCGGATGTATTTCATGAAGGCGGAGATCCTATCAAGGAAGCAAAGGTAAACTGGGTTACCGCACGGCGTGCAATTCTTCGTTCACCGCTGGATCGTATCGGATATGGCGGATATCTGAAGCTTGCTCTGCAATTTCCGGATTTTATCGATTACATTGAGACTGTATGCAATGAATTCCGCGAGCTGTATGAGCATGTGCACACAGCGCAGCCAATGTGTATGCCGTTTAAGGTAACTATATTGAATTGCTGGGGTGCATTGCGCGGTTGGGGAGCAGAAATGGTTGCCCATGCATTGTGGTATAAACAGATTTATTCCTATTCCGGCGTTCTGGAGGCACTCAGCGGTATGCCGTTTGATGTGCAGTTTATCAGCTTCGATGATATTCTTGAAAATGAGCATATCCTGGATGATGCCGGAGTGATTATCAATGCCGGAGATGCTTATACTGCCTTCAGCGGCGGGGATTACTGGAAGGACGAGCGAATCGTTTCTGCATTGCGCCGGTTTGTTTATGAGGGCGGAGGCTTTATCGGTGTTGGAGAACCAAGTGCGGCACAAAAGGAAGGACATTTCTTCCAGCTGTATGATGTACTCGGTGTGGATAAGGAGGTTGGCTTTTCCCTGTCTCAGGATAAGTATAACTGGCAGGAGCAGGAGCATTTCCTGAAGGAGGGGCTGTCAAATACGCCTGAGCTTGGTGAGGAAATCCGCAATATATATGCCCTTCGCAATACGCGTGTTCTGATCAATGAACGGCAGAATGTACGCTTTGCGACAAATGAATATGGAAAGGGGAGAAGTGTTTATCTCAGCGGTCTGCCCTTCAGCTTCGAGAATGCGCGTCTGCTTTACCGCTGTCTGTTTTATGCGGCAGGAAAAGAGGCAGATATAAAAAGATGGTATAGTGAGAACTGCAATGTGGAGGTCAATGTGTATCCGAATACAGATAGCTACTGCGTCGTGAATAATACGTATGAGGAACAGAGCACACGCATCTATACGGATCAGGATGCATTTGATATATGCTTGAAAGCAAATGAAATCCGCTGGTTTTCCATCAGTGGAAAAAAATAATACAGAAAAAGCGGCTGGCTGCCGCTTTCTTCATGCTGTAAGCATATTTATAAACGTTTTGCTTCCTATATAGAGACATGTCGGTTTACAAATTGGGAATATGCTTATACCGATGGACGCTTAAGCCAGTGTTATAAGGCAGTATGATATGCCTGATTACGTATGGATAGGGTATCCTTATACTTGAAGAAAAAGCATTCTTCCTATCTGCATGCTGTTGTAGGATAAGCGATGTTACTTACAGGAAAATGGGATTTCTTTCTGGTATATAACAGCTAACAGCCACTAAGGCATTATAAAATATCGCAGCTTTTATTGTAGGTGATCAAAGCGGGAAAGCGTCCTGTGCAGGTAATGCTGAATTTCTTATACGTATACGAATGATGGGTGTTCATATACGCAATACCATGCTTGCTATTTCTGAATAGAATCATTCTGAAAAAAGAATATCATAGCTTACTTTCCAGATTTCCGATAAGAAAGAAAGGATGTCCAAAGATTCACAGCTTACACGGTACACTAAATTAGCATAGGCCAAGAATAAGGTACTCTAAAAGAAAAGAATTCTCCGTTTGTGAAGAATCCTTTTTACGTTTGATCAGCCTTCCATGGAATCAATGATGCTGTCTACCAGATTATCCATTTCCGACTTATTATTATCACCTAAAGAGCTAATCATGGATACCTCAGAATTCAGAATACTCATCTGCTTCATCTGATTATCCAGGAAGTCCTTCATCAGGGAACCGGATTTCGGTGCCCAGGAACCGTTTTCTATAATACCAACCGTACGCTTTTGCATATTGAGGGCCTTCATATGCATGAGGAAGTCATGCATAACCGGATAGATTCCCAGATTGTAGGTTACCGAAGCCAGTACGATGTGACTGTATTTGAATGCATCACTGATCAGATAGGATACGTGGGTATTGGAAACATCGTGAACAACGACATTCTTTACACCTTTATCCACCAGCTTTGCCGCCAGTACCTGTGCAGCGGATTCCGTATTTCCATACATGGAAGCATAGGCAATCAGCACACCCGTTTCTTCCGGCTCATAACGGCTCCACTTGTCATATTTGTCGAGCAGATAGCCGAAATCATTTCTCCAAACTGGTCCATGCAGCGGACAGATCACCTTGATATCGATCGTACCGGCTTTTTTCAGCAGCGCCTGTACATGCGGTCCGTATTTACCGACGATATTCGTATAATAGCGGCGTGCATCATCCAGCCAGTCGCGGTCAAAGTTAACTTCATCGTTAAACAGCTTGCCATCCAGTGCTCCAAAGCTACCAAAGGCATCGGCAGAGAACAGAACACCATTCGTCACATCATAGCTGACCATAGCCTCTGGCCAGTGAACCATTGGAGCCTCAACGAATGTGATGGTATGCTTACCAAAGCATTTGGTATCACCCTCCTTGACCTCCTCTGTACGTCCGTCAACGTGGAAGCCAAACTGATGCATCAGCAGAAAGCTCTTTTCGGTAGATATGATTTTTACCTTTGGATAGCGAAGCAGAATTTCCTCAATGCTTGCACCATGATCTGGCTCCATATGATTGATTACCAGATAATCCAAATCACGTCCATCCAAAAGATGTGCTACATTTTCCAGAAACTGGCGGCAGGCATCCCAGTCCACTGTATCAAACAATACCGTTTTCTTATCCAGCAGTAAATAGGAATTATAGGATACGCCGCGGGGAATCGGGTGAATATTTTCAAATAGGGCAAGACGGTGATCATTTCCTCCCACCCAATACAGATCGTCAACTACTTTTCTTACACAGTACATACTACATCCTCCTTCTCTTTATTTAATCCAATGTCTCAATGAACTGATCCTTTGCTTCTCCGCATTCCGGACAGATCCATTCCTCCGGCAGCTTTTCAAACGGCGTACCCGGAGCGATATCATTTTCCGGATCTCCCAGCATCTGATCATATTCATAGCCGCAGCCATTGCAGACATGACGCATATAGGAAGGAGCTTCCTTTTTGATAAACGGACGTTTCATTTTTTTCATTGGCGGAGCCGGTTTCTTTTCTCCGGTATCCAGAGCCTTGCTTAACAGCGGCAGTATTTCCATAACATCACCGACAATTCCATAATCAGCATTTTTAAAGATTGGCGCATTGGCGTTGGTATTGATTGCCACGATGGTTGTAGCATCCTTAATTCCTTTCAAATGCTGTCCCGCACCGGAGATACCGCAGGCGATATACAGGTTGCCTGTGAACTTCTGACCGGACATGCCAACATAACGATCGATTGGTACATATTTCAGGGTCTCTGCAACTGGACGGGAGCTTCCGATTGCTGCACCTGCACTTCTCGCCAAATCCTCAATCAGCTTCATATTCTTCTTATCACCGATTCCCTTACCGGCAGATACGACACGCTCTGCGTTGACGATTGGTGTATCCATCGGTATACCGACAGTGAAATCATACCCATCCTTCTGTAAGGCTTCCACTAACGCATTGACACGCTCCTGTGCTTCACCTTCCTTGAAAATCTGTTTCTTACGTTCACCGGTAATTGCGCCCTTTTTCTTGCGTACACCGCCGTCCTTTGGCGCTTTTCCTATGATATGAGAGGCGATAACGACTCTTTGGATTTCATTGGTTCCTTCATAAATTGTAGTGATTTTAGCATCACGGTAGGCGCGCTCCACTTCCATGCCCTTCAAATAACCGCTTCCACCGAAAATTTGTAAGGCATCGTTGCAGATTTCCAGTGCAACATCACTTGCATATTGCTTTGCCATTGCGGATTCCATTCCATATGGCTCATGGTTTTCTTTCAGTTCAGCAGAGGAATAAATCAGCATTCTAGCACAGCGAAGCTTCGTAGCCATGTCTGCCAGTTTAAAGCTGATAACCTGCTGCTGTGCAATCGGTTTTCCAAACTGTACACGCTCCTTTGCATATTCCAATGCATGCTCATAAGCACCCTGTGCAATACCAAGTGCCTGTGCCGCAATCCCGATCCGGCCGCCATCCAGTGTGGACATCGCAATCTTAAAGCCCTGACCTTCCTTACCAAGCAGGTTTTCCTTCGGTACCTTTACATCATTGAAAATCAGCTCTGCAGTTGAGGATGAACGGATTCCCATCTTATCGTAATGATCGCCGAACGTAAATCCATCCCATCCCTTTTCCACGATGAATGCGGATATTCCTCTGGTTCCCATATCCGGGTTTGTGGATGCGAAGACAACATAGGTATCTGCCTTATCCGCATTGGTGATAAAGATCTTTCCACCATTCAGAATATAATGATCACCCTCCAGAACGGCTGTTGTTTCCGTACCTGCCGCATCACTTCCGGCATTTGGTTCTGTCAGACCAAAGGCACCGATTTTTTCACCCTTTGCCAATGGTACCAGATATTTCTGCTTTTGTTCCTCATTTCCGAATGCAAAAATCGGATAGCTTCCCAAAGAAACATGAGCGGACAGGATAACGCCTGTTCCACCATCCACGCGGGATAATTCTTCTACGGCAATGGCATAGCTGAGAACATCCAATCCGGCGCCTCCATATTCCTTTGGATAAGGGATCCCCATCAGACCCATTTTTCCAAACTTCGCGATTGCTTCACTTGGAAATTCATTTTCCTTGTCGAGCATAAAGGCAATCGGTTTGATTTCGGTTTCCGCAAATTCCCGTACCGTCTTGCGGATTTCCTCCTGCTGCTGTGTCGTTGTAAATAGCATAGTTTACGTCCTCCTCACTTATCTCTATGATATTCCTTCTGTTTTCATGATTTTTCTTAATATGAGAATCATTTTAAGAATAGAAATCACTTTACACCTTGATGATATCATAGCGCTTACAATATGTCGAAGCATATGCTCACAGAATTTTCCTTTTTTATACTCCTGCTTTTGAAGCATGTGAAAAACAGCAGTACAGTGTAGGAAGCATCATGCTGAAGGAAGATGTATTGTCAGGTAATGGAGCAATGTATTGTGGAAAGCTGCGCATCGTATCCTTTAGTAAAGATAGCTCAATTAGCTATTGCATGTTATGGATGCTCAAAGAAAGTCTAAGCGCTCTTTTCGATAGGGGATGCTATGATTTTTTTGTTTCCGTAAGAATTGACACACATCAGCTTGGTTTTATTGATATAGCTTGTGCATCTGCTTATTTTATACACACAGCCTGCGGACATCCGCTCTGTCGTATGGTATACTGTACATAGTGGAACTGATGGAAAAGAGGGATTATATGTCGGAAAAGAAAAAGGCGGAGGAAGGTTTCCTGTATAACGCAAACTACAACTCAGCATTGCTGGACGAGCGCGCCTGGTGTAAGGATCAATGTCATGCATGCAATCAGCTGCGCCCAAGTGAAACGGAAAAACGCAATCAGATTTATCGCAAACTGTTTAAACAGATGGGACATCATGTATCCATAGAACCGCCGTTCTGGTGTGATTACGGCTATAATATCACCATTGGAAATGAATTTTTTATGAACCATAACGGTATCATCCTGGATGGGGCTGAGGTGACCTTTGGTGATTATGTCTATATAGCACCAAACTGCGGCTTTTATACGGCAGGACATCCATTGGATGTGGAACAGCGCAAGCAGGGATTGGAGTATGCCTTTCCCATTCATGTGGAAAGTAATGTGTGGATTGGTGCAGGAGTGCAGGTGCTGGCAGGTGTTACGATTGGCGAAGGTTCGGTAATCGGGGCGGGCAGTGTAGTGAACCGGGATATTCCTCCGCATGTTCTTGCGGCAGGTGTTCCCTGCAGGGTGATTCGCAAAATTACAGAGGCTGACCGAAAAAAATACCGTGTGCTTGAGGAGGAAGCACAGTAAGGGATGTTCGCTGCTCATTATCATAATTGCATCCTTCATGCAGTGTAATAAATTGGTGAATAACAGCAATGAATTTTCCGATATCATAGTTTATAAAAAGAACAGGCAGGGGATTATTGCAGCCTGTTTTTTAGTGATGTAATATTTTGATTGCAATTTGCCAGTTTCTAAATGATTTTGCGTATATTTGATAAGTGAAAGAAGAATAATCAACCTTTGTAGGGTATGGTTGGATTAGCATCCTGTATGAGCACTCTGACTATTGCAGGAAGCCTTCCCTTTTCCATTACAGTATCCGACGAGTAAGCGTACAGAAAAATTCACAAAGCAGGTATTACTACATCCTTTTATGCCCCTCTCTGTATCGTATGAGATCGATCAGCATGCATAGGATGTAATCGCAGTGCATATAAGAAAATCAGTGCAGAGAATAGCTCGGTACAACAGCATTTAAACGGGAGCATATCAAAAGGTTATAAGCTGTCATTGGAATGCAGCTTCTTTCCATATATTATGGAGCGTATATTATGGAGCGTGCAAGAACCCTGAAAAGATATCGTTTTTTCTTTGCCACAGGAAAGGCTGTGGTATAATAAGGATACAGCAGGAGGACGATACTATGTTTTATGATAACGTAAAAGAATCTGCACAGTTTATCTGTGAGCATGTAAAAACAAAGCCGGTGATTGGTATCATTTTAGGGAGCGGACTAGGCTCTCTGGTTGATATTATGGAGAACAAGGAGATACTGTCCTATCGGGATATCCCGCATTTTCCGCAATCCAGGGTAGAAGGCCATGCAGGGAACCTGGTGTTTGGCAACATTGGTGAGCAGTCTCTGGTTGTTATGCAGGGAAGATTTCATTATTATGAAGGCTTTTCTATGAAGGAGGTCACCTATCCGATTTATGTGATGAAGCTGCTCGGTGTTCAGGATTTGATTGTCACCAACGCCTGTGGAGGAATCAATACGGCATTTAAGCCAGGAGATTTAATGATCATTGATGATTTTATCAATTCTTTGGATGTGAATCCTCTGATTGGTGCAAATGATGAACGTTTTGGGCCGCGCTTTCCGGATATGTCAGAGCCGTATTCCACAGAGCTGCGTAACAAGGCGAAGCTGGTGGCGGAAAGTCTTGGAATTCCCTATCAGCATGGAGTTTATACACTGTTTCAGGGGCCGTATTATGAAACAGCGGCAGAAATCCGCATGTTTGCCAGAGCAGGCAGCGATGCAATCGGTATGTCCACCGTGCCGGAAACTATTGCGGCAAATTATCTGGGAATGCGGGTGCTGGGAATTGCGTGCATCACCAATATGGCGACTGGTATCGCTAAGGAAAAGCACACGCATGAGGAAGTGGTCAAAATGGCAAATAAGAGCAGTGTACAGCTGTGTTCATGGATGGAAACACTGCTGAAGGAGTGGTGAAAGGGAGCGTGATGCTGAATGGAGCAGGAATCGCTGTTTCAAAATGAATTGCAAAGAGATCCTCTTGCGGCAAGGCTTCGGCCTTCCTCCCTGGATGACTATGTGGGACAGAAGCATCTGCTGGGCAAAGGAAAAATTCTTTATAATCTGATTGCAAAGGATATGGTTTCCTCCATGATTTTCTGGGGACCTCCGGGTGTTGGAAAAACGACGCTGGCAAGAATCATCGCTAAGCAGACGCAGGCACATTTCATCAATTTCAGTGCTGTCACAAGCGGGATTCGAGAAATTAAAGCCGTGATGAAGGAAGCGGAGGATGCCCGTTTGTATGGTCGTAAAACCATCGTATTTGTAGATGAAATTCATCGTTTCAATAAAGCACAGCAGGATGCGTTTCTCCCCTATGTGGAAAAGGGAAGTATTATCCTGATTGGAGCTACGACGGAAAATCCATCCTTTGAGGTCAATGCCGCTTTGCTTTCCCGCTGCAAGGTATTCGTGCTGAAGGCATTGGAGGTAAGTGATTTAATCGAGCTGCTGCATCACGCATTAAAGGATGAGCGCGGCTTTGGCACACAGAATATCCTAATTGAGGAAGACCAGCTCCGTATGCTTGCCATGTTTGCCAACGGAGATGCAAGAACAGCGTTGAATACCCTGGAAATGGTTGTGTTAAACGGAGAAAGCGAGGATGCCGGTATCCGCATTACCAAAGAGGTGCTGGAACAGTGTACCTCACAGAAGTCTCTGTTATATGACCGCCAGGGGGAGGAGCATTATAATTTGATCAGTGCTCTGCATAAATCCATGCGTAACTCCGATGTGGATGCGGCAATCTACTGGCTTGCCAGAATGCTGGAGGCCGGAGAGGATCCATTGTATGTCGCAAGGCGTCTGGTTCGTTTTGCAAGTGAGGATATTGGAATGGCAGACAGCCGCGCTTTGGAAATCTGTGTAGCGGCATATCAGGCATGTCATTTTCTGGGAATGCCGGAGTGCAATGTACATTTGACACATGCCGTCACCTATCTTTCCCTTTCTCCCAAGTCGAACGCATTATATATGGCATATGGGGCAGCGAGGGAGGATGCGATGCATATGCTGAGTGAACCGGTGCCCTTACAAATCCGCAATGCGCCAACCTCCCTGATGAAGGAGCTGCATTACGGGGAAGGATATCAGTATGCCCATGATTATGATGAAAAGCTCACGGTCATGCAATGTCTTCCGGATGCTCTTGCGAATAAAGAATATTATCATCCAACCATGCAGGGAAGTGAAAGCCGAGTGAGCAAACGATTGCAGGAAATCAAGGATTGGAAAAAAAATCATCGCAACAGCAATACGCGATGATACAGATATGATATGCGGCTTGAAGAAGGTATGAAGTGCTAAAAAAATTGAGCCAAAGAATAAAAACAGAGGAATACGATTGAAGTGAACCCCCATGCATTTCAGCTGTGATCACTCTGTTTTTTTATGGTGTATCCTAACGGCTGAAATGTATCCTGTACACAGGTAAAAGATCTGTTTGAAAAGGTACATAAAGCTGACAGCTTATTCAATAAGGTATAAAAAAACGGCAGGATATAGAAACAGGCTCTTACACACAAATGGGAAAGCAAATTAACATGCAGGTAACACAGGATCACCTTATGCTTGGGAGCTGCAGTTGAAGGTCTGCAGATACAAAAAATTCCACCTTTGAATAAGAACTAAAGCATATTCTACCGTTTTTTTCTTTTCTAACCCTATTTCGCTATGGATTTGATTACATATCGTTGAAATAATTCACGATTTCTTTCGTCCGCTCCATCCATATTGCTGGAGGCGAAGACAGGGGCATCCATACCGTGCTCCTTTAACAGCTCCACAAATCTTCCCATCACACACTGAGCGAGAAAGCATCCGGTCAAGGTACTTACCGGCCCCATGCTGCAGGTATCATCGATTGGTGTGGTAGCATCTCCATAGGGAGCATGGTTATCCAGTACGACATCCGCCAGCTCAAACAGCCGCAAGCCGCTTTCATGCCGTGATGCGATCGTTTTACTATGCGATAACGATGTAATGGCGATAATCTTTGCGCCCTTCTTTCTGGCTCTCATCGTGTATTCAATTACCAGTGGATTTCGACCGGAATTACTTGTGACAATCAATACATCCCCTTTTTCCACCGTATAAATTGCATCCAGTACATCGGCATAGGAAGCAGTCCGCTCCAGTGTGGTACTTTTGGTAGGATGGGTTGCAAGTGTCATTTCGATTTCATTGATAGGATACACCTTTGCATAGCCGCCGGCACGGGCATAAATATCCTGTCCGATCATATGAGAATGTCCGCTGCCAAACGTATAAATGGTGTGCTTATCCTTCTCTGCTTCAAGCAGAAGCTCCGCTGCCTGCTCGATTGCTTCAGTTTCTTCCTTCATGAGCGCAAATCGCTGTTCAACCTCTTTAAAATACGTGTCAATAAATGCCATAATCAATCCTCACTTTCTTATAAAATCAGTATACCACGATTATATGTAAAATCTATAATTCGTTATAAAGTTATATCAATTTATACGATTTATGTAAAATGTATGATATTTTCACACAAAACACCTTTAATTATTCTATTCTGCAAATATGGAAAAATTTTCCATTATAATAAAACCATATATTGGAGTGGACGGAATGAAAAAAGTAACGGAAATCAATTTAAAAGTGGGAGATGCAATTAGGAAAGGGCTTCAGAGAAAAGGAATGACACAGAAGGAACTCGCAATGCTTGTTGGTTCAACACAGCGTTCCATATCCTCTTATATCAACGGAAATGCACAGCCTCCGCTTGATATTCTATCTTTAATTTGCCGCATACTGGAAATAAATATGAATCAGATTTTACAGATTCCTGATTATAATTTTCCAGGGCGTATGCTGCACGATCCGCTGGAGCTGGAGGTTATGAAGGTATTTGATCAGGTGCCCGATGAAAAAAGAATCACATTTACAAAGCTCATGAAAAGCATCATAAGCTTTCACTTGGAATAGGGTGTTATGAAACATGTTACATAATGTTAGAATTATTATAATTCTGATATAAAATTACAAATAGCAAAATCAAAGCAAATTTTATTTTTACGAATAAATGCCGTATTTATCGGTGTTTTTTTATGTTTATCCGAATTTTAATATGGCAGAAAACTTTTTCATTATATATACTATATATGTAAAAGGGAGAGAGAGGAGGAATATGGAAGAAAAGCATACATGTGAATTAAATCATGATGAGTACGAGCTATTGTGTTTTTATCGCGAGCTGAGTGAGGAGCGTAAGGAAAAGTTTTTTGATTTGGTGCAGACCCTGGAAACGCTGCTGATTCAGCAGGATGATGAATAGGTGTTTTGAAAATAAACGGGCTGAATCTAACGATAAGGCTCAGATCATGCTTCTGTGAAGATTGTTGTAGTCTGTTACATAGGGCAGTAAGTAGGATATCCGCTGTAAAATCAGGAACGCTTGTGCATTTGCGAACGCTGTCCTTTATAGCGTGGGGATGGATTCGCAAGGGCTTTTGCTTTTTGTCATGTATATCATCAGAGACAAAATTCATAAGCAGTATATGGTAGAAAGCACCAGCATGATCACTTATTCATGCAGAAACAGGATCAGGCCTTTCGGGGCCTTTTCCATTTCTGATCTATAGGAGTATGGTTTTCTATCGTTAATCCTTGTCCGGGGCGGATAGACAGGCAGAGAAGCTACCTGCCAGGATGTTATCCTTAAAAAAGCAATACAGAGCCAGATCCTTATGAATATCTTAACCCTGTATTTATCAGCATACATAATTTTCTTACATAAATATTTCATGAAAATATTTCACAAAATGATTGACTTTTTCATCGCTGGATTGTACTATAGACATATATGAAATGCGTTGACGGGAAATAGTAGGTATATGGACATGACAGAGAGTCTTCGGCCGGTGCAAGAAGATATGCGAAGTATTCGGAACACATCCCTGAGCAGCAAAGGTGAATTCAGTAGCTTTTGCCGGTATCCTGCATCCGTTACCGTGCTAGAGTATGATGGTACTCGAAGAGATTGATATCGTGAGGTATCAATAAAATAAGGTGGAATCACGTAAGGTAACTTTCGTCCTTTGGATGGAAGCTTTTTTTGTATAAGAGTATAAGGGAGGATACAGTGTATGAAGAAATTTGCCATACCCGAGGGTACGCGGGATCTGATTTTGGGAGAATGTACTGCAAAGAAACGATTACAGGATGCTATTGAACAGGTATTTGACAGCTACGGCTATAAAGAAATCGTAACACCGAGCATTGAATTTTATCAGACCTATCAGACAGGCTTTGAACAGATTCATGACGAACAGATGTATAAATTTTTCGACCATAACGGTGGTATTCTGACACTGCGTATGGATATGACCGTACCGATTGCCCGTGTGGCGGCAACGAAGTTTAAAGACCAGAAGCCGCCGCTTCGTTTCCGTTACTGTGCCAATGTATATAAGGTAAAGGAATCCTTTGCGGGGAAGCGCAATGAGGTAACCGACTGTGGCATTGAATTGCTGGGGCTGGGTGAGAAGCAGAGTGATTTGGAAATTCTCGTCTGTGCGCTGGAGGTTATGGAATGTATGAAGCAGGCATCATTTACACTGGAAATCGGCAATGTGAATTTTTTCCATACGGCAGTGGAGCTGTTGGGACTAACAAAGGATGAAACGCAGATATTGGCGGATCTGATTGACCGTAAGAGCCTCACGGAGCTGAAGGAGTATCTGGAAACCTTGCGGCTGGATGCTGTGGATAAACAGTTTTTCCTGCAACTGCCATGGCTGTGTGGAAGTGCGGATATGCTGCAGGAAGCACTTGGCTTCTGCTTTGACGCACGTCTGAAGGCAATCGTGGAAAATCTGCAGCTGCTGTATGAGCAACTGTCTGCACTGGGCTATGGAGACCGTATCACCTTCGATCTGGGTAAGCTGCCGCACTTGAATTATTACAGCGGTATTCTGTTTGAAGGCTTTGTAGAGGGAATCGGAACCAGTGTGTTAAGCGGGGGACGCTATGATTCTCTTTTAGAAAAATTCGGAGAAGCACTTCCTGCTATCGGGTTTTCCGTCAAGCTGGATGCTGTGTTACCGGTATTGCATTTAAAGCAGCAGGAGGCAACACTGACGCTGTGCTATCCATATGAGAAAAAGGTGGAGGCTCTGCGCCAGGCAAAGGAGCTGAGAAAAAGCACACGGGTTGAACTGCTGTGTGGAGATTATGACGATATTATCGTGAAAGGGGAGAACGTCGCATGAGTATATCCGTTGCATTGACAAAGGGGCGTCTGGAAAAGGCAACTGTTAAGCTGCTGGAAGAGCGGGGCTATGGAATTGAGAGCCTCAAGGATAAGGGACGTGCTCTAGTTTTTCAGGATTCCCAGAAGGATATCCGTTATTTCCTTGTGAAAGCCAATGACTGCATCACCTATGTACAGCACGGGGTTGCGGATATCGGAGTTGTCGGAAAGGATACCCTGATGGAGGGTGGTAAGGATTATTATGAAATGCTGGATCTGGGCATTGGGAAGTGCAAATTCATCGTTGCCGGATTAGCACAGCATAATCTGTTTGATAAGGTAGGACATGTAAAAATCGGAACCAAGTATCCTAACATTGCAAAGCAGTATTTCCTGGAAAAGGGGATGGATGTGGAGTGTATTAAAATCGACGGGTCTGTGGAGCTGGCACCGATTCTGGGCTTATGCGATGGTATTGTGGACATTATGGAAACTGGAACGACTCTAAAGGAAAACGGACTCGTGGTATTTGATACGGTCTGTGATATCAGTGCGAGAGTGATCGTGAATAAAGCGAGCTTCAAGCTGAAGCGAACGGAAATATTAGCGATTCTGGAGGATATGAAGAAAGGATTGGAAACATGCTGAGACGAATGAAGGCATCGGATACGGCACAGCTGCAGACGTATCTGGAAAGCAGAACAGAGGATATCGACACTGAAATCATCGCTAAGGTCAGTGCCATCCTGCAGGATGTTAAAGCACGCAGGGATGAAGCGGTAAAGGCATATACCCGTCAGTTTGACGGTATAGAGCTGGATGATTTCCGTGTTTCCCCATGTGATATCGAGGCAGCGGCAGCGAAGGCGGAGCCCTTCTTTGTGGAAAGCATGAAAAAGGCAAAAGCGAATATCGAATATTATCATACTGCACAGAAGCAAAACGGCTATCTGCTGCAGAAGGAAATGGGAATCTACCTAGGACAGCGCGTGCTTCCACTGGACAGTGTGGGGATTTATGTACCCGGAGGACGGGCACAGTATCCAAGCAGCGTGCTGATGAATGCAATTCCTGCCCGTATTGCAGGGGTGAAGCGGATCGTTATGATAACTCCGCCTGCACAGGACGGCAGCTTGCATCCCAATATTGCTGCAGCGGCAATAATTGCGGGAGTAGATGAAATATATAAGGTTGGCGGTGCACAGGGAATTGCGGCACTGGCATATGGTACAGAAAGCATTGCGCCGGTGGATAAAATTGTCGGACCGGGGAATGTGTTTGTAGCGGCAGCGAAAAAGCTGGTGTTTGGCAAGGTGGATATTGATATGATTGCCGGGCCGAGTGAGATTCTGGTGATTGCGGATGAACATGCACCGGCAGAAAGCGTGGCAGCGGACCTGTTATCACAAGCAGAGCATGACCCGATGGCCAGTGCGATTCTTGTGACTACAAGTGAAACCCTGATCGACAGGGTGGAACAGGAGCTTCGTAAACAGACGGATGCCCTGCCGAAAAAGGAAATAGTGGAACAATCTCTGCGTGCATATGGAACTGCAATTTTGTGTGAGAGCATGGAGTCCTGTCTGGCAGTATCCAATGCGGTTGCACCGGAGCATCTGGAGCTCATGGTGGCTGCACCAATGGACTATCTTGGTATGGTACGCCATGCTGGTAGTGTGTTCCTTGGCTATCATACATGTGAGAGTGTCGGAGATTATTTCGGCGGCTGTAATCATGTTTTGCCAACAAGCGGAACAGCGCGGTTCTCCAGCGCTTTGAGTGTGGACAGCTTTATTAAAAAGAGCAGCTATCTGCATTATACAGAAGAAGCATTGCAGGCATATGGTGCCAATATCATAGAAATGGCGGAGCAGGAAGAGCTGCAGGCACATGCCAATGCTGTGAAAGTGAGGCTGAAGTCATGAAAAATATTGAAAGCTATGCAGCCCGTGTGAATGGCAGCATCATGCTGAATGCAAATGAGTGTTATAAAAATATAAGTGGGGAGATCGTAAAGGAGCTTGCGGCCGCAATCGGTGATCTGGCGATGAACCGCTATCCGGATGAAGCCAGCACGGAGCTGATCGAGGCGTATGCCAAGGTCAAAAAGCTGTCTGCCGACCGGCTTTTGGCGGGGAATGGAAGCGATGAAATGCTGGGGCTTATGATCGGCTATTTCCTGGGAAAAGGTAAGAAATTACTTACCCTATCACCGGACTTTTCCATGTATGACTATTACGCATCCATGCACGAGAGCGAGGTAGTGAAATTTCCATGTGAAAAGGATGGAGCCTTCAGTATTGCGGATTTCATTGAATTTGGCAGAGAATATCATGTGGATATGGTGCTGTTTTCCAATCCGAACAATCCTACCGGACATTTTGTGAGCAATGCGGATGTGTGCAGAATCGTGGAGGCATTTCCGCGTATTCCGGTAATCATTGATGAGGCCTATGGGGAATTCGCAAAGGAAAGCATGCTGGAGTATCTGGACACCTATCCGAATCTGTATGTGACCAGAACCCTGTCCAAGGCATTCGGCTTTGCCGGTGCACGACTGGGCTTTCTTATCAGCAATCCCGGCAATATCGCTGCTCTGCGTCCGTATATGGTACCCTATAATATCAGCTGTCTTACCCAGAAGGCTGGAGTTATCATCCTGCAGCATGCGGCAGAATATGAGCTGCTTGTGGAGGAGGTACAGCTGGAGCGGGATATGCTGTATCATAAGCTGAAGCAGCTGAAAAACGTAACCTTTTATCCAAGCCAGGCAAATTATTTATATGGAAGAAGCAAACAGAAGCAGCAGCTGTTGGAGGCATTGCATAAGGAAGGCATCGTCATACGTGATTATGAAGGAAAGGACAGCTTCCGCATAACCGTTGGTTCCCCTGGTGAAAATGCAATCGTCTTATCCGTGCTGCAGGAATTTGACAGAAAGGTGTGTGTGGTATGAAAAGTAATGCGACAAGCAGATGCGCAGAGCAGAACCGGGATACAAAGGAAACAAAAATCAGCTGCTATATGAATCTGGATGGAGACGGTACAAGCGATATCCATACCGGAATCGGATTCTTTGATCATATGCTGACCCTGTTTTCCTTTCATTCCGGAATCAATCTGACACTTTCTGCACAGGGCGATCTGGAGGTATGCGATCATCATACCGTGGAGGACTGCGGCATCCTGATGGGAGCCTGTTTAAAGGAGGCGCTGCAGGATAAAAGAGGAATTGGGCGCTATGGAAGTATGCTGTTACCGATGGATGAGGCACTTGCACAGGTAGTACTGGATATCAGCGGACGCAGCTTTCTGGTGTATAACTGTGAGCTGAAGCGTGATACGATTGGTTCCTTCTCCTGTGAGATGGTAGAGGAATTCTTGCGTGCCTTTGCCTTTCAGGCAGGCATTACGCTGCATGTGAACGTACCCTATGGAACCAATGATCATCATAAGGCGGAGGCCATCTTTAAGGCGCTTGGACGCGCATTAAAGGCAGCGATTGCCGTTAGCGGGGATGCGCTGCCGAGTACGAAGGGAACGCTGTAATATGATAACGATTATAGATTACGGGATGGGAAATCTGCACAGTGTGGAAAATGCCCTGCGCCATATCGGCTGTACCTGCTGTGTTTCTGATAAACGGGAAGATATAGAGCGTGCGGATCAGCTCATTCTGCCAGGTGTCGGCGCCTTTGCGGACTGTATGAAAAACCTGCAGGAGCGCGGTCTTGTAGAGGTGCTTCAGATTGAGGTTATGCAGAAGCATAAGCCGCTTTTAGGTATATGTCTGGGTATGCAGGCATTGTTTGAGGATAGCGAAGAAAATGGTTATACAAAGGGCCTGGGCTTTTTAAAGGGCAATATTGTAAAGATGAAGGACACGCTTGTGCCAGCTTCTGAAATTCAAACGGAAAAGCATGTCCGCATTCCGCATATTGGATGGAACCTGTTGGAGCCCTGTCAGCCCTCCCCTGTATTTGAACGGCTGAGTGAGCGTCCCTTTGTGTATTATGTGCATTCCTATTATGCGCAGAATTATGATGAACGGGATTTGCTGGCAGACAGCGGGTATGGGAGGATGCGCATACCGGGGCTTGTACGAAGGGACAATGTGGTCGGGGCGCAGTTTCATCCTGAAAAAAGCGGTGAGGACGGACTGCAGCTTCTGCGGTGGTTCAAGGAGGAATTTGTATGATAATTTTACCGGCAATCGACATCCTGGATCAGCAGCCGGTACGGCTGTACCAGGGAGATTATGAGCAAAAGGAATGTGTGGGTGACAGCATTGCGGATATTGCCAGAGCCTTTGAACAGCAGGGGGCGGAATATGTGCATATGGTCGATCTCAACGGTGCCAAAGAGGGAAAGAAAATCAATCAGGACAGCATTGTGAAAACAGCGCAGAGTCTGTCCATACCGGTAGAGGTTGGCGGCGGTATCCGCAGCATGGAGGATGTGCGGTTTTATCTGGAGCAGGGCATCAGCCGTGTTATTTTAGGCACAGCAGCCATAGAGAATCCGGATTTCCTGCGGGAGGCGGTTTCAATGTATAAAGAAAAAATCGCCGTTGGCATTGATTGTAAAAACGGTATGGTTTGTGGTCATGGCTGGCTGCAGGAAAGCGAAGTACAGTATATCGACTTTGCGATTCAGATGGAGGCTGTCGGAGTAAAGACCATCATCGTGACGGATATTTCCAGAGACGGAACGATGAGAGGGCCGAATACGGAGATGCTGGCGGAGCTGAAGAAAACAGTATCCATCAATATTATCGCTTCCGGCGGTATTAAGGATATATCCCATATCCGCGCATTAAAGGAGCTGGATATTTACGGTGCGATCACCGGCAAGGCAATGTATGCCGAAACATTGTCTCTGTCCCAGGCGATTGCGCTTTGTAAGGAGTAATCATATGCATACAAAGCGCATCATCCCATGCCTGGATGTAAAAGACGGCAAGGTTGTTAAGGGAATCAATTTTGTCGGGTTGAAGGAAGTCGGTGATCCGGTTGATCTGGCAAGAGCCTATTATGAGCAGGGAGCTGATGAGCTGGTATTTCTGGATATCACGGCAACGCATGAACAGCGGGATACCATGGTACAGGTGGTGGAGCGGGTAGCCCGTGAAATCTTTATTCCGTTTACGGTTGGCGGCGGTATCCGTAGTGTGGAGGATATTCGAAAAATGCTGCTGGCAGGAGCGGACAAGGTATCTCTAAATTCTGCGGCGGTTAGAAATAAGGAGCTGATCCGGCAGGGGGCAGAAATGTTCGGCAACCAGTGTATCGTATTGGCAGTCGATGGAAAACGCCGTGAGGATGGCAGCGGATGGAATGTATTTGTGGCCGGAGGACGTGAGGATACCGGTATGGATTTGCTGGAGTGGGTAGTGGAAGGTGTACGCCTTGGGGCAGGAGAGATTCTGCTTACCAGCATGGACGCGGATGGTACAAAGCAGGGCTTTGATATCGAGCTGTGCAAGGCTGTGCATGATTTGGTGGATGTACCGGTGATTGCATCGGGAGGCTGCGGAGCTCTGGAGCATTTTGCGCAGGTATTTGAACAGGATGCCAGCGATGCGGCACTAGCGGCAAGCATGTTCCATTATAAGGAGGTTACCATTCCACAGGTAAAGCGCTATCTGAAGGAGAAAGGAATCGCGGTACGTATATGATACAGGTGAATTTTGATAAAGGAAACGGACTTGTTCCTGTCATTGTACAGGATGTGCATACGCATGCTGTCCTCATGCTTGCGTATATGAATTCGGAAAGTCTGCGCATGACGATGGATACCGGACGTGCGACCTATTACAGCAGAAGCCGTCAGGAGCTGTGGATCAAGGGAGAAACCAGCGGGCATTATCAGTATGTGAAGGATATTCGTATTGATTGTGATGAGGATACGATTCTGTTACTGGTGGAGCAGGTCGGTGCTGCCTGCCATACAGGACACACGAGTTGCTTTTACCGAAATATGGAGGGAGAGGAAGTATGAACGAGCTAGATGCATTATATGAAACGATAAAGGATCGCAAGGCGCATAAAGAGGAAGGCAGCTATACCACCTATTTATTTGAAAAGGGGCTGGAGAAGATTTTAAAAAAGGTCGGTGAGGAGTGTACCGAGGTTGTGATTGCCTCTCTGATACAGACCAGAGAGGATCAGATCAATGAAATCGGTGATCTGCTGTATCATCTGACCGTGCTGATGGTAGAGAAGGGCATCTCTATGGAGGATGTCAATGCCGAGCTGAAGCGACGTGCTCAGAAAACGCACAATCTGAAGGCAGAGCGAAAACCGATTGAGCATCTGTAGGCCGAGAAATCGGCTTTTTTTCGTATAATAAGAATTTCGATGCGGCGATTAGAAAAAGGGTATTATAAAAATGTTGAATTAAGTAATTCAGTGCATAGACAATTTTTTTTACATAATATCATCCCATTCGGAACAGATCATTTGATACAGATTAACATCGCTAAACTCATTTATTTCATCCAGTACCCATAAAGGTACATCTTCATCTTATCCGCAGTTTTTGCATTTCATTGATATATTTTTTCTTCACATTTAAAATATATCTATTTGCTTCCTATTGTAAGAAATGTGATCTGCCCTGTAAATCACGTATTACAGATTATGATTTTGCAAACAAGTCTATTTCCTATCGGTATAAATGTCATCATGATAGAGGTCTGTGCATCTGATTTATCTTAGTAGATATTATAACGCAAATGCTTTTTTTGATTAAAAAATAGAAAAAAATAAACTTTTTTTAGGAATTACAACATTTCCTATCGTATATAAGAGTGTAAGGAATAACCTTGCAGAAACGAGGAAATGTCAAATGACAAGAAAACAACCAGAAGATGTATTGAATTACCGCAATGATTTGTTCTTCAAGTACACCCTCTCTCGTGAGGATGAAGGCTCCATCTTTGCACGCAACACCATTATCGAACGTGTGACTGGGATACGGGTTAAGGAAAGTACGGTTATGAATCCTAACCTGGATCCGAAGACCATCGGAAAGAAAAAGATTATTTTGGATGTCCACGTAAAGGATGAAAACGGTGGGTTACGGATTCGCTAACAAAGGTATGCAGACTACGTTTTCAGAAACAGAATTGAAGCGCTTTGAATTTTATGGGGCAAGAGCGCTGAATGATCAGTTAAACAGTGGGGAGAAGTATGAGCTGTTGAAGCCTGTACATCAGATAATTTTCATTGATGAATATCCATGGAATAATCAAAATCTGATGAATCACTACCAGATGCGTACCGAAAAGGGAGAGGTGGAGAATAAAAAGGCACTGATAAAACGCAGCTACATACATCTGCCGGTGATTAATGAGCTGGTAAGAAAGCAGGGAATTTTGAAGTTGAATGACTTTGAGCAGTTATGCTTGGTTCTGCCCTCTGGGTACCTATTTGAAAATAATGAAAATGATGCTATACTAAAAACGAAGGAAAGGCTGGTGAAAGTGTTCATACCCACAGGGCACCAAGTGGAAAAATACAAGGAAATGCAGAAAAATGATAAGCTTTGGTCAACGGCGATGGCGATTCAGATGGGAGAAGCACGCTATCGCAATGGTCTAAATGACAGCTATAAAGAGGGCCTTGAGCAAGGAGAACGGTTGCTTCTGAAACGTCAGATTGAGAAAAAATATCATGAGGATGCCACAGAATGGTTAAAGATGCTTACATCAGAACAGCTCATTTCGATATCAGAACAGCTGTTTACCTGCAATACACTTAGTGATTTAAAACAAAAAGCAATGGAAAAGGATGAATAATTAGATCTTAACATTATTTTAAAAGCTGCTTTATAGGTTATCACAATCTATAAGGCAGTTTCTTATTGCTGAAAGATGAAAGGCATTTGAACTTTTTTATGATTTCATATCCTATAGTAATACTGATTTATATGATTATGTATTGAATTCAACGAACAGATAGACTTTAATGAAATTGAAAGATAAATAGGAAACCCAAGACATACATTCGTGTATGTCCTGTTTTATTTTTAGGGGATTTCTATAAAAGTCTTATTGAAAGATAAATAGGAAACCCAAGACATACATTCGTGTATGTCCTGTTTTATTTTTAGGGGATTTCTATAAAAGTCTTTTACGAACTTTTATCCTTACATATCTTGAATTGTATACATACGTAAATGATTGAGATTTTATAATGATTATTTTAAGTGCCCATAGCAGAAAGGAATTGATTGTATGAAGTTTGCTAAAAAAATCTCAAAATGAAATACGATATTCAAATGGGAAAATTCTTAAAGTATGCCTGATGTTCCTTGTCTTCCTTTCCATACTTCACAGTATACGTCATCACTCCCTTGTACTCTCCTCTGTCTTTATCCTTCGCAAGTTCTGTGATCAGCACTGTCTTCAAGGTGAATGCGGCTGTTTCCTTATGCACATAGTTCAATGATGCAAGCACGTTCTTATCTTCCGTCAGCTTCATCGTAGACACTGACAGTAAAAGTATCCTTGTATAAGATCCCTCATTGTGTAATGTGATCGTAGGTAGTGTATAAGCCATGAAGAAGCTGAGAGTGATGCTGGCAGTGTATATGGCGATGTCACTTTTCAATGTAACTGCATATGTGACAGAGGCAAGTGGAGAAGCATAAAACATGGAGGAAACGGTAATGAAAAAGAATAAGGCAGTATGTACAGCAGTGGCATTCGCATTGGCAGCACCAATGTTCTGTGACAGGTATGCCACAGCATTTCTTGTACTGTAAAATTTTGGTAGAGGCCAGCTGTTTTTCTATGGAAGGTCAGCTTTTTCATAAACGTAAGCCAGTTTTATGGTGCGCAATGTATGAACACATTACAGGACGCATTGCCATATAAATTTGAGCTTGAAATGGTAATCACGTCGGATAATAATGCCAAGAATGATGAATATAAGATATACGTATGTTCTGTTATACTATAGCTGTAAGGATGGTATGAGTAGCAGGAGGGTATTGCCTGGTACGTTCATATGAGGATTGGAGATACGTATGGAAACGAATGGAGAGCTGATTATCGCTGTATTAAATTACATTGAGGAACACCTGCAGGATCATGTGACATTACAGGATGTCGCAGCCTATAGCGGATATTCCCCATATCATATACATAAATTGTTTACCGGAATGTGTGATATGCCGCTGCATGCCTATGTGCGACGCAGACAAATATCCAGAGGGGCTTTGCTGCTGGTGAACAGTAAGCAGGATATTGCAGAGATTGCATATGCATGCGGATACCTGTCACAGCGCTCCTTTCATAAGGCATTTGTACAGCTCTATCGGACAAGTCCGGCAGCCTTTCGCAAAAAAGGAATCGCCTATGAGCTGCAAAAGCCGCTGGAGCTTAAACTGAAACCGTTTGTGAATCAAAGAGAAATGAAAATTGAGGTGCAGCAATGGGAAGAGCTACTGCTTGAGGGATACAGTGCAAATACTAAGCACGGGTTTCATGTCATTGGAAGGTGTCATCGTCAATGCAACCGTGCTATGAGGAAGTATAGCCTGTGTGATGATGCTTGTGTCGTGTATGGTGTGAATGATTATACTGACTTTGATACAGAAGCGAATCAGCCAGCGTTTCAATACTTTGCAGGCTTTGCGGTTTCACAGGTGCACAATAAAAAGCTGACACATATGATATTGCCAAAAGGAAGCTATCTGGTATTTACGTTTTATGCAGATCCGAAGGCTTCTATGGAACCATATGCACAGGATATCTATCATAACTGGCTGCCGCAGAGTGCATACAGACTGCGCCAGGATTGCTGTATGGATATCGTGAAGTATCATGCAGAAAATGATCAGGGAATCGCAGAGATTGCATATTGCATTCCTCTTTTAAAAGCATAAATACGTGTATTTTGATAAAGAAATCGTCTTTGCGTAAGGAGATTGAAAAATAAGAGCCTCCATATCTGTTACATATAGTAATGATTTGGAGGTTTCTTTTTTACCGCATTCAAGAGAGTAGGCGCATGATAAGGGTGTGTGCTTTTCTCTTTTTTTAAGATGGTGGCATCGCAGGATAACAAAGCGTTATGCAGACATAAATATTTATAATTTCATTTATTGGAAAAGGTGTCGTATACTGACATGGCTGACTCGCAAAGTAAAGCTGGACAGTAAATAATCTATGAAAAGGAGAATTGTATGATATTTATAAAAGAAAAGGGAAAAGGACTGCTGTTATGCTTTGGGATTGGAATTGCAGGATTGCTGCTGGGGCAGTGGTTTCCTATTATCGGAGGGCCGGTGTTTGCTATTCTCATTGGGATGCTTTTGGCATTGCGCGTAAAGGAACAACAAAGTCTGCAGGCGGGTATCGCCTTCACCTCAAAAAAAATATTGCAATATGCAGTGATTTTACTGGGATTCGGTTTGGATTTATCTGTGATTGCGGAAACTGGAAAGCAGTCGCTTCCGATCATTCTGGCAACGATTACGACATCCCTTGTGATTGCCTATGTATTAAAACGTGGTCTTCACATACCGACAAATATTTCCACTCTGGTCGGTGTCGGCTCCTCGATTTGCGGAGGCTCGGCTATCGCTGCGACTGCACCGGTCATTGAGGCGGATGATGAGGAGGTGGCACAGGCGATCTCTGTTATCTTTCTGTTTAATATCCTGGCCGCTATCCTGTTTCCATGGCTGGGAACCATCCTGCACTTTCATGGAAGTGAGGGCTTTGGGGTATTTGCCGGTACGGCTGTAAATGATACGTCCTCTGTTACAGCGACTGCATCCACCTGGGACAGTATGTATCAAACAGGCTCTGCCACACTGGATAAGGCAGTTACCGTCAAGCTGACGCGAACCCTTGCCATCATTCCCATCACGCTGTTTCTGGCATTTCAGAGAATGCGGAAAGAGGAGCAGGAGGAAAAGCTGGAAGGGAAAAAGCTGGAATGGAGAAAAATATTTCCGGTATTTATTTTATATTTTTTATTGGCATCCATCATTACAAGTGTTTCTACGAATGTATTTCATATATCAGCCGAGGTCTTTCTACCGTTTAAGGAGCTGAGTAAGTTCTTTATTATTATGGCAATGGGGGCCATCGGACTGCATACGGATATCGTAAAGCTTGTAAAAAATGGAGGAAAGCCGATATTTATGGGATTTTGCTGCTGGCTTGGAATTACTGCGGTATCGCTGCTCATGCAAAAGCTGCTTGGAATCTGGTAGACAGATAAAAAAAGTGAAATCTATCGCCTGCTATTTTGAAAGCAGAAGATGCCTGGACAGAGTGATTTCTAATTACAATCTGCACGATCAGGCTTGTAAAAAACAATTGAAGTTCTTGCGGATAATTGCAGGGAAATATGATATGATAGAAACAGATATATGAGGAGGCTGTTGTATGAATTTGAAAATTGAAAACTGGAAGCTTCTGATTCTTTCCATTTTTTATCTGATATTTTCTATCCTTTCCTATACGATTGAAAAGGAAAAATTTCTGAATTTCTTCCAGATAGCAGGTATTGCTATCATACTGGCAGGATTGTTTCAGATTTTGGTGTATTTCTTTAAAAAGGAATATATGAAGCCAAATGAATTCAGCTTTTCCTTTGGTGTTTTATATTGTATTGCAGGACTGATCGTTGCCACAAAGCCGTATCTGATTGTGGATAATTATCCTATCGTTATCTCCGGACTGGTTGTGCTGGATGCGACACTGCGTCTGCAATATTCCATGAATCTGTTTCGTTTACAGGATGCACAGTGGAAAATTCACCTGGTACTTGCTATTGTACCGCTTGTTATGGGAATGGTTCTTATTCTTGTTTCTTTTGAAGAAAAGACATTGCATAATCTGTTCAGCTTCCTGCTGATTCTGGATGCGATTGCCAATTTTTATACGATTCTGTATTATCGCGGTGTTGCCAGACGCTATGGAAGACATAGTGAACAGATTCTTGATTTATCTAGTCAGGAAGCAGCGGTACATGAGGTGATCGACGGAAAAGACAATATGGTAGACTAAAGAGCGGTGGAAGCATCGCTTTTTTATACAGTGTGGGTAAGCTCTGCGGTGATTGGATACCGGATGGTACGCTTTGGCATATGCTGTGTAATACATATCATATGGAATCATAGATAGAAGCAATACGACAAAGCAAAGCAGAAAATGACAGGCAGTACAGCCGTAAAAACAGTATACTGTGTACAGGAGGTGGAAGCTATGGATTGGATGACATGCCTGCAGCAGGCAATCACGTATATGGAGCAGCATCTGCTTGACGAGCTTCATCCGGAGAATATCGCTGAGGCAGTACATGTGTCTCCATTTTACCTGCAGCGTGGATTTCAGATTTTGACAGGCTGTAGTCTCATGGAATATGTACGGAATCGCAGGCTGTATCTGGCCGCAATGGAGGCTGTTGACAGCAATATAAAAATAATTGATCTGGCATATAAGTACGGCTATCAGACGCCGGAAAGCTTCACAAAAGCTTTTTACCGCTTTCATGGATATACACCGAATCAAATGCGTGAACATGCTGAACGTGTCGCTCCATTTCTGCCTCTGCATATCAGAATTACCATACAAGGAGGATATAATATGGATTACATGGTAGAACGTTTAAAAAGCTTTCAGGTGATTGGTGTAAAAAGGCAATTCCAATATGATCGTGGATATCAGGATATTCCAATGTTCTGGAAGGAGCTTATGGAGCAGCACTGTAAAAACGGACATACGCTGTCGGTTATCGAGAACTTTGGTCAATACGGAATCTGTATGGAAAACGAGCAGAAGAAGGACAGCTTCACGTATATGATAGCGGGCAGTTATTTTGGAGGTGACATTCCGGACGGTATGGAGGTTGTGACGATTCCTGAGCTTACCTGGGCTAAATTTACAAGCATCGGCCCATTACCGGTTTCTTTACAGACTGTTAATACAAAAATTTTCTCAGAGTGGCTGCCGGGAAATCAGGAATATGAAATCGCGGAGAATATGAATTTAGAATGCTATACGCCGCACATGGATACCACTGCAGCTGATTACAGAAGTGAGGTATGGATTCCTGTGAAAAAGAAAGCAGGAGCTAAGCTCTGAAATATCGTTGACCTGGTAAAACAGGTCTTTTTCTTTCAACAATAGCGTACGGATTCTGCCTTGTATAGGCGATAGCGGATGCGATGGAGTGTGTATCCAGGCATCTGTCCCCTGTAATGGATTAAATATGATTGGCAGGCAGTGAAGTGACGATCTTCTGGTTACCATGCCAAAGCAAATGCACTACTAAAAGCTGACTGCATGAAAATATATAGGCTATGTTTATCTGAAAAATCCATCTTACTGTAGTAGCTTTTATATCAGGTGTATTATGTGTAAGCTGCTAATACTAAAGAGCATATACCGCTCTGTTTGTGGCTCTTGCTCATTCAAATGAAAAAAAAGAGACTTTCGCATCCATTGCTATATGCAATAGATTTTGAAATCTCTTCCTTCGATAAAGTGCACGGTTAGTGAAACATATCCTTTTTCTTGAAAATCAGCGTTGCGACAACACAGGCAACAATGGCAATCAGTGTCGGCACCCACCATACAGGGCCGGGTAATCCGGTAACATTCATACCATAGAAGCTGAAAATAATATTCGGTATTGCCATAACGATTGTGATCACGGTCAGAATCTTCATGACGATATTCAGATTATTGGAAATTACGGAAGCGAATGCATCCATAGTTCCGGATAAGATATTGGAATAAATATTACACATCTCAATCGCCTGGTGAATTTCAATCAGCACATCCTCCAGAATATCCTGATCCTCCTCATACAGCTTAATCAGTTTACCGCGCATGATTTTGTTTAAGGTAACCTCATCGGTTTTCAAAGAGGTGCTGAAATACACCAGAGATTTCTCCAGACCCAGCATCTGAATCAACTCTTTGTTTTTCATCGACTGATGAAGACGCTGTTCTGTACGTGACGAAATACGGTCAATCTGGCGCAGATAAATCAGGAAGCGCTGTGAAATGCGCAGCAGCAGCAATAATAGAAAACGGGTCTTCATATCTGTATTCATACCCTTGATTCTACCGTTTGCCATATCCTCAATACTGAGATTCTCATACAGGGAAATGGTAATGACATAGCCCTTCATGATAACCACACCAAGAGGCAGCGTTGTATACAGCAGTGTGTTTTCATCCAGGTTATCATCTTCCTCTGCACTTGGATAATCGACGATGACCAGTGTCTGATTTTCATCATCATCGTAATCGATATGAGAGCTTTCTTCCTCATCCAGAGAGGATTTGATAAATTCTGGCAGAACACCGATTTTGTTTGTCAGAAAATCGATATCCTCCTGTGTAGGGGCAACGGCGCTGATCCAGCAGCCTGCCTCCGGCTGTTCCAGTTTTTTTGTGACAGTTCCATATGTCTTGTAAAATTCCAACATAAAAAAGACCTCCTTCTTACAGGAGGGATGAATATACGCCTCCTGTATTATACTTTATACTACTTCGACATGGACTTTCGGGCTCAGGAGACATACAAACACCTTCTTTCTCAACTTAGCTATTATACCATAAAAATGGTATCGTGAAAGAGCCAGGATAAAGGAAAAAACAGAAATTTTACAGATTTATGATACAATAGAGGTAATTGAGGAGATGGATATGTTATGAAGGTACGTTTTTATGACTCTGTAGCTGACGAAAAGCTGAAATTTGCAGTCATAGCTGTCTGGAGTCTGGAAGGCTGGCTGTTTGTCAGACATCGTATGCGTGATACGTGGGAGCTGCCTGGCGGTCATCGAGAAGAAGGGGAGAGCATTGATGCGTGTGCCCATAGAGAGCTGTATGAGGAAACAGGAATTAGAAAGGAAGAGCTAAAGCGTATTTGTGTATATTCTGTTGAGGGCAGAACAAGAGTGAATGAGACCGGGGAGGAGTGCTATGGAATGCTGTATATGACATGTGCAGCAGCCGCAGCAAAAATACCGGAAAGTGAAATCGCAGAGGTGAAATGCTATCGGACATTCCCTATTGCATGGACGTACCCGAATATTCAGCCGCAGCTTTTACGAAGGGCTGTACAAAGCAGCTTACGCTATGAGACAGGCTATGACTGTGATGCGAACAGTACGCGTTTTATCTTGCAGCAGCTTCCGGAATGGTTTGGATTGCCGGAAGCATTGGAAGAATATGTGCAGGATAGTATGCGCATGGATAGCATCTGTTGCTTTTTGGGAAATCAAATGGTAGGCTTTCTATCTCTGAAGCAGACAAGCCCACAGGCATTAGAGGTTTATGTTATGGGGCTTTTGCCGCAGCTGCATCATATGGGAATCGGTACCGTGCTGATGAAAATGGCAGAACAGCTTGCTATACAAAGGGCATTCTCTTATCTCCATGTTAAAACGCTGTCACCGGATGCTAAGGATTCCTCTTATTTGAAAACCTATGCATTTTATGAAAAGGCAGGCTTTTGCCCGCTGGAGGTTCTGCCGTTGTGGGATGCGTGGAATCCATGCCAGCTTATGGTAAAGTATATAGGAAAACCAGCATAGTGGTTCCTTGCCTGTAAGCTTTAAGCATAGAAATTTTCAGAAGGCAATTCAGATATGAAAGGCAGGAGTGCTAAAAGCATGAAGTCAGGATGTAAAAGAAGCGTTACCTGATTCAAAATAGTTTCTCTGTGTTGTGGAGTGATACTCTTATTTACAGAGAAGCTATGAAGGAAACACATATGTGGGCTTGTCCCATATGTGGAAGAACGTTCAAATGAACAAATCAGGGACATTATTGCGGAACAGCACCTGAAACAGTGTTAGAATACATAGCCTCGCAGCCATTGGAAACTCATCTTCGTTTAAAAGAAATGATGATAATCCTGCAAAAGAGTGTTCCATCAATACATGAACGCATTTTATGGAGTATGCCATATTATGAAAAAGAAGGAAATTCTATCTCCTTTTCTGCATGTAAAAAACACATTCATTTCAATGTTGGAATTGGAGCAATCAGAGAATTTGCATCTGCGTTGGATGGATTCACTTCAAAGAAAAATGCAATTTATTTTCCTTATGATGAAGTACTGCTCGCAAAACTGATTACAAACAACGTCACATGGTGTTTAAGCTGCTTTGTAGGCTTCCAGCTTATCTGGATACTGTAGGAGGAAGTTATGAATTATGAAATCAGAGCAATAACAATAGGAGAGGAGCATATACTTGAAGCTTTTTTGTATGAGGCTGTTTTTGTACCGGCAGGAATATCTGCCCCACCAAAATCAATAATCAAGCAGCCGGAATTGCAGATATACATATCCGACTTCGGGAAGAAAAAGGATGACATAGGATTGGTGGCTGAGGTTGAAAAAAAGGCAGTCGGAGCGGTTTGGGTACGTATGATGGATGATTATGGACATATCGACAACGAGACTCCTTCCCTTGCGATTGCCCTGTATAAAGCTTATAGGGGCTTGGGAATAGGTACTGCTTTAATGAAAGAAATGCTCCGTGTTCTTAAAGCTCGCGGGTATAAGCAGACATCACTCTCCGTACAAAAGGCAAATTATGCTGTACATATGTATAAACAAATTGGATTTGAGATTATTGATGAAAATGAGGAAGAATATATCATGCTCTACCGGTTTTGAAAAAAGTACTGTATAAATTCAGAGAAGAACCGGCGTTTCATGAGCTGTTTAAGAGGTAGTTAAATATAAAAAAAACAAAGGAGGAAAATAAAATGTGTACAAGTATTGTTTCAAATGGAAAGAAAACAATTATCGGCTGGAATCTTGATCTTCTGGATATGGAATATCAGGTTGTAGCAGAAGATGATAAGGTTTATATAGCGATTATGGATGAAAAAGAAGGCTGGCTGCCGCTTTTTGGCGCAAATGCCAGAGGAGATTTTGTGGCGATGCCGACATGCTGGCCATTCGATGAAAGAAGCAATCCGGGGAATGCAGAACGTAACAATCTCCTTATGCTGGATATGGATTTACTCCTTTGTAAAAAAACATTGGATGAAATCAAAGAGATCGCTGAGAAGGAGCCTGTCTGCAGTGTTCCGGGCGTCACATTTCAGGTACAGCTATCAGACAAAGCAGGAAATGTTTTACAAATCGTTCCTGGACAAGGGATACGCTATCTGACAAAGCCGGAATTTTCGGTTTTAACAAATTTCTCTCCCTTCAAAGGAAATACAGAACAGCACCCATGGATGGGATGGGACAGGTATCTCACGGCTGTAGAAATGCTGGAAAACAAGCATGCGGATTTTGATATTTCAGACTGCTTTGAAATATTGAAAAAGACCTCACAGACCATATGTCCTACGGTGGTATCCATGGTGTTCGATGTTGCGGAAAATACAGTGTACTGGTGTGAGCACAGGGATTGGAATACGATAGAGAAAAGAAAAATGGTACATAAGGCTTTGTAGGAAATAGTAAAAGCAGTTATAAGTGAGCATGAAGAAGTGAAGCAGAGAAGCAGGAGGTGGAGGATGCAATGGTAAAAGAAATGCAACCGGAAGACACAACAAGAGCAATGGCTTATGAGCTTTGGCTGAATGCACCAAATCCAATGGTAACCTTTTTTAAGACCTTGGATGTGACAAATCTGATAAAAATCAGTAGAAAAAAAGGCAGGAAGCTTCATATGCTGCTGGATTATTGTATCGGAAAGGCTGCTGTGAGTATCAAAGAATTTTATATACTTCCTGTTGGTGATAAGCTGATGCAATATGATACGCTTGCGGTTAATACGATTGTAAAAAATAAACAGGGGGAGGTCAATTCCTGTGATTTATTATATATGGAGGATTTAGAGGCATTCCAAAAGCAGTATGAAGAGTATACCACGCAGGTCGCAGAACGCTGTCAGGATAGAGATTTGTCTAATGAATGCATGGTCATTGGAACGTCTGCTATCATAGATACGGAAATTGACGGTGCCGTGGGGATGAACAGTGGTATTTTTAATAACCCGTTTCTCATTTGGGGAAAATATAAAAAGAAATGGTTTCGGTATTATATAACACTTTCCTTTCAATTTCATCATACCCAGATGGATGGCGCCCATGCGGGCAGATTTTTGGCTAATTTACAAAAGGAAATACACGCGTTAAAATAAACAGCTTCGGTATACGATTTGAAAAAACAGCATGATGGAGAAAACGATATGAAAAAAACTGTACTGCAACTTCTGATATTGATCAGTATCACTGCTTTGACTGCGTGTAGGGATTATCACGCGGATTCCTCGGAAGCAGAAGCAGCTTCCATAACGATAAAGCTGGAATTAAATAAGGCTTATGATGATACAGATCCCTTTGTTAACGAAAAGCTATTTATCGTGACAGAAGATCTGGATGCCTTGATGGCGGAAGGGACGATTACACTGGATGGGGAACATGTGAAGGTTGAAGTGAAAAACAATAAAACAAAGGACGTTTTATGGAACAGGGAATATAAGGGAAAGGTTATGGCAGAAGATTTCTCTCTTTCACTGAAAAATCTGAAAGCAGGAGATGAGTATGTTGTATGTATGACAGGAACAAGGATTGAGCGTGCATTGCTGGATCTGAGCTTTGACAGTACCCTGGTGCAGGAAAGAGAACGGCCTGCCTGATTGCACAGGGAATGCCATCCATAAGGTATGCCTGTGCTTTTTATCTATAATATTTTCTATAGCAGGTTTTCTGATAAAGACGTTCCTTACGGTATTTCATATGGTATCCAAACAAAAAAGAGACTGCGCAAAATCCGGCTCTTTCTCGACTCTGGGTATATGGGAATCGTGAAATACAAAAGAATCAATGGTTATCCATCCTTTTGTATCTCATATCCTCTCTTATACCTTAAAGTGAGTAGAACCCAAAATCCGCTGTCTCCTTTTTCATAGCCAAAATCGCAGGCAACTGGGAAGGCTAATAATAAATGGAAGCCTTGACCTCCTGTGCCTTTTCATGCCCTTCCAGCTTTTCGATGATAGCAAACGCAAAATCGATCACTGCCGCAGCACTTCTTCCGGTGATGATATTACCATCGCTTACCGTATATTGATCCACATACGTTCCTCCGAAATCCTCATTCATGCTTGTAAAGCAGGTATAGCGTTTTCCTTTTAAATATCCCTGTCTTCCAAGAATGGTCGGAGCGGCACAAATCGCACTGACCAGCTTTCCCTGCTCCATAAATGCTTTCAATATCGTAAGCACCTGTTCGCTGGACTCCAGCTTTTGATAATGCGGGCCACCCGGCAGAAAGAGCATATCATAGGCTGCCGGATCCGCATCCGTTAGCTCCTGCAGGCTGCTCATGGTGATATCAAAACGTCCGATCGCTGAGGTATGATCTATGGCGAAAACATCTATGCAGATGTCTGCTCTTCTAAGCAGGGCAATGGTGCCGACTGCTTCCAGCTCCTCAAAACCGTCTGTAAGTATACACATAACCTTCATATCGTATTACCTCCTTAACGACACCATTATACCACCTTTTCCAGATCACTTCCTTCGATTTCATTCTTTTTATAGCGCTATAAGAATATAGTATAACAGGAGTGTGAGATTATGGATAAGCTGATGCTGATGAATGAACAGATCAATGGGATCGTATGGGGAAAATACATGATCTTTTTTTTATTGTTTACCGGATTCTGGCTTATGATACGTACGAAATTTCTGCCATTTACCCATGCAAAACTAATTATGCGGAAAACCCTTGGTTCTCTGGGAAGAAATGCAGCGGGGGACGGGGTAACGCCGTTTCAGGCTGTCGCAACAGCGCTTGCGGGAACCCTGGGGGTTGGCAGCGTCGTCGGTGTCACAACAGCATTAACGATGGGCGGTCCCGGGGCATTGCTCTGGATGTGTGTCAGTGCCGTATTCGGTATGATGACCAAATACGCAGAGGTTGTACTTGCGATTCACTATCGCAGCAAACATCCGGACGGCACGTATATCGGCGGGCCGATGACCACCCTGGAGAATGGCTGTCATATGGGCTTTCTCGGTATCCTGTTTGCTGTGCTATGTATCTTTGCATCCTTTGGAATTGGAAATGTAACGCCCGCAAATACCATTGCACATACGATCACTTCCTATATTTCTATCCCTACCTGGATACTTGGTGTCATAATGACCGCATTCATCGCATGGATCATATTCGGTAAGGGCAATCTCATCATGCGTTTTAATGAAATTACGATTCCCGTGATTTCTGTTCTCTATATCGCAGCCTGTCTGTATCTGATTTTTCTTCATGCGGATCAGCTTCCCCATGCCTTACAGCTTGTATGGGAGGATGCCATGCGGCCAATGGCGGGGATCGGCGGTCTTGGGGGCTTTGCCATCAGCCGGGCAATGCATTTTGGAATTTCCCGCGGTGTATTTTCCAATGAGGCCGGTATGGGAAGCTCTCCGATATCCCATGCCTCCGTATCACATGCCAATGCGATTGAACAGGGCTTCTGGGGGATTTTTGAGGTATTTTTTGATACCATCGTTGTCTGTACGATTACCGGACTGATGATTCTGACAAGCGGATTGCTGGACAGCGGCATGGAGGGCGTGGCCTTAACAGTTGCCTGCTTTACCTCCGGCTTTGGAAGTCTTGGCGGTATTATTTTCTCCTGCTCCATCGTTGCCTTTGCCATACCATCGATTCTAGGCTGGTATTATTATGCACGCGAATGTCTACGATATCTGTTTAAGGGAAAGCTGATGCTATATATATATCAGATCATATTTCTGGTTCTGCTTGTGTTCGGAGCGCAGCTGCAGCTTACCTTTGTATGGGATGTTGCGGATACGCTGAACGGGCTCATGGCGATACCGAACCTGATTTCTCTGGTAATTTTATGCCGAGTTGTGGTAAAATTAACGAAAGAGTATATGGAAGAACATGGGAGTGATTAGATGAAGGTTGTAATTGCCTGTGATTCTTACAAAGGCTGTATGACGTCAAGAGAGGTTGCCAGACGTATTGAGGAAGGAATCCGGCAGGTGGATGATGCCGTAATTACAAAGTCCTATGTCATTGGTGACGGCGGGGAAGGGACAGTAGAGGCATTTCATGAAACCTGTCAGGGAAAGAAACAGCCGGTAAGTACCACGGATGCTTATGGAAAGAAAATCATGAGCGAGTATACGATCATTGATGATGGCAAAACCGCTGTTATTGAGGTTGCGAATATCATAGGACTGAATATGCATGAACGTGAAAAGCGGGCACCCTTTTTTGGCAGCAGCTTTGGTGTGGGAACCGTTATGCTGGATGCTGTGGCGAACGGGTGTCAGAAAATTATCATAGGTCTAGGCGGAAGTGCCACCAATGATGGCGGTATGGGACTGCTGCAGGCTCTGGGATGCCGCTTTTATGACAGCTCCCATAAGTATCTTTCCCCACAGGCGATGAATCTGGATAAGGTGCGCTATATTGATTTTAACCGTTTAAACAGGTTGGAGGGAATTGAGCTGATTGCCGCCTGCGATGTAAAAAATCATTTACTTGGGGAGAATGGGGCTACCTTTGTGTTTGGTAAGCAGAAGGGCTTTTTTCCGAATCAGATACGCAAAATTGATTTGGGTATGGAAAATTTCCGCAACCAGGTACGGCGGTATCTGAAGGTGGATATCGATTCATTTGAGGGGGGCGGTGCAGCCGGAGGAATCGGTGCTGTTCTGATTGGTATTTTGCAGGCAAGAATGATTCCCGGTATTGAACTGCTGCTGTCGTTTAGCGATATGGAGGAGCAGGTAAGGGATTGTGATCTGGTGATAACAGGAGAGGGACAAAGTGATCGCCAGACGATGTTTGGTAAGGTGCCGGTAGGTATTCTGAAGGTCGCAGAGCGTCATAATAAGCCGTGTATCTGTATCAGCGGTGCTTTGGGAATTGGCTATCAGGAATTGTATGATCTGGGCTTTATCGGTATTTACAGCATTGCCGATCGGGCCATGACATTCCAACAGGCATTGGAAAATGCTCCTGAAAAGCTGACAGCAGCCACGTACGGTGTTATGAAAACTGTCATGTATTATATGAATCGGATAAACGGGAACAGATGAGCATCTGTTCTTTTCTTTTATTTGTAGAACTTTATACCTTATATAATATAGCTTTCTATTACTTGTATAGCTTTCTATTACTTGTACAGCTTTCTATTATTATCGTTTCTATCATTTGTATAGTGTTTTACTATCTGTGCAGGCTTCTACTGCCTGTATTTCAGTATTTTTATAGTTTCTCTTACTTGTGTGTTTTATATCATTTTATAGCTTTCTACTATTTGCATGGCTTTTGACGATTTATATATCTTTTACATAGAAAGTGTAAAGGGATGAAAGCAGGAAGGATTCGTCCTTCCTTTTCGTTTCCTGTTCATGAAATGGTTACAGGCTTCTTGGAAAAGGCGGCTATAAATGGTTAGGCGTAGCCTATGGCTGTCAGATATTATACTGACTTTTTATATACAGCAGGTGATATAGGAAGAAAAAAAGCAATTTTTTGTTTACAAATGATAAAATATCACATATAATACATATGAACAGATGTTCATATGTTTGAGAAAGCGAGGAACAGGCTATGACAAAGGAAGTAATGGAATGTGAAATTACGGAGGTACATCCGGCTGCGGTAGCCAGAATTAAGGATACGATGCTGACGCAGGAACAGTTTCAAATCCTGGGAACACTCTTTAAAATGTTTTCCGATCCAACGCGTTTGAAAATACTGAGTGCGTTGTTTCAGGAAGAGCTTTGTGTATGCGACTTATCAGAGCTGCTGGAAATGACACATTCTGCAGTTTCTCATCAGCTTAGCGTGCTGCGGCAGAATCGTCTAATAAAATATCGCAGAAGCGGGAAGAATATATATTATTCACTGGATGATGAGCACATACAGCTCATATATGATGCCGGCTTATCCCATATTATGGAGGACTGAGATGCTTTCCTATCTGGCATCGCAGTTTCATAAGCCAAACGGCTTTGGCGGGCGCTGCGCCACCTTGGCCATGAATGTTATAAATCGTGCGCAGTATCACTGTGTTATGACTCTAATTCCACCGCAGGGACATATTCTGGATATCGGGTTTGGAAACGGCAGAATGCTGAAACGTCTGCTGCAGAAGGGATATCGTAATCTGTATGGTACGGAAATCAGTGAAAGCTGTTTGTCTATTGTGAAAAGAAAGCTGCTTTGGGCTACGCAAAAGGGATATGTACACCTGCAGAGAGGAACTGCTGAGCAGTTACCATACGATGCTTCCTGCATGGACTGTATTTACAGTATCAATACGATCTATTTCTGGCATACATTGCATGAGGGCCTGCAGGAAATTGCGCGTGTTCTCAAGCCGCAGGGAACGCTGGTGCTGGCATGTTATGACAAGAAATGGATGGGACGCCTTCCCTTAGCAGCGCATGGATTTCAGTTATATGAGCTGGAAGAAATTTGTACTGCTTTAAAACGCAATGGCTTTATGTGCGTGCGAGTTGCTGTTGTAAAGGAAAATAAGGCATATTGCATATATGCAAAACGTTTGTAATTGGAAGAAAAATAGTAGAAGGAGGTAGTGTATGGAACGGATTTATATACTGGATGAGCTTGATTGCGCGAATTGTGCAATGAAAATAGAAAAGCATGTAAGTAAAATAAGCGGAGTCAGAGAGTGCTCTGTGGATTTTGTAAGTAAAAAAATGTTTGTGGATATGGAGCATGCAGGGATTGAGGATATCGTAAGGAATACGGTAGCTGCCATTGAACCGGATGTGACACTGCGTCACAAAAATCAGGGGAAAAACAGGAATACAGCACCTGTTGAAGCTGTACATGACCATGAACATAAGCAGGAGGAACATACGCATTCACACGGTGACCATGATACCTGCGAGCATGACCATGCGCAGGAAGGTCATGAGCATTCTCATAATCAGGATGGATGCAGTTGTGCACATTCACACGGTGACCATGATACCTGCGGGCATGACCATGCACAGGAAGGCCATGAGCATTCTCACAATCAGGATGGATGCAGCTGTGCGCATTCACACGGTGCAGAGCATCACCATGAGGATTGCGGATGCGGGCATCATCATCAGGAGGCGCATGAGGATCGCGAAATACAGGGGGCAGTCAAGCTGTATGTAAAAAATCTTGATTGTGCAAACTGCGCAAATAAAATAGAAGCCTATGTGCAAAAAATGGAGAATGTGAAGGACGCAAGTATGAACTTCTCCGGTGGGGTTCTCTTTGTGGAGCTGCAGGATTCAGCACGCAGAAAGGAGACGATTACAGAGATTATAAACGTTATACCCACACTGGAGGATGGCGTTGTTGTCGAAATGGAAAAGGAGCAGGGAGAAGAAAAGCCGTCCCATATGTTTTCCTTTCAGGAAAATGCCCGTTTGTATTTGGGAATCCTTTTGTTTGCGGCAGCAATCGTGTTTGAGGCGCAGAGCTGGTCTGTCTGGCTGTTTCTGGCAGCTTATCTGATGGCAGGAGGAAAGGTTGTCTATATAGCATTGCGCAATATTGTGAAGGGCGAGGTTTTTGATGAAAATTTTCTGATGAGTGTTGCGACAATCGGTGCACTGGCAATCGGCTCCTATAAGGAAGCTGTGGCAGTTATGATATTTTATGAAATCGGAGAGATGTTTCAATCCTATGCCGTCAATCGTTCACGAAAATCCATTTCCTCTCTAATGAATATTCGTGCAGACTATGCCAATCTGTGGAAGGATGGCAAAGAGGTGCGGGTAACGCCGGAGGAAGTGGCTGTTCATGATATAATTCTAATCAAACCGGGAGAACGCGTACCGCTGGATGGCATTGTCATTGAGGGAAGCAGTGCTTTGGATACCTCTGCATTAACCGGGGAGTCTCTGCCAAGAGATGCAGGAGTGCAGGATGAGGTTCTTGCGGGCGTGGTGAATTTGAGCGGAGTATTAAAGGTAGAGGTCAGTAAGCCATATGGAGAATCCACCGTTTCCCGTATTCTGGAGCTTGTCGAGAATGCGAGCAGTAAAAAGGCACCGATGGAAAAATTCATCACACGCTTTGCGAAGGTGTACACGCCAACGGTTGTCTTTCTTGCAATAGCACTTGCCGTATTGCCGATGCTCTTTATTCAGGATGCTGTCTTTACTGAATGGCTGTATCGCGCCTTGACGTTCCTAGTTGTCTCCTGTCCGTGTGCCCTGGTTATCAGTGTTCCGCTGGGGATGTTTGCAGGAATTGGAGCTGCAAGCAAATCCGGTATTCTGATTAAGGGTGGAAATTATCTGGAAGCATTAAAGGATATTGACACGGTTGTATTTGATAAAACCGGAACATTAACAAAGGGAATCTTTACCGTAACAAAGGTGCATGCTGTTTCTCGCAGTGAAGAGGAATTACTGGAAATGGCTGCTTATGCGGAAAACTATTCCTCTCATCCAATCGCGCTTTCCATCCGTAAAGCCTATGCAAAGACGATAGATGTGCAAAGACTGCGTCAGTATGAGGAGGTAGCTGGTAACGGAATACACGTACAGCTGGATCAAACGGAGCTGTTGGTTGGAAATTACAAGCTGATGCAGGCAAATAAAATTGCCTATACCGAAAGTGATGCCCTGGGAACCATCGTGCATATAGCAGCAGATGGTGTGTATGAGGGATATATCGTTATTGATGATGAAATCAAGGAAACAAGCAAGGCGGCTATTTCCTCTTTGAAAAGCAGCGGTGTCAAACGCTGTGTCATGCTGAGTGGAGACAGACAGCAGGTAGGTGAGCATGTAGCCGCAGTGCTGGGGCTGGATGAAGTGCATATGCAGCTGCTTCCTGCCGATAAGGTGGAAAAGGTGGAAGAGCTGCTGAAGCAGGAGTCGGAGCATGGCAAGCTGGCATTTGTCGGTGACGGTATCAATGATGCACCGGTGTTAGCCAGAGCGGATATTGGTGTTGCAATGGGTGGGATTGGAAGCGATGCTGCGATTGAAGCAGCGGATGTCGTTTTGATGAAGGATGATCCCTCTTCCCTCAGCACAGCAATCCGGATTGCAAGGAAAACCATGCAGATTTTATGGCAGAATATCGTTTTCTCTTTGGGGATTAAAATCGTAATTCTGATTCTGACAGCATTGGGTATGGCAAATATGTGGATGGGTGTCTTTGCGGATGTCGGAGTGACACTGATTGCTATTTTGAACTCCATGCGGGCATTGAAGATACGCTAATTACAGAGTATAAAGGAATTCCGCCTTATTTTGTTTTGAATACATGGCGGGCTTCCTTTTTCTGCTTGTAGGACGCAACAGCAGAGCAGGCCGTTTTATGCAAATAAAATATAATTTACATATATGAAAAGCACAGATGAGTTACTGAACGCAGGTATGCGGTTAATCAGGGCTGTTTCCAGTGGATTCCTTATGTTCAAGCAAAAGCTTTATTTATATGTAAGACAAAGCTTTATATCGAAGCAAAAGTTTTCGGCAAAAAGAGCTTGGATGGTTAAGTGCGAAGGGATGATTATGAGATAAAAAAACGGTATTCTGCAGGACAGTCTCTGGATAAGCCTTCTGGTTTTTCTTGCCGGATTGTAATGGAAGTTAGTTGGAGAGAAGCGATTCTGTTTTGTCTAGTGTATAAGAGATAGAATAAGACATAGCGTATTCTTATTGAATAATTGTTATGAAATGGGTATAATAGGAACTATTCTGACATAGAATGAGGTGACATCATGAAAAAATTTATGATATCTGTTCTGTGCTGTATGTTTTTGCTTACCGGCTGCAGCAGCAAGGAACAGGAAAAGGGAAAGGTTCAGCAAACTGGAATTGAGATTTCATATATTCAAAGGGATTTAATAACTGTTATATTTTATTATCAAATATCTCTCAAGCCCTTGAAAACACTAAGTTTGTCGCAGGTGAGCTTTCCCTTATTGTTTCCCTTGTATTATATTGTCCCATGAGTTTTTACGAACTCTGATAAGGGAAAAAACAAGGGAAAGAAAATCTTATAAAACAGTATAACACAAAATAAAAGTGACATGGTGAACTGATTGAAATGCTTCTGATTTTTGCAACAAATGATTGATTGAACGATAAGGAGATTTGATACGATGAGAACGATATTTGCAGAATACAATCCACAACGCAACAGCATTGATGTTTATACTTCTGCTGGCTATATGCTCCGCATTGACTGCTGGGAAGCGGAGAAGAATTTAACAACTACTCCCGGATCTGACTGTGCATTAAACGCACTTGCCATTGATGAACCACTTGAGTATGCAAGATTGTATCTTGATGGAACGATGCAAATGTGGATAGATGCGGAAGATTCCTTTTAGGTATACGCAAGAAACGGCGGCTCTGATTTCTCAAAACCGCCGTTAGGATAATAACTTAAAATAGGCGCGCAAATTCACCTGCCCCAGCCAGCGTTTTTTTCTTTCCCCGTAGTCGGGGCAGGTTCATGCGCTATGCAATTATTCTTCTTTAGCTTCTATCAAGCCGATATTTTTTGCTCTGCGTTCCACATAGCTGCATATTTTCCGCCCTTCGCAAGCAATTCTTCGTGGGTTCCTGATTCAGCAATTCTGCCATCACCCATTACAAGGATTTGATCTGCATTTTTGACAATGGAAAGGGTATGAGCAATCATTACCACTGTCTTTTTTTCTTTTAGCAGATTGGCGATGGCCTGCTTTACGGCAAGCTCATTTTCAATATCAAGAGATGCTGTTGCTTCATCCAAAAGTAGGATGGGGCTATTTTTCAGGATAGCGCGGGCTATTGAAATTCGCTGACGCTCACCGCCAGAGAGAAGATTTCCATTCTCGCCAGTCGGCGTATCGTATCCCTTTTCCATCTTACGGATGAAGCTGTCACAGTTAGCCTCCCGGCAGGCAGCCTCGATTTCCGTGTCCGTAGCATTAGGGCGAGCGTGGCGGATATTATCCCGGATGGTATCATCAAAAAGAAATACGTCCTGGTCTACCATAGAAACTTGTTCCAGTACACGCTCTGCGGCAATATGGTTAATGGGTTTACCGCCAATCGAAATCGTCCCGCTCGTTGCTTCATAATATTTTGCAATCAGGTTCAAAATGGTAGATTTGCCGGAGCCAGAGTCTCCGACAATGGCCGTGAGCTTTTGATCTGGTACCGTAAAGGTGGCGTGTTTTAGTACCGGTTCACCGGGAACATATGCAAAATCTACATTGTCAAATGTGATTTCATGGGTAGCTGTGTGAAGCGGTTCCATGCTTCCAGTTTCCTCCGGCTCATTCATTACACCCAAGATTTTGTTTTTCGAGATCATCAGGTTCTTATAACTGGTGAGGTCTACAAAAATCGAGTTAGCCAACTTTGCACAAAACAGGGGTAACATACAAATCAAAAGGTAGTCTACTGTGTTCAGTGTCCCTGCGATCCAAGGTGCATAGGACAACCAGATAACCAGCGGACAGGACAGCCAACTTAAAATGCCAAAGCCCGCACCAATGGGAAGCACCTTTGCTTCGTATATAAAGCTGATCCGGCAAAACTCCCGCATGGCGTTGATAACGGTTTTGTTCTTCATACCGCCTACACCATAAGCTCGGAAAGTCTGAATACCAGAAACATATTCAACAATGCTGCTGACGTTCTCCGCACAAATATCGTTCTTTTCTTTTCCATATTTCCGTACCATGCGGAAAGAAAGCCACAGGCCGGGGATTAAAAGAAGGTCTGCTATCAGCAGGATAATTCCAGCTGGAACATAAAGCGTCACAACAAAGACAATCAACATCAATGACAGGGCAAAATTCTTTGCCAAATCTCCGACTTTATGGGTCAGGATTTTTTCGTAGTTGTTTACATCGCTTGTGATGGTGTTGATATAATCGCCGGTCTGCCCCTGCGTAAAGCGGGACAGTGGGATGCGCTTCAAATGGTCACCCATAAAAAGCCGAATATTCTTACTGACCTCCGCACCGCCAATCTGCGCTTTGGTATAACCGTAGCTGTAAATCAGGATACGGAGAAGAAAAACCACTGCAATAATACCGGTCAGAGCCAGAACGCGGTTCATGTCAAATTGACCCGACCACAAAAACTGCATAACAGAGTAAAGCAGCATAAACAGGCTGCCGGAGAGAAGTCCTTCCAGAACGGTTCCGCCGACACCAATATAGAAATTGCGTTTTTTTTTCAATACATCATGCTCATTCATGCTGCTCGCCTCCCTCCAACTGATAAGTGATATTCCGGGCTGTCTCGTAGTCTTTCCACGCATTTCGATAGTAGGCGTTGTTCTTCCGAACTTCCTCATGGGTGCCAACGCTGGTAATTGTATGATTTTCCACCACAGCCACCCGGTTGCACATTTTCAAAGCACTCAAACGGTGTGCTACTACAATGACTGTTTTGCCTTTGCATAGATTTTGAATAGCTTTATCAATCTCCATCTGATTTTCCGGGTCAGAGGCACTTGTGGCCTCGTCCAAAATTAAGATAGGTGCATTTTTCAGAATTGCGCGGGCAATCGCGATCCGCTGTTTTTCACCGCCGGAGAAGCGAGAGCCAAAGCTACCCACTTTCGTGTCATATCCATCTGGCAAGGACATGATAAAATCGTCAATCTGCGCCTCTTTTGCAGCAGCCCGCACTTCTTCCAGAGTGGCGTTGCTGCCCATTCGGATATTTTCTAAAACGCTGTCACGGGTCAGGAATGTCTTTTGAAATACGATGGCTACATTTTTCAGAATGGTATCGTAGTCAAGCTCTTTGACATTTTTTCCACCAATCAGCACTTCGCCCTCCTGCACATCATAGAAGCGGGAGATCAGTTCAATCACAGTGCTTTTACCGGCACCAGACTGTCCCACAAGAGCCATGCGTTCCCCGTCATTGATTTTGAGGTTGACGCCTTGCAGTACATCGGTCTTGCCGTCATAGGAAAATCGGACATTGCGAAGTTCAATATCGTGATTTTGGGGAAAGTCCGTTCCACCCTCATAAATCGGAATATCCAGGATTTCTTTGGTCTTGGTAACAGCGTTCAGTACATTAGCAAAATTAGTCCCCAGTTCTTGCAGGGGGCGGATTTCCGTCAGATACATGGAACCTACATAGACGAACAGCAAAAATGCGCTGGCCGCCAGTGAGCCTTTGAGGAAAAACATTCCGCCGATTGGAACCATCAGCAACATCCCACATTCGATGATAACAACAAAGGCCGCATAAGGTGGCCCCATGCGCCGGGAAGTTTCATTCCACATGGCGTTTTCTTCCTGGATAGCGTCTGAAAACTTTTGAAACGATTTGCTCCCCATGTTATAGGCTTTAATCAATTTCATACCGCTGATGTACTCAATCATAACCGAGTTCAGTGTGGTAATGGAGCGATTGGCCCGTTCCATCAGGTCATCCGTGTTGCGGAACATCATCCCCATTACAACAACAGCAAGGATTAGCGGAACCAGGGAAATCAATGCCAGAGGAATATTGACGGTCATCAGGTAAATAAAGATGACTACCGGCCCAACCAGATAGCACACAAGGTCAGGAAGGTTATGGGCCAGGAACAACTCCAGCTTTTCAATATCTTCATTCAGAACCGTTTTTATATCCCCGGTGCGCCGTTCATTCAAGGCCCCCAAAGGCGCTCTGGCCATGTGTTCCGCAACCATGCAGCGCACTTTGAACAGTGCGCCGTATGCGCCTTTATGGGCTGCCACGCCGGAACAGCCGAATAATGCAAAACGCAGGGTGACAGCGGCGGCAATCATTGCCACAGTCTGTACCACAAGTTCTTTTGTGCAGGCATTGTTAAATGTGGCATCCATCAGCCTGTAAATCCCAATATACGGAACAATAATGCAAAGCCCACTGCACATGGACAGCAGGATTGCCAGGAACAGCCAGATTTTCTGGCCTCCGGCCCAATGGAGCAGCAGTGCTACTCTGTTTTCTTTTTTCTGCTTCATAGACTACCTCTCCTTTCCATCTGAAACAGAGAACAGCTCTCTCAATTTCGGGAGGGCATCCATTGTAACTGGTACATCATCGGGCATTTCTCCCTCGTCAAAATGCAGGACACGTGAGCAGGTACGGCAGACAAATTCAAAATCGTGGGTGACAATGAAAATAACTTTTCCCATATTGGACAATCGGCGGATCAGTCCTGCCACCTGCGTCATACTGTCAAAGTCAAGGCCGCTGGTCGGTTCATCGAATACCAGCAGATCTTTCCCACAAATCATACTGACGGCTACCGCCACCCGTTGTTTTTGACCGCCGGAAAGTGTGTTTGGATGGCGTTCCCGGTATGGAGCAAGCCCCAGTTCCTCCAAAGTCACATTTACCAGCGTTTGATTTGGATTGCGGATGCCAAAGGAGCACTCTGCCTCCACGCTGTCAGCGAAAAGTTCATAATTCACATCCTGCATAACCATGTAAGAGCGTTTCAGCCTTTCCTTACGCTCAATCGGCTCGCTTTCCCACAAAAATTGTCCATCGCAGTCTTTGTGAAGCCCACAGAGAGCGCGGGAAAATGTAGTCTTTCCAGCTCCGTTGTGGCCGACCACACCAATCACTTCGCCCTTTCCGGCGGATAGCTCAATGTCATGCAAAATTGTTTGCTTCTTGTAGCGGAGCGTCACATTCCGCAGCTCCAATACAGGGGGAGGCGCAGGCAAGTGGGCTTTTGGCGGGAATACCGCCTGTAGATCAACAGCTCGCAGACCCATGTGTTCACGATCAGGTTCAGATAGCTGCCGAAATTCTTCCGGGGTGTATATTCCTTTGATTTCTCCTTTTTCCAGATAAACAATTCGGTCAGCCAACTCCATCAGGTAGTACAGACGATGTTCCGCTATCAAAACTGTTTTGCCCTGTTTTTTTATCAGCCGCAAATGTTCCTTTAGTTCCTGGATCGAAGTCATATCCAGATTAGAGGATGGTTCATCCAATAGATAAATCTGTGGGTTCATGGCATAAACAGAAGCAAAGGCGATTTTCTGCTTTTCTCCGCCGGACAACTCAAAAATATTTCTGTTTCGTAGCTTTTGAATATGCAAATCTTCAGTTGTCTGCTCTACTCGCTCAGCCAATTTTTTGGGAGGGCGAGCTTCATTTTCAATTCCAAAGGCAATCTCACTGTCTGTATCAACATTGAAAAACTGCGTCCGTGGATTTTGGAAAACGGAGCCAACCTTAGCGGCAATCTGGTACATGGGGATATTGCTGATTTCCTGACCATCTACCAGCACACGGCCATGAAGCTCCCCCTGATAAAACTGAGGAATTAAGCCGTTCACCAGCCGTGTGATCGTTGTCTTTCCGCACCCACTGCGGCCACAGAACAGGACACATTCTCCGTCCGAAATTTTCAAATTGATGTCATGCAGCCCGCCATGTTCCTGTCCTGTATAGGAAAACGATACATTTTCAAACTCAATCAACCGATCACACCTCCCCGCACACATAATTCAAAAATCAGATAAGCTACGGCAACGGTCATGACGCCCCAATCGGCAGCTCCGCATTTTATCTGGACAAGGCAGGTGCGTGGATTGGGATTTTCAATTCCACGGGTGACAGAAGCAACAGAAAGATCATCCGCTGCTTTTGAAGCTGCCATCAACAAAGGCACATAAATACACTCAACTGTCATGCCCGGATGTGCTAAAAAGCTCGCCAGAGAAGGTGAAACATCTCTCATCCGCATAGCGTCCTTGATATAGCGCCAGTCCTCTTGAATAGTTGGAATGTACCGTAGCATAACTGCCATAGGAATTACTAACTTTTTGGGTGCGTGGACACGGTTCATAGCAGACAGGAACTCATTGACTTTTGTAGTAGTCAGAACAATCCCAGCCAAGGTTCCGCACGCATAGACCTTATGAAACAAGCCTAAAAAGGCAATAAACATTGTCCGCAGCGTGCCTGTCATTTCTGCCATGATCCAAACTGTCAGGGCACAGATGACCGCATAAAAGCATACAGCCTTAATGACATATTTCCACTTTCCAAAGAAAGCCCCCAATATCGCAATCAGCATAACAAGGATAAATTGATATGCAAGTGAGGGCGCAAACATGGACGATAAAACACACATAAGAATAAGAAAGAGCTTGGCCCGTGGGTCGAGCCAAAGCTCTTTCTTGTGGCGTTTACCGCTCATGCTGTAATACCTGCTTTTTCAAACTGCTTTTTCAGCATTTTGCAGCCTACAAAAGCGCTGATTGCAGATGTAATAATAGCAGCGGCAAACATGGCAATCAGGATGCCGGTATTAGCGGTTGCCTGCATGGTGTCGATGTAGCTCTGTTCGGTTCCATTCCCCAACATGGTCTGCGCCCAACCATTGGGGTCAGCAAAGAAAACGATATACGATCCAGTACCGCCGAGGGAGAACAGGATGTAAGACAGACTGTTGAGTTTTTTGCTTTTGTACTGCCCTGCACCAGCAACAAAGTCCGCGACAATCGCCATGATCAGGTAGCCCAATGCAAAAGCCCAGTGCATACCGGTCACGAACCAAATAATACCCATGATAACGCCCATTATAGAAAGGCTCCAACGCTTATGTACTTTTGCAATCAGCAAAAGATAAATGGGGCCAGCAAGCAGCCCACCTCCTGCCGGCATGAAAAAAGTAAGTACAGGATTCGTTGCAAAAAAAACGCCGCCCACCAATACAAAAACAAATAACAGTGCAGTAAAAATACCTGTTGTTACAAGGTCTTTCACTGTCAGACCTTTGTTCATAGAATTTACTTGATTACTCATTTTGACCTCCTACCTTTCATTGTCTTGACTCGACAAGTGGTTTGTGATATTCTTCGGTTAGATACCTCTAATCTTCGCCTAATACAATACGCATTTATCGAACAACATTCAATAGGTTCCGGCAATGTTCGTCTGTTCCTTTCAAAAGTTCGTCTAATCGTTGCAAAAAGGAGGCGGTCTGTTTTCATGTCTGAAATTATTGACCAGTTTTATACACCGCTACTGATTGAACACGGTTTTATCCGTAACCCAGACAACCAGCAATATGGAGCATTAGGTGACTGCTGGAAACTTTCTCCCGAAGTTGGAGAAGGCACCTACTGGACTTATGGACAGAAAGACTTATATGATATTAAAATCCATAACTTTTCCTTCCACGAAGATTTCATGTTGGAATGCTCCATGCCGGAATGTCTGAGTATCACTCGGTATGACTCTATTTCCGGGGAGGAATTATCTCCATACCGTAGACTGTCTGCAGGTTGTATCAAAACATTTATTGGAGGCTACGCTCCATACAAGGCTTTGATACATAAAAATATTCCAATCCGTTCGGTTGGGATTGAGATTGCACCGGCATATTATGAGGACTACCTGAAAAAACTGTACCCGGAGGCACAGATCAATCCTGTGGATGCATTTCGGAAGATCGACCAAACATCCGACTTTCCAGAAATGTCACGGTTACTCACAGAAATCAAAGACTATCGCGGGGAAGGGATTGCAGCAAAACTTTTTTATGAGGGTAAAGTCGCAGAAGCTGTTTCAATGGTGGTGGAATATCAGAAGAAACATCCTGATAAACCAGCCCATAAGCTCTCTCAACAGGATATTGAAAATCTCCAAATAGTTGCCGCTTATCTTAGCGACCACTATGCTTTTGATATTCCCCTGGAGCGGCTAACACAGATTGCCTGCATGGGAACGACAAAGCTCAAAAGCTGTTTTAAGAAATACTACGACTGCACCATCACGGAATATGTTCAACAGCGGCGCATGAGCCAAGCAGAATATCTGCTGGCATATACAGAGCTGACAGTCGGACAAGTTGCCCAAACAGTAGGCTATTCCACTTCAAGCCGATTTGCAGAATTATTCCGAAAAAGCACGGGATTGTTGCCATTAGAGTACAGAAAAAACGCACAGCGAAAGTAAAATGAGCGCCAGAGGGAACTCTGGCGCTTGTAAAATTTTTCACCCACATTCTAGTCGGGCTTAGCCATGTGTGGAATATATACGAAATGCATCGTCAATATTTCACTGCAACTTGCGGTTGTTACCAAGATAGTGAGAGCTCATCTGAACACAAAGTTTCCATTGCCCTTTTTCGTACCTAAACGAAGTAAGATTTCATGTGCATGCTCATCACTGAATTTTTAGAATAATCTGTCCTAGCACTAAAGTAAATATGAATAGTTTTCTAATAATTTTTTAATAATATCCTCTGGCTTCTTGCCATCCTTTTACATACCACCTAATTCCAACATATACCAGTTGCACCAATAATAAGAGAAATAGCATATTGATCGGCAAGACTGTCTTTATCCAATCTCCAAAGTAGATTGCTATTTCCAGGCTTATAAGTGTTACCAGTATGGTAATCATATCCCAACAGTATTTCTTATATAGCCCTGCAATCTTTATCCCTATAAACGCTACAAGTATTCCCGCACCCACCAGACATCCATCGCAAATCAATATTCTTATCAGCCAGTTTATAATTCCGGCAACGACAGGATTGGATATTCCATTACTAATCTGTGCCACATTCTTTCCTATCAGTGCAATCCAGCCAGCAATAGTCTGTGTGAAAGTTCCGATTGCATCAAAGAATATTCTGCAATCAGAAATAAATACCTTTGACTGTATCATCTGAAAAAGAGTAGTTGATGCGGAATACCATATCAGCAGAAACATCAATGCTTCATACATAGCTGTTTTTGCTTTATATCTGCCTGCCATTTTTTCTCTCTGCGTATCATACCTTTCCTTCGCTTTCAGATAAGCTGTCTGGTTACAATTCCTGCACTTTTGATAGAGCACCGACTTTTCAACCGGTATCTCTACTTTTTTCTGATGGGAGAGTGCATAATCCCGTTCCTGTTCTGCCTGTCTTAGCTTATCGCGACATTCCTCTATCATGTCCTTTGCGGTGAGCGTTTTCTCTTTCTCGCTCTGCAATAATTCTTTTGTTTTCCTCAAGTCGTTCTTTAAGGCTTGAATGTTCCCTGCTCTGTTCTCGCTGTTTAACCTCTCGTTCAAGGTCAGCGATTCGTCGAGCTGCACTTTCAGTTTCCTGATAGTCCGGTCTTTCTGGTCGAGTTCTTCCTGCATCTGCTCTGTCAGCAGAAGCAACTCTTCCAGTTGATCGTCGCTCTTTGAGTTTCTTAATTCGTTCATCAATCAACCTTCCTTTCTCTAATTGCTGTTCAAGTTCAGTAATTCGCTGTTCTGTTTCTGCAATAGCCGGTTCTCGCTGTTTAATTTCTGTGCCAATTCCTGCCATTGCTGATTTTCGTCTGTGAGTTTCTGTATCTGGTCTGTCTTTTCTTCCAGAAGCATCAACAGTTCTTCTGTATCCGGTAAGATTTGTAGCAGCTCTGACAATTCTTTCTCTAATTGCTGCAATCGTTCTTCCTGCTCCTGAAAGCACATCAGCTTCTCGTCCTTTTCCTGTATCTCCTGAAGCATCTCTGCCATGATATTCTGCTGTTCCTCTATCTGTGTAATCATTGCTTCCATCATGGGAATTACTTCTTTGCTTTCTTCTAATGTCATTCAACCACTCCTTCCATATTGACAATGCACCGGATACCTTACCAAAGGTTGCGATTACCTTTTTCAGCAGTGCATTTTGTTTTTTAATCATCTGGTTTTCCTCGACCTTCCATGAACCTTTCCTTATCTGTCCGGTGAGATATTTTTTCTCAATCTTCCTTGCATCTGCACCCTCATGGATAGTAGGGACTTTTAATTTTCCCTGTCTTTCATAAGAGCGGTGGTCAATCTGATTGTCTATGGATAAATGTCGGTTACACATCTTTGCCCATTCGCTTCGCCATAACTCACAATTTTTTGGATTGTTCCAGCCGGTAGCATCGGTCAGAACTCGTTTCCATTGTTTTCTGTTTCTTGCCCCGACTTTCTGTACTCCGTTTTCATCAAGTACCGGAATACGGATTCCATGCCGGTCAGGATTTTTCTTATCCTGCCACCAGTCAGGGTGGGATTCATCAACCACGATATTTCCGTCAGTATCTCTGACAAAATCCCAGTCCTTGACTTCTTTGTTGCCCCATGAGTGGTCTGGATTGAATGGTCGCATGGTTACAAGTAAATGCACATGTGGGTTCCCATCGTTCTTATCGTGTATGCTCCAATCGGCACACATTCCCTTGTCCACGAAAGTTTTTTGAATATATTCGGTTGTATAATCAATCTGTTCCTGTCTGCTCCATTCTTTCGGTAAGGAAAATTCAAATGAGCGTCCAAGCTGTGCATCTGCATTTTTTTCTATCTTCAAGACCTCATTCCATAGCCACTGTTTCTGAAATGTGATTTTAAACTTTTCCAGTGCGGCTTCCTTATCGTCCGCTCTTTTATAACGAATAGACTGTTGAAACCTTTTTATATTTTCTTCCGGTACCTGCAGCCATTCAGGAGGTGCATTTTCGCACATCATCAGACTGGTGTAGACAACTTCCTTTTTGGAAGTATAGTAACTGATCCTGCCTGTTTCCTCATTCTTCATCACATCTCCATTAAGATATGCCGATGTGGATATGACAGATTTTCCTTTACTGCGTCCGACAATCTTTACTGTAAAGTGAAATATCGCCATGATACGATTCCCCCTTTCTGCCGTATCCGGCATTAATTTCCGACAGCACCTTCTTCTGGTTTGGCAGGAGTGAAGCTGTCGGAACGCCCTCTGCGTAAGAGTGCCCCCTGCGGCATGAGCAGGTCTGCATGAAATGCCCGCCGACGGAACGAGCCCGGCAAGCGTAAGCGCAGACCGGTTGCCACTTGTGGCAAACTTATAAGGACGACCTCTGGTTGTCCATAAGTGCGCCCTTCATTCAAAAGCAATGAAGGGAATGGAAAACCCACTCCCTCCGCCATCACACTTCCTCCATGTCTGTAAATGGTTCTTTTTGCATCGCCTTTGAGAAAAACTTTCCGTTTGTTTCCTGCCTTTTTAAGAAGCCTATCAGCTTTGGTAAATCTTCCTCTTCAATCGGACAGCCAAGAACCGATTCCACCGCACCGCCAATCTGACAGAGCCTGTGGGTTCGTTTTTTACTTTCTTCCGCTTTCTTTCGTTTTTCCAGTTCCTTTCGCTGTGCAATGAGCTTTTTGGTAGCTTCGATGCTTTCCTGTTCCTTTTTCTCTAATGCACGTATTCTTTCTTCATAAGTCTTTGTTGATTTCGCCATATCATCTTCATCCTTTCTTTTTCCGATAAACAACAGTTCCCGGTTGCATATCAGGAGAAGCACATGGTATAATCCTCTTGCGTGTAGGTATATCATGGCTTCGGTCTGATAGAACCTTTGGCGGTTTCGTAGGAAGCCGCCTTTTTAAGTTGCCACATTTCTTGTGACAGCTTTTACATTTCCTTTATCCCTCAGATCTCGCCCCTCGTTGGCTTCCATGAACTTTTCCAGAATGTCAGTTTTAATAAGAACTTTTCTTCCGACCTTTAATACCGGAAGTTTCTTCCATTCAACCAGCTTTCTCAAAGTGTTTCTGCCAATTCCTGTATAGTCGGCTGCTTCCTCGATGGATAATGCAATCTTTCTTTCCGTCATCTTGTCACCTCCTAGCAAATTGCATTATGCAACTTTTATCGTGCTGTTAGTATAACGGTTTTATATCGTGTTGTCAAGCATTATGAAATTTTAAAAATAATTATTATATTGCGTATTGCAATTATGTGAGGTACATGCTATAATTCATACATACCGAAAAAGGAGGCAATCAGCATGAAAGATAAAGAACTACGCAAGCTGATAGGCAGCAGGGCAAAACAGCGTCGTCTGGAATTAAATCTGACACAGCCTTATGTTGCAGAGAAGATGGGAGTTACAGCTTCCACAATCCTGCGTTATGAGAATGGTTCGATTGACAATACCAAAAAGATGGTGCTGGAAGGTCTTTCGGAAGCACTTCATGTATCTATTGAATGGCTCAAAGGGGAAACCGATGAATACGAAACCGATATTACGGATAAGAAAGAATTACAGATTCGTGATGCAATGGGTGATATTCTCAAACAGTTACCTCTCGACCTTAGTAAAAAGGAAGATGCTTTTTCCAAAGATTTACTGCTGTTAATGTTAAAGCAATATAACCTGTTTCTGGAATCATTCCAGTTTGCCTGCAAGAATTACAAGGGCAATACGAATGAAGCGGATATTGCAAAAGTAATGGGGTTTGAATCGAATGATGAATATAACGAGATTATGTTTCTCCGGGAGATCACCCATACCGTTAATGCCTTTAATGACATGGCAGATATTGTAAGGCTCTATTCCAAGAAACCGGAAATGGCAGAACAAAGGCTTGAAAATCTTTTATCAGAAGTTTTGTATGAAGATTCCGATTCGGTATAGAACGACAACCGGAGTTATGATATACTTACACGCAAGAAGCATTTCATCAGTTCCGATTGTCTGATATCGAAAGGAGACACACGATTATGGCAAAAGGATCTGTAAGAAAAAAAGGAAAGAAATGGTACTACCGCTTCTATGTAGAAGATGCAAGCGGCAATCTAGTTCAGAAAGAATACGCTGGAACAGAAAGCAAAAGTGAAACGGAAAAACTGCTCCGTCAGGCAATGGACGATTACGAAAGCAAAAAATTCATTGCAAAGTCGGAAAATATTACAGTTGGAGAATTACTTGATATATGGGCAGAGGAAGAATTAAAGACCGGTACTCTCAGTAATGGGACAGTCCAGAATTACCTCGGTGCAATTACCAACATCAAGAAGCATCCAATTTCAGAGAGAAAGTTGAAAAATGTAACATCTGAGCATTTACAAGCCTTCTTCGATCTGCTTTCCTTTGGTGGCACTTATCCAGATGGTTCAGAAAGAAAAGGTTACAGCAAAGATTACATTCGTTCTTTCTCGGCAGTATTACAGCAGTCATTCCGGTTTGCAGTATCACCAAAGCAATATATCACTTTCAATCCGATGCAGTATATTAAGCTGAAATACCAGACGGATGAGGTTGACCTGTTTTCTGATGATGACATGGATGGCGATATACAGCCAATTCCACGAGAGGATTATGAAAGACTGATTGAATTTCTACAGGATTACAATCCACCGGCAATACTTCCAATCCAGATAGCTTATTATGCAGGACTTCGTATCGGTGAAGCCTGTGGTCTGGCATGGCAGGATGTGAATCTTGAAGAACAGTGCCTTACAATCAGACGCAGTATCCGATATGATGGTTCAAGGCACAAGAATATCATCGGACCAACCAAACGAAAAAAGGTAAGGATTGTTGATTTTGGAGATACACTGGCAGAGATTCTTCGCAATGCCCGAAAGGAACAACTTAAAAACCGAATGCAGTACGGAGAACTTTACCACAAAAACTACTACAGAGAAGTAAAAGACAAAAACAGAGTTTACTATGAGTTCTATCATCTGGACGGAACAGAGAATGTTCCAGAAGATTATAAGGAAATATCCTTTGTCTGCTTAAGACTGGACGGAAGTCTGGAACTGCCAAGTACATTAGGAATTGTTTGCAGGAAGATTGCACAGAAACTGGATGGATTTGAAGGATTTCACTTTCACCAGTTGCGCCACACCTACACAAGTAACCTTCTAGCAAACGGAGCAGCACCAAAGGATGTGCAGGAACTGTTAGGGCACTCAGATGTCAGTACCACAATGAATGTCTATGCTCACTCCACAAGAAAAGCCAAGCGGGAATCAGCAAGGCTGCTTGATAAAGTGGCAGGCAATGACTAAAAAAAGAAATTCCCTTATTTCCCTTACAATTATCTCATAAGGGCAAAAATAAGGGAAAATACATATCATTTCACTAATGAACAGGCTGGAATGCCTGTAAAATTGGGAAAGTTAGCCAGATATTTCGGCAAATATGAATTGAGGATGCTTTTTCCAAGATGGATAAAAAGGAAACCTTTCTGCTTTTGATTACAAGAGATAAATGCTATTACTGTCAGCTGATGCATAAGATGCTGGATGATACGATAGAGGATCATCCGACGGTGATTTATAATGTGAAGATGGATGATTCTACGACAGAAAAGCTGTATGCTGATCATGATCTGTTGAAAACGAGGCTGAAAAAGCCGGGAACCACCCCGCATGTATATTATATTAAGGATGGCAAGGTTGAAGCGGATATGACAGGCTTTGATGAGGAGCATCCGTTGGAATTCTGGGACTGGGTAAAGGAACAGAAGATTGAAAATCTGAAATAAAGGACAGAGAATGGACAGGCTTCATTCTCTTATTTTATGAAGCTGCCCGCCTTTTTATGACAGTGGAATGATATAAAATGAAAAAAGCTATGAAAATCTTTTAAAAGGATTGATAATTTTTTTCATAACCGCTATAATAGTAAAGTGAGTTAGAAAAATTTTCATGGAAGTTGAAGAAAGTGATGTGTTACTATGAAAACGTGGCAGGAGGTTTATGCGAACGCAAAAACTCTGTGCGCAAAATGCAGATGCTGTCCGGTGTGCAATGGATTGGCATGTCGCGGCGAAACACCCGGCCCTGGCGGCAAGGGGAGTGGAAGTGCATTTGTTAGAAATGCTGAAATGCTGAAAAAGGTATTTATAACGATGGATACCATCAGTGACAATACGGAAATCGATACGACTTCCGAATTTTTTGGCCATACGGTATCGTTGCCGGTGTATGCAGCACCAATCAGCGGTATTTTACAAAACTATGGCGCAGAGCTGGATGATATGAGCTATACTAGAGCCCTTGTGGATGGTTCTTTACGAGCAGGGACGCTGGCATTTACCGGAGACGGGATGCATGATGAAATGTTTCAGGGGCCGATGTCTGTCGTTAAGGAGCATGACGGATATGGCGTACCGACCATCAAGCCTTGGAGCAAAGAGCATATGGCATGGCGGATACAGCTGGCGAAGGAAGCCCATGCACTGGCGATTGCCAGCGATATTGATGCCAGCGGTTTAACAAATTTAAGAACAAGCATTACACCAGTCGGTTTCAAGAATGTGGAGGAACTGAAGGAAATCACAAAAATATGCGGAGATGTTCCTTTTATTCTAAAGGGGATTCTCAGTGTGAAGGGTGCCCGTAAGGCATTGGAAGCAGGAGCATCCGGAGTTATCGTCAGTAACCACGGAGGTCGTGTTCTGGATGATTGTCTGTCCGGTATCGAGGTACTGGAGGATATCGTCAAGGTGGCAGACGGCCGTATGAAGGTATTTGTGGATGGTGCATTCCGTACAGGAAACGATGTATTCAAGGCGCTTGCACTCGGGGCAGACGGTGTACTGATCGGACGTCCGGTTTCTCAGGCGGTGATTGGAGACGGAAGTGACGGTCTTGTAACCTATTTTGAAAAGATCAGACTGGAGTTAAAAGAAGCTATGGCGATGGCTGGTTGTAAAACGATTCAGGATATAACCAGAGACTGCGTCAGCGTAAAATTCTAAAGGAGGAGATCATAATGAATTCTTTTGAGAACAATGCATTTTTCTGGCAGAAGCTGGATACTTTGTTTTTATCGAGCAAGCTCGTAATTGACAGACCTAGAAATACCTGTCATTACAAATACAGCAATCTGGTATATCCGGTGGATTACGGATATCTGAATGACACGACCGGCTCCGATCAGGCACCGATTGATGTCTTTAAGGGTAGTGAAAAAAGTAATCTGGTACAATCCGTTGTGATCAGTGCGGATATCCTGAAAAAGGACTGTGAGGTTAAATTACTGGTTGGCTGTACAGAGGAAGATGAAAATGATATTTTGGAATTTCTGAATCAGACGGAATTTCAAAAGGCGGTTTTGATTCGCAGAGGAAATGAAGTACCAGAATGGGCACAGAACGATTAAGCTGAAGCAATTCAGCTTTTTTTGAACAAAAATTACCTATTCTGAATTGTTCTTGCCTGCATTCTGAACGGTTGATACTTATATACGGAGTCATTCCTACGTTAAGGTATTCCTTGTCTGCATACAAAAATACATAACTGCGTTTCTGAATAAGCCCCCTCATTACGAGATGTCCTTGCGGTTGATTATATTATCCACTGCGTGTATTACACTGATTTGTTTGTGATTTTATCAAGGAAAGGAATGAATGTGCCTCTTTTTCCATAAAGTAGAA